>NZ_JBUZST010000023.1:0-78995 GCF_055407965.1 Pseudomonas sp. B611
GCCGCCCCGCGCCATGGATGGCGCGTGGCGGCGGCCCCCCAAATCCATGTCGGATTACGGGCATGCCGAGCCTAGGCGAGGCACCGAGTGTTGGGGCAAAAAAAGCCCTTTTGGTTACTTTTGGGGCTCTTTTCCAAAAGTGACCCGCCGTAAGGGCGGAACCATAAGTGGCCGTTACCTAAATAACGGATATGTACACCCAAAGACCGCCATCGCAGGCAAGCCAGCTCCCACATTAAACCGTGCTCACACCACCATTATCCCAGGCGAAAAAAAACCGGCTGATCAGGCCGGTTTGGGATTCCCTGCAAACAATGCAGGCTTACACGTGACTACTCAGCAGACGTTCCGCCCCACCTTCAGCCAAACGACGCTCCTGCAACCGATCCGAACCACCTTCCGCCAAGCGACGCTCTTGCAGACGATCCGAACCACCTTCCGCCACACGACGTTCCAGCAGACGCTCCGAGCCGCCTTCAGCAACACGACGCTCCAGCAACCGATCCGAACCACCTTCCGCCACACGACGCTCCAACAGACGCTCCGCGCCACCTTCAGCCACACGATTCCCTTGCAGTCGCTCAGCCCCACCTTCAGCAACCAGAGGATGAGCAAAAGCATTTACAGCCAGTACCGAAAAAGCAAGTCCAAGCAAAATTTGGCGTTTCATGATGATGTGCTCCAAGTGTTTTAGTTAAGTGTTTCCGGGTATGGATGTGATGTTACGCGCCGCAGTTTTTAAGAGAACTTCATTGCGCTGATGGTGACTATCGACACCAGCGATGGCTGCTCAAGGCATCCGTGGCAACTCCTGAGGGCGCAGGTCAAACACCAGCACCTCGGCGTCTTCACCCTGGCTCAAGCGGATCTGCCGCTCATCACGCACACGGGCACCGTCGCCTTCTTCAAAGCGCTGGCCGTTGATCTCAACACTGCCCCGGGCCACATGGATGTACGCATGGCGATCCGCTGCAAGGTCGAGGGTCGCGCTTTCGTCGCCGTTGAACAGCCCCGCATACACCCGCGCATCCTGGCGTACGTTGAGTGACCCCTCGGCACCGTCCGGCGAGATGATCAACTGCAAACGCCCACGTTTCTGCGCCTCGCTGAAGTGCTCCTGTTGATAGCGCGGCTCAGCGCCGACTTCATTGGGCACGATCCAGATTTGCAGGAAGTGCACACCACGGCTTTGGCTGTGGTTGAACTCGCTGTGGGCCACGCCGCTGCCGGCGCTCATCAGTTGCACGTCGCCGGGGCGGATCACCGAGCCGGTGCCCAGGGTGTCTTTGTGTTCCAGGGCGCCTTCAAGCACATAGGAGAAAATCTCCATGTCACGGTGCGGGTGCTGGCCGAAGCCTTTGCCGGCGGCGACGCGGTCGTCGTTGATCACCAGCAGGTCGGAGAACCCCTGTTCTTTCGGGTTCCAGTAGTTGGCAAACGAGAAGGTGTGAAACGACTTCAACCAACCGTGATTGGCGGCGCCGCGTTCGGAAGCTTTGCGAAGGGTCAGCATGATCTTGTCCTCAAGTGAGCGCGGGCTGCGAAGTGCAGGGCGCTGTCGTTGAGAAGAAGGTTAATGGTTATCGGAATATTCATTAAGAAGCTGAAATCTGAATAACTGTCTCGCTCAAATTGACAATAAAAGACATGCCATAATGCCCGCCTGTACCTTATCCGATGGACGTTCCACCCTATGAAAACCGTGGCCATGGCGCTGTTTCCCGACTTCCTGCTGCTCGACATGGCCGGGCCGCTTGAAGTGTTCTCCATTGCCAACCGCTACCTGCCGGCGGCCGATCATTACCGCATCCTCACCCTGGGCACTGAACCCGGTGCGTTGCGCGCTTCCAACGGTGTGTTGGTGCAGCCCGACCTGCTGCTGGAGCAAGCCATTGATGCCTACGACCTAGTGTTGGTGCCCGGCGGCCCCGGGGCTTATAACGAATGCCATCCCGCGCTGCTGCCGTGGCTCAAGGCTGCCGCGCCCAAGGCGCGGCGCTTTGGTTCGATCTGCACCGGCGCGTTTGTATTGGGACACGCCGGGCTGCTCGACGGCCATCGCGTGACCACCCACTGGCACTACACCGAACGGCTGATCCAGGGCTTTCCCAAGGCCATTGTCGAGACTGATCGCATCTACTTGCAGGACGGTCGCTTGATCACCTCGGGCGGCGTGACGGCCGGCATCGACCTCGCGCTGTCGGTAGTGGCCCAGGACCACGGCAAGCAGGTCGCGGTGGATGTGGCCAAGGTGCTGCTGGTGGTGATGAAACGCCAGGGCGGCCAGGCGCAATTCAGTCCGATGACTGCCGCGGTGGCGCCCCAGGAAACGCCGATCACACGGGTGCAGAACCACGTGCTGGCGCAGTTGGATCAACCGTTCACCATCGATTCGATGGCCGAGCTGGCGGGCATGAGCGCGCGCCACTTTGCCCGGGTATTTGCCAAGGAAGTGCAGATGACGCCGATGGCATTTTTGCAAGGCGCGCGCATCGACCGCGCCCGCCACCTGCTGGAAACCACCGACCTGCCGCTCAAGACCGTGGCCTTCCACGCCGGTTTCGGCAGCGTGCGCTACATGCGCTTTCTGTTCAGCGAAAAACTCGGCCTTAACCCGACCCAGTACCGCCAGCAGTTCAGTTAAGGCCGATATGGCCGTCTGACGCACCCCAAAGTCCGTGTGGCTCCCCGTGCCAGCATTGTCCTGTCACGGCGAGGTGGCAAGATAGCGCCAAGCCCCTGGAAAAGGATGCGCAAACGCCCAAGGCCGGGTGTTTCAGCGCTTTATCGACATGCACAACGCGCCCACGATGAGCTTCGGCCGCTACACCTTTCACCCGCAGCAGCGCCTGGTCAGCAAAGCGGGCTGGCCGGTGCCGCTGGGCGGGCGGGCGCTGGAGATTCTGGCGGTGCTGCTGGAAGCTCCGGGGCAGTTTGTCAGCAAGGACAGCCTGATCGCCCGCGTGTGGCCCAACAGCGTGGTGGAAGAGAGCAACCTGCGCGTGCACATCGCGGCCCTGCGCCGTGCATTGGATTGCCAACCCTGCATCATCAACGACCCCCAGCGCGGCTACAGTTTTGTCGCACCGCTGCACAGCGCTGCGCCTGCCGCCAAGCCCCGGCACAATCTGGCCGTGCGCCTGAGCCCGTTGATCGGTCGCGATGAAGTGTTGGGGATGTTGGTGCGGCGCCTGTCCGGGCAACGTTTGATGACCCTGACCGGTTGCGCCGGCGTGGGCAAGAGCAGCCTCGCATTGGCCTTGGCCGAACGCGTGCTGCCGCGTTATCGCGACGGCGTGTGGTGGGTGGACCTGGCGACGGTGCAAGCGCCGATGCAAATGCTCCGCCATCTGGCCAAGGCGTTGGACCTGGAGCCCTGCGCCAGTGCCCAGGCATTGTGCAAACCCTTGGCCACGCGCCAACTGTTGCTGGTGCTCGACGGTGCCGACTTGCTGCTCAGTGCCTGCCGTCACCTGGTGCGCACGTTGGCGCAGTACGCCCCTGAGGTGAGCGTGTTGCTGAGCAGTCGCGAAGCCTTGCACCTGCCGGGTGAGTGGGTGCAGTGCGTGCCCAGGTTGGCCCTGCCGACGCCGTGCGGCTGGGGGAATGCCGAGCAGGCGATGACCTCTCCAGCCGTGCAGTTGTTTGTTACGCGGGTGCGCGCCAGTCAGCAGGGCTTTGTGTTACGCGCCCAGGACCTGGCGCCCCTACGGGAGATCTGCCGGAGTCTCGACGGCATTCCCCTGGCCCTGGAACTGGCGGCAGCCCAGGTCGAAGCCCTGGGCATACACGGTGTGCAGACGCAGTTGCGCAGCAGTTTGCAGGTGTTGACGCGGGGCCGCCGCACGGCGGTTGAACGTCACCAATCCTTCGCCGCAGCACTGGATTGGAGCTACGCGCGCCTGAGCCTGCCGGAGCGTTGGCTGTTCCTGCAATTGGGCTTGTTCAAGATGGCCGTGACCTTGCCCACGCTGACCGCGTTGGTGGCGGGCACCGAGCTGGAACATGCCGACCTGCCGTACCTGCTGGCGCGGCTGGTGAGCCTGTCGTTGCTGGCCCAGGAGCCAGGCCCCGGTCCCGCGCGTTATCGGTTGCTCAACAGTCTGCGCAGCTACGCCTTGGCGCAACTGCGCGACCCCGAACAGGTGGCGCGTTTGCAGGCCGGCTACGCGCACTACCTGGGGCCGTTTTCAGGCCGGTCGTTTGTCCTGCAACTCGTCGAGCAGGCCGCGTACGCGGAGTAGGTCGGCGGTGGCAAAACCTTCGGTGAAACGCCCATACACCGACGCCAACAGATCACGCGCCGCCTGCACGCGGCCCTGGCTCTGCCACAACTGCGCCAACGCCGTGGCGCTGCGCAACTCCCAGGCCAGCGCACCTTGCTGGTGTGCCAGGCCCAGGGCTTCCAGCAGCAGGGCTTCGGCGGCACGGCTGTCGCTGAGGCTTTCGGCGCGCCCCCGCAGGATCTCCGCAGTGCACCAGCCGGCGCCGCCGTTGCGGGCGCGTTCGAACACGGTATCGCTCACCTCGGTCGCGTTGAAGGTGACGAGAATATCCTCCACCAATCCCAAGCCCTGCACATCGGCCATCCGCGTCGTGCCGGCGTAACAGCGCGCCCAGGTATGGAACAGCTGCACCGAGTGTTTTTGTGCCTGTTGCAGCAGCAGGTCCATGTGCGCCTGGGTCGCGGCGGTGTCGCCGTTGTAGCGGGCGATCACCACGCCGGCGAGGGCCAGGGTGTAGCAGATCGACGTGCCATGGTTGATTTGCAACGCGAGTGCCAACGCCTGGTCGGCGATACGGGCGGCGCGCTCCGGGAAACCCCGCAGCCAGAGGATGCGCGTGAGGATGGTCAACGACGCCACGCTCTGGTCGTACTGCACGCCAAAGCCATGGGTAAAGCGGTTCAGATGGCCGCTCTGGGCCATCCGCTGAATCACCTGCTCGGCGTTGTGCAAGGCCAGCGCCTGGTTGCCGGCGAAGTGTTGTGCCAGCACCCGCAGGCGTTGTGCGCTGAGGTCCAGCAAGGGTTCGGCCTGCGGCCCCAGTTGGTCGAAGTGCAGGCTCTGCGACAGGGCTTCGCGATAGTTGCCGCAGCACAGGTTGACCGCCATATGCCCCGACACGGCGCGCAGTTGGCCGGCGAGGTCCTTGCCCGCTTCGGCCAGGCGCCGCGCGCAGCTAAAGGCGTCGATGGTCTGCGGCGTGCCGCCCTGGGTGTGATAGGAAAAACTGCCCAGCGCCAGTTGCAAGGCCATATGCAGGCGCTGGCTCGGCGCTGCCGATTGCGCCAGCCGCTCCAGGGCCTTGCCCACGTACAAACCGTGCTCACGCAGCAGCGACAACTCTTGCCACAGCGGCATGGCGCTGACGGTGAGGCGAATGCCCAACAAGTGCACGCCATGCTCGCCAAGGCCCCAGTCGAGGGCGGCGCGGATGTCTTCGCGCAAGGGCGCATAGCGGTCGATCCACGGCTGGGTCGCGGTCAGTTCCCAATCGTCCTGCGCCTGGTTCATCAGGCTCAGGCAACGCTCGGCGTGGCGTGCGCGGGTGACGTCGAGTTCACCGGCGCTGCTGAGTTTTTCCAGGGCGTAGGTGCGCGTGATGTCGTGCAGGCGATAGACCACCTCGTCATCACCGGCCTCCACATTGAGCAAGGACTTGGCCACCAGTTGCGTGATGGAGCCCAATACTTCAAGGGGCGCCACCTGTTCACCGGCGATCACCGCCGCCGCGCTGGCCAGACTGAAGCCGCCACGGAATACCGCGAGGCGGCGCAGGCAAATCTGCTCGCAGCCGGTGAGCAGCTCGAAGCTCCAGTCCAGCGTGGCGCGCAGGGTTTGCTGGCGGGGCAGGGCGCTGCTGCGGCCACGGGTGAGCAGGCGGAAGTTGTCTTCCATCTGCACCAGCAGGCCCGACAGGCCGAAGCGTTCTATCTGCGCCGCCACCAGCTCGATGGCCAAGGGGATGCCGTCCAGACGCTGGCAGATATCGATGGCCAGCGGCAGCTCGGCGTCGCTGAGGGTAAAGCTGTCCTGGTGCGACATCGCCCGTTCGATCAGCAATTGCAGGGCCGGGTAGCCCAGGGCCTGGGCGCGGTTGCCGGTGGCGGGCGGGCACGCCAGCGGTTCCAGGCGCTGCACGGATTCGCCCTCGGCACGCAGCGCTTCGCGGCTGGTGGCGATGATGTGTAACTCTGGCGCGTGGCGCAGCAGCGTTTCGCTGATCAGTGCGATGTCGTCCAGCAGGTGCTCGCAGTTGTCGATCACCAGCAGCAATTGGCGGGTGTGCAGGTTGCGGGCAACGCTGAGCAATGGCTCTTGCTCGGTGAGGGTGAGGTCGAGCAGGGCGGCGAGGTTGGGCAGGATCATCGACGGCGCGCTCAGCGGCGCCAGGTCGAGCAGGCGGATACCGTCGCGGTAATGCCCGATCAGCAGTTCCGCCACCCGCAGCGCCACGGTGGTCTTGCCGATACCGCCGGCGCCGATGAGGGTGATGAAACGTTGTGCGGGCAGTTGCTGCACCAGTGCATCGATCAGCGCCTGGCGGCCAATCATGCGGGTGCGCCGCAGCGGCAGGTTATGGCACGGGCGTTGCGGTGCACCTTCGGTGGGCAGGCTCATGGGTTCGATGCTCAGTGGCGCAACAAAACTGTAGCCACGCTGGGCCACGGTCACGATATAGCGCTGCCCGGCCTGGCCATCGCCCAAAGCCTTGCGCAGCGCGGCCATATGCACCCGCAGGTTGCCGTCTTCCACCACGCTCTTGGGCCACACGCGGGCGATCAACTCCTGCTTGCTCACCACATTGCCGGCCTGCTCCAGCAGGATCAGCAGAATCTCCACGGCCCGCCGCCCCAGGCGCAACGGGCGGCCGCCTTCCAGCACCAGGCGCTCGCGCGGGTGGATGCGGTAGGGGCCGAACTGCACGGCCTGGTCGCTGAGGTCATTCATGGCCGGCCATGCTCTGGGAAAGGGTGTGGCCAGCATATTCCAGGCGGGTGCCAACCACTAGGCCGCAATGACTTGCGGCCTGTGACGCAATTGGTGATTTCGCCAGGTCATCGGGTTGACGCCTTCGCTGCGGGTGAACATGTGGCAGAAGTGCGCCTGGTCGCAAAAGCCGCATTCCAGGCTGATCTGCGTGAGGCTCAAGTCGGAACCGGTGATCAACTCCTTGGCGCGCTGGATGCGCTGTTGGCGAATCCATTCCTGCGGCGACAGCCCGGTGGTGCACTTGAACGCCCGCGAAAAATGACTGCGCGACAGCGCACAGGCCTGGGCCAGTTCGGCAATCGCCAGGCTTTCACCGAGGTTGGCGAGGATCAATTGTTTGGCAATCCGCTCGCGCCGGGCACACAGGCCGCCGGTCGCGGATAAACGGGGAGCAGTGTGCTCAAGTCGGGCCATGACGGATATCCGCAGTCGATGGGAGCGTTCCCGGTGAATGGATGCAGTGTAGACCGACACATTCTTGGCGCCAGACCGTCTGGCTGACGAGTTAATCGTTGTTAATTTCGCCAGGTGCCGGCGTTGAAAAGACAGCACAGCGGTGCAATCCAGGCCGCGTTTTGCGTGCTTATCTGGCGGCTCGCCAACCGTTTGGATACCGCTATGAACCGTAACGACCTGCGCCGCGTCGATATGAACCTGTTGGTGATTTTCGAAGCGCTGATGTTCGAGAAGAACCTGACCCGGGTCGCCGAAAAACTCTTTATGGGCCAACCGGCGGTGAGTGCGGCATTGGGTCGGCTGCGCGATCTGTTCGACGACCCGTTGCTGCTGCGCAACGGGCGGGGCATGGAGCCCACGCCACGCGCCGTGGCGATACTCAAGGAGTTGCAACCGGCCATGGACATCATCTCGGGCGCCGTCAGCCGCGCCAAGGATTTCGACCCTTCAACCAGCTGCGCGGTGTTTCGTATCGGGCTGTCCGACGACGCCGAGTTTGGCCTGTTTCCGCCGTTGCTCAGCCAACTACGTGAAGAGGCCCCGGGGATTGTCGTGGTGGTGCGCCGCGCCAATTACCTGCTGATGTCAGCGTTGTTGGCCAGCGGTGAGATTTCGGTGGGGGTCAGTTACACCACGGAATTGCCGGCGAATGCCAAGCGCAAGAAGCTGCGGGACATACCGTGCAAGGTGCTGCGGGGGGATGGCGGGGTTGCGCCGCTGACCCTGGACGACTACTGCGAGCGGCCCCATGCGATGGTGTCGTTTTCCGGGGATCTGAGCGGTAATATCGATCTGGATTTGGCGCGTATTGGCCGGGCGCGGCGGGTGGTGTTGGCGGTGCCGCAATTCAGTGGGTTGCGGGCGTTGTTGGCGGGGACGCAGATAATTGCGACCGTGCCGGATTATGCGGCGTGTGCGCTGACCGAGGGGACGGCGTTACGGGCGGAGGATCCGCCGTTTGCGATTGAGGCGGCGGAGTTGTCGATGGTTTGGAGTGGGGTGCATGACAATGATCCGGCGGAGCGGTGGTTGCGTGGGAGGATTGCTGAGCACATGGCTCGGGTGCTTTAGGGTTTTGTGTACATATCCGTTGGTTAGGTAACGGCGACTTATGGTTCCGCTCTTACAGCGGGTCACTTTGGAAAAGCCCCAAAGTAACCAAAGGGCTCTTGCCCCAACACTCGGTGCCTCGCTTAGGCTCGGCATGCCCTCACTCCGGCTTGAATCCGTGGGCCGCCGCCATGCGCCATCCATGGCGCAGGGCGGCTAACCCGGCGTCCTGCCGGGTTACCCACGGATTCAAGCCTGCGTTCGGCCAGCGTGTTTGACGGGGCAAGTAAGATCAAAAACAAAGCGCGGCGGCCTTAAAGCCGACCGGTCTTTCTCATGGTGTTCACTCTTCAACTGTGGGAACTGGAACCTGTGGGAGCTGGCTTGCCTGCGATGCAGACAACTCGGTACATCAGGCACACCCAGTTGATGCCATCGCAGGCAAGCCAGCTCCCACAGGAGACCGCGTACGCTTCGTCAATCAGGTCGGCTGTCAGGCCGCCTCGCTTTGTTTTTGATTTTGATCTTAGGCGCCCCGTTAAACACGCTGGCCGGAATTCGGCATGGATTTGGGGGGTAAACCGGCAGGGATGCCGGTTTAGCCGCCCCGCGCCATGGATGGCGCGTGGCGGCGGCCCCCCAAATACATGTCGGATTACGGGCATGCCGAGCCTAGGCGAGGCACCGAGTGTTGGGGCAAGAGCCCTTTGGTTACTTTGGGGCTTTTCCAAAGTGACCCGCCGTAAGGGCGGAACCATAAGCCGCCGTTACCCAAATAACGGATATATACGCAGCCCACCCCAAACAGCACATACATCCAATTCCCCCACCACCCCGACCGGCAAACTCCCCCCATCGCTCAACTCTCCAGGGGGAATCCAACACCATGGACCCAACACCCAAAACCAGCCCCGACGAAGTCGTCACCCTGGTCGTCAAACACCTCATCAAACCCGGGCACGAAGCCAACTACGAAGCCTGGCTCCGCCGCATCGTCCGCATCGCCGGCGAACGCCCCGGCCACCTCGGCGTGGACGTCGTACGCAGCAAACAAAACAACCTCGCCCTGTTCACCTGCGTCCTGCGCTACCGCTCCACCGACGCCCTGGAACGCTGGCTCGACTCCCCCGAACGCAACGAATTGATCGCCGAAGCCGCCCCCATGCTCGCCGACGGCGACAACACCGAAATCGGCGCCGTCAACGAATTCTGGTTCAACCCCGAAACCGCCGCCAAGCCGCCGCGCTGGAAGCAGGCCGTGGTCACCCTGTTCGTGATCCTGCCACTGACCCTGCTGGTCCCAATCATCTGGGGCCCGGTGCTGCGCCTGCACCCCTTCCTCTCCAACTATGTGGTCGCCACCTTCCTGGTCACCCTGACCATCGTCGTGCTGGTGGTCTACCTGCTGATGCCGGCCGCCACACGCCTGTTCGCTCCCTGGCTTGAAGCCTCTGTAAAGGAAACCCTATGAACGCCGACCTGATTCTGTTCAATGGCCAGTTCCACACCGTGGATCGTGAAAACCCGCGCGCCACCGCCGTCGCCATCCACCAGGGCCGCTTTGTCGCCGTCGGCACCGACGGTGAAGCCATGGCCCTGCGCGGCAGTGGTACCCAGGTCATCGACCTCAAGGGCCGCACCGTGATCCCCGGCCTCAACGACTCCCACCTGCACCTGATCCGTGGCGGCTTGAACTACAACCTCGAACTGCGCTGGGAAGGCGTGCCGTCCCTGGCCGATGCACTGCGCATGCTCAAGGACCAGGCCGACCGCACCCCGACGCCACAGTGGGTGCGCGTAGTCGGTGGCTGGAACGAATTCCAGTTCGCCGAAAAACGCATGCCCACCCTCGAAGAGTTGAACCAGGCCGCGCCAGACACCCCGGTGTTCGTGCTACACCTGTACGACCGCGCCTTGCTCAACCGTGCCGCCCTGCGTGTGGCCGGCTACACCAAGGACACGCCGAACCCACCGGGCGGCGAGATCGTGCGCGACAGTAACGGCAACCCCACCGGCATGCTGGTGGCGCGTCCCAACGCGATGATCCTCTATTCGACCCTCGCCAAGGGCCCGAAACTGCCGCTGGAATACCAGGTCAACTCGACCCGCCAGTTCATGCGTGAACTCAATCGCCTCGGCCTGACCAGCGCCATCGACGCCGGCGGTGGTTTCCAGAACTACCCCGACGACTACGCGGTAATCGAGCAGTTGGCCAAGGACGAACAGTTGACGGTGCGCATCGCCTACAACCTGTTCACCCAGAAGCCCAAGGAAGAACTCAGCGACTTCAAGAACTGGACCGGCAGCGTCACCCTGCACCAGGGCGACGACTACCTGCGCCACAACGGCGCCGGCGAGATGCTGGTGTTCTCGGCCGCTGACTTTGAAGACTTCCTCGAGCCGCGCCCGGACCTGCCGCTGACCATGGAGCAGGAGCTGGAACCGGTGGTGCGCCACCTGGTGGAGCAGCGCTGGCCGTTCCGCCTGCATGCCACGTATGACGAGTCCATCTCGCGCATGCTCGACGTGTTCGAGAAGGTCAACCGCGATATTCCGTTCAATGGCCTGCCGTGGTTTTTCGACCATGCGGAAACCATCACGCCGAAAAACATCGAGCGCGTGCGTGCCCTTGGCGGCGGTATTGCGATTCAGGACCGCATGGCGTTCCAGGGCGAATACTTTGTCGAGCGCTACGGCGCCAAGGCGGCCGAAGCCACGCCGCCGATCAAGCGCATGCTCGCCGAAGGCGTGCCGGTCGGGGCGGGTACCGATGCCACGCGGGTGTCGAGCTACAACCCGTGGACCTCGTTGTACTGGATGGTCAGCGGCCGCACCGTCGGCGGCCTGGAGCTGCACGCCGAAGGCTTGCCGCGCCTCACCGCGCTGGAACTGTTCACCCATGGCAGCGCCTGGTTCTCGTCCGAGCAGGGCAAGAAAGGCCAGATCAAGGTCGGCCAATTGGCGGACGTCGCCGCACTGTCGGCGGACTTTTTCAGTGTCGATGAAGAAGCCATCAAGTGGATTGAATCGGTACTGACCGTGGTCGGCGGCAAGGTGGTCTACGGCGCCGGCGACTTCGAGGATTACGCACCGCCACGGGTGCCGGTGCTGCCGGACTGGTCGCCGGTGGTCAAGGTACCAGGGCACTGGCGCCCAAGTTCGCCGTTGCAGGCGCAAGTTCACCAGTGCAGCGGCCCCTGCGGCGTGCATTCCCACAGCCACGAAAAGGCGCGGCTTTCCAGCGTGCCGGTCAGCGACTTCCAGGGTTTCTGGGGCGCGTTTGGCTGTTCCTGCTTTGCTTTCTGATTTCCCATCCCCCGTAAGGAGTTGAACCATGGCTAGCCCACGCTTGAACAAAGATGACGCGGTTGTACTGTTGGTCGATCACCAGACTGGCCTGATCTCCCTGGTCCAGGATTTCTCCCCCAACGAATTCAAGAACAACGTCCTGGCCCTGGCCGATGTGGCGAAGTTCTTCAACCTGCCGACCATCCTCACCACCAGCTTTGAAAGCGGCCCCAACGGCCCGCTGGTGCCGGAACTCAAGGAACTGTTCCCGGATGCGCCGTACATTGCCCGTCCTGGCCAGATCAACGCCTGGGACAACGAAGATTTCGTCAAGGCCGTCAAGGCGACCGGCCGCAAGCAGATCATCATTGCCGGTGTTGTGACCGATGTATGCGTGGCGTTCCCGACCCTGTGTGCGCTGGAGGAAGGCTTTGAAGTGTTCGTGGTCACCGATGCCTCCGGCACTTTCAACGAAACCGTGCAACAGGCCGCCTGGGCGCGCATGACCGCCGCCGGTGCACAACTGGTGAACTGGTTCGCGGTGGCCTGTGAGCTGCAACGCGACTGGCGCAACGATATGGAAGGCTTGGCCAACCTGCTGTCGCCGCGTATTCCCAACTACCGCAACCTGATGAACAGCTACTCGGCGTTCACCAAGTAACCCCACCCCGACCGATCGTTCCCACGCTCCGCGTGGGAGCGCCTCCTGCGACGCTCCGCGTCACGACCTCCACTGCGGACGCGGAGCGTCCAAGGGCTGCATTCCCACGCAGAGCGTGGGAACGATCAGTTGGGGCGTGTTATAAACCCGGAAATGTCCACCGAGAAGCGACAATGAACCCCTTTGAAGACATGCGCCTGTTCTGCCAGGTCATGGAGTCCGGCAGCTTCACCGCCGCCGCCGAACAGTTGGGCCTGTCCAAGCAGTTCGTCAGCCGCCGCCTGATCCAGCTGGAAGACCGCCTCGGCGTGCGTCTGCTCAACCGTTCCACCCGCCGCCTGGATGTCACGCCACTGGGCCAGAGTTACTACGAATCTGCCCTGCGCCTGCTCGCTGAAGTCGAGCAAGTGGAGCAGGGCATCACCGGGCAGAACAGCGAGCCGCGCGGCACCATTCGCCTCAGCGCGCCGTTGTCGTTTGCCATGGCTCACCTGGGTTGCCTGTTGCCGCTGTTTTTACAGCGCCATCCCCAAGTGTCGGTGGAGGTCGATCTCAGCGACCGTCCCGTGGACCTGATCGGCGAAGGCTACGACCTGGTGTTGCGCATCGGCACCCTGGAAGACTCCACCCTGATCGCCCGCCGTATCGCCAGCATTCCCCGGGTGTATTGCGCCAGCCCCGACTACCTGGCGCTGCGCGGTACGCCGCTAAAACCCGATGACCTCGCCGAGCACGACTGCCTGCCGTACGGCCATGGCCGCCAGGTGCAATGGCGCTTCAAGGGCAAGGTGCAGGCGCTGAATGTGAGCGGGCGGATGCGCGTGAACAACGGTGACCTGTTGCGCGACACCGCCATCGCCGGCTTGGGCGTGACCTATCTGCCGACCTTTATCGTCGGCGACGCGCTGAAGGATGGCCGCCTGGTCAGTGTGTTGGACGAGTTCGCCCCCGAAGATCTGACCCTGTCGGCGGTGTACCCGCAACACCGGCAAAGCTCACGGCCGGTGCAGGCGCTGGTGGAATTCTTGCGCGAGCGCCTGGCTAGCGGCTGTTGAACAGCTGGCGGATCAGGTTCGGCGTGCTGCCGGTCCAGCGTTTGAACGCGCGACGAAAGTTCGCCGCATCGTTGAAATTCAGGTACGCCGCCACTTCCTCATTGCTGTAGCCCTTGACCTGGTACAGGTGCAACGCCACCTGCTTGCGCACCCGGTCCACTTGCTGCTGAAACCCGGTGTCGTGCTTGTGCAGCTTGCGCTTGAGGGTCGCCGGGCTCATGGCGAACGCCAGCGCGGCCTGTTCCAGGCTCGGCGGTTGGCGCACCAGGTCGCGCAGGTAGTCGTCGAGGCAATCGAGAAAACTGCCGGCAAAGCCCAGCTGTTCGATCTGCTCACGAGCCTGCTGGCGTGCGACCTGCCCAGCCGTGACGGACGCGCCCGGCCAGGCGCGGGTGAGGTATTCGCGGGGGATGCAGAGCATGTCCAGCGGGCGTTCGAAGCGCGTGTCTTCGCCCAGGTGTACCCAGTACTGCTCGACATAACGGGGCTCGGCATGGCTGAAACTGGCCACCCACGGCAGGCGCTCACCGCTGAGCCATTGGCTCATGGCAACCAGCGAGGTCATGCTGGCTTCGAGCAAGAAACGCCAGTGTTCGCCAGCGCCGCAGGTGTCCAGCCAGTACAGGTAGGCGTGGTGCTCATCCAACTCCAGTCGCAGGGTGACCAGCGGGCTGAGCAACACTTGCTGCTGGATCAGGATGTCCAGCGCCTGATGCAGGTTCTGCGCATGGCCCAACGCATGGCTGGCCGCGCCGTAGTAGCCGGGCAACAAGCGCTGGCCGAACAGGAAGCTGCTGTCGTCGGCGTCCAGCAATTTGCGGCTGTTGCCGATCAGGCCGAGAAATTGCTGCGGGCTCAGCCGTGCAGTGCCCGCCAGGATGTCCTCGTGAAACAGCCCGGTGCCACGCAGCAGGCGATGGCTGTCGATGTCCCGCGACAACGCCAGGTCGATCAGTGTGGCGGGTTGGTAATGCCCCGGGATGAAGCGGCTGTCGGCTTCATACCAGTCTGTTTTCACCGCCATCTCAGGCGCTTTTCGCAAGCGGTTGCTTGGCGCGGGCCAGGGCCAGGTTCAGGCGCTTGAGCAAATCCTGCGGCGCTTCGTCCAGAGCCATGACCACGGCGGTGGTGGCCGCCAGTTGCAGGCGTTCGCCTTGCAGCCGGGTCTTGTGGGCGAGGGCGCGCACGGTCTGTTGCAGCTCCAGCGCGAGCACCTGGGCCTGGCGCTCGCCGGTATTGGGCAGCAGCACCACAAAACGGTCGCCGGCCAGGCGGCAGAGCAAATCCTGACGGCGAAGGTTCAGCAACAGCACATGGCTTAGGGCCTGCAACACCGCATCGCCTTCGGCATGCCCGAAGGCCTGGTTGATGGCGGCGAAGTTGTCCAGGTCCAGGGCCAGCAGGGACAGCGGTTGCTGCTGCTCCTGGCTGTCGCGCAGGCTGTCGGCCAATTGGCGCTTGAGGTAGTCGGCGCCGGCCAGGGGCGTGAGTTTGTCGAACAGGCGATGCTCGCGGAACAGCCGCTCGCGTTTCTCCATCTGCGCACTGATCGCCAGTTGTTCGCGGTGCCAGTGGTAGATGCCGATGGTCAGCAGAATCATGCCCACCGGCATCGGCCCGGATTCGAGCCAGTGGTCCCAGGTGATGCTGTCGGGCAGGCGGATAAACTCGTCGAGGCTGTCGATCCACCACGAGAAAAAGATGCACGACAGGCCCAGCGCCAGGTAGTTGGTGACGCGCCCGGCGGGGCGGCTTTTCAGCACCAGGCCCAGCCACACCAGGGCGAGCAGGGCGGAGCCGCCTTCGCCGAAGATATCCAGCCACACCCATTCGCTGAAGCTTTTCAACTCGCCACAGGCCAGGTGCAGGATCAACCCGAGGTTGGCGGCGATCAGCAGCAGGGAGAGTTTCCAGCGGTGGGGTTTGAGCACGGAGAACATGGCCGCGAATCCTTGGGCAACAGAGCGATGGGCGCCAGCACAGCAGATGGATGTGACGGTTGCGTGACGGTGGGGGCGGGTCGAATCAGCTCACGGAAAAATCACAATTTCAAACCAAACACAGCTCAACTGTGGGAGCTGGCTTGTGTGGGAGCTGGCTTGCCTGCGATAGCATCACCCAGGTGTTACTGAAAGACCGAGGTGCCTGCATCGCAGGCAAGCCAGCTCCCACACAAACACAGCTCCCAGGCTTTAAACCGAGGTCATTTCAGCTCATTTGTACGCTTGAGGTCGCTCCAAACCCCGGGTTATGGCCTTCACACGCTGTACCTGTCACAGAACCGTCATCCCCCACCCCTAGCTTGCCCTCCCAGTTGCCGGGCCTCTTGCCTGGCGCCAACGGATTCTTGGGGAGGATTGCATGTACAAGCGCACCGGGCTCGTCGGCTTCACGCTTACCGCCTTGGCCCTGGCAATGGCCAGCGAGCGGATCAACGCGGCCGAAGCGGCCACCACCGAGCATGTCGAAGTGGTCGGCCAGGCCGCCGCGATCGATTCGGCGCTGAAAGAACAGCGAACCGCCGACAGCATCAAGAGCGTGGTGCACGCCGACGGCGTCGCCCAACTGCCGGATGAAAACGTCGCTGAAGCGGTGCAGCGCCTGCCGGGTGTCAGCGTCGAGCGCGACCAGGGCGAAGGGCGCTTCGTCAGCGTGCGTGGCCTGGGCCCGGACCTCAACAGCGTGACCATCAACGGCACCCTCGTGCCCGCCCCGGAAAGCGCACGCCGCGCCGTGGCCCTCGATGTGTTGCCCTCGGAACTGGTGCAGTCGCTGTCGGTGATCAAGACCCTCACCCCGGACATGGACGCCAACTCCCTCGGCGGTACGGTCGATGTGCAAAGCCTCTCGGCCTTCGATCACAAAGGCCTGTTCTACACCGGCAGCACCGAAGCCAGCTACGACAAGAACACCCACCAGACCAGCCCGAAATTCTCCGGCGCCGCCAGCAACCGTTTCAGCCTGGGCGACGGCATCGACAACTTCGGCGTGGCCGCCGCACTCAGCTGGCAGAAGCGTGACTTCGGCTCGGACAACGTCGAAACCGGCGGCGCCTGGGACTTCACTGACGGCGCCAAACTCAACGAATTCGAACAGCGCGACTACGACATCAGCCGCGAACGCGCCGGTGGCGGCCTGAACTTCGACTACAAGCCCGATGACCTCAGCAGCTATTACCTGCGCACCCTCTACAGCCGCTACAAAGACACCGAGACCCGCAACTCCACCAGCATTGAATTTGCCGACCCCCAGGCCCCGGGCGAACTGGGGGATGCGGAGGGCAAGCGCAAGCTGAAAAACCGCGAAGAAACCCAGGAAATCCAGTCCTATGTCTTTGGCGGCGAACGCATGCTCGGCCTGTGGACCTTGAGCGGCCAGGCCGGTTACAGCCAGTCCAGCGAAGACAGCCCGGCGCACATCGCCGGCGCCACCTTTGACGGCGGTGACTTCGCCAACAGCGGTTTCTACGACAAGGACAAACCGCGCCCGATCATCGGCAGCGGCTTCTACGATGCGAGCAACTTCACCCTCGACAAGGTCGATTGGGAAAAACAGAACACCAAGGATACCGAGAAAAACCTGCGTCTGGACCTGGCCCGCGACTATGACCTGAGCGGTTACGCGTCGCAGTTCAAGTTTGGCGGCAAGGTCAGCCGCCGCCACAAGAGCAACGACCTGGAAGCCTGGGTCTACAAGGATTTTGACGACCTGGGCTTCACTGACGAACAGCTCAACCTCACCCAGTTCCAGAAGGGCAATGTGGATTATCGCCTGGGTAACTACGGCCCTGGCATCAGCCCCAGCAGCATCAAGCAGTTGATCGGTGGCCTCAACGCGGCGGACTTCTATGACGAGACCGAATCGCGGGTCAACGACTTCACCATCCGCGAAGACATCAACGCCGGCTACCTGATGAACACCATCGATATCGACGACTGGCGCTTCATTGCCGGCCTGCGCTACGAAGGCACCGAGTTCGAAGCCAAAGGCACCGGCGCCACCGATGGCGTGTTCACCGCCACCGACACTAAACGCCGCTACCACCACTGGCTGCCGGGCCTGCATGCGCGCTACCAGATCGACAAGAACACCCAGGTGCGCGCGGCCTGGACCAAATCCGTGGTGCGCCCGACCTTCGGCCAACTGGCGCCGGGCTTTGTGATCGACGATGACGAGGCCACCTTCGGCAACCCGGACCTCAAGCCGCTGGAATCGAGCAACCTGGACCTTGGTATCGAGCACTTCATGGGCCGCGCCGGCACCGTCTCGGCGTTCGTGTTCTACAAGGACATCAAGAACTTCGTCTACAACACCGACGTCGCCGGCACCGGCGCCTGGACCAATTTCTCCGAGGCCCACACCTACGCCAATGGTGACAGCGCCAAGCTGTATGGCCTGGAACTGGCCTACTCGCAGAAGTTCGACTGGCTGCCGGCGCCGTGGAACGGTTTGCTGGTGGGCGCCAACACCACCTTCAGCCGCTCCAGCGCCGATATCGAAGGCTTCGACAGCGCCAGCGGCGGCAACCGCAAACGCAACATCAGCCTGCCGAACCAGTCCGACACCGTCGGCAACCTGATGCTCGGCTGGGAAGATGACAAGCTCAGCCTGCGCCTGTCGGCCAACTACAAGTCGGCCTATCTGTACGAGCTGGCGTCGATCAACGACAAGGCCCATGACCTGCACGTCGATGCCCAGACCTTTGTGGATTTCAGCGCGCGCTACTCACTGACCAAGAACCTGCAAGTGAGCTTCGAGGCGCAGAACCTGACGGATGAGTCGTACTTCGTCTACACCGGCCATCGCAGCTACAACGGGCAGTACGAAGAGTATGGCCCGACCTACAAAGTCGGCCTGACCTTCACCCACTTCTGAATCCCACACCTTCCAAATGTGGGAGCGGGCTTGCTCGCGAATACGGTGGGTCAGCCAACTGATTCGTCGACTGATACACCGCATTCGCGAGCAAGCCCGCTCCCACAGTTGATCTCCATCGTTTTTGAAGGATTTGTTTGTACATGAGAATTTCCAAGCTGTACCTGCTGATGGTTCTTGCAACCAGCGGCCATGCATTTGCCGCCGATTTGGCCCTGACTCCTTGGGCTCCAAGCCTCAACGCAGAGGCCGTGGCGATCTTGAACACCAACGCACGCCTCGCCGCCAGCACCCGCGACGGTCTGCAACTGCTCGATGCCAAGGGCGTCGAACTGGCGCGCTTCAACGGCAATTTCAGCAGCCTCGACACCCGCGTATCCGGCACCCAGACCCTGGTGGCCAGCCTCGACAACGATCGCCAACAAGCGCTGTTGATCAGCCTCGACGCCACCGCCAAGACCTTCGGCAAACCGCTCTACCTGCCGACACGCGACTACGCCGTGAACGGCCTGTGCCTGTACCGCGATTCGGCGGCCAACCTGTTTGTGTTCCTGGTGGGTGAAGAAGGCAAAGGTGAACAGTGGCTGGTGGGCAATGGCGCCACGTTGTTGAGCGAACCCCAGCGCGTACGCGGTCTGCCGTTGCCGCCATCGGCGCAGTTCTGCCAGGTGGATGACGCGGCCAATCGTTTGGTGGTCAACGAAGAAAACGTTGGCTGGTGGGCCTACCCGGCGCACCCGGAAGCCGATGTGAAACGCACGCCGGTGGCGGTGTTCGACACGCCCAAGCGCGAAGCCGGGGCCATGGCGCTGGTGCCGGGTGGTGTGGTGGCGCTTGATCCGAAGACGGCGCAACTGCATCTGTTCCAGCAAACCGGTGAGCGTTGGGTCGAGCAAGCGAGCCTGAGCCTGCCGGGCCTCAAGGAGCCGGAGCAGCTCTCCGTCAACGGCCAGCAACTGCTGGTGCGTGATGACGACAGCGGTAAACTCTATCAGGGCACGCTCAACTGGCAAGCCAAGCCGGTGCCGGTCGATGCGGTGATCCCGGAAGTCGCCGCCGTGCGCCAGACCGATCCCGTCGGCCGCCAGGGCGATGCGGCGGACGATCCGGCGATCTGGATTCACCCCGAGCAACCGGCCAAAAGCCGCGTCCTCGGCACCAACAAAAAGCAGGGCCTGCTGGCCTACGACCTCGACGGCAAGCTGTTGCAGGAGCTGGCGGTCGGGCGCCTGAACAACGTCGACGTGCGCCCGAATTTCAAGCTGGGTACGCAAATCGTTGATCTCGCGGTCGCCAGTAACCGCGATCACAACAGCCTGAGCCTGTTCAGCATCGACCGTCACACCGGCGAGCTGCGCGAAGCCGGTGAAGTGCCGACGCCGCTCAAGGCGATCTATGGCATTTGCCTGTTCCAGCCCGCCAGCGGTGAGATTTATGCCATCGCCAACGACAAGGACGGCACCTTCCTGCAATACCGCTTGAGTGCGCCAGATGGTCGCGTGCAGGGCGAGCTGGTGCGCCAGTTCAAGGTTGATAGCCAACCCGAAGGCTGCGTCGCCGATGATCAGCGCCAACGCTTGTTTATCGGTGAAGAAGACGTCGGCGTGTGGGCCGTGGATGCGCGTGCCGATCAGCCGGCCAAGCTCACCAGCGTGATCAAGGTGGGGCCGCAGTTGCATGCAGACGTCGAGGGCCTGGCGCTGTACCAGAGCGAAAAACGCGATTTCCTGGTGATCTCCAGCCAAGGCAATGACAGCTATCTGGTGGTGGATGCCGAGCCGCCGTTCGCCACCCACGGCGCGTTCCGCGTTGGCCTTAACGCGGCTGCCGGTATTGACGGCGCCTCGGAAACCGATGGCCTGGAAGTCACCGCGATCAACCTCGGCGGGCCGTGGAGCCAGGGCATGCTGGTGGTGCAGGACGGGCGCAAGCGCATGCCCGAGCAGACCCAGAACTTCAAGTTTGTGCCCTGGGCCGAAGTGACCCGCACGCTGAAATTGCCCTGACCCGTCATCACCCGGTCATCACTTTTTATTCGAATAGGAGTTCACCATGCACGCGACGATGGAACATATGACGATCTGGGGGTTGATCAGCGACGCCAGCCTATTGGTCAAGGCAGTGATGGTCACGCTGCTGCTGGCGTCCTTGCTCAGCTGGTACTTGATCATCCAGCGCGGCGCGGTGCTGCGCCGCCTGGAGCGCCAATTGAACGGCTTTGTGCAGCGCTTCCGTGCGGCACCCGACTTGCAGCCGCTGTACCGCGACACCGTGCAGGCGGGCGAGGGCGGCATTGCGCCGATCTTTATCGCCGGGGTGCAGGAATATCAGCACTTGCACAGCCATGATCCGGCTGTGCTGGAAGGCGTCGAGCGCGCCTTGCAGGTGGCGATTACCGAGCAGGAAATCGAACTGGAAAAGGGCCTGCAATTCCTCGCCACCGTGGGTTCGGTCAGCCCCTATATCGGTTTGTTCGGTACTGTGTGGGGCATCATGAATTCCTTTATCGGTTTGTCCCAGGTGCAGCAGGCCACGCTGTCCACCGTTGCACCGGGCATTGCCGAGGCGTTGATCGCCACCGCCATTGGCTTGTTTGCGGCGATTCCGGCAGTGATCGCCTACAACCGTTTTGCCGCCCGTGGCCAGACCTTGCTCACCCGCTATTACGCCTTCGGCAATGAGCTGCAAGTGCGCCTGCACCGCACCTTGCGCGGCACGCCGATCAACCTGGCCGTGGCCGCCTGAATAAGGAAAGCTCCCATGTTAACCAGGCCGCAACGCAAGCACGGGCCCAAGGCCGAGATGAACGTGGTGCCCTATATCGACGTGATGCTGGTGCTGCTGGTGATCTTTATGGTCACCGCGCCGATGCTGACCCAGGGCCTGAAGATCGAACTGCCCAAGGTCGCCGCCGAGGCGTTGGCCACCGATACACGCCAGCAGATCCTCACGCTGTCGGTGCAAGCCGGCGGCGGTTACTACTGGAACCTCGGCGGCGAACTCGACACCCAGCACCAGACCGACAGCGCCGTGACCCTGGAGGAAATGGGCGCCAAGGTCATGCAGGTGGTGGCGGCGCGCAGTGACACCCAGGTGTTTATCCGCGCCGACGACAACGCCGGCTACGGTCGCGTGGTGGCGGCCATGGCGGTGTTGCAGAAGGGTGGTGTCAGCAACCTGGGGCTGGTGACCGAGGCCCCGCAATGACGGCGATGATCATGCACAGTCCACAGTTTTCGATCGCGCCAAGGGATACCGCCGGATTTTGGCGCAACAGCTTCGCCGCCAGCCTCGCGGTGGCGTTGCACGTCGGTGTGTTGGCCGCGCTGATGCTGGGCTGGTCGACGGAAAAACCCGTGGTGGAGGCGCCACGGGTAATGCACACCCAATTGGTCATGCTGCCGCCAGCACCCGCGCCAGTGCCGGAACCGGTGGCCGTCGCAGCACCGCCACCACCGGAGCCGGTCGTCGTGCCGGTGCCACCCAAACCCGTGGTCGATCCGCAGATCCAGGCGCAAAAACTGGAGAAAGCCGCCCTGGCGCGCAAACGCGTCGAGGAGAAGAAAGTCGAGCAGCAACAGGAACGCCTGGCCACCGAACAGCGCAACCGTGAACTGGAACAGCAACGGTTGAGCCAGGAACGCCTGGCCGCCGAACGCGCACGCCCGGCTGCGCCTGCGCCGGCCCCGGCGTTTGACAGCCGCCAATACCGACCCTTGAGCAAGGAAGCGCCGGACTATCCCGAGCGCGCCCTGGACAAGAACATCGAGGGCGATTGCTCGGTGGAGTACACCGTCAATACTCAGGGCCGTGTGGAAAACCCCAAGGTACTGGACGGTTGTCACCCGCTGTTCATGCGCCCGTCACTGGCCGCCGCCAACACCTTCCGCTACCAGCCACGCATCGTTGAAGGCAAGGCCGTCGCCGTACCGGCGGTGCGCAATACCTTCCACTACCGCATCAAATAAACCGCTCAAAGGTCGTAGCGCACCGACAGCAACAGGGTGCGCGGGTCGTTGACCGAGTAGTAACGCGCGCCGCTGGACGGCACGTAGCCCACCGACTGCGGATAGGCGCGATCCAGCAGGTTTTTCACCGCCAGGGTGGTGGTCCAGTGGCCGTCGCCGCTGATGTAGCGGGTGTTGGCATTCCAGAAGGTTTGCTGCGGCACTTCCTGGATATCGTCGTTCAGCGCATTGGCATAGGACTTGGTCTGGAACTGCGCGTCGGTGCCGGCCAGCCAAGTGCCGGGCAATCCGGCCGGGATGGTGTAGTTCAGACCGACGCTGGCGTTCCAGCGCGGCGAGAACACCAGCTGCTTGCCATTGGCATCCACTCCCGCACCGCTGGCGTTCTGGAAGTCGTCGTACTGGCTTTGCAGGTAGCCGAGGTTGGCGGTCAACTGCAAGTCGCGGCTCAGGGCGGTGAGGGTTTCCAGCTCCACGCCATAGGTGTGGGCCTGGCCGACGTTGGTGCGCAGGCTCACGCCCAGCGCCGGGTCGTAGGCGTTGGTTTGCAGGTCCTTGTAGTCGTTGTAGAACAGCGCGACGTTGGCGCGCAGGCGCTGGTCGAAGAAGTCGCCCTTGAAGCCGGTTTCCCAGGTGGTCACGTCCTCTGGCGAAAACGCCTGCTCGGCGGCGGCGCGGGTGGGGGCGCGGTTGTCGTAGCCGCCGGCCTTGAAGCCCTTGGCCACGTAGGCGTACTGGTTCAGGTGTGGGGTCCAGGCGTATTCGAAACCGATCTTCGGGCTGGTGGACTGCCAGGACTTGCTCGACTCGGCGGCAAAGTTGGTGCCGGTGATCTGCCGGTCGGTGTTGATCGCGTAGTTGGTGAACTCGAAATTCTTGTGCTCGCGGGTATAGCGCAGGCCGGCGATCAGCGACAGTTGCGGCGTGATCTTGTAGGTACCCTGGCCGTACAGCGCATAGCTTTCGGTGTTGGTGGTGCTGTATTGGCCTTGGCCGATCACGCGGTTGCGCGCGATGGAGTAGGTGAGGTTGTCGCGGTCGGCGTCGAAGCGTTCGCGGTACAGGTACAGGCCGGTGCTGAAGCTGAAATCGTCGTAGTCGCCGTTGAGCTGGAACTCCTGGGTGGCGTAGTTCTGCTTGTAGAGGATCAGGTTGTTCTGAATCAGTGCGGCCTGGCCGGAGTTGTCATAATCCACCGGCTGGTTGAACGACGACCAGGCGGTGACCGACTTGACGTTCAGGTGATCGTTGATCGCGTAGATCGCCCGCAGCACCGAGGAACCTTGGTCGAGGCGGTTTTTCGGATCGAGGCTGCTGTAGCTCTTGAACTTGTCGAAATGGCCGTTGGCATCGAACGGCGAATAACTGGTGGTATCGCCGCGATCAAAAGTACCGGCCAGGGTCAGTTGCACATCCCACGGTGAATCCTCGGGCTTGTAGCGCAGCTTGCCGCGATAGGACTGGATATCCACGTTGTTCACGTCCTTGCCGCGTGTCGGGTTGGACACGGTGCCGTCGCGGGTCAGGCGAATCGCCGAGAAACTGCCAAACAGGGCGTTGTCCACCAGCGGGCCGCTGATCAGGAAGCGTCCGTTCTGCGCGTTGTAATTGCCCGCGCCGAGCTCGACGAAGCCTCGGGTTTCCTGGTTCGGATCACGGGTGATGACGCGAATTGCGCCGGCGCTGCTGTTGCGCCCGTACAGCGTGCCCTGGGGGCCGCGCAGCACTTCGACGCGTTCGACGTCGTTGAAATCCAGCATCGAGGAAATCGCCCGGGGGATGTACAGGTCGTCGGCATACACCGCCACGGCCGCTTCCTGGATCGGGTCGGTTTCGCCGATACCGCGAATGCCGTAGGTCTGGGCGCTGTAGGAGATCGACTGGCGGCTGAGGGTCAGGTTCGGCACCTGCCCGGAGAGGTCGCGTACGCTGCGGATCTGTTTGTCTTCGAGGGTCTTTTCATCGAAGGCGGAAATCGCCAGCGGGGTTTTTTGCAGGTCTTCGCTGCGGTGCTCAGCGGTGACATTCACCACCGGCAGCGCCGCGTCATCGGCGTGGGCGTAGGCGCTGAACAAGGCGAGCGAGACGGCGAGGGTGAGGCGGTTGGGCGCGGCGATATGGCTCATGGTGGACCCCTGAGAGAGTGGTGGTTGGCAAGGCCTCCACCTGGTCAGGGGTCGGTGCTGGGGGTAACAATATGGATATGAAAGGCGTTCGTAAAAGTCCGTTTTGTTATATGTTGATCGTTCCCACGCTCTGCGTGGGAATGCCGCCGGTGACGCTCTGCGTCACGCCTTCAAGAACGGACGCAGAGCGTCCAGGGATGCATTCCCACGCAGAGCGTGGGAACGATCAAGACAGTTGCTCCCACATTTTTGAATTGCGTCAAGCGTTGGCCAGGTTGACCAGTTCATTGCCGGAGATATACCGCTGTAGGTTCGCCAAGAACGCATCCGCAATCTCATTACGGCTATTCGTCGAAATCGCCGACGTATGCGGCGACAACCGCACCCGCGGGTGCGTATACAACGGATGCCCATCCGGCAACGGCTCCGGCTCCGTCACATCCAGCGAGGCCAGCCCAACCTGGCCGTTATCCAGGGCCTCGAGCAGCGCCTCCTGGTCCAGCAAGCCACCGCGCGCAATGTTGATCAAATGCAGCCCCTGCTTGGCACTGCCCAACACGTCGCGGTTGATCAGGTTGCGCGTTGCCTCGGTCAACGGCGCGGCCACCACCAGGTGGTCAGCGCGGGCGAACAGGTCGTGGATATCCTTGGCGGCTTCTACGCCCGCACTGAACGGCGCCGAGCTATGGCGCTGCGCCACAACCTTGATGCCCAGCGCCAAAGCCTTCTGCGCCAGGCTCTCGCCAATCGCGCCGAAGCCGAGGATGCCCAATGTGGTGCCCTTGAGCGGGCGCAGTGGGGTGAAATTCCACTGCGAGTCCTTCACCCAGATATCCGGCAAATGCTTGGACGCGGCAAAGATTGCCGCCAGAGCGAACTCGGCAAGGTTGTCGGCCGCGCTGCCGCGTGAGGTGGTCACCGGCGGCCCATTGAATAGCCACTGCGGGTAGAAATCGATGCCCGACGACACCAGGTGCACCCATTGCGCGCCGTACGGCCAGCCCGGTGGTGGCGTATCCGGGGCGGTGTAGCCGCGCACGTTGATCGGGCGCAGCAGGAGGATATTGGCCTGGGCTGGCAGGTCGCTGGGGACGCCGACCGGCACGCCGATTACCTGGGCTTCGGGGTGGATCGCTTTGAGGCGTTCGCGAATCACTTCATTGAAATCTTCGTCCAGCTGGCTGGCGATAATCACCTGACTCATGTGCGTTCCTTTTGGCGTTGGGCGAAGACGGCTTTGCCGACGCCTTGCAACACGGCGTCGTTCTGCGGGGTGTGTACGCGGCTGCACAGCACGTCACGGTAATGCCGTTGCAATGGGTTGAGGCGCGACAGGCCAGGGTTGCCTGAGGCTTCGATGGCCAGCTCGACGGCGCGGATCGCGTTATTGGTCACCAGGTACTTCAACTGCGCGGCGTTGGCGGCCGGGGTGTGGCCTTCGGCGGCGGCGTCCAGCAGGCTGCGGTTGGCAAACAACAGGGTGTCGATATGGCCGACGGTCTCCTGGAAGCGCGGCAAGGTCGCCAGCGCGGCGCCGAGGTTGGACGGCGCGCGTTCTTCCAGCCAGTTCGCCAGCCAGTCCCGCGCGGCGTGGGCCACGGCGTCGTACACCGAGGACAGCAACACCGACATCCACAGGAAACCCTCGCCATCCAGCTCCGGCGACGGCGCGCTCCACGGGCTGACGCTGACGGCGTGGTCCAGCGGCACCAGCACGTTGTCGAGCACTACCTCATGGCTGCACGTGGCGCGCATGCCGAGGTGGTCCCAGGTGTCGATGATGGTGATGCCGGGGCTGTCCTTGGGCACCAGCCAGGCGCCCACCAACGGGTCGGCGTCGTCGCTGCGGCCCCACACGCTGAACCACGTCAGACCGTGGCTGCCGGTGGAGTAGATCTTGCGCCCGCTGATGCGCCAGCCTTCGGCGGTGCGCACGGCGGTGGTCGCCGGCAGGCCGCCCCGGGCCGGGGTGCCGAGGTCGGGTTCGACGCGCAGGGCGTTGATCAATGCACCGTTGCGCACGGCGTCCTCGGCGACGCGGGTGCGCAGGTGCGCGGGCCAGGTTTTGCTGTCTTGCAGGCGCGTGTGTTGCAGGTACTGCATCACCAGAATCAGCGCGGTGGAGGGTTCGCCCTTGGCAATCGCACTGATCGCCTTGCGCGCCTGGGGCAGGCTGGCACCGCCGCCGCCGAGGGATTTGGGTACGGTGAGGGCGACGAGGCCGTGGTCGTGGAGCAGTTTGAAGTTGGCGTGGGGGAAGGTGCCGCTTTCATCGTAGAGGTGCGCGGAGCTGGCCAGTTCGGCGCTGAGACGTTCGAGCAAGGCTTCGAAGTTGGCGACTTCCACGGAGCGTAGAGACGGTTGGGTCATAGGAATGTACTCGGTCAAAAATGTGGGAGCTGGCTTGCCTGCGATGGCGGTGTATCAGTGAGAAATGTGTCAACTGATACACCGCCATCGCAGGCAAGCCAGCTCCCACAGGGATTGGGGTGGGTCAGATGGCTAGGCGTACGGGCTGCTCGGCGAGCAAGCGCTCCACGACTCGCAACACCGGCTCAGCCTCCGTGCGCACCAACCAATCCGGGCTCACCTGCACAAACGCCACCGTGCCGTCCTTGGCAATCACCACCACCGTCGGCTGCGGCAACTCCCACGTGCCGGTGCCGGTGGTCTCGCCAATGCTGTTGCCCTTGGCCAACGCGGCGTTGCGCGACGCCTCGTCAAAGCTGTAGAGAATCCCCAGGCGCCGACCCAGGTTGTTGTCCTGGTCGCTGGCCACCAGCAATTGCAGGTTGTGGCGGGTCTTGATCTCCACCAGGCGCTCAGGCACTTGCGGACTCACGGCCACCAACGGCACGCCAAGTTCACGCAGGCGTGGGTAGAGCTGGCGCTCGTAATAGGGCAGGGCGATGTTGCACGCCGGGCAGCCGGCAAAGCGGAAGAACACCAGCACCGCCGGGCCGTCGGCCAGCAGCAGCTCGCGGTTGAGTTCGCCGCCTTCGACGTTGAGCAGGGTAAACGGGTCCAGCTCGTCGCCGATCTGCACGTAGTCGTCCGGTCTGGCCTCATCCAGCAGGCGTTGGCGCTGGTCGATATTGACCTGCAACGACTCCGCTGCCCAGGTCGCTACACGTTCGGCGTGCAGGTCGGCCAACTGGCGGTTGAGGGATTCGCTCATGCCAGCGCCTCCTGCTGTTCTTCTACCTCGGCGGTGACGCTGTAACGGTTGGCCGGCACATCGAGGCCAAGGTTGTCGCGCAGGGTGTGGCCGCTGTATTCACTGCGGAACAGGCCGCGCTGTTGCAGCACCGGCACCACCAGTTCGGTGAAGTATTGCAGGCCGTCCGGCAACACCGAGTTGACGATAAAACCATCGCTGGCGCCGGTTTCGAACCAGGTCTGGATCGCGTCGGCGACTTGCTCCGGGGTGCCGACGAAGTCACGTTTGGGTCGTGAGAAACGCAAGGCCACTTCGCGCAGGGTCAGGCCTTCGTCCTTGGCCAGTTGCTTGATCCGGTCGGAACCGCCTTTCTGGCTGTTGGAGCCGAGGTCGCCGAGGTCCGGGAACGGCGCGTCCAGCGGGTATTTACTGAAGTCATGATCGTTGAACGGGCGGCCGAGGGCGACGATGGCGTCTTCGACGGTCACCAGGTCCACGGCTTGCTGATAGCGGCTTTCCACTTCGGCGGCATCGCGGCCGACAATCGGGCGGATGCCCGGCAGGATCGACAGGCTGTCGGGGTCACGGCCAAAACCCTTGGCGCGGCGTTTCAGGTCCTGGGAATACGCCAGGCCTTCCTCGATGCTCTCCACATGTACAAAGATCGCATCGGAGTTTTCGGCGGCAAAGTTGCGCCCATCTTCAGAGGTGCCCGCCTGGAAAATCACCGGCTGGCCCTGGCGTGAACGGGCGATGTTCAACGGACCTTTGACCGAGAAAAACTCGCCCTTATGATTCAGCGCGTGCAGCTTGCTCGGGGTGAAAAACTCGCCGCTCTGTTTGTCGTAGGCAAAGGCGTCGTCTTCCCAGGAATCCCACAGACCCTGGACCGCGTTCACGTGTTCCTTGGCGATGCGGTAGCGCACCGCGTGCGGCGGGTGTTCGGCTTTGCCGAAATTGTCGGCGGTGCCACTCAGCCACGAGGTGACCACGTTCCAGCCGGCGCGGCCGCCGCTGATATGGTCCAGGGACGAGAACTGGCGCGCCACCTGGTAGGGCTCGGTGTAGCTGACGGTCACGGTGGCCACCAGGCCGATATTCGTGGTGATCGCGGCAAGTGCCGAGAGGATGGTCAGCGGCTCGAAGCGGTTGAGGTAGTGCGGGCTGGATTTGGCGTGGATATGCAGGCTGTCGGCGATGAACACGAAGTCGAACTTGGCGGCTTCGGCCAGTTCAGTCTGCTGTTTGTAGAAACCGAAATTGGTGCTGGCGTTCGGTTGGGCGTTCGGGTGGCGCCATTCGCCCCAGCCGTGACCGACACCGTGAACCATGGCACCGAGTTTCAATTGACGTGGCTTGCTCATGTTCTGCTCCTTTAGCGCGAGGCTTGATTGAGGGGGGCACGCTTGGCGTTAAAGCTCTTGTCGAAACCCTGCGACACATCGATGTGCTTGGTCAGCAGGCCTTCTTGTTGGTAGATGTCGGCGGTGGCTTGCAGGCCGCTGATCACGCTGTCGTCAATGGCAACCGGCGTCAGGCGTGTGTCCTTGGCCACTTCCACATGCACTGCCAGCGGCAGGCCGGTGATCTTGGCTTGCGCGGCGGCGTATTCATTGGGGTGCACGTTGGCCCAGGCGTAGGCACGGTCCAGGCGCGCGACAAAGTCATCCAGCTGCGGGCGTTTGTCGGCGATGGCTTGGCTGGTGGCGGCGAGGTACAGGTGGTTGCTCAACAACTGGTTACCGCTGATCAGCACGCGAGCCTTGCTTTGGGAGGTCACCACGGTGGTGTACGGGTCCCAGGTGGCCCAGGCGTCGGCGGTGCCGTTGTCCAGCACCAGGCGCGATTCGCTTGGCAGCAGGAAAATGAACTGCACATCCTTGGTCGTCAGGCCAGCGGTGGCCAGAGCCTTGATCGCCAGGTAATGGCCGATGGAGCCGCGCCCGGTGACGATCTTCTTGCCCTTCAGGTCCGCCACGGTCTTGATCGGCGAGTCTTTGTTCACCAGCAGCGCCGTGGTATTGCGCCCTTCGGCGTGGATGATGCTGACCACCTTGAGCGAGGCGCCGGCGCCCAGGGCGAAGACGTAGGGCGCATCGCCGAGGGCGCCGATATCCACGGCACCGGCATTCAACGCTTCGCCCAAGGGCGAGGCCGAGGGGAATTCCGACCACTGGATTTCGTAGGGTACATTCTTGGTTTCGCCGGAGACTTCCAGCAGCGCCTTGATTGTCGATTTCTGATTGGCCACCCGCAGCGGTTGCAGGTCGGCGGCGTGGGCGGTGCCGATCAGGCCGAGGGCGAGGGCAGTGCCCAGGAGCAGGCGTTTGAAGGGGGTGGTAAAGACCATGGGATGCAGGCTCCAGGCAGATCAAGAAAGGGTTCGGCTACCTCCGCCTGGAGAAGGGGTCGGTGAGTGGGTTGACGTTATTCCTATAAGAACGCTCTGTGAAGTTCTTTTTGGTTATATGTTAATTATTAAAAATATTGATTATTGCGCGACTGATTATTCTTTAATTGCATTTGGTGCTGAGGGTTTTAAGAGCTTTCCTACGTGTCGCTCAGAAAGCGTCACCTGAGCATCAGCGTATCTGCGTGATTTGATCCCGGTCTTTTCGGACAGGGACTGTTGCGCATGACGGATACGCTGTGGGCCGCCCGCGAGGGCGATGCGCTGTTGCACAGCTCGATGCTGGCGGACGTGTTGGGCGGCGTGCTGGAGATCGCGGCGACGGTGGCCGTGACCGCGCTGGCCACGGCGGCCGTTGTGGCTGCAACCGGCATCACCGTGGCGACAGGCGGCCTTGGCTGCGTTGTGCTGGGGGCCGTGGTGGGTGTGGTGGTCGGGCTCGGCATGGGCGCAACCGGTGCCGACAAAAGCCTTTCACGCTTATGTGAGTCTTTTGCCAGCGCACTCTTCCCACCCGTGATCGATGCATTCATCAGCAGCGGTTCGCCGGATGTTTTTATCAACGGCCAACCTGCGGCGCGGGCGGCCGGAACAGTCGCCGCCGCCGTGGCAGAAGCGGGCGGTGAACCGACTTATCTGGATATCGCCGCAGGTTTTTTCTCTCAGCTCTGGCGCCCTACGGTCGCTGCACCGGTGACGGGCGCTGTGCCTTGTGCTGCCGATACGGTCGATTGTAATAAGCACCCGCCAATGCCTGAGCAGTACCTTGCCGAAGGTTCCAGCAAGGTCTTCATCAACGGCCAGCCCGCCGTGCGTAGCGGAGATAGAAGTACCTGCGAAGCCACGGTGGGCAAGGTACAGATTTCGCCCAACGTGGTCATCGGCGGCGCGCCGGTGGTGGTGCGTGAGATTCACAGCGGCAAGACGCCGGGTGTAGGGCTGGCGGTCACGGCGTTGTTGGCGTTGCGGGGCGGTGGGGCGAAGTTCTTCAGCACGCTGCCCTGTATGGCGGTGGGTGGGTTGGTGTCGTGGGGCACAGGGCAGGTGAGCAATGCGCTCGCGTCAGCAGTGCGCGGCTCGCCCAACCCGGTGCACAGCGCCACCGGTGCGAAGATCCTCGACGGTGATGACGATCTGGATTTCGCATTGCCTGGCCGGCTGCCGGTCGAGTGGCAGCGCTACTACAGCAGCCGGGATGAGCGCCGTAACGGTCTGTTCGGCGCCGGTTGGAGTGTGGCCTATGAGGTTTTCGTCGAGATAGGCCTACATCCCGACGGTGGCGAACGGCTGATCTACACCGATGAACAGGCTCGCCGGATCGATATGGGCGTAATCCCGCTGGGCGGTGCGGTGTTCAGCGCCGGCGAAGGGTTGAGCGTGCGGCGCCATGTCAGTGGCCAACTGCTGATTGAAAGTGTCGATGGGTTGTATCGGCTGTTCGAACCCGCACCGGGCAACCCTGCGCATTTGCGCTTGAGCCAGTTGGGGGATCGCAATGACAACCGCGTCTTCCTCGACTATGACGTGCAGGGCCGTCTGAGCCAGTTGCGCGATATCTTTGGCGATGTGCGAGTCGAGCTGGGCTACAGCCAGCATTGGCCCGGGCGGGTCGAGCAGATTGAGCGCCTGTACCCGGATCACCATCGCGAAACGCTCTCCAGCTATACCTACGATATGCGCGGCGATCTCGCAGCAGTGCGCGATGCCGATGGGCATGTTCAGCGCCGTTTCGGCTATGACAACGCCCAGCGCTTGGTCGAACACCAACTGCCTACCGGCCTGCGCTGCTTCTACCAATGGGGCTGTGTGGACGACCGCGAATGGCGCGTGGTACGGCACTGGACCGACGAGGGTGACGACTACAGGTTCAATTACGACCTGATTGCCGGGATCACGCGGATTACCGATGGCTTGCAACGGGTCAGCACCCGCCAATGGAATGTGCAGTACCAGATCACCGAATACACCGATAACCTGGGGCACACCTGGCAGTTCGGTTGGAATGATGAGCGCCAGTTGCTGAGTGCTACCGATCCTCTGGGTGGGCAGTGGCGGTTCGGCTACGACGCAGCCGGCAACCTGTGCAGCACGCAAGATCCGATGGGCCGTATTGAATCGACGGTGTGGCTGGAACACTGGTCGCTGCCATTGGTTGAATCCGATGCAGCCGGCCACAGCTGGCAGTATCGATACGATCAACGCGGCAATTGCGTCAGCGAAACCGACCCGCTGGGACACGTCACGCGCTATCGTCATGATGGTTTTGGTCAGGTCGTCGAAATCACCGACGCCACGGGCAAGCGCAAAACCCCGCGTTGGAATGAAACCGGGCAGTTGATCGAGCAAGTCGATTGTTCGGGTTATGCCACAAGATTCGAGTACGACCGTCGAGGTCATTTACAAACCCTTATCGATGCAGCCGGTGAGCGGCAGCGCTATCAACACGACAGCCACGGCCGATTGCTGCAAATCGAACGGCCCTACGGTTACATCGAACATTACCTGCGCAACACCAGCGGCCAGTTGACCGCCTACACCGATGCGGCGGGCCATACCACCCGCTACCAATACGACCGGCGCGGGCAGCTAGTGCGGCGCATTGATGCCCATGGCCGCCCGATCGAATATCGACACGATGCCTACGGCCGACTGCAAACCCTGACCAACGAAAACGGCGAACACTATCGCTTTGCCTGGGACCAGGGCGACCGCCTTACACAACAGCAAGACCTGGATGGCAGTGCTCGACGTTACGCCTATGACGCGCTGGGTAACCTGATCGCAGTCGAATACCTCCCTTTGGATGAGGCCTCTTCCATCGTCCATCGCCTGGAACGCGACGCCGTCGGCCGCCTGTTGGTCAAGGAGACTGACGATGGCCGAACCGAATACGCCTACGATCTAACCGACCAACTCATCGCCGTCACCACCAACGACCGGCAAGGAAATGCCCAAGCACTGGGTTTTGCCTATGACGCACTCGGCCAACTGACGTGCGAGCAGAGTGCAACCGGCAAGCTGCACCATCGCTACGACGAACTCGGCAACCTGAGCCAGACGCAACTGCCCGACGGCCGCTGGCTCAACCACCTGTATTACGGCAGCGGCCACCTGCACCAGATCAACCTCGACGGCCAGATCATCAGCGACTTCGAACGCGACCGCCTGCACCGCGAAGTCCTGCGCACCCAAGGCCAGATCACCACCCGCAGCGAATACGACCGTTGCGGCCGGTTGCGCTCGCGCAAACGCAGCCCTACAGGCCAGCCCCGACAGTTGCCGCCCGCGCAACAAAAGACTTTCGAATACGACCCCGCTGACAACTTGATCGGTCGCATGGAAGGCGGTCAACGCCGACTGCTGCATTACGACGCAACCGGGCGGATCATTGCCACCCAGGACAATGCCCAAGGCCAGCTGGAAACCTTCGCCTACGATGCTGCCGCCAACCTGTTGGACGGGGCACAATCGAGTGCCGGCTTAGTGAGGCACAACAAGCTACTGACCTACCAGGACAAGCGCTACCGCTACGACGGCTTCGGTCGCCTGCTCGAAAAAAGCAGTGCCCTGCGTGGCCTGCAACGCTTCACCTACGACGCCGAACACCGCCTGATTGAAGTGCAAAGCCACAATGGCAGCGTAGTGCGCATGATCTACGACCCGCTGGGCCGGCGCATTGCCAAAACCGAGCGGGACAGTGGCGGTCGCCTACTGGGCGAAATCCGCTTCACCTGGGACGGCCTGCGCCTGTTGCAGGAGCATAAACACAGCCAGACCAGCCTTTACGTCTACGTAGACGAAGGCCACGAGCCGTTGGCGCGCGTCGATGGCATCGGTCCGCAACAGAAAATTCGCTACTACCACAACGACCTCAACGGCTTGCCGGAGCAGTTGACTGAAACCGATGGGCACAACGTCTGGCGCGCGACATATCGGGTGTGGGGCAGCACGCTGGAAGAGGTGCGCGAGCCTGACTATATTGAAGAACAGAATCTGCGGTTCCAGGGACAGTATCTGGACCGGGAGACGGGGCTGCACTTCAATACGTTCAGGTTTTATGACCCGGATGTGGGGCGGTTTACGACGCCGGATCCGATTGGTTTTGATGGCGGATTCAACTTTTTCCAGTATGGCCCCAACCCAATATCGTGGATTGATCCATTGGGGCTTGCCCCCGAGCTTTATTACCTGATTGCGAAGAAGGATGGCTTTTACGATGAAATGAAGTGGGGCCACAAGCAGCCGATAGGCCAAGTCTATTTAAAAAAAGGTGAAGTGTGGAAAGTCGGCGAAACTGTCAATCCGCACCGGCGTTATACACAGAGGTGGCTTAAGGTTAAGAATTTGGCCTACCAGCGCATTATGGCAGCCCCTACGAAGGGCAGCATGCGGATATGGGAAGGTCTAAAAATCGGAAAATATTTCAAGCGTCGAGGAAAGTTGCCACCAGGCAATAAATGCAGGCACTGATATAAGGATTTCATTATGCGAGTCGATACCACATCGGACTCCCCGAGCTGGACAAACGTCTTTGAGATCACTGACGAGCTAAGTGACCTCAGTGAAACTCTCGAAAATAAATACCCCAACCTTGATTTAGAGGTGGCCGTCTGCGTGAGATGCGTGCCCAAGAAGCTTGAGCGCAAGAATATTTGCCGCTACTACGGCAAAGACAAAATGCTTGGTCTGGATATCGCCTTGGACGAAGAAGATTTCGTTCCACTGAAAAAAGACAAAACTGCTCAACGAAAATTAATCGGCGGCGCTTTTGTCAGTTTTTTTGCAGAGAGCGTCAAAAAGTACGAGAAAAAAATTCCTGATTTTCAACCGTTTTCAACGCAACTGATTGCAGATGTGCAGCAATGGTGCGCCGAAAACGAATGGACTACCTGAACTAAGCGATTGGGCAGGAATCTCGCAGCATTTGCCCCATTGGAAATGACCCTTTGGTCTGATCGCAATCGCCACCGGATCGGTTAGTGTGGAGCGCATTCTTCCAAAATAATAAGCACAAGCTTTCCAATGAGCCCAAACCTGAACCTTCTGCGTAAATTCGTCTGATATCAGACATTAATGCGGATCCTTGCTTTCCTCGAGAGAAAAGCCGGTTGAATTTTGAAGTTTTTCAATCGCCCTATATCGATCAACGTGTTTGAGGCCGGCGTCATACTTTCAGGGTGCCGCCCACCCCCCGCGCCAACGCAAAAATCCCATCCATACGCCAATGCTCATTCTGATGCCTGGGATCATCCGCCCATTCATCCCACCCCGAGTCGCGGCGGTATTGCCCGAGTAACCCGGCCTCACGCACTGCCACTGGGTCGGGATGACGCAGGTGTTCGGCGTCCGGGTCGACGTAGAGCGCGTCACTGCTGCAATACAGTTCGCACATGAAGCAGGTCTGGCAGGCCAGTTGCTCGGCGATCACGGGTTTGCCCTGCACGTCAGAGGCCAGCACGTTGGTGGGGCACACGGTGATGCATTGGCCGCAGCCGTTGCACAGGTCGGAGTAGATCAGTTCAATCATGTCGGTACCTCTTGTGTATGAATTACCTGTGGCGAGGGAGCTTGCTCCCGCTCGACAGCGCAGCTGGAGCCGGCTTTTTGGGAGCGCTGCGCACTCCAGCGGGAGCAAGCTCCCTCGCCACAAGGGGTGTCATCAGCCTGGGGAAATGGGGTCGAAGCGCGCCTGTACTAGGTCCACACCGGACACGCGCAAATGCGCGTCATACCGCGCGCTTTGCTGCGGCGTATCGCTGCGCTGGTGCATGCCGCGGCTCTCCTTGCGCAACGCAGCGGCGGTGTAGCACCAGCGTGCGGTGGCGGCCATGGCGGCGGTTTCGCGGGCGCGCAGGGGGTTGGTGCCAGACTGTGCGCTGCGCACCTGATCCCAGATGTTGTCGAGTTCGCGTAGCGAGCGGTCCAACTGCTCGCCGCTGCGGAACAGGTTTTTGTCCAGTGGATGGACTTCAGCCTGGATACGTTGGATCAGTTCTGCACCGCCCCCCGCAGCGCCATCGAACCCGCGCAGTGCGCCGTGATACGCCGGCGTCAGCCGCGCCAACCGTGCCGCGCCACGTCCGGCCCATTGCCCGGTGGACAACGCCCACGCCGAGTTCTGCGCGCCGCCACCCGATGTGGCGCCGGCAATCGGCTCACGGCTGGCCGCATCACCGGCGGCGAAGACGCCGGGCACGCTGGTCTGGCAGTCATCGTCGAGCAGGCGCAAACCACCCACGCCGCGAATGGTGCCTTCGGGATGCAGGGTCACCGCAAACCGCTGGCGATACGGATCCAGCCCGCGCCGATCAAACGGCAGCATCAGGTTGGGCTGGATGCTCGGCAGTTGCACACGAATGTCCGCGGGCACCCGGTTCAAGCGGCAATACACCGGGCCGTTGAGCAGCGCCCTGGCCAAGTCCTCGGTAAACGTCGGGCCGCCACTGATATCCAAGGGCCGATCCGCCGCGTCGAAGTAGTCGCCAAAGCTGTACACCATCGAACGGGTCATGCTGCTGCCCGCCGCGGCGATGCAGTAGTAGTTGGAGAACTCCATGCCTGACAGTTCGGCGCCGGCTTCGGCGGCCATCAGGTAGCCGTCGCCGGTGTTGGTGTGGTTGCCCAGCAGGCGCGAGAGGAATGCGCAACCGCCGGTGGCCAACACCACCGCACCGGCGCGGATCAACCAGTCGCCACCGGCCTGGCGCCGCCAGCCACGGGCACCAGCCACGCGGCCGTGGTCGTCGCGCAGCAGTTCCAGGGCGGGGTGGTGGTCGAGGATCGTCACGCCGCTGTCGAGCACGCGGCGGCGCAGGCCGCGCAGGTATTCCGGGCCGCGCAGGCCACGGTATTGGGTTTCGCCGTGTTCGTTTTGCGGGAAGGCGTAGTAGTCGCCAAGGCCCGGCAGGCTGGTCCAGGTGGTGTCGATGGCGCGGGCCATCCAGCGCGCATCGGCCAGGCCATAAGCCGTGCCCAGGCGCTTGTCGATGGCGGCTTCGCGTGCGCCGGGCGGCACCCACCAGTGGCCGGGGCCGGCGGTGGCGGTGACGCCGCTGGTGCCGCAGTAACCCTTGTCCACCAAGATCACCCTGACCCCTTCGCGTGCCGCCGAAATGGCGGCCCAGGTGCCCGCCAGGCCGCCGCCGACGATCAATACATCGCAGCTCAATTCAGTCATGTCGGGGCCTCAGAAGTTGTACGCCAGGCGTGTGTAGTAATACGCACCGCCAAAGCCGAACGGCGAGAACTGCCCGTATTCATAGCCTCCGGCCCAGTCCTTGATGCCTTTTTTGTCCGGGTACACGTTGAACAGGTTGTTGGCGCCCAGGGCCACGGTGAAGTGTTTGTTGATGTCGTAGGCAGCGTCCACGTCGCTGATCCACTTGGCGCTGAATTTGCGGTCGTTGATCGGATTGTTGTCGCCTTCGGTGTAGCTGCCGAAGCGGGTCAGGGCCAGGTTCAGGGTGTAGGCGCTGACTTTCCAGTTGGCCGCCAGGATCAGCTTGGATTGCGGCGTGGCAACGGTCAGGTCTTTTTGCAGGCGCCGGTCGAAGATCTGATAGTTGGAGCCCAGGCCAGCGAGTGCGGGCGGGGTGTCCTGGAGTTTTTCGATCTTGGTCTGGTTCCAGTTATAGGCCAGGCTCCAGCGCACTTGGCCGTACTGATCGAGCTGCTGGCGGTACTCGTTGATGATGTCGACGCCCCGGGTGCGGGTGTCGACGGCGTTGGTGTAGTACTGCGCGTACAGGCCCGGCGACAGGCCGTTGGCGACCAGCACCTGGGACACCGCTGGGCCGCCGAGCAGGCTGGTGGAGACGATGCGGTCGCGGATGCCGATCTGGTACAGGTCGGTGGTCAGGCGGTAGTTCTGCGTGGGCTCGTAAGTGAAACCAAAGCTGTAATTCAGGGACTTTTCCGGCTTGAGTTTTTCCGCGCCCAACGCTTGCGCTTCAGGCGTGTCCACCGGCAGCACCTTGACCGGCACCGAGACCTGTTGGCCATTGACCACGCCACCGGAGGTGAAGGTGGAAGAGGCATAGATCGTCTGCGCCAGCGACGGCGCACGAAAGCCATTGTTGATCGTGCCGCGCAGGGCGAACTCCGGCGTGAGCTTGAAGCGCGTCGACAATTTGCCGCTCCAGGTGCTGCCGATGTCCTGGGTGTAGCGCTCGTAGCGGGCGGCGGCGCCGACGTACCAGCGGTCGGTCACGTCCAGGCCCAGGTCAACATAGCTGGCGACGTTGCTGCGGCTGATCTCGCCGGCATCCGCCGTGCTGGTGCCGTTGTAGGAGGCCAGCCCCGGCAGCGGCGTTTGCCCGGCGAACGGGCCGCTGGGTAGCACGTAGTTGCCGGGCGTATAGGACGCGTAGTCGCCGGCTTCGATCTGGTATTTCTCCCAGCGGTATTCAAAGCCGAACGCGGTTTGCAGGGGGTGGCTGAGGCCGATGTCGAAGGTGCGGCTGAGGTCGAGGTTGTTGGTCCACTGGTCGAAGATCTGCGAGGCCAGGTTGAACGAGGTCGGGCTGGTCGGGCCCCAGGACGGGTTCAGCGTGTTGTTGGCGTTCAGGGTGGAATCGTCTTCGCCCCAGGTGGAGCTGATGTCGTAGTCCCAGCCGCCGACCAGGCCCTTGAAGCCACCGGCGACCTGAAAATCCTTGGTGCGGTTGCGCCGTTGCGCGTGGATGCCGTCGGGGTAGGGCGTGTTCGGGTCGCCGGCGAGCGCGGTGATTTCGTTGGGGCGATAGTTGCCGGTGACCTTGGTGGTTTCCATGTAGCTGGCGGTGGAAAACGAGTAGAACTTGAGGTCGTCCTGCAACGGCAGTTCGAGGTTGTAGCTGGCGTTGGTGACCTTCTCGCGGCCCAGGCCGTAGCTGGGGTTCCAGCCGTGGCGGTTGGCGGTCTGGTCGCGGCTGTCGGGGTTGGCGGCGGTGCCATAGAGCCGGCCGGTGGCGCTGCCGGTGCGGTTGAACGGCTCTTGTTCCTTGACGTCCAGCGCCAGGTTGGCGAAGCCGTCGTTGGGCAGCGGCAGGCCGTAGTTGACGGTCTGGTGCACGGTGTCGCCGTCGCCCGCGCCGTAGCGGCCGAAGGAGGTTTCGGCGCTGCCGCCGCTGTCGTTTTCCTTGAGGATGATATTGATCACCCCGGCAATTGCATCCGAGCCATATTGCGCGGAGGCGCCGTCACGCAGCACTTCGATATGGTCGATGGCCGAAACCGGGATCAAGTCCAGGTTGACCGGCACCGCCGCCGTGCCGATGCGCGCGAGGTTGTTGATCAGCGCCGTGTTGTGGCGGCGCTTGCCGTTGACCAGCACCAGCACCTGGTCGCCCGAGAGACCACGCATGGTCACCCCGCGCACCGACCATGAGGTGCCGCCGCCGTTGATCGCCGGCAGGTTGAAGGACGGCAGCAGGCGCGCCAGCAGTTCCTTGAGGCCGACCTTGCCGCTGGCTTGCAGTTGTTCGGCGCTGATCACGTCGATGGGCGAGGGGCTGTCGGCGATGGTGCGCGCCTGGTTGCCACGGTTGCCGGTGACGACCACGGTGCCGAGGGTTTTGTCGGGGGCTTCGGCCTGGGCCGGTGTGTGGATGGCGAGCAGGCTGAGGGCGGCTGCGCAGTAGTGAAAGCGGGATGCAGGCATGGGGCTGATTCCAGAAGACGAGAAAGCACCGCAAATCCCCTGTGGAAGTGGGCTTGTGTGGGAGCGGGCTTGCTCGCGAAGGCGGTGGGTCAGTCAATCCATCTGTCACTGATACACCGCCTTCGCGAGCAAGCCCGCTCCCACACAAGCCTCTTCCACATTGGATCTGTGTTGGGTTTGGGAGTGGGGGTCAGGCAGCAACGGCCGCTCTTACCCGATGCGGAATATCGTCATAGGCAATCAGCACCCGCTCCATGCGGCGTGGGTAGTCGCCGTAGTTGTAGACGGGGTAGTGCAGGGTCGAACGGTTGTCCCAGAACGCCACCGAACCGGGGCGCCATTTGAAGCGTACCTGGTGCTCCGGCTTGTTGAATTCCAGCAGCAGGCGGTCGATCAATTGCTTGCTTTGCTGCGGCGTCCAGCCGATCACCGAGGGGTTTTGCGAGAAGTTGATGAACAGCCCGTCTTCACCGGTTTCCGGGTGGGTGCGCACCAGCGGGTGGGCGAGGATCGGGTAGTCGTAGCCCACCTTGTCCAGGGACTTCTTGAAGTCGTGCACCACGTGCAGGTGGTCGATCTCGGCGCGCAGCTCATCGGGCAGGGCGCGATACACCGCGCCGGCATCGGCCCACAGGGTGTCGCCGCCGACGTCGGGCAAGTCCACCGCGCGCAGTACCGCGCCGAGGGTGGGTTGCAGCAGCCAGCTGGTGTCGGTGTGCCAACGGCCGCTGATGCGCGGGCCATAGAGTTTACGTTCGTCCTGGGCTTCGATCAGGTGCGCCTGGGGCAGGCTCGGGTCGTTCTGTTGGGTGGTGGGGTGCACGTACAGCTCGCCGAATTCCTTGGCGAAGGCAATTTGCTGTTCGGTGTCGATGGCCTGGTCGCGGAAGAACAGCACCTTGTGCGTGAGCAGCAACTGGCGCAGTTCGTCGCGCAAGGCTGGGGTCAGCGGCTGGCGCAGGTCGATACCGGCGATTTCGGTGCCGATGGTGGGTTCCAGGCGGGTGATGTGCAGGGTCATGCGCGTGTCCTCTCGTGTGTGGGTTCAGCCTCCGCCTGGAGAGGGGTCGGATGTGGGGCCTGCACCCGGTGTGGGTGCAGGTGGATCGGGGTGGGTCAGATCACGTAGAAACCGTGGGTGCCGTCGCGGGCCAGTTGGGCCACCAGGCCGAATTCCCAGTCCAGGTACGCCTGCATGGCTTCCTTGGGGTTGTCGGTGCCTTCGTACGGGCGGCGATAGCGGTCGATGCGCGGCGAGGCGAGGTGGCTTTCACCTTCTTCCAGCGGCAGTTGGGCGTTGATCCAGCCAGCGGTGCCGTCTTGCAGCAGGAACACTTGTTTGCCGGTGATGGCTTCAACCTCCGCTACCGCGAGGCGCGCCAGTTGGCTGCTGCCGCAGGTCAACACATAGCGCTCGGCGGCGGGGGCCTTGGCCAGGGCGGCGGGCAGTTGCGCGCGCAGGGCCCACCAGGCGCCGGGGATATGGCGCTTGACGTAGTTGGCGCTGGCGGTGAAATCCAGCACCACGGTATCGCCATGGGCCAGCCACTCGGCGAGGGTGTGCGGGCTGATCAACTCGGCTTGCGGCGGGGCGGGCACGGGGGCGACCCACGCGCCTGGCTCGCTGAACTGCGCCGCTTGCAGGCCGTCCAGCACATGCACCTCCCAACCCAGTTGCGCGAGCCAGGAGGCCGACATATTGGCGCGCACACCATCGTCATCCGCCAGCACAATGCGCGCACCGCGCACGCTGGCCACATGGTCGGTTTCCTGCACCAGTTGGCCGCCCGGCGTCGAACGCGCGCCCGGCAGGTGGCCGGCTTCGAATTCTTCCGGGGTGCGCACGTCGAACAGGTAGGTGGTGCGCTGTGCTTCCTGCTGCCAGCGTGCGAGGTCGGCGAGGCTGGCACGGCCGACGCGGGCCTTGTCGGCAACGCGGCGTGCATCCGCGGCGGCGACTTGGCGATGTTCTTCCGAGGTCGGTGCAAAGCGGCGAGATTGGCCGTGGGCGAGTTTTTGCCCGGCCAACGTCCAGCCGATAGTGCCGTTGCGCAACGCTGACACCGGGTTGGCCACGCCGGCGTTGATCAGTGACTGCGTGCCGATGATGCTGCGGGTGCGTCCGGCGCAGTTGACGATGATCCGGGTGGCCGGATCGGGCGCCAGTTCACGGGCACGCAGGACCAATTCAGCCCCGGGCACGCTGATGCCGGTGGGGATGCTCATGGTCTGGTATTCGTCGAAGCGGCGGGCGTCGAGCACCACCACGTCGGCCTGGCTGTCGAGCAGCGCCTGCACTTCCTCGGCGGCAAGGGATGGCGTGTGACGCTCGCTTTCCACCAGCTCGCCAAAGGCCTTGCTCGGTACGTTGACGTCGATAAACAGCTCGCCACCGGCCTGGCGCCAACCGTCCAGGCCACCTTCCAGCAGGCTGACCTGGGTGTAGCCCAGCACGACCAGGCGCTCGGCGGCGCGGGCAGCGAGGCCTTCGCCATTGTCGTACACGGTGACCTGGGTATCACGGCGTGGAATGCGCGAATACACCTCCAGCTCCAGCTTGGACAGCGGGATGTTGGCGGCAAACAACGGGTGGGATTCGGCGAACGGCGCTTCTTCGCGCACATCGATCAGGGCGACTTCGTGACGGTCCAACAGGGCCTGGCGGATCTGGGCGAAGCTTTGGGTCGATACGGTGCTCATAGGGCAGGGCTCTTTTCTTTGGACAAATCCCAGATATTCGGGAGGAAGGCATTGGAATAACCGGAGATAAACAGTTTCTCGCTGCCGTCGGGCTGGTACACCGCGCGATGCACCGCACCGATATTGGCGCCGTACACATGGATGCTGATGGACACCTGGTCGCTGTGGGCATTGCTCACTTGATGGATGTCACCGACCTTGGGCGACACCGCTTCAACCTGGCCCGGCACCAATTCAATCGGCTTGCCTTCGGCCGTCAGGCTGCCGTCGGGGGCGCGTGCAAAACCTTGGGAAAGTTCTGCGCCGCGCAGCATGCCGATCAGCCCCCACACCCGATGGTCATGAATCGGCGTGCGTTGCCCAGGCCCCCACACAAAGCTGACGATGCTGAAGCGCTGGCGCGAATCGGCATGCAGCAGGAATTGCTGGTAACGCTCGGGGTTGGGTTGGGCGAATTCATCGGGGAGCCAGTCGTCATGGCTGACCAGTTGCGCCAACAGCTTGCCGCCACGGTGCAACAGGTCGCCTTCGCGTGGGTTGCCGTCGATCAGTTCCGCCAGGGCGCCAATAAAGGCTCTGAGTCTTTCGGGGTGCTTGGCCTGGGTCATGGCAATTCCATCAGTCGCTGTCGGTTAAGCTTATCTAAGCATAATGTTTGTAGTTAATATGCTATTTTTTAATGATTAGCTTATAGCTGAAGGTAATTTAGAACCGCTCCGACTAGGCTTAGACGTTATCGATCACAGCACGGACTATTCAGATAGCAATCCTGCAACTATGCTTCGCACACATCTTATTGACTGTTCTCTATGTGCGGCCCAAATGAAAATTGACGATATAGACGCCTTTGTCGAAGTGATTCGTTGCCAGTCCATCAGCCATGCCGCCGAATCATTGCAACTGACCCAGCCCGCCATCACCCGTCGCGTGCAGAACTTCGAGCAGGCGCTGGGGGTGGAGTTGTTCGACCGCAACACCAAGCCGCTCAAACCCACTTTGATCGGCACCCGCGTGTATGAACAATGCCGGCTGATCCTGCGCGAGATGGATGCCCTGCGTGAACTGGTGGCCACCGACGCACCGCCCACCGGCCTGCTGCGCCTGGGTGTGCCGCAGACCATCGGCGACGTGGTGCTGCTGGATGCCCTCAAGCACCTGCGCACCGAATACGCCGACCTGCGCGCCCAGGTCGCCACCGGCTGGGGCAGCCAACTGGTGGGCAAGATCGAGCGCGGCGAGTTGGACGCGGCGGCGGCGTTGTTCCCGGCGGGCAAGATATTCCCCGATAACATCGTCGGCGAGTCCATCGGCAAGATGGAGTTGGTGGTGGTGTGTGCCAAGGCGCAGTTGCCGAAGAAGCCGTGCAAGCTGGCGGATGTGTACCAGGACGGCTGGATTCTCAACCCGGATGGCTGCGGCTTCCGTGCGGGGTTGCAGCGCACCTTGTCCGATCAGGGCCTGGCCTTGCGGGTGAACCTGGAGACGTTTGGCACCGAGTTGCAATTGGGCCTGGTCGCCGATGGCCTGGGGCTGGGCCTGGTGCCGCGGCCGCTGCTGGAGCGTAGCGCCCATCGCGAGCAACTGGCGGTGATGCCGCTCAAGGACTTCAAGCCGGTGATGGATTTGTGGCTGATCTATCCGCACTTTTTGGGCAACTTGCAGGGGCCGGTGGATGCGTTTGGCAAGTTGGTGGCGGCGTCGCTGCACAAGATCCGCGACGCCGCATAACCCCTGCAGTGATCGTTCCCACGCTCCGCGTGGGAATGCCTCGCCGGACGCTCCGCGTCCGCTTTTGGGACGCAGAGCGTCCCTGGCGGCACTCCCACGCGGAGCGTGGGTGCGATCAGTGGTTATGAAAAAAAATAATAATTAGCTTAGATTAAAATGTGCTTTTTATTATTTTTATCCATCCCCTAGGCTTGCCTGGAAGTCATTAAGGCCATCCAGGAAGTTTTGCCATGAGCAGCGTCACCTCGATTTCCAGCGTTTCCACTAATGTCCGCCAGCGCGTTACCCCGGAAGAATGGGAAGTGCGCGTCAAGCTGGCCGCCGCGTATCGCCTGGCGGCCTTGTACAAGTGGACCGACCACATCTACACCCACTTCTCCGCCCGCGTGCCGGGCCCGGACGAGCATTTCCTGATCAACGCCTTTGGTTTGTTGTTCGATGAAATCAACGCCTCCAACCTGGTCAAGGTCGACCTCGACGGCACCATCGTCGATGACCCCACCGGCCTGGGCATCAACTACGCAGGTTATGTGATCCACAGCGCCATCCACGGCGCACGCCATGACCTGCAAGCGGTGTTGCACACCCACACCCGTGACGGCATTGCGGTGTCGGCGCAGAAGGACGGCTTGCTGCCGATCTCCCAGCATTCCATCGGTTTCTCCGGGCGCGTGGCGTACCACGGTTACGAGGGCGTGGCCCTGGACCTGGACGAGCGTGAGCGGTTGGTGGCGGACCTGGGTGACAAAAGCGTGATGATCCTGCGCAACCACGGGCTGTTGACGGCGGGTGTGAGTGTCGAGCATGCGTTTCAGCAACTGCAGCAGCTGGAGCGTGCGTGCAATATCCAGGTCGCGGCGCAGGCGGCGGGGAATGCGGAGTTGATCTTCCCGCCCAAAGAGGTGGTGGAAAAGGTTGAGCAACAGGCCAAGGTGTTTGCCAGCGGTGATGGGCCGGGTGTGGCGCGGCATTGGAATGCGTTGATCCGGCAGTTGGAGCGTACCGATACCGACTACAAAAACTGATCCTCGGTACTGATCGTTCCCACGCTCTGCGTGGGAACGCATCTCTGGACGCTCCGCGTCCGTTCTTGAAGGCGTGACGCAGAGCGTCACTGGCGGCATTCCCACGCAGAGCGTGGGAACGATCTTCACAGGATTACGCGACTTGCTGAGCCTGTTCGCGTTCAGCGATCAATTGGCGGGTGAGGGGGATCAGGCGTTTGCCGTAATCAATCGCATCGTTCAGCGGATCAAACCCACGAATCAGGAACGTGGTGATTCCCAGGTCGTAGTAATCCACCAACGCCTCGGCGACTTGCTCAGCCGTCCCCACCAGCGACGTGGAGTTGCCCTGCGCGCCCAGCAGCCCGGCTATCCCGGTCCACAGGCGCTTGTCCAGGCGCGAGCCTTGCGCGGCGGCGGCGAGCAAGCGGCGCGAGCCTTCGTTCGGCGGTTCGCGGCGCACAAAGCCATTCTTTTCTGCCAGCGCAGTGGCCTGCTGCAAGATGCTGTCGGCGCGTGCCCACGCCAGTTCTTCGGTTTCGGCGAGGATCGGTCGCAGCGACAAGCTGAAGCGAATCGTGCGCCCGTGCTTGGCCGCCTCGGCGCGCACCTGGGTGACGATCTCGCGCACTTGCTCGTAGGTCTCACCCCACAGCGCGTACACGTCGGCATGCTTGCCGGCCACGGCGATGGCCGCCGCTGACGAACCGCCGAAGTACAGCGGGATATGCGGCTGTTGCGGCGATTTCACCGTGGAGTGCGCGCCTTCGACCTGGTAGTAGGTGCCGGCGAAATCGAACGGCTGCTCGCTGGTCCATTCCTGGCGCACCACGCTCAGGTATTCGTCGGTGCGGGCGTAGCGTTCGTCCTTGCCGATATGGCTGCCATCGGCGCGCAATTCGCGGTCATCGCCGCCGGTAATGATATGCACCGCCGTGCGCCCACCGTTGAACACATCCAGCGTGGTGAACTGGCGTGCGGCCAATGTCGGTTGGGCGAAGCCCGGGCGATGGGCGATCAGAAATTGCAGCTTCTTTGTCACGCTGGCGGCGTGGGAAGCGATCAGCGTGCTGTCCGGGCTGTTGGAATGGAACGCCACCAGGGCGCGGTCGAAACCGGCCTCTTCGTGGGCGCGGGCCACGGTTTCGACGTAGTCCGGTTGCAGGGTAGGGCCGCTGCGCGGGTGGATCTCGGAGGCGTGATGGCCGCCAATGTAGCCGATGAATTCAATGCTCATGGTCTGTCCTTGTCTGGTGCGGGATGGTCACCTCCACCGGGCAGGGGGTCGGTTATTCGCGTCCAAGGTAGGGGCAGGGGGCGGGGCTGTAAAATGCCGTTTGGTTCTAACCTAATTATTAAAATGTAGAATCATAAATTGATTTATGTATCAGTAATTTGCATTTTGTGTGCATTAGGTTATTCCTCGAAAGACTTTCACCACGGTTTTTTATGCGCTTAGCATGGGGTCGAGTCTTTCCAAGGAAGCCAGCCCGATGACCGAGACGCTCACCATCAACAAACGCGCTGTTCAACCCGCCGCCAAGCGCCGCTGGCGCACGCCGGACGCCGTGTTGCGCTTGCTCAGCCCCGTCGTGCTGCTACTGCTGTGGGAGCTGGCCTCACAGGCGGGCTGGATTCCTGCACGGGTGATCGCCGCGCCGTCGCAGATCGGCGGCACGCTGTGGGCGATGATCGTGTCCGGGGAACTGGGCAAGCACCTGCTGGTGTCCTTGCAGCGTGCGTTGTTCGGCCTGGGTATTGGCGTGAGCATTGGCGTGGCGGCGGCGCTGGTCAGCGGCCTGTCGCGGCGCGGTGAAGTGATCCTCGACTCGCCGATGCAGATGCTGCGCACCATCCCGTCCCTGGCGTTGGTGCCGCTGTTTATCCTGTGGTTCGGCATTGGCGAGTTCACCAAGATTGCGCTGATCGTCACCGGCACCACCTTTCCGGTGTACCTCAACCTGTTTGCCGGCATCCGCAATATCGATCCCAAGTTGATCGAGGCCGCCAACACCCTCGGCCTCAACCGCCGCGAGCTGATCTGGCATGTGATTCTGCCGGGTTCGTTGCCGTCGTTTTTTGTCGGCTTGCGTTATGCCCTAGGCATTTCCTGGCTGGCGCTGGTGTTTGTCGAGCAGATCAACACCACAGCGGGCATCGGCTTTCTGGCCGGTGATGCGCGGGACTTTATGCGTACCGACGTGATCGTCATCTGCCTGCTGATCTACAGCGTGCTCGGCCTGTTGATCGACGGCGTGATCCGCACCCTCGAACGTTTTGCGCTGGCCTGGCGCCCATCTTTTGTGAGGAATTGATATGTCGTTCATTGAAGCGCCCGTACAACTGCGCAATGTCGTCCGTCAATTCGGCCAGCAACGGGTGATCGACGGCCTGGACCTGGACATCGCGCCCGGCGAATTCGTCGCCTTGCTCGGCGCCAGCGGCTCGGGCAAGACCACCTTGCTGCGCAGCCTGGCCGGGCTCGACAGTATCGACAGCGGCCAACTGCGGGTGCCCAAGGCACGCGCGGCGGTGTTCCAGGAACCGCGCCTGATGCCGTGGAAGCGCGCGTGGAAAAACGTCGTGCTCGGCCTGCACGTTGCCGACGCCAAGGCGCGCGCCGTGCAGGCCCTGACCGAAGTCGGCCTGGCCCATCGTCTCGATGCCTACCCAGCCACACTGTCCGGCGGCGAAGCCCAGCGCGTGGCCCTGGCGCGGGGGCTGGTGCGTGAGCCCAAGTTGCTGCTGCTGGATGAACCCTTCGCCGCGCTGGATGCCCTGACCCGCATCAAGATGCATCGCCTGATCATCGAACTGTGGCGCAAACACACGCCGGCCGTATTGCTGGTGACCCACGATGTGGATGAAGCGATTTTGCTGGCGGATCGCGTGATCGTGCTGGAGAACGGCAAGATTGCCGAGCAGTTGAAGATTGATCTGCCGCGTGCGCGGGATCCGGGGCAGGAGGGTTTCCAGGCGATTCGTGCGCGGTTGCTGGGGTTGCTTGGGGTGGAAGTGAGTGCCCCGACCGTGGGGTTGGCGCAGGCAACATTGCGCCGATTTGCCCACGCTTGATTGCCACGCCGCCGCGCCTTAGTCCGGCGCGTCGGTCATCGCAATACCGGGCTGTGCGGCATTGCCGGTGGTGCCCATGCGGTCCGCCAGGTAACGCGCCGGTGGCTGGCCCACGGCCTTGCGGAACATGGTGATGAAACCACTGGCGTTCTCATAACCCAGGTCCAGGGCTACGCGCTGCACGCTGTCGCCCTTGGCCAGTCGTTGCAGGGACAGGATCACGTGCAACTGCCGGCGCCAACGGCCAAAACTCAGGCCCAGTTCTTCCAGCAACAGCCGCGTCATGCTGCGCTCGCTCATGCCGATGCGCACGGCCCATTGGCCGAGGGTGGCCTTGTCGGTCGGCTCGGCCAGCAGGCTGTCGGCCAGGCGCCGCAGCCGCGGGTCTTGCGGCATGGGCAGGTGCAGGGCTTCGATGGGCGCGGCGGCCAGTTCATCCAGCAGTGTGCTGATCAAGCGGCCCTGAGCGCCGTCCTCTTCATACAGTTGCGGGAAGCCTACGGCCTTGCTGATCAGCTCGTGCAGCAGGCCTGACACGCCCAGAGTGCAGCATTGCGCAGGCAGGGCGCGGGCGGCTTCGGGGTCGATCAGCAGGCAATAGACCTGCGCCTCGCCAGAACCACGCGCCGCATGGAACGTCCCGCCGGGAATCCATAGTGCACATTGCGGCGGCACGATCCAGATGCCCGCTTCGATTTCACAGTGGATGATCCCGCGCAGGGTGTACATCAACTGGCCTTTGCGATGGGCGTGCTGGGCATGTTCCCAGGTGTCCGAGTGGCTGCTGGCACCCACGGCCACCACGGCGCGTGGGAAGACGTCGGCGTCCTCGGCCATCATCGGGTGATACAGGTCGAGTCGGTGGTGTTTCATGGTGTGGACGCAACTTGGCTGAATTGCGAAATAGTCTGGCTATTCTGTGCAATGCCGTCCAGGGGTTTGTCTCTTATAGTGAGAGTCACTCTCATTAAGGAGCTTTGCCATGCGACTCGACAGCACAACCTTCCCAGTGGTCAAAATCTTCTTCGACGCCCCTAACGAAGGCGGGCCGGAAGATGCCTTCGTGGTCTTCGAAGGCCTGTTGGCCCGTCAACAAGCCTTCGTGCTGCTGCACGAAAAATCCGTGGACGAAAACAATCACGAGCACGCCCATGAAGAGCGCAAGCAAGCCTCGATCTGGATGAAGAAAAACAAGCCGGCGTTGCGTGCGTACGTCAAAGGCATGATCCAGGTGGAACCGAGCGCCGCTCAGCGCCTGGCGCTCAAACCGTTTGCCGTGATGTTCGGCAAGGCCTGGGGTTATCCGCTGTTGGTGGTGGAGTCCAAGGACCGCGCCTGGGCGCTGGCGCGAGATGTGCTGGATGACCAGGTGTCGGATGTGGCGCATTTCTAATGCCTGGAAATACTCAGTTGTGGGGCGGGGGCAAGCTCCCTCGCCACATTGAGATCAGGTATCCTCCGCGCCCCGCTTATCACCGATTCCAAGACAGATGACAGGACAAGACATGCAGGCGTTGCTGGAGTCGATCCTTGACGAAGTTCGTCCATTGATCGGCCTCGGCAAAGTGGCCGACTACATCCCCGCGCTGGCCGATGTGCCGGCCGATCAATTGGGGATCGCCGTGTACGGCAACGACGGTGCCGCCTACTGTGCCGGCGACGCCGACACGTTGTTTTCGGTGCAGAGCATTTCCAAGGTGTTCAGCCTGGTGCAGGCCATCGACCACGGTGGCGAAACCATCTGGGAACGCTTGGGCCACGAACCTTCCGGGCAGCCCTTCAACTCGCTGGTGCAGTTGGAATTTGAACGCGGCCGGCCGCGCAATCCGTTTATCAATGCTGGCGCGCTGGTGATCTGCGACATCAATCAGTCGCGTTACGCCGTGCCGATTCTGTCGATGCGCGATTTTGTGCGGCGCCTGTCGGGTAACCCGCAGATCCTGGTGGACAGTGTTGTTGCGGAATCAGAAGCGCAACATGGGGCGCGCAACGCGGCCATGGCCTACCTGATGAAGTCGTTCGGCAACTTCCATAACGACGTGAATGCGGTGCTGCACAGCTACTTCAACTACTGCGCGTTGCAGATGAGCTGCCTGGACCTGGCCAAGGCGTTCAGCTTCCTGGCCAACGAAGGCGTGAGTGCCCACAGCGGCGAGCAGATCCTCACGGCGCGCCAGACCAAGCAGGTGAACTCGATCATGGCCACCAGCGGGCTGTATGACGAGGCGGGGAATTTCGCCTATCGGGTCGGCTTGCCGGGCAAGAGCGGCGTGGGCGGCGGCATCGTCGCGGTGGTGCCGGGGCAATTTACGGTGTGCGTGTGGTCGCCGGAGTTGAATGCGGCGGGGAATTCGCTGGCGGGGATCAAGGCGTTGGAGTTGTTGAGTGAGCGGATTGGGTGGTCGGTGTTTTGATAAAGCGGCACGTGAAATAGCCCGAGCACCGCACATCCCATGTGGGAGCTGGCTTGCCTGCGATGGCAGTGTGTCAGCCAACACATCCAGTACTGGAAGACCGCTATCGCAGGCAAGCCAGCTCCCACATCAAGATTCAGGCGTCTTTTTCCGTGGTGTAGGCCGGGCGTTCGACCACGGTAAAACCATGCCGACCGCTTGCTGGTACTGCCGATACCGCTCACCAAACAGCGCCTCAAGATCCTTCTCTTCAAAGTAGGCACCCACAAAAATGTAGGCTGTCAGCCCCACAGCAAACAACAGGTGGCCGGCGGTCATGTGTGGCGTTGCCCAGAAGGCGATCAGGAACCCTAGGTACAAGGGGTGGCGAACGATCCGGTAGAGCGACGGTGTTCTGAATATGGGTGACGGTTGTGCCGTGCCACGCCAACGATCAATCGCCTGCTTGAGCCCAAAGAGTTCGAAGTGGCTTATCAGCAACGTTGCGACAAAGACAACCACCCAGCCCAGCCAGAACAGGCTGGTCAGCATCACCCTGGCCCAAGCCGCCTCAACCTGCCAGACGGTGAATGTGATCGGTCGCCACAACCAGAACATCAGCACAAGCACCAGGCTGCTGAGCAATACGTAGGTCGAGCGCTCGGCAACGGGCGGGACGAATGTCGTCAGCCAGCGCTTGAAACTTTTACGCGCCATCACCGAATGCTGGGCACCGAATAACAGCATCAGCAAGCAGTTGATCAGGACTGCCAGAGGCCAACCGATGAGGGGGCCAGAGTTGATGTGCTTGGGTACGACGACACCGCCTACGAAGCCTATCAAGTAGAAAAACGTGAATAGAAAGACCAGATAACAGCAGGTGCTGAAGACCAGCCCGGCAATACGTGCAGGATGGCCGTTCGCGGTTTTTTGCAGGTTCATGGACGAATCCTTTCGCACATGGTGAGGGGTAAGCCAATCGATGATTGAACTCTCGCCCTGTCAAGGTTAGCGGGGTTTGAGGATTCGGCTACCTGGGTACAAGATCCACCATCAGCCAGAACGCGCCGGCAGTGATCGCATCCGCTCTGGTCCCTGGTGGAAGGTGAAATACTCCGGGCACCGAAAATCCAGTGTGGGAGCTGGCTTGCCTGCGATAGCGATACATCAACTGGCACCTCCAGTGGCTGACGCACCGCCATCGCGGGCAAGCCCGCTCCCACATCAGTTGATGTTGAGTCTATCCAACAGGCTGTACCACGCCACCCCAGCCCCAATGTAAAACCGCTGCAACCCATGCATCGGCAGACGCTGCAACGGCGTCACCGGGTAGGCAAACTCCGCCTTGTTATCACAAAGCCGCCCGGCCAATTGCTGGCCCAGGCTGGTACACAGTGCGATACCTCGGCCGTTGCAGCCCAACGCTAACGTGAGACCCGGTGCAGGTTCGTGAACGTGGGGCATGAAGTCCCGCGTGATCGCGATGCGCCCGGCCCAGCGGTACTCGAATTCCAGCGGCCCTAGCTGTGGGAACAGCAACGCCAACGAGCGCTCAAGGTGGGCGAAATCCGTCGGGTCAGTGGGGTCGTTAAACAACCCACGCCCCCCCATCAGCAAACGCCCATGGCTGTCTTTACGGAAATACAGCAACAACCGTTGTGCGGTGGAAACCGTTTCCTGCCCTGGCAAAATGCTGTCTGCCGCACGCCCGTTCAACGGTTTGGTGGCGACGATAAAACTGTTGGCCGCCAGGATGCTCTGCGCCATGCCCGGCCACAGGTTGCCGCTGTAACCATTGGTTGCCAGCACCACTCGATCCGCCGTGACCTGTGCACCCGAAGCCGTCTGCAGCTGCCAGCCAGAACCCTGGCGCTGCAACGCCGTCACCGCACTTTGCCGATGAATGCGCACCCCTGCTGCCAACGCCGCACTCACCAACCCACGGGCATAGGCCAACGGTTGAATTGCGCCGGCGCGGCCATCCAGCCAACCACCGGCAAACGCCTCACTGCCCATGCGCGAGGCCACCGCTGATGCGTCCAATGACTGCACCGGTACACCGCGTCGAGCCCATTGCTCAGCCCGCGCGTGCAACCCGGCCACGCCTTTTTCGGTGTACGACACCTGCATCCAGCCCCTGCGTACCGGCGCGCAATCGATGCGGTGTTTTTCAATCAGCTTGAACACCAAGTCCGCCGAATTCGACACGGTCGAAATCAACGGTTCGGCACGCTCCGGCCCGTACATTTGCACCAGTTGTTCCGGGTCGTATTTAAGCGTCGGGTTGACCTGCCCACCATTGCGTCCCGACGCGCCCCAGCCCGGCTCGTTGGCCTCCAGCACGCACACGCTCACGCCACGCTCAGCCAAGTGCAGCGCGGTCGACAACCCGGTATAGCCTGCGCCGACAATCGCCACATCCACCTTTACCGACTCACTCAACGCTGGCGTCGGCACCGCCGCTGGCGCAGTCGCTGACCACAAGGACTTCATGACAGGCTCCGCGTATCGCCAGTAGGGTGCAGTACGCGGCGCAGGAAGTCCTGGGTGCGCGGTTGCTGCGGGTTGCCCAGTACTTGCTCGGCCGGGCCGCTTTCGACGATGTAGCCGCCGTGCAGGAAGCACACGCGGTCGGCCACTTCGCGGGCAAAGCCCATTTCGTGGGTGACCACGATCATGGTCATGCCTTCATCGGCGAGGGTACGCATTACCGCCAGCACGTCGCCCACCAGTTCCGGGTCGAGGGCCGAGGTGGGTTCGTCGAACAGCATGGCCTCGGGTTTCATCGCCAGGGCGCGGGCGATGGCTACCCGCTGTTGCTGGCCACCGGAGAGTTGTTCCGGGTAGGCGTCGGCCTTGGCGCTCAGGCCGACTTTTTCCAGCAGTTCCAGGGCTTCTTCGCGTGCCTGCTTGGGCGGTTCGCCTTTGACGTACACCGGGCCTTCCATCACGTTTTCCAGCACGGTACGGTGGGGGAACAGGTTGAAACGCTGGAACACCATGCCCAATCGGCTGCGCAGGGTGTGCACGTTTTTACTGCCGCGCTGCACGGTTTCGCCGAACACGGTAATGGCGCCGCCATCGTAGGCTTCCAGCGCGTTGATGCAGCGTAGCAGGGTGGATTTGCCCGAGCCTGAGGGGCCGATCAGGCACACCACTTCGCCCTTGGCCACGTCCAGGTCAACACCGTGCAGCACGCGGTGGCTGCCGTAGTGTTTTTGCAGTTGGCGTATCTCGATCATGCTTTTTTCCTCCGGCCCAGGTGCTGTTCCATGCGACGCAGGCCATACACCAGCGGCAGGCTCATCAGCAGGTAGAGCAGGGCGACCAGGGTGTAGACGGTCATGTTCTGGAAGGTGGACGAGGCGATCAGTTGGCCCTGGCGGGTCATCTCTGCCACGGTGATGGTGGAGACCAGGGACGAGTCCTTGAGCATCATCACCAGGGTGTTGCCGTAGGGCGGCAGGGCGATGCGAAACGCCTGAGGCAGGATCACCCGGCGCATCATCAACGCCGAGCGCATGCCCAGCGCCTCAGCGGCCTCACGCTGGCCCTGCTCCACGGCGATGATGCCGGTGCGGAAGTTCTCCGCCTGGTACGCCGAGTAGGCGATGCCCATGCCGATCACACCTGCGTAGAACGCGGTGAGGTGCACGCCCATGTCCGGTAGCACGAAGTAGATGTAGAACAGCTGCACAATGATCGGCAGGCCACGGATCACGTTGATGATGGTGCTGGCCGTCCACGACAGCGCGCGGATCGGCGACAGTTTGAGCAGCGCCAGCACCAGGCCGATGGCACTGCTGAGCAGGAACGACAGCACGGTGATCTGGATCGTCACCCAGGCGCCTTGCAGCAGGATCGGCAAGAAGTCATGGGCGTTTTGCAGGAACTCGGTGAGGTTCATGGGCGCACCTGGGTATCAAGCCCCCACTTCTTGAGGATGCTATCCAGGGTGCCGTCAGCCTTGATGCTGGCGATGGCGGTGTTCAGGCGCTCCAGGGTTTGCGAATCGCCCTTGCGCACTACCAGGCAAACTTCGCCAACGTTGGTGGGCTGGTAGTCGGTGGCCAGTTTCACGCCTTTGAACAGCTTCTGGCGGATCTGGTAGGCCACCACCGGCTGATCACCCACGGCGGCCTTGATGCGGCCCAGGGATAGGTCGCGGACCATCTCGCCGATGGAGTCGTAGGTGCGGATTTCCTTGAAGATGCCGAGCTTGTTCAGTTGGTCGTAGAACACCGTGCCGGCCTGTACGCCGACGATCTGGTCCTTGAGCGGGGCCAGGTCTGGGTAGGCGGTGTTGTCGTCGGCATTGACGATCAGGCCTTCACCGTAGGCGTACACCGGTGCGCTGAAATCCACGACCTTGGTGCGCTCCTCGGTCTTGAGCATGCCGGCGGAAATGAAGTCCAGCTTGCCGGAGGTGAGGGAGGGAATCAGCGCGGCGAAGTTGGTCTGTTCGATCTGGCTGGTAAAGCCGCCTGCTTTGCCCACGGCCTCCGCCACATCGACCATTACCCCTTGAATGCTGTTGCTCTTGATATCGAGGAAGGTAAACGGCGAACCGCTGGCCGTTGCACCGACTTTGTACGAGGACGCACTTTCTGCGTGCACGGCGCTGGCACACAGGGTGGCGCATACGGCGAAGGCGAGGCGGCGAAACAAGGGCGAAAGACTGTTCATCGGGTTACTCCAGAAGGAAAACGGATCGTCAGTACCGCAAGCGGCTGACGATGAAATCGCAAGCTCTGTGCCATTTCGATTATAAAAAATCGTATAGCGCGATAGAAAATCGACAAAATGAACCATTCGTATCGATATGCGATATTAAGTGGTCTATTTTTGTGATTTACGGTAGAAATATCGCCACGCCTGATCGACCAAACCGCGAGTTCGCCATGTCCGAAGAACGCAATAGCTTGCACAACCAATCCCTGGAAAAAGGCCTGTCGGTGCTCAAGGCATTCAGCGCACAGCGCCGCAGCATGAGCCTTGCAGAGGTGGCCGAGGCCGCCGGCATGACCAAAAGCTCGGCCCAGCGCATGGTGTTTACCCTCGAAAGCCTTGGTTACCTTCGGAAACACTCCCGCACACGTCATTACCAACTCACCCCCCGGGTGTTGGAGTTGGGCTTCAGTTACCTGGATGCGCATTCGTTGATCGAGGTGGCCAACCCGTTTCTATCGGAGTTGACCCGGCTGACGGGAGAGACCTCGTGCCTCACCGAGCCTGCGGGCTACGACATGACCTACATCGCACGGTTTGTTAGCTCAGGGTTTGTGCCGGTGCATATGCCGATCGGCTCGCGGGTGCCGATGTACTGCACGGCGTCGGGGCGGGCGTATTTGAGCGCGTTGCCGGTGGATGAAGCGTTGGTGCTGATCGAGAGCAGCCAGCGCATTGCCCACACCAGCCAGACGCTAACGGACGTCGAGCAGATTCTGGAGTCGCTGCAACAGGTGCGCGAGCAAGGCTATGCGGTGAATGGCCAGGAGCTGTTCCTGGGCGACATGACCATCGGTGCGCCGGTACTGGGCGCCAATGGCCGACCGGTGGCGGCGGTGCATGTGGTGGCGCCGACCAGTCGGTGGAGCAGGGCGGATGCGGAACGGCAGTTGGCGCCGGCGTTGTTGCAGTGCTCAAGAGCGCTGAGCAATTCGGCGCGGAACCTGGAATAACAGTCGCCATCGATCCAAATGTGGGAGCGGGCTTGCTCGCGAATGCGGAGGGTCAGAAAAGAATAGGCTGGCTGACACACCGTATTCGCGAGCAAGCCCGCTCCCACATTTTGAATTTCATCGGGTTTGAGAACTGTGTTTGCCCCCAACAAAAAATGCGCCCCTCGGGGCGCATTTTTTTGTTCGGGTCGCTATCGCCTAATCAGGCAATCGCATCCCAGGCACGATCACCGTGCTCGTCCTTGATCCGCGTCGGCAGGCCCATCACGTCCAGCGCCTTGAGGAACGGCTCAGCCGGCAGTTCTTCCACGTTGGCCATGCGTTGCACGTCCCACTCGCCACGGGCAACCAGCAGCGCGGCGGCTACGGGTGGCACGCCGGCGGTGTAAGAGATGCCCTGGCTGTCGGTTTCGGCGAACGCTTCTTCGTGGTCAGCTACGTTGTAGATGAACACCTCACGCGCCTTGCCGCCCTTGGTGCCTTTGACCAGGTCGCCGATGCAGGTCTTGCCGGTGTAGCCGGGCGCCAGCGAAGACGGGTCGGGCAGTACGGCCTTGACCAGTTTCAATGGCACCACTTCCAGGCCTTCGGCGGTGGTGACCGGTTTTTCGGAGAGCAGGCCGAGCTTGTTCAGGACGGTGAACACGTTGATGTAGTGTTCGCCGAAGCTCATCCAGAAACGCACGTTGGGCACGTCGAGGTTTTTCGACAGCGAGTGCACTTCATCGTGGCCGGTCAGGTACAGGTTCTGCGAACCGACGACCGGGAGGTCATCAGTGCGTTTGACTTCGAACATGGTGTTGCTGGTCCACTGGCTGTTCTGCCAGCTCCACACCTGTCCGGTGAACTCGCGGAAGTTGATTTCCGGGTCGAAATTGGTGGCGAAGTATTTGCCATGGGAGCCGGCATTGACGTCGAGGATGTCGATGGAATCAATGCGGTCGAAATGCTGTTGCTGCGCCAGCGCGGCGTACGCGTTGACGACACCCGGGTCGAAGCCCACGCCAAGGATGGCGGTGATGTTCTTCTGTTTGCACTCTTCCAGGTGGTTCCACTCGTAGTTGCCGTACCACGGCGGGGTCTCGCAGACCTTGCCCGGCTCTTCGTGGATGGCAGTGTCGAGGTAGGCCACGCCCGTGTCGATGCAGGCACGCAGGACCGACATGTTGAGGAACGAGGAACCGACGTTGATGACGATCTGCGATTCGGTCTCGCGGATCAGGGCCTTGGTCGCTTCCACGTCCAGGGCGTTCAGCGCGAAGGCTTGGATTTCGGCGGGTACTTTGAGGCTACCCTTGGCCTTGACGCTGTCGATGATGGCCTGGCATTTGGAGATGTTGCGCGACGCGATAGCAATACGACCGAGTTCGTCGTTGTGCTGCGCGCACTTGTGGGCCACCACCTTGGCGACACCTCCTGCACCAATGATAAGAACGTTCTTTTTCAATTGCTTTCTTTCTCCTATATCCGCCAGCTTACGAAAGGCTGGACAGGTAGTCGTCGTAACCAAATTCACGAACCACTTCGACAGTACCGTCGAGTTGTTTCACTACGATGGACGGCATTTTCAGGCCGTTGAACCAATTTTTCTTGACCATGGTGTAGCCCGCGGTGTCGATGAACGACAGCCGATCGCCGATGGCCAGCGGACGATCAAATTGGTACTCACCGAAGATGTCCCCGGCCAGGCAGGATTTGCCGCACACCATCACGGTGTGTTCGCCATCGCTTGGCGCCAGCTTGGCGTTGAGGCGATAGATCAGCAGGTCCAGCAGGTGGGCTTCGATGGAGCTGTCTACCACGGCGAGGTTCTTGCCGTTGTAGAGGGTGTCGAGCACGGTGACTTCCAGGGAGGCGCTGTTGGTGATCGCCGCTTCGCCGGGTTCCAGGTAGACCTGTACGCCGTACTTCTCGGCGAAGGCTTTCAAGCGCGCGCAGAACGCGTCCACCGCATAGTCTTCGCCGGTGAAGTGGATGCCGCCGCCGAGGCTGACCCACTCGACTTTATGCAGCAGCGCGCCGAAGCGTTCTTCGATGGTGCCGAGCATTTTGTCGAACAGGCTGAAATCGCCGTTCTCGCAGTTGTTGTGGAACATGAAGCCGCTGATCTGGTCGATCACGCCTTCGATCTTCACCGGGTCCCATTCGCCCAGGCGGCTGAATGGACGTGCCGGGTCGGCCAGCAGGTAGTCGGAGCTGCTCACCTGCGGGTTCACACGCAGGCCGCGGGTCTTGCCTTCGGAACGCTCGGCAAAACGCTGCAGTTGGCTGATGGAGTTGAAGATGATCTTGTCGCAGTTCTCCAGCATCTCTTCGATTTCATCGTCGGCCCAGGCCACGCTGTAGGCGTGGGCTTCACCGGCAAACTTCTGGCGGCCCAGCTTCAGCTCGTACAGCGACGACGAGGTGGTGCCGTCCATGTATTGCTGCATCAGGTCGAACACCGACCAGGTGGCAAAGCACTTGAGCGCCAGCAGGGCCTTGGCGCCGGACTGTTCGCGCACGTAAGCAATCTTCTGCATGTTGACCAGAAGCTTCTGTTTATCGATGAGGTAGTACGGCGTTTTGATCATTTTTGAGAGCCTGCGGCGGTGCCTGCCAAAAAAGGACACGCATTGTGCCCGCACTTGGGGCGAATCGGAAGGTTAGTGGGCGGATTTTGCTGCCCTTGGTTTTTAATGATAGCTGCCAAGTATGACCATCTATGGCCATACCCTGGATCAATGTGGGAGCGGGCTTGCTCGCGAATGCGGTGTATCAGTACCGAATAGGCTGGCTGACACACCGCCTTCGCGAGCAAGCCCGCTCCCACATTTTGATCTGTGTGTATCAGGTCAAGTGCCTTCAAACTGTCATCTGCTTACCGCCGAACTGCCACATTCCCCCGCTACTGTCCTCGCCAATGAGATCGATCTCAAGCGAGTGACAATGACTGACCTGAAAGACGTTGCCCGACTGGCCGGTGTGTCCCGAGCCACCGCCGCCCGGGCCTTTGCTTCGCCGGACCAGGTGCGCCCGACGACCCGCGAGCAGGTGTTCGCCGCCGCCCGTGAGTTGGGGTTCCGGCCCAACCTGCTGGGCCGCCAACTGCGCCTGCAAACCACCCAGTTGATCGGGGTGGTGGTGCCGAACCTGCTCAACCCGGTGTTCGCCGAGCAGTTCCAGGCCATGGAACGCGCTGCGCGCTCACGGGGCTACAGCCTGGTGCTGGCCACCACCGACTACAACAGCGAGCGCGAAAGCATCGTGGTGGAAGAGCTGCTGCGCCAACGCGTGGATGGCTTGGTGCTGACGGTCACCGACGCCGAAAGCAACGCGGTGCTCAGCAGCCTGAACACCGAGCAAACGCCGTTCGTGCTGGCCTATCACCAACCGGGCAACCCCAACTACAGCGCCGTGTCGGTGGACAACCGCGCCGGCATGGCCTTGGCCACCCGCTATCTGCTGGACGCCGGCCACCGGCGCATCAGCATGGTCGCCGGCCCTGCGCTGCAATCGGATCGTGCTCGCCTGCGCTATGCCGGCTACTGCGATGCGATGAATGAGTACGGCCTCGACGCGCGCCCGGTGATCGAGATGCCAGCCCATACCCAAGCCGAATTCACCGCCATCGCACCGTCTCTGCAAGGCCCCGACGCGCCCACCGCGCTGGTGTGTTCCAACGATTTCCTGGCCATCAGCCTGATCGCCGAGCTGCGCCGCAACGCCTGGAATGTCCCCGAGCAACTCTCGGTGATGGGCTTCGACGGCATCAGCCTCGGCACCCAGATGCACCCGACGCTGTGCAGCGTGGTGCAACCCATCGCGCTGCTCGCCAGCACGGTGATTGACCAACTGCTGGCACAGATCGCCGGCAACGAACCGATTTCCCATTGCCTGCCTTGCCACATCCGGCCAGGTGAAAGTACTCAACCCCGTGAGGAGAGCTCTGATGCGCGCATTCAGTAAAACCCTGGCCGCCGTGCTGCTGTGCGGCGTGGCCAGCCTGGCCCAGGCCGCCGACACCGCGATTTGCTACAACTGCCCGCCGGACTGGGCCGACTGGGGCACCCAGCTCAAGGCCATCGCCGCCAGCACCGGCGTGCAGGTGCCGCTGGACAACAAGAACTCCGGCCAATCCCTGGCGCAACTGGTCGCCGAGAAGGCCGCACCGGTGGCCGACGTTGTCTACTACGGCGTGACCTTCGGCCTGCAAGCGCAAAAAGCCGAGGTGGTCGGCACCTACAAGCCCAAGGGCTTCGAACAGATCCCTGCGGGCTTGAAAGACCCGGCCGGCCACTGGTTCGCGATCCACTCCGGCACCCTGGGCATCATGGTCAACGTCGATGCCCTCGGCGGCCTGCCGGTGCCGCAAAGCTGGGCCGACCTGCTCAAGCCTGAATACAAAGGCATGGTCGGTTATCTCGACCCGTCCAGCGCGTTCGTCGGCTACGTGTCGGCGGTGGCGATCAACCGCGCCCTCGGCGGCGACCTGGACAACTTCGCCCCAGCCATCGACTACTTCCAGAAGCTGGCGAAAAACGCCCCCATCGTGCCCAAGCAAACTGCCTATGCGCGGGTGCTGTCCGGTGAGTTGCCGATCCTGGTGGACTACGACTTCAACGCCTACCGCGCGCGCTACAAGGACAACGCCAACGTCGCCTTCGTGATCCCCAAGGAAGGCAGCATCAGCGTGCCCTACGTGATGAGCGCAGTGGCCAACGCGCCGCACCGGGCCAACGCGGAAAAAGTCCTCGACTTCGTCCTGTCCGACCAGGGCCAGGCACTCTGGGCCAAGGCTTACCTGCGCCCGGTGCGTCCGGTAGAAATGCCGGCCGAGGTCGCCGCACAGTTCCTCCCCGAGAGTGACTACGCCCGTGCCGGTGTGGTGGATTACGAAAAAATGGCCGCTGTGCAGGAAGCCTTCGCCGCCCGTTACCTGAACGAGGTCAAGTAAGTGGCTGCATCGGCAAAACAGGCGGCCTGGGCGCTGGCCCCGGCCTTTGCGGTGCTGCTCGCGTTCTGGCTGTTGCCACTGGCGCACCTGGTGCTGCTCGGTGCCGAGAGCCGCGACAGCAACGGCAGCGGCTACTGGCAAGTGCTCAGCAGCGCGCAGTATCTGGGCAGCCTCGCGCAAACCTGCGCGCTGGCGGTGTTTGTCACGCTCGCCGCGTTGTTGGTCGGGGGTATCAGCGGAGTGTTCCTCGCGCGCCAGCAGTTTTTCGGGCGCTCGGCGTTGGTGGCGCTGCTGACCTTTCCCCTGGCGTTTCCCGGTGTGGTCGTGGGCTTCCTGGTGATTCTGTTGGCAGGGCGCCAGGGCTTGTTCGCGTCATTGGGCCTGCAACTGGCCGGTGAACGCTGGATCTTTGCGTACTCGTTGGCAGGGCTGTTTATCGGCTACCTGTACTTCTCGATCCCCAGGGTGATCCTCACGGTGATGGCCGCCTGTGAAAGCCTCGATCGCAGCCTGGAAGAAGCCGCGCACTCCCTCGGTGCCGGGCACTGGCGCGTGGTGTGCGACGTGATCGTGCCGGGCCTGGCGCCGGCGCTGGCCTCCTGCGGGGCGATCTGTTTTGCCACGTCCATGGGCGCCTTTGGCACAGCGTTTACTTTGGGCACACGGCTCAATGTCACCCCGGTGGCGATCTACAACGTGTTCACCAACTACGCCAACTTCGCCGTCGCCGCTGCGCTGTCGGTGGTGCTCGGCGCGCTGACCTGGGCGGTGTTGCTGCTCACCCGGCGCCTGGTGAAAAACGCGGGGACCGTCCTGTGAAGCGCTCATCGTTGTTCGTGCTGCAACTGCTGTTCACCTTGCTGGTGTGCGCCTTCATGTTGGTGCCAGTGCTGATGTCGTTGCTGGCCGGGCTGACGCGCAATTTCTTCGTTGGCGTGTCCAGCGGCCTGACCTTCGACTGGTTGATCCAGGTGTGGCAGGCCTACTCGCCGACGGTGTGGCTGTCGCTGCAACTGGCTCTGGCCTGCGCGGTGTGCGTCTGCGTGATTGGCGTGCCGGCGGCCTACGCCCTGGTGCGCATGAACAATCGCTTCAGCCGCGCCTTTGAAGAACTGATGGTGCTGCCGGTGGCCATGCCGGGCCTGGCCAGTGCGTTGGCACTGTTGCTGACTTACGGCCAGTTCGGCGGCTTTCGCAGCAGTTGGTTGTTCATCCTCGTTGGCCATGTGCTGTTCACCTTGCCGTTCCTGGTGCGCCCGGTGATGGCGGTGATGCAACGCCAGCAATTGCCGGTGCTGGAGGAGGCGGCGGCCAGCCTCGGCGCGGGTCCCATCAAGCGCTTTTTCAGTGTGGTGGTGCCCAACTGCCGCGCGGGGATTCTCGCCGGCGTGCTGATGGTGGTGACCTTGTCCCTGGGTGAATTCAACCTGACCTGGATGCTCCACACGCCGATGACCAAGACCTTGCCCGTGGGCCTGGCCGACAGCTACGCCTCGGCGCGCCTGGAAATCGCCAGCGCCTACACCCTTATCTTTTTGCTGATGATCGTGCCGCTGCTGATTGCGTTGCAGGCCATCAGCGCCCGTTTGTCCCGTGGAGAGCGTCGATGACCGCTATCACTATCCGCCTGCAAGGCTGTCGCAAGGCATTCGCCGACGGCACCGTGGCCGTGCATGACTTGAACCTCACCGTCGAAGGCGGCGAAACCCTGGCGATTCTCGGCCCGTCCGGGTGTGGCAAGACCACCACCTTGCGCCTGATTGCCGGCCTGGAACGCCCGGATGTGGGCCAGGTGTTTTTTGGCGATCAGGACGTGACACGCCTGCCTATCGAACGCCGCGATGTGGGCATGGTATTCCAGAATTACGCGCTGTTTCCCAACCTGGATGTGGCGGGGAATATCGTCTACGGCTTGAAGATTCGCGGCGTGCCCGTGCAGGAGCGCAACCAGCGCTGCGATGAATTGCTGGAACTGGTGGGCTTGCAGGATCACGGCCGGCGCAGCATCCATGAATTGTCCGGCGGCCAGCGCCAACGCGTGGCACTGGCCCGCGCCTTGGCACCGCGGCCCAAGGTGTTGCTGCTGGATGAACCGCTGGCCGCCCTCGATGCGCAACTGCGTGAACGCCTGCGCAGTGAGCTCAATGAGTTGCTGCGTGGGCTGGGCATCACCTCGGTCTTCGTCACCCACGACCAGGGCGAAGCCATGGCCCTCGGTGATCGCATCCTGGTGATGGAGCAAGGCCGGGTGGCGCAGTTGGCGAGCCCGCGCGACATCTACCAGAAGCCAGCCAACGCCTTCGTCGCCGGTTTTGTCGGCAACCTCAATGCCTTTGCGGTGATCGCGCCGTCAGCCCATGGCCTGAAAGTCTGCGGCGGCGAGTTGCCGTGGCACGAAGCGAGCCTGCCCAACACCCTGTACTGCCGCCCGGAACATCTGCGGGTGATGGAAAGCGAAGGGCACCTGCACGGGCATCTCGTCGCGCAGTTTTTCCAGGGCGCGCAAAGCCGCCTGCTGGTGGATGTGGGCGCCCCGCAACCGCTGCTGGTGGACAGCAGCGACAACCAGTTGTACGCCGTCGGCGCGCCGATTGCCCTGGCGATTGCGCCGCACATGTTGTTCACCCTGAATGCTTGAGAATCTATGTTGAATCGTCCGTTCCTCGTTGCGCAGATCAGCGACCTGCACCTTAAAGCCGGCCAGCGCCTCACCTACGGCGTGGTCGACACCCTGGGCGCCTTGCGCCGTGCCGTGGACCACCTCAATGCCAGCCAGCCGCGCCCCGACATCGTGGTGATCAGCGGCGACCTGGTGGACTTCGGCCGCGCCGATGAATACGCCGTGCTCCACCCCGAACTCGCGCGCCTGCACATGCCGTGCTACCTGGTGCCGGGCAACCACGACACGCGCGGGCCGTTGCTCGAGGCGTTCCGTGACCACGCCTACTTGCCGGCCTCGGCAGACGGCCCGCTGGATTGGGTGGTGGACGACCATCCACTGCGCCTGATCGGCCTGGATTCCACCATCCCCGGCGGCCACGGCGGGCAGTTGCTGGACAGCCAGTTGCACTGGCTGGATGCGCAATTGGCGCTGCGGCCTGACGCGCCGACCTTGCTGATCCTGCATCACCCGCCGTTTATCAGCGGCATCGGCCATATGGACCGCGAGCCGTTCATCAACGCGGCTGCGCTGGAGCACGTGGTCGCCCGCCATCCACAGGTCGAGCGCCTGTTGTGCGGGCACTTGCACCGGCCGATGCAGCGGCGTTTTGGCGGCAGCATGAGTTGTGTGTGCCCCGGCACCTCGCACCAGATCGTCCTGGATTTACAAGAAGCGGCGCCCGCGCATTTCAATTTGGAGCCGGCGGGCTATCTGTTGCATCGCTGGCAGGCGCAACAGGGTTTGATCAGCCACAACGGCGTATTCGGGGACTACCCGGGGCCGTACCCGTTTTATGACGCCCATGGATTAATTGACTGAGGTTGTGATGAAAGCCACTTTGAATGTGTTAAGCGTATTGACCGGCGGCCTGGGCATTGCCCTGAGCCCCTTGGCTTCGGCGGATTTTCTGAGCGACAGCAAAGCCAACCTGAGCATGCGCAACTTCTACTTCAACAACGACAACCGTGACGGCACCGCCGCACCGTCGAAGACTGAAGAGTGGGGCCAGGCCTTTATCCTCAACTACCAATCGGGCTTTACCGACGGCACGGTCGGCTTTGGCCTGGATGCGGTGGGCATGCTCGGCATCACCCTCGACAGCGGCGCCGGTCGCCACGTTGGCAGCTCTATGATCCCCAACGAAGACGGCAAGGCTACCGACAACTGGGCCCGTGGCGGCGCCACGGCCAAGGCGCGTTTTGCCAAGAGCGAACTGCGCTACGGCTACCTGCGCCCGAACCTGCCGATCCTCGTCAGCAACGACGGCCGCCTGTTGCCGCAGTCCTTTGAAGGCGGGCAAATCACCAGCAAAGACATCGACAACCTGACCCTGATCGGCGGCCAGCTGCAACACACCACCGGCCGTGGCTCCAGCGACCGCAGCGGCCTGGCAGCGGCGGGCGGTACTCAGGAAAGCAACAAATTCAACTACGCCGGTGCCGACTACCAGGTGAACAAGGACCTGTTGGTCCAGTACTACTACGCCAACCTCGAAGACTATTACCAGCAGCATTTTGCCGGGCTGATCCACGTATTGCCGCTGGGTGACTACGGCTCCTTGAAGACCGACCTGCGCTACTTCAAGACCACCTCCGACGGTAAAAACAGCACGGCCGCCGGGCGTGCCGAGGGTTACAAGCTCGGCGGCTATACCAAGAACGGCAACGGTGAAATCGACAACAACACCTGGAGTGCGGCATTCATCTACTCCCTGGGCCCGCACGCGATTACCGCCGGTTACCAGCAGGTGTCGGACGACAGCAACTTCGCCCAACTCAACCAGGGTGGCCTGGTGAACAAAGGGGAGGGCGGTTCCAGCCTGTACCTCTACACCGACCGTACCGTGCAGACCTTCATCCAGGCCGGTGAACGCACGGCCTTCGCCCAATACGCCTATGACTTCGCCGCACTGGGCGTGCCGGGCTTGAAGGCGTCGATGATGTACCTCAAGGGCGTTAACATCCGCACCGCCAGTGGCAACGATGCCAGCGAGTGGGAGCGGGATATTGCCCTGGACTACGTGGTGCAGAGTGGCACGTTCAAGAACGTCGGGTTTGGGTGGCGCAATGGCGTGTCACGCAGCGAAGTGGCGCGGGACCAGGACCAGAATCGGGTGTTTGTGAATTATTCGATTCCGTTGATGTAACCAGGTCGCCCCAGACACAACTGATCCCTGTGGGAACAATCAACCCTCTGTGGGAGCTGGCTTGCCTGCGATAGCGGTCTACCAACCAATATTTTTTTAGCTGACCCACCGCCATCGCAGGCAAGCCAGCTCCCACATTTTGAACTGTGTTCACCTGCACTAACCTGCAAACCCAATCCCCTGTGGGAGCTGTCGAGCTTTAGCGAGGCTGCGAAGGCGGCGGCACTGCCGGCAGAGATGTTGCCAGACCTACCTTGGTTCTCATTCAGCCCATGCCGCCTTCGATTCAATGCAGCTGTGCGCCTGTTTGTGCGCAATAAACGGGGTGTCGAGCGTGCCCAGCGCAATCGAAATCCACTCTGGATAGAGCCCGTTGGCATCCTGCCAGAACAGCGATGATCCGCACGCCAGGCAAAACTGGCGAGTGACACCCGGTGAGGATTCATAGCTTTTCAGCGTATCTGCAACAGCCTGGATGCTGACGGCGGAGCGGGGCGCACTGGCGTAACTGGCAAACGCAGCGCCATGGCTTTTCTGACATTTGCGGCAATGGCAGTGGGTGACGGCCTTGAGCGGCGCAGTGACTTGATACGTGACTGCGCCACAGAGGCAACTGCCTTGGGTAACGGCATCCATGTTGGTTTCGATCCTGAAAGGGGCAGACAAGCACTATACCTGTGACGAGGGGGCTTGCTCCCGTTAAGGGCGAACCACAAACGTACAAGAACCCCCCCAACCCCCCTCAGTAGACTCGCCACACTTCCTCTACTGCAGGTTTTCCATGGACATCTTCCTCTACGCCTTCAGCGTCATGTACAGCCCTGGCCCCGTGAATTTCATGGGCCTCAACGCCGGGCTCACTGGCCAGTTCCGCCGCTCAACCGGGTTTTTCATCGGTGTGGGTTGCGCGATGCTGTTGTTGTTTGTGCTGTTTGGCTACACCGGCGAGGCGATCATTTCCCAGGCGGCGTTGCCGTATATCTCGCTGATTGGCGGCGTGTACACCTTGTACCTCGCCTATCAAGTGTTCACGGCGCGCACGGTGGTGGATGAAACGGCTTCAACCGTGCCCGTCAAAACCCTTACGTTCTGGAACGGCCTGGTGATCCAGTTGCTCAACCCCAAGGGCATCATGGCGGTGTTGCCGATCACCAGTGTGATGCTCCCCGCAGCGCATATCACCGGGGTGTCCATTGCGTTGGTTTCGGCGGTGCTGGCCTTTGGCGCGTTCGGTGCGCCGTGGATTTACGCGATGCTCGGCGCAGTGCTGGGGCGGCGGATCAACGGCACGTCGGCGTTTACGCTGTTCAACCGCTGCATGGGGGTGGCGCTGGCGGTGTGTGCGTATTTCATGTTTCACGCGTTCTATATCCACTGGCTCTCAACATGAGTGGATCTTGTGATGATCTAGAATAATATGAGTTTGTCTCACTATCGCTGTGTGCCGACAATAGCTGCCATACATAACGACATTGGAGTTGTAAGTCATGGCAGTCGCTCATTCCCTGGGATTTCCGCGCATTGGACGCGATCGTGAACTGAAAAAAGCGCAGGAAGCGTTCTGGAAGGGCGAGCTCGACGAAGCCGGCTTGCGGGCCGTTGGCCGTGATCTGCGCAAGACCCACTGGGACCTGCAAAAACAAGCCGGCATCGATTTGCTGCCGGCCGGTGATTTTGCCTGGTACGACCAGGTGCTGACCCACTCGCTGATGTTTGGCGTGATCCCCGAGCGCTTCCGTCCGGCCGATGGCCAAGCCACGCTGCAGACCTTGTTCGGCATGGCCCGTGGCGTCAGCGACAGCTGCTGCGGCGGCGCCCACGCCCAGGAAATGACCAAATGGTTCGACACCAACTATCACTACCTGGTGCCTGAATTCAGCGCCGACCAGCAGTTCCACCTCGGCTGGGATCAACTGTTCGAAGAAGTGCAGGAAGCCCGCGAACTGGGGCACAACGTCAAGCCGGTGGTGATCGGCCCGTTGACCTATCTGTGGCTGGGCAAGGCCAAGGGCGCTGATTTCGACAAGCTTGACCTGCTCGATCGCCTGCTGCCGCTGTACGGCCAGATTTTCCAGCGCCTCGCCGACCTGGGCGTGGAGTGGGTGCAGATCGACGAGCCGATCCTGGTGCTGGACCTGCCGCAAGACTGGAAAAACGCGTTTGAGCGTGCCTACAACCTGATCCAGCGCGACCCGCTGAAAAAGCTTGTGGCCACTTATTTTGGTGGGCTGGAAGAGAACCTCGGCCTGGCCGCCAACCTGCCGGTGGATGGTTTGCATATCGACCTGGTGCGCGCACCGGAACAGTACCCGACCATTCTCGACCGCTTGCCGGCCTACAAGGTACTGTCCCTGGGCGTGGTCAATGGCCGCAACGTCTGGCGCTGCGACCTGGAAAAAGCCCTCGCTACCTTGCAGCACGCCCATGACAAATTGGGTGACCGCCTGTGGGTCGCGCCGTCCTGCTCGTTGCTGCACAGCCCGGTCGACTTGGCCCGCGAAGACAAACTGGATGGCGAGCTGAAAAGCTGGCTGGCGTTTGCCGTGCAGAAGTGCGCCGAAGTGGCAGTGCTGGCGCAGGCGGTCAACGAACCTGAAGCCTCCAACGTATTGGCCGCTTTGGCGCAAAGCCGTGCGGTGCAAGCTGCACGTGCCGCTTCGCCGCGCATCCACAAACCTGCCGTGCAAGCCCGCGTCGCCGCGATCACGGCCAACGACAGCCAGCGCCAGTCGCTGTTCGCCCAGCGGATCGAGAAACAACGTGCCGGCCTCAACCTGCCGCTGTTCCCGACCACCACCATCGGTTCGTTCCCGCAGACCGCGTCGATCCGCCTGGCGCGCCAGTCGTACAAGGCTGGCAAGTTGAGCGAAGCCGAATACGTCGAAGCCATGCACAGCGAGATCAAGCACGCCGTCGAGGTGCAGGAAAACCTCGGTCTGGACGTGCTGGTACACGGTGAGGCCGAACGCAACGACATGGTCGAGTACTTCGCGGAACAGTTGGACGGCTATGCCTTCACCCGCTTTGGCTGGGTCCAGAGCTACGGTTCGCGCTGCGTGAAACCGGCGCTGATCTTCGGCGACCTGAGCCGACCGAAAGCCATGACGGTGGAGTGGATCCGCTACGCCCAAGGCCTCACCCACAAGGTGATGAAGGGCATGCTGACCGGCCCGGTGACCATGCTGATGTGGTCCTTCCCTCGCGAAGACGTGAGCCGCGAAGAACAGGCGCGGCAACTGGCCCTGGCTATCCGCGATGAGGTGGTGGACCTGGAAGCCGCCGGGATCAAGATCGTGCAGATCGACGAAGCGGCGTTTCGCGAAGGGTTGCCGTTGCGCCAGGCGCAGTGGCAGCACTACCTGGACTGGGCCACCGAAGTGTTCCGCCTGTGCGCCTCGGGTGTGCGCGATGAAACCCAGATCCACACGCACATGTGCTACAGCGAGTTCAACGATGTGATCGAAAGCATCGCAGCGATGGATGCCGACGTGATCACCATCGAGACCTCACGGTCGGACATGGAGTTGCTGGACGCGTTTGAAGCCTTCGCCTACCCGAACGAAATCGGCCCGGGGGTGTATGACATCCACTCGCCACGGGTGCCGGATGCCTCGGAAATGGCCAACCTGTTGCGCAAGGCGGCCAAGCGGATTCCTGCGCAGCGCTTGTGGGTGAACCCGGATTGCGGCTTGAAGACCCGTGGCTGGCCGGAGACGGAGGCGGCGTTGATTCATATGGTGACGGCGGCCCGTCAACTGCGTGCTGAACTGGCCTGATTCCTGAGTAGGACACGGTCAAAATGTGGGAGCGGGCTTGCTCGCGAAGACGGAGTGTCAGTCGCCGGATGTACTGGCTGAACTAGCGCATTCGCGAGCAAGCCCGCTCCCACATTTGGCCTGTGTCGAGTCAGAGGTATTTGAGCCAGGCCAGGTCGCGGCGCCGTGCTTTAAGCCCCGCAAACCAACGCACGGGCGGATACAGCACCAGCGGCAACAACAGCGCGACCAGCCAAATCGCGCCAATACTGTCTGCGCCAAAATAGCGGCCATGATTGAGGCCAAACATCGCAACACAAGCAACATAAAGGGCTTTCAACACATACAGATGCAGCAAGTAAAAGAACATCGGCGCCGCCCCAAACGTCGCCAGCATGCCAATCCACCGCTTATGCCCCGCACGCTCAAACGCGAGCAACAGCAGCCAGCCAATCCCCAGCGTCAACGCCAGGAACAACAGCGAAGGCGGGTACTTGGTCACGTTGAAAAAGCTCATCAGCGTCTGCACGCCGCTGTCATAGGCCTGCCAAGGCTTCTCGCCGTAGCCATTGAGCGCACGCAACAGCACAAACCCAACCAACGCCGCCACGCCCGCCAGCGCCAAGTAGCGCTGACGCAATGCCGGCTGCACGTCATTGGCAAACCACGGACCAAGGCCATAGCCCAGCGCAATCACGCCAATCCACGGCAACACCGGGTAGGTGATGCGCAGGCGCAGGCTGTCGCCTACCTCGATCCAACTGCGTTCATGCAGGATCGCCCAACCATTTTGCAACATCGAACCAGGCGCGAAGTGCAGGCCGTCCAGCAGGTTGTGCCCGGCAATCAGCGCAATCGCCACGGCGAACAACAGCGGGCGCGGCAGCCACACCAGTGCGGCAAGGGCGAGCATGCTCACGCCAATCGCCCAGATCACTTGCAGGTAGATCACGCTGGGCGGCAGTTGGAAGGTCCAGGCGAAGTTGACCAGGGTGAATTCCAGCACCACCAGGAACAACCCGCGCTTGAACAGGAACGCCGACACGTCGCGGCGGCCCTGGTATTTCTGGCCGTACAGCCACGCCGACAGCCCGGTGAGCAAGACAAACACCGGGGCGCACAGGTGGGCGAGGGTACGGCTGATAAACAGCGCGGGCTCGGTGCTGTCGATACTCATCGGGTCGCTGACCTGGCGGTGCAGCAGGAAGGTTTCGCGCACGTGATCCAGCAGCATGAACAGGATCACCAGGCCGCGCAGGGCGTCGATGGAAAGCAGGCGTTGGCGTAGGGGGACAGCGTCGGGCATGGGTAGGGATCGCAGGGCAGGGTGGAAATTGGGTGTTATCCTATAACATAAACTGCCCATCGCCCATTTTTGAGCCTCACACCGATCAAACTGTGGGAGCGGGCTTGCTCGCGAATGCGGTGGGTCAGTCAGAACATTTTTTGCTGACACACCGCATTCGCGAGCAAGCCCGCTCCCACCGGGGTCTTCGTCGAGCCTTGGATTCTGCTAACGTCTGCCAAATCGCTTTCGCAGGTATTCACCATGACCACCCCAAAATCCGTCATCGACTTCTGGCAAAACGCCGGCCCCCAGCGTTGGTTCGCCAAGGACGAGGCCTTTGACGCCAGCTTTCGCGACACCTTTCATGACGCCCACCTGCAAGCCGCCCGCCGTGAGCTGGAAAGCTGGCTGGACTCGGCAGAAGGCGCGCTGGCCCTGCTGATCCTGCTCGACCAATACCCGCGCAATGCCTTTCGTGGCACGGCCCATATGTTCGCCACGGACCCGTTGGCCCGTCTGTATGCCGGGCGCATGGTAGACGCCGGGTGGGATCAGTTGATCGAGCCCGCCTTGCGTGCGTTCTGCTACCTGCCGTTCGAGCATTCGGAAGACCCCGCGGACCAGCAGCGTTCCCTGGCCCTCAACCAGACGTTGGACGCCAACACCTACCACTGGGCCAAGGAACACGCCGAGATTATCCAGCGATTTGGACGGTTCCCTCATCGCAACAAGGTATTGGCCCGCGCCAGCACTGAGCAAGAGCAGGCTTTTTTGGACAAGGGCGGGTTCGCCGGTTAGGTCATTCCCGCCAGGAATACCCCTATAAAAACCCGCCATTGTCTTTCCCGCCGCAGATCTCGTAGCGTGGGCTTTCATCAAAGGAGCCCTGCCATGCACCCACGTTCACTGCGCCTGTACGTCGACAATCTGTTCACCAGCCCCTATGCAATGTCTGTGTTTGTGGCTCTGCGGGAAAAATGCCTGGCCTTCGATACCTTGACCCTGGACCTGGACACCGCGCAAAACCAGACGGCCGATTTTGCCAAGCTGTCCCTGACCCAGCGCGTGCCGACCCTGGAGGAGGGCGACTTTGCACTGTCGGAATCGTCGGCGATCACTGAATACCTGGACGAGGCCTATCCCGAGCCAGCGCTTTACCCCGCCGACCCCAAGCAGCGCGCGCGGGCGCGGCAGGTGCAGGCGTGGCTGCGCAGCGATTTGCTGCCGATTCGCCAGGAGCGTTCGACGCTGGTGGTGTTCTGCGGGCAGAAGATGCCGCCGTTGTCCCCTGCGGGCCAAGCCGCCGCGCAGAAGTTGATCGGCGCGGCGCAAGCGCTGCTGGCGGGTAACCCGGATTACCTGTTCGGCGCCTGGTCGATTGCCGACGTGGACCTGGCCGTGATGCTCAATCGCCTGATCCTCAATGGCGACAGCGTGCCCGCCGAGTTGGTGGCCTATGCGCAACGCCAGTGGCAACGGCCGTCGGTGCAGGCTTGGGTCAACCAGCCGCGGCCTGCGCTCTAGAAATTACAGCCATTCCTGGGCGACGCGGCGGTCCAGGTCTTCCCAATCGGCCATGCCTAGCACTCGCGTGGTGTTCAAACCGCGCAGGTAGCCGCGCAATTGCTGGGCACTGGCGCAACGCTGATCGGCGTCGGCCGTTTCGTCCTGCAAGACGCTTTCATAATCGACCAGGTAATCGGCGACCCGATCGCGAAACTCCGGCAGTACGGCTTCGCGGATGCGGTCGAAGGTTTTCTGGTGGGGCTTCATGGTCGGGTCCTTATCTATTTTTTATGTAGGCACTATCGGTTCAGATAATAGTCACCATCACCGATTGCACGTTCTGTTTTTTGCGCAAAAGCGCAAAATTGCCCCATCGAAACGCTGTTCAAGGAAATGCGCGATGAGGACGATTATCCAGCTGGCATTGATGGCCCTGATGCTGGGCACTGTGGCCGTAAACAACGCCGCCATTGCCGGTGAACTGCGAACAGGCCATTTGCTACCCATCGACGCTAGCGTAGACTCCCTGCAGCACGCGCAGTCGGTAGGCGTGTTGTTGAGTGATAGCACTCGCGACAACCTCAGTTACCTTGAACGCTATCACGACATGGCCTTGAACGGCGCCAAGGATGCCCTCGACGAGCGTATCCGCCAGGCGTTCGTCAACAGTTCCGACCCGGAATTGGCCATCGATTGGCTGATGGGTTCGCTGCAAGGTGCCTTTGTCTCGGTGACGGTGTATGACACGCTGGATGCCTTGGTGCAGGCGCACCCGGATGTGGTGGTGATGCTCGACACCCATAATCAACTGCTGACCCAGCGTAACGACAGGGTCGAGGCACGGTTTATTGCGCGGTTCTACAACGCGAACCTGCAATACATCGCCAAGGCCGAAGGCTCGGTGTACAAGCAAGTGCCATCGGTGTGGGTGCATGACAAGGCGGCGCCCGAAATTGCTGCACAGATCGAGCAACAGCGGGATGTTCAGCAAGCGGCCTTGCGCCAGTTTGACGCATCGCTCAAGGCGTTGGTCCAAGCCGGTTGATGTGAATTTTTTGATTTTTTTCCAGGAATTTTTATGCGCTCTTTTTTCGTCCCGGCCCTGGCCTTTGCTTCGTTGTGGCTGGCCGGTTGTGTGTCTGCTCCCAATGCTCCGACCCTGACCCTGCAAACCGCCAAGACACCCGAAGGCTATACCCAATGCGTGCTGCCCAAGCTGGAAAAGCACGGCATCACCTCAACGGTCACGCAGAACTCGCGCCACGCCAAAGTGGTGTTGACCAGCAAGATTGCGGCAGATGATGTGCTGGAGGCGTACAAGACCCAGGATGGTACCAAGGTGTTCCTGTATGAGCGCAAGCCGTTGGCTTCCACGCTGACGCCGTCGCGGTTGGAGTTGGTGGCGCAGGAGTGCAAGTAGTCTGCACAGCACCAACCCACTGTTGAACGGGGTTGTGTGGGAGCGGGCTTGCTCGCGAAGGCGGTGGGTCAGCGAACACACTCAGCGACTGGCACACCGCCTTCGCGAGCAAGCCCGCTCCCACACAAGCCCGCTCCCACATTTTTGATTTGTGTGTGGCCTAGGACTTGGCTTCGTTGCTGAACGCGTTGACCGTCTTGACCAAACCTTGCGCCGCCAACGCCACCAACTCACCCCCTTTCTCCACCGTCGCCAGCGCCGGGTCCGAGCCCATGCGCCCGTCGGGGAAGCGTGCGCGGAAGTCCAGGGCTTCGCGGATCGGCCCGGTATTGGCGATCTGTGGCGAGTACTCGGCCGATTTGATCGACTCCGGGTAGGCCCACTGCGTCACCGCAATCTCCGACGGCGTGGCGTGACTGCCGTGGCCCACCGGGAATTGCTGCTGGGCCAGGGCGTTGACGCCTTCCAGGTCCCACCAGTTCACCAGCTTCAAGGCAAAACCGGCCGGGCGACGGGCGAAGCTGGCTTCGGCGTACAGCTCGGAAAACGCGGCTTCAATCGTGGCGATGTTGCCGCCGTGGCCGTTCAGGAACAGGATCTTGTCGAAACCATGCCCGGCCAGCGAGCGCACCCAGTCGCCAATTGCGGCAATAAAGGTGGAAGGGCGCAGCGAAATGGTGCCGGGAAAACCCAGGTGATGCTGGGCCATGCCGATATTGAAGGTCGGGCCGATCAGGATGTCGGCGTTCTTCTGCGCCTCATGGGCGATGATCTCCGGGCACATCCAGTCGGTGCCCAGCAGGCCGGTCGGGCCGTGTTGTTCGTTGGAGCCGATGGGGATCACCACCGTACGGCTGCGCTCCAGAAACTGCCCGATTTCGATCCAGGTGGATTGGTGTAGAAGCATGCGTTGCTCTCTTTTATCTGTGGGGACAGGCTATCCGCCACGGATTGTACGACTACTCGCCACCTGTTGGGGTTTGCAGTTGAGGTACGTCGAGGACTTCAACCAATGCTGGTCCGGGTACCAGGAAAACATGAACTGGCCATCCTTGAGCTTGTCCACCACCTGGCGCGCCACCTGCGGACGCACGGCCGGGCACCCCTGGCTGCGGCCGATACGGCCTTCGCGCTTGCTCCACAACGGGCTGACGTAGTCGGCGGCGTGGATCACGATGGCACGGTCGCGGGCCTGATCGTTGAAGCCTGGCTCCAGGCCATCCATGCGCAATGAATAACCGTGGGTACCCAAATAGCTCTCCTGGGTGCGGAACAAGCCCAGGCTGGACTGATGGCTGCCCTCGCGATTGGAGAACTGGGTGGCGAAGTTTTCCCCGGACTTGGCGCCATGGGCCACCAGGTCGCGCAGCACCAGGGTCTTTTTGCGCAGGTCGAAGATCCACAGCCGACGGGCGGTCGAAGGCTGGGAGTAGTCAATCACAGCCAGGCGCTCGGAACGTTCCTCGCCATTATTGACCGCACACTGCATGGCGCTCAGGGCGCTTTTCAATACAGTGGGATTGAGTTCTGGAGCCGAGCGCGCCAGGCTGCTATACAAGGTAGGAGGGTTGCCATTGGCGGCGAGCGCAATATTGCTCAACGCGGCCAGGCTCACGGTGATCAAGCCGAGGCGGCACAAAAAAGTCAGCATCTACAGTACATCCCCCCGCTGTGGATTGGAGCAAAGCCATTGTTCAAAAAACACGCATGTTACTTGAGCATTTGCCTGCTCGTTGCACCATTGGTCGCGACAGCCGAAGAGCTGCCGGTGGAACCTGTGCCAATTGTTTCCGCCAGTCCGCTGCAACAAGCGCTGGCGGCACTGCCTGCGGTGTGCCCCCATCTGGCACCGCACATCGACGCCGCCAGCCAATCGCGGCTGCAAGCGTTCTACCAGCAGCAGGGCGATGTAGCGCTGTGGTCCGCCGAGCGCCGGCAGGCATTGCAGGCCCAGCTGGTGCTGCTCGCCGATGACGGCCTGGACCCCACCCACTATAGCCTGCCTGCGCCGGACGCCACGGCCAACGTGCTGTGCAGCGATATCGATAGCAGCCGCCAGTACCTGCAAGCCCTGCAGGATCTGCACTACGGTCGGCTGCAACAATCGCGCTTCGAGCCGCTGTGGCACTCCCAGCCGCCGACCCGTGACCCGAACACCGAAGTGCTGACCTTCGCCGCCACGGGCCTGCAAGACATGACCCAAGGGTTTGACCAGGCCCGCCCCAGCGCCGATTTGTACCGCAGCCTGCGCAACACCTATGCCACCGTGCGCCTGCAACCGTTGCCGCACTGGGACCCGATCGCCAGTGGCCCACTGCTGCGCCCTGGCAAGGAAGACCCGCGCGTGCCTGACCTGGCGCGACGCCTGGTCAGCGGTGGCTACCTGGCCAGTGCGCCGGGCGGCAAGCTCTATCGTGATGAGCTGGTCAAGGCAGTCAAGGCCTTCCAGCTCAGCCACTCGTTGCAAGCCGATGGCGTGATCGGCGCGGGCACGGTGACCGAGTTGAACATCAGCCCGGCGATCCGCCGCGAGCAACTGCGCATCAACCTCGAACGCTTCCGCTGGCTGGCCCAGGACCTGGAGCCCGAAGGTGTGCTGGTCAACGTCGCCGCCGCGCAACTGAGCGTGTACCAGAGCGGCATCCCGGTGTGGCAAACCCGCCTGCAAGTGGGCCGCGCCGAACGCCAGACGCCGCTGCTCAAGTCACGCATCACCCGGCTGACCCTCAACCCCACCTGGACTATCCCGCCGACCATCATGCGCGAGGACAAACTCCCGGCGATCCGCCTCAACCCCGAATACCTGCGCCAGCAGAACCTGCAAGTGCTCGACCCCGAAGGGCGCCCGCTGGCGCCCGAACAGATCGACTGGGCACGCCCCGGTAACATCCTGCTGCGCCAGGAAGCCGGCCCGCGCAACCCGTTGGGCAAGATCGTGATGCGCTTTCCCAACCCGTATTCGGTGTACCTGCACGACACCCCCAGCCAACCCTTGTTCAGCAAGGGCCCGCGGGCATTCAGCTCGGGTTGTGTGCGGGTCGAACAGCCGTTGATGCTGCGCGACTTGCTGGTGACCCCGGCCGAGCGTGCGCGCACCGATGAATTGCTGGCCAGCGGCGTGACCCATGAGTTCAGGTTGGCCACGCCGGTGCCGGTGTTGCTGGGCTACTGGACCGTGGAGGTCGATCGCCAGGGTAGCTTGGTGTACGCGCCGGATATCTACTCGCGGGATTTGGCGCTGATGAAGGCGATGGGCGCGACGCTTTAGCTGCAGGGGGCGCTCATCCTTGCGAGTAGCGCTTCTACCGCCTGCACCGGGCTGATCAAGGCAGTGTCGAGGGTCCATACATCCCAGGGCTCGTATTCATGGGCCAGTACGGATTGCCAGGTGGGCGGCGTCAATCCGGCAATATCACCCGTACGGCTTTCGACACGGCGTTGATGTTCGTGCGGGTCGCTGCAGATCACCTGAATATCCAGCAGCACCACACCCGCCGTCGCCGCGATTTTCTGCCACGCTTCGCGGCTTTCCTTGACGGGGTTCACGCAATCGGCGATCACCGTATGGCCCAGTTGCAGATTGCTCAGCGCCAGCGCATTGGCCACGCCGTAGCCGCTGGCGCCCACATCTGCGACCAACACATTGGCGTTGCGAAGCGCCTGCTCGATCACGTCTATACGCAGGTAAACCGCCCCGGTCTGGCGGGCCAGTGCCTGGGCAATCGTGGTTTTGCCGGTGCCGGGAAGGCCGCTGAAAACAATAAGCATGCTGTGTTCTCGATTAGGTCAGGCCGGTTCAGAGTATCCTTCACTTCCCTTATCGGTCGACTACAGGACAGCCCATGCCCTTGCCGTTCGTAAAGATGCACGCCCACGGCGACGATTTCATCATCATCGACCGCCGTGGCCAGGCCGACCCGATTACCGCGCAAGTCGCCCGCCGCCTGGGCAACCGCCATACCGGTATCGGCTTCAACCAGCTCGCCGTGGTGCTCGATTGCGACGATGCGGCGGCGCGGATCAAGTTCTGGAACCCCAACGGCACGCCATTGGAAACCTGCGGCAGCGCCACCCGTGGCGTGGCGGATCGCTTGATGCAGGAAACCGGCAGCGACTCGATTGTGCTGCGCACCGACCGCGGCTTGCTGACGTGCGTGCGGGCGCCGGGGCGCCAGGTGTCAGTGAACATGGGCGAGCCGTCGCTGGACTGGGCCGCCGTGCCGTTGGCCGAGGCCATGGATACCCGCCTCTTGCCGCTCGAAGGTGAGCCGGCGGCGTGCAGCATGGGGAATCCGCATTGCACGTTTTTTGTCGATGACATCACGGCTATCGACGTGGCGGCGGTGGGGCCGGCGTTGGAGCAGCATCCGTTGTTTCCGGCCAAGACCAATGTGCATTTCGTGCAGGTGCTGGACCGTGGGCACATCCGGCTGCGCATCTGGGAGCGCGGCGGGGGTGTGCCGCTAGGGTCGGGGTCGTGTTGTTGTGGGGCGGTGGTCAATGGCATCCGCCGTGGCTTGCTGGATGCCAGGGTTCAGGTGCAGTGCGATGGCGGTATGGTGACGGTGGAGTGGGCGGGTGAGGGCGGTGTGGTGTTGACGGGGAGTGTGGAGCCGGTGATGCAGGGTAATGTGTTTGGCATTGGCTGAAGGTAGACAGTTGAAACTGTGGTGACTGGGCGGCCGTCTTCGCGAGCAAGCCCGCTCCCACAGGGGATTGGGTTTGCAGGTTGGGGTAGGTGTACACAGTTCAGGGCTTGGGTTTGCAGTCCAGGGCAGGTGTACACAGCTCAAAATGTGGGAGCGGGCTTGCCCGCGAAGGCGGCCTGTCAGTTAACACAGATGAAGCTGACCCACCGCTATCGCAGGCAAGCCAGCTCCCACAGGGGATTGGGTTTGCAGGTTGGGGCAGGTGTACACAGTTCAGGGATTGGGTTTGCAGTCCAGGGCAGGTGTACACAGCTCAAAATGTGGGAGCGGGCTTGCCCGCGAAGGCGGCCTGTCAGTTAACACAGATG
>NZ_JBUZST010000024.1:0-71557 GCF_055407965.1 Pseudomonas sp. B611
AGCAGGCCTCACAGCTACAACGACTACCGGTCGCCGGTCGCGAAGGAAAGGTTGGCGGCATGAACCTTAATCGGTGTCCAAGATTACTTGACCAGTTCAGCTTGCTCGCGAATGCGGTGGGTCAGATATAAATTCAGTGACTGACCCACCGCTTTCGCGAGCAAGCCCGCTCCCACAGTAAGTGCTCTGTGTTGTTGAGGTCAGCTGAGGTTTTCCAGGGTTTGCGTGTCCCAGCTGTGGGTTTTGATCGCCAGGTACAACATGCCGATGGTCAGCGGGATTTTGTCGCCGCGACCCTTGGCGCGGTGCTTCAGGAAGACATCGAACACCGGCGGGTTGAAGTAACGATAGGCGTCGTAGTCGCCCATATCGAGGGCAAACTCCTCCTCCACGGCTTCCATGAACTGCTTGGCCTCCGCGCCGTCGCAACCGAGGTCGAAGTTGATCGAGGTTTGCAGGCGCAGGGTCTTGTGTTTCGGCAGGCCGATTTCTTCGTGCAGCAGTTGCAGGAGTTGCTGCATGGCGAGGTCTTCGGGGAAGTCGGCGGCGAGGTTCATGGTGGGGGCACGCAGGAGTGGGTGAGGGGGATGGTCGCTTTGCAGGCGGTATTTGTTGCGGGTGATGAAGAGTGCCAAGCCTATCAAGAATACGAAGACAGGTAGGAAGGGCATTCTGAGAATCACCGCCACGTAGGGTAGTAGGAACGTCAAAGTGAGCCCGGTCACGAGAAATGTGAGTGCGAAACGCTTTCTGAGGGTGGGGTCTGTGATTTGTAGATGCAGCAGCAAGTAAAGGCCGAGGAAAAAGGCTGTTTGCAGATAGATACTCATGACGACGGGTAACCGATTGCTTCGAGCGTCTCAGAGTCCCAGCGTTTGGCTTTGATGGCTTGGTAGAGCATGTTGATGGTGAGTGGCGTCTTGCCTTCGCACCCTCTTTCTACATATCGCAAATAGACGTCGAAACCTCGGCGCTTGAAGTAGCGGTTGCTTTTATAGTCACCGAGTTTCAAACCGAAATCTTGTTTCAGCGCTGCCATCAATCGTCTGGCCTCGCTACTGCTACAGCCGAGGTCGTGGTTGATTGAGGTATTGAGGTTAATGGCCTGGTGCTTGGGCAGGCCCACATCTTCATGTATGAGTTGCAGAAGATGAAGCATGAGGAGGTCGTCTGGGAAATCGGCGGCCAAGTTAAGCGTGGGTGCCACAAGCAGTGGGTGAGCGGATTGGGTTCGATTGTAGCGGTGTCGGTCCAGGAACAGTCCCGAACCTAATAGGACTGCACCTATCGGCACGCTGGGCAACTGGGCTTCGTGTGCCCAGTAAGGGAGCCATATTGCACAGGCTAGCCCTGTGGCTAGCAGAGACAAACCGACATACTTCCTTAGGCTTTGCGCGCGTATTTTGTTGTCGATGACAACGTTCAGCACGATAAAAATCAGCCACTGCAGGTACTCCATCATTGGGTGATGCCCCCCATGAATGGGATAACCATTGCAGACATGGAGCGCTGGGGGCCTATCCCACCTTCGACCTGCGCTTCAATTCCAATAACCACATCACTTGCGTGATAGGTGCGAATGAAGCTTTTGGTGATTACTCCCACCGTTGTGGCAGCGGCGCGTGCCACGGGTTTTGAAAATGGGTGAATTGGCGCGCTGAAAGCCCCCGCTAGCAACAAAGCGATGATGGTCCCGCGCTCATTGAACAGGTCCGCCTGCTGTCGGGTTAGCGGTTTGGTGATCGCGATAGTCATCATGCAAGGCAAATCACGAGCAAGCATTTTTCCGTAGAGATCCACCAGTTGTTGGCGGACCTCATTTGCGGACGCGCCAGCTTCTAGTAGGCAGAGGTTTGCCAGCGCGTTCCGATCGGCAGGTAAAACGGTAACGCGCAGCACGGTGAAAGTGACGCCGTAGTGGCCGATGTATTGAGTCCTTTCGATGTTCATAGGGTGTTGTCCAGGCCGTGGAAAGGGCGCTAGTTTCGGACAGGCGAATATGGGTTTTGTAGAGGGGCGCGTGAGTGTTTTAAGCAGTTTCAGACGTGGATGTCACGGTGTTTGGAGGTTTCTTACAGCGGCGGCCGGCGTTGGCAGCTTGGCAGTGATTTCACAGGAAAAACGCGCCAACTGTGGGAGCCGGGCTTGCCCGCGATGGCGGTGGGTCAGGTAGGGAATTATCGGCTGATACACCGCGATCGCAGCGGTGCGACGACTCGACAAGCCAGCTCCCACAGGTTCAGCGGTGTGGCTGGGAGCGATCAACTGCTGGCAGGCCTGCTGATACACCGCTCAAAAATCGCCTCCAAACCGCGGTAATCACACGCCACCGCATCAATATTCGCCGGTACCCAGGCGGCGTGTTTCACCAGCCACCAGTTCACTGAAAACCCCGCATTCACAATGATCTGTTCAAACAAGATTCGCTGTGCCCGGCCGTTGCCTTCGCGGAAGGGGTGGATGACGTTGAGGTCGCCGTACGCCTCGGCAATCTGCGTTATCAGCTCGGCCTGAGTCGCGCCCACGTACCAGTTGGCCGCTTCCATATGCCCGATGATTTTCGCCGCTTCCGGTGGGATGCGTTCCGGGGTGCAGAACAGGGTGTCGCCTTTCTGGATATTGACGCTGCGCAGCTCGCCGGCCCAGTCGTAGAGGTCGCCGAACAGGACGCGGTGGATGTATTGCAGGCGATCGAGGTCGTAGGGCGGTGGGAAGAGGGGGAGGTTGCCTACGGCGATTTCGGAGAGTTCCCGCTCAGCCTGGTGCAGGCGGGCTTCGTCGTGCAAATCGAGGCGGTTGCGCAGCACGCTGCTACCGGGATAGCAGTACGGGTCCTGGCCCACTCCATATTTGTCGAGCATCAGCGTGGGGTGTCGCGGTACTTGGCAAGGACGGCTTCGCGGGTCGGCAAGGGTTTGTCGACGTCGGCCGGTTGGGTATCGAACCCTTCCAGGCGCAGGCTGGCCAGGTAATTGGACCGGCGTATCTTGTGGTAATGATCCTGTTTTTGCTCAAACGTCAGTTCGCTCATTGCAGCGTACTCCTGGGTGGCAAGGCTTGATTGTAGCGCAATGCTTCCAAGGGCAGGCGCGATAAAAACCACGTCACATTTTGTACAAAAAAACTGCCAGCTCGCTGAATTCAGCGTATGTTGCAGCGCAAAATCTTGTAGGGCGATTCCGCCCACTACTTAAAGGGAGTTAAGCATGGGTTTGCTTCGTGTCGCCTCGGCGATGTCATTGTGTGCAGTAGCGTTTTCAGTCCAGGCCGAACAGTTGCCGATTGAAGTGCTCAGCGCAGTGGTCAAGGACCAGAAAATCGCCGACGCCGAAGTGCTGCTGCAACGCAACGGCGCACAAAACGTAGTGGGCCGCACCAACGCCCAAGGCCAGGTGGTCCTCACCAGCGCAGCCGCCGATGATGGCAGTAGCCTGTTGATCATCAAAAAACCTGGCTATTCCAACCTGGTGGTGAAGTGCCCGTGCAAGGGCATGACCTACGCGATCAGCCCGGTAATGGAAAACCTCGACGGACTGCGCGTCGTGCTGACCTGGGGTCGCAACCCTTCCGATCTCGACTCCCACATGATCTTCCCGGGCAACAACATCTACTACGCCAGCAAAAAGGGCACTGATGCCGAGTTGGACGTGGATGACACCGACAGCTACGGCCCGGAAACCATCACCCTGCAGAAAAAACACTACGGCGAAAGCTACGTGTATGCCGTGCATGACTACTCCAACCAGTCCTACCCGAATTCGAGCCAGCTGTCCGACAGCGAAGCCAAGGTGTTCGTGTACATGGGGCAATCCCTGGTACGTACTTACTACGTACCGAAAAACCGCACTGGCAACCTGTGGACCGTGTTTCGCATGACCGGCAGCGGCGACTTCCAGGACATCAACAGCTTCACCGGCGTCACCGTGGATGCGGCGAATGTGCTGAACGAAGTCAAACCGTTGCTGGACGACAGCGTGGCCGTCACCGAAGTGGTCGTCAGCTCTTCCGTACAGGCTGATGCGAAGAAGCTGAACCTGAAAGGTGAAGCGGCCTACCAGGCGGGTAACCTGGACCAGGCGATTGACTACTTCCGCCAGGCTATCGATCTGGATAACAGCTTCGGCAAGGCTTACGGCAACCTGGGCTTGGCCTATCAGAAGGCCGGCAACACTGCCGAGTCGATCTGGGCCAACCGCAAGGCCATCGCTTTGGCGTCGGGCGCGAATGCTGCAACCGTGCGTGCCGGGTCTTACTACAACATTGCGCGGATCTATGAAGCGGCCGGGCAGTTCCAGGATGCGTTGCGTCACTACCAGTTGGCCAAGGAGCAGAAGGCCAATCCGGTGTATGACACGGCGATTGAGCGTGTGAAAAACCGCTGATCGTCAACGCCCTACGCTTTATCGACAACGCGCCCTGGTGGCGCGTTGTTTGTTTGGGCGGCGGTTACAGGCGTGAGGCCGCTTCCAGGTCCATCAACCCGCGCCCATAGGCTTCGCTGTTGGCGTAGATGCCTGTTCGATTGGCGGTGTTGAGCAAGCGCTCGCGGACCTGTTGTGGCGTCATTTCAGGAAAGCGGCTTTGTAACGCGGCCAGTGCGCCGCTGACCAATGCAGCGGCTGGCGAGGTGCCGGCGGTTGGTCCATAGCTGCCGTCTTTGTGAGTGGTCAACAACCCTGCGCCACCATCGCCACCCGGCACGGCGATGCACCAGCGTGCAGCCAGGCCGCAATAATTGGATTTGAGATTGATGGCCGTGCCGTCGTTCTTGAGCGCCATCACGGCAATCCAGCCTTTTTCCAGTTCGGGTACCAGCGTTGGCAGGCCAGGCTCGGCCAGGGGCTCACGCTTGATTTCATTGCCCGTGGAGAAGACAAACACTGCACCCTCTGCCACCAGCTTTTTCGCCACGTTCAGCGAGTCCCCCATCAAGCGTTCATACACGGGGATTTCATTGGTGTTGGCTTCGATGGGGTTTGCCCATGAGTTGCTGAAAATGCGTGCGCCTTTGGCGTATGAGAGGGACCAGGCCTGGGCGATTTCACTGTCGAAGTAGAACGGCTCCTTGTCATCGCCAAAGCGCATGGGAATGAGCTGTGCGTTGAAGGCAATCCCATGCATGCCCTGGTCATTCTTGTTGGCGGCGAGAATGCCGGCCATCTGCGTGCCATGGCCCTTGATATCCACCGTGCCAGGTTGTTGGCGGACAAAGTCGTAGCCTGGGTCGGCCACTCGATCGTGGAATTCGGGCAACCCCTGGTTGAGGCCCGAGTCGATCAGCGCCACTTTCACGCCCTGGCCGGTGCCGCCCCGTGCGTAGAGGGCCGAGGCCTTGACGATGGGCAGGGCTTTTTCCGCGAGGTATTCGTGGGTTTCGAAGGTGCGGGTGTCCGGGGCGGCAGGCAGGGGTTTGGGCGGTGTAGTGCAACCGAGCAGAATCAAAGGCAACGCGAGCAGGCCGAGGCGTTGCAGTGACAGCATGGGCTTGGGATGGTGGCATTGAGGCATTCACGACTCCTTGTCGGGGTAGGTGATCAAGCGTGCTACTGTCTGCGTTTTTGCGCGGGTCTGCTGGTTTTCTCTGTATCAGTTTGTAGCGTTATATCCCCGACTTTTTCCAGGCCGCTGGTCTATGTTTTTGACGTGTTCAGCGGTCAACGGAGTGACAGTTCCATGCACGAAACCCTTCAGCAGGTCTTTGGTTATCCACAGTTTCGTTTGGGCCAGGAAGAAACGGTCAGCGCCGTGCTGGCCGGCCGTTCTGCGGCCGCGATTTTCCCCACCGGCTCGGGTAAGTCCCTGTGCTACCAACTGTCGGCAGTGCTGCTGCCGCACCTGACGCTGGTGGTGTCGCCGTTGTTGGCGTTGATGCAGGACCAGTTGGGTTTTCTGCAACACCATGGCATTTCAGCGGGCAGCATCGACTCGGCGCAGAGCCGCGAAGACGCCAATGACGTGATGGCCCGTGCGCGTTCGGGGGAGTTGAAGATCCTGATGATTTCCGTGGAGCGCTTGAAGAACGAGCGCTTTCGCAACTTCCTGCAAAGCGTGCAGATTTCGCTGTTGGTGGTGGACGAGGCGCACTGTATTTCCGAATGGGGCCACAACTTCCGCCCGGACTATTTGAAGCTGCCGGACTACCAGCGTCAGTTCAATATCCCACAAGCCTTGCTGTTGACGGCTACAGCAACGCCAGAGGTGATTGCCGACATGCAGGCGAAGTTCGCCATCGCGCCGGACGATGTGGTCACCACAGGCTTCTACAGGCCCAATCTCAACTTGCTGGTGGAGCCAGTCAGTGGGGCGGACAAGCGCCGACGCCTGGTGCAGTGGATGAGCGAGCGGGCGAACCAGCCGAGCATCGTCTACGTGACCCTGCAAAAAACCGCCGAGCAGATTGCCGAGCACCTCAATCGCAATGGCATCCAGGCTGAGGCCTATCACGCTGGCCTGCCTCACGATAAACGCGAGGGTATCCAGCAGCGCTTCATGGGTGGGCGTTCCAATTGCATCGTCGCCACCATCGCGTTTGGCATGGGCATCGACAAGAGTGATATCCGCAATGTGGTGCACTTCGACCTGCCCAAATCCATCGAGAACTACAGCCAGGAGATCGGCCGCGCGGGGCGTGATGGGCAGCCGTCCGATTGCCTGGTGCTGGCCAACCGCGACAGCCTCAACGTGCTGGAAAACTTCGTGTATGGCGATACGCCGGAGCAGGACGGCATTCGCCGTGTGCTGGAGGAGTTGCAGGCGGCGCGGGGTGAGGGGCAGTGGGAGTTTCTGCTGCGCTCGCTGTCGGACCACAGCAACATCCGCGAGCTGCCGCTGAAGACGCTGTTGGTGCAGTTGGAGCTCAAGGGTGTGATTGCGCCACGCTACGCGTTTTATGCGGAATACCGCTTCAAGTACCTGATCGAGCCCGATGCGTTGTTGGCAAGGTTTAGCGGCGAGCGGCAGCAGTTTGTCGCGGCGATCGTCGAGGTGTGCAAGCGTGCCAGGACCTGGGCCACGGTGGATTTCGAGGCGCTGTATCAACAGCACAACGCCGGACGCGACCGCGTGGTGAAAGCCCTGGATTACTTCCAGGAACAGGGCCTGATCGAGTTGGAAAGCAAGCAGATGACCGAGGTCTACAACCTGCTGGACACGGATTTTGATCCACAGGTGATGAGCGCCGAGTTATACACAGGCTTCAAGCGACATGAGGTCGGCGAGGTGGCGCGGATTCACGCCATGCTCGACCTGTTCGCCACCGAGCACTGCCTGGGGCAGCGCCTGGCGCAATATTTTGGCGATGAAAACGCGCCGCTGCGCTGCGGGCATTGCTCGGTCTGCCATGGTGATGTTGCGCACTTGCCGGCGCCGCCAGCGTTGCCGCCGCTTGTGGATAAAAACTTCATGGGGCTGTGCGGTGATTTTATCCACAGGCATCATCAGCACACCGGGCAACTGCCCGAAGCGGAACGCCTGACGCGGTTCCTCGGCGGGATCAGCGTGCCGTTGTTTACCAAGTTGAAGGCGCGGGGTATTCCGGGTTTTGCTGCGCTGGAAGACTATCCGTATGCCGAGGTACGCGAATGGGCCGAAGCCCATTTGCAGGACCTTTAAACCCCCTACACGAGATGCGCCCGATGCCCGACTCAGTGCCACAACGTGCCGACTACCTTCACTTCCAGCCGATCATCACGCGCTGGCACGACAATGATGTGTATGGGCATGTGAACAATGTCACCTACTACAGCTTCTTCGACACGGCGGTGAACACCTACCTGATCGAGCAGGGAGGTCTGGATATTCATGACGGCAAGGTGGTGGGCTTTGTGGTGAGCTCGGCGTGTGACTACTTTGCGTCGATCGCCTTTCCCGAGCGCATTGATATCGGCCTGCGGGTGGGCAAGTTGGGCAATAGTTCAGTGCAATACGAGTTGGCAGTGTTCAAGGCGGGCGAAGACGACGCCTGCGCGGCGGGGCGCTTTGTGCATGTGTTTGTGGAGCGCGGGTCGAACCAGCCGGTGGCGATTGCGGGGGTGTTGCGCGAGGCGTTGCAGCGGTTGGTGGTTTGAGCCGACCCCATAAGCACCGCAGAACTAAATGTGGGAGCGGGCTTGCTCGCGAATGCGGAGTATCAGACGACACATCAGTGACTGACCCACCGCATTCGCGAGCAAGCCCGCTCCCACACAAGCCCATTCCACATTGGGTCTGTGGTGTGCTTTAGATCTTACCGGTGACGGTAGTGATGCTTGTTCTTGCGATGCCCGTAAGCATGCCCACGGCCACGATGGTCATCACGATCGTAACGACGGTTGTCGCGCGAACGGCGATCATCGTCGTCGCTCTTGTTGCCCATGTAGTTACCCAGCGCACCACCTGCACCACCGCCGGCGGCTGCGCCGATCAGGCTGCCGGTGCTGCCGCCGACACTGCGGCCGACCACGTTACCGCCGGCTGCGCCCAATGCGCCGCCAATGGCCGCTTCGCCACGGCTGCGTTTGTCGGCACCGACCGCACTACCACCTGCGCCGCCCAGGGCTGCGCCGATGGTCGAGCCGGTGTTGCCGCCGAGCTGCTGGCCAACAACCGAACCTAGAACCCCGCCCAATGCGCCGCCTACACCGGCTTCGGTGGTGCCACCGGCCATGGCTGCGCCACTGACCAGGCCAAGGGACAACAAGAGAATCGAGGAGAACTTCATTCAGGGAAACCTCAAGGGGATGACGGCGCGATCCTGAGGCTGTATCGACATTGTGACAATAGAAATCCGACCAGTAACACGAGTTGTGCACAATTAGCTAAGTTATTGTTTTAGCTAGGGAACTTAAGTCGGTTTGGTGGGTCTTTAGCTCTTCGGAACGGCCGCTTTTATGCAAAAGCGGCCTTTTTTGTGCCCGCAGATCTACGCCGTGCGCGCCATGATCAAGCCGTTGTCACTTGCGGCTTCCAAACGGATCGCGACGAATTTCGACGTTGGCGTATGGCTGCCATCCCCCGTGCTTTCCAGCGGCACCAGCGGGTTCACTTCCGGGTAGTAGGCGGCTGCCTGCCCCGCCGGAATATCAAACGCCAGCAGGGTGAAGCCCTTCACCCGGCGCTCACGGCCATCTTCCCACAGCGACACGATGTCCGCCTTCTGCCCCGGCTTGAAGCCCAGGCGGATGATGTCGGCTTCGTTGACGAACAACACGTCACGCTGGCCCTTGACCCCACGGTAGCGGTCGTCCAGGCCATAAATCGTGGTGTTGTACTGATCGTGGGAGCGCATCGACTGCATGATCAGGTCCGGCACGCGGCCCGTGGCGTGGGTGCGTTCGTGGATCAGGTCCTTGGGCAGGATGTTCGCGCGGAAATTGGCGCGGCCCGAAGGCGTGTTCCAGCGCCGTGCGCCGGCGGCGTTGCCCAGGTAGAAACCGCCCGGGTTTTTGATCTTCTCGTTGAAGTCCTTGAAGCCTGGAATGGTGTCGGCGATCAGGTCGCGAATACGCCCGTAGTCGGCCACCAGCCAGTTCCAGTCCACCGGCTTGCTACCCAAGGTAGCGGCGGCGATACCGGCCAAGATGGCGGGTTCGGATTTCATCAGCTTCGACAGCGGCTGCAACTGGCCATTGGAACCGTGGACCATGCTGAACGAGTCTTCCACCGTCACCGCTTGCGGGCCATCGGCCTGGATGTCGATGTCGGTGCGGCCCAGGCACGGCAGGATCAGCGCGTCTTTGCCGTGCATCAGGTGGCTGCGGTTGAGCTTGGTGCTGATCTGCACGGTCAGGTCGCAGTTGCGCAGTGCTTGAAAGGTGCGCGGGCTGTCTGGCGTGGCTTGGGCGAAGTTGCCGCCCAGGCCGATAAACACCTTGGAGCGGCCTTCGAGCATGGCGTGGATCGCTTCCACCACGTTGTGGCCGTTTTCGCGCGGCACCTGGAATTGGAAACGACGCTCCAGCGCGTCGAGGAACGCCACCGGTGGCCGTTCGTTGATGCCCATGGTGCGGTCGCCTTGCACGTTGCTGTGGCCACGCACCGGGCACAGGCCGGCGCCGGGGCGGCCGATGTTGCCGCGCAGCAGCATCAGGTTGGCGATTTCCTGGATGGTCGGCACCGAGTGGCGGTGCTGGGTGATGCCCATCGCCCAGCACATGATCACGTTCTTGCCTTTGGCGTACATGCGCGCCGCTTGCTCGATCTCAACCAGGGTCAGGCCGGACTGTTCGACGATTTCATCCCAGGAGGTGTCGTCGATTTTGGCCAGGTAATCCAACACGTTGACCGTGTGTTCGTTGAGGAAGGCGTGGTCAAACACGGCTTCCTTGCCTTCGGCCTGGGCCTGGCGTTCCCACAGCAGCAGGAACTTGGCCATGCCGCGCAGGATGGCCATGTCGCCACCCAGCGCCGGGCGGAAGTAGGCGGTGTTGGTCGGCTTGTCGCCGTTGGTGAGCATTTCCAGCGGGTGCTGCGGGTGCTGGAAGCGTTCCAGGCCGCGCTCTTTCAGCGGGTTGATGCACACCACCTGGGCGCCGCGTGTGACCGCTTCGCGCAGCGGTTCGAGCATGCGCGGGTGGTTGGTACCGGGGTTCTGGCCCCAGACGAAGATGGCGTCGGCATGTTCAAAATCGTCAAAGGTCACGGTGCCTTTACCCACGCCCACGCTTTGCGCCAGGGCGACGCCGCTGGCTTCGTGGCACATGTTCGAGCAATCCGGGAAGTTGTTGGTGCCAAACGAACGCACAAACAGTTGATACAGATACGCCGCTTCGTTGCTGGCGCGACCCGAGGTGTAGAACTCGGCCATGTCCGGGCTGGGCAGGGCGTTGAGGTGCTTGCCCACCAGGTCGAACGCGGCTTCCCAGCTAATGGGCTGGTAGCGGTCGGTTTCGGCGTCGTAGCGCATCGGCTCGGTGAGGCGACCCTGGTACTCCAGCCAATAGTCGCTTTGTGCAATCAGCGAAGTGACGCTGTGCTTGGCGAAAAACGCCGCATCCACACGGCGCTTGGTGGCTTCCCAGTTGACCGCCTTGGCGCCGTTTTCGCAGAACTTGACCATGCCGCTTTCCGGCGAGTCGCCCCAGGCGCAGCCCGGGCAGTCGAAGCCGCCGTTCTGGTTGGTCTTGAGCATCATGCGCAGGTTTTTCAGGGCGTTGTCGCTGGTCAGCCAGGCCTGCGCCACGCTGATCAGCGCGCCCCAGCCGCCGGCCGCACCTTTGTAGGGTTTGTAGCGTGGGGTTGGGGTTTGGTCGGCTTGGTTATGATTGCTCACGGCTGGTTCTCCATCGCAGGGCTGTAGACCCGCGGCGCACTTTTCTGCGGCAGGTGGATGAGATTGAGGTTATGCCGGCGCGCCCATTGCAGGGCCAGGCCGGTGGGCGACGACAGGCTGACCAGGGTCTGGATGCCCGCGCGCAGGACTTTCTGGATCAGCTCGAGGCTGCAACGGCTGGTGACAATCGCCAGGCCGCCGTCGGTCGGAATCTTTTGGCGGATCAGCGCGCCGATCAATTTATCCAGGGCGTTATGCCGGCCGATGTCTTCGCGGCCCAGCAGCAATTCGCCTCGGTTGTTCATAAACACGGCGGCATGCACGGCGCCGCTGTACTGGCCCAGAGGTTGAAACGCGCTGATGCGCTGGCGCAGGCCGTCGAGCCATTCGGCGGGCGGGAGCGGTGCGCCAGGCAGCACTTGCAGGTCAGGCAGGGCTTGTTCCACCGCTTCCACGCCGCACAGGCCACAGCCGCTGGTACCGGCCAACTGGCGGCGCTGCTGCTTGAGGTTCCAGAACGCACGGCTGGAAATCTGCACCTGGGCGTATTGGGCTGAGCCGGAACCACTGAGTTTCAGGTCATAAATGTCGCTAACGTCGGCGATAATGCCGCTGCCGAGGCTGAAGCCAACGATAAAGTCTTCCAGGTCGGTGGGCGTCACCAGCATGACTGCCTGGCTGATGTCGTTATAGGCAATCGCCAACGCCACTTCTTCCGCCAGCGCGGTGCTGGCGACTTCGGTGTGTTCGAGATTGCAAAACTGATAGCTCTGGCTGGCGGCCGGCGCGGGTGTATCAAGGGCGGGCGCCGCGCAGACTGGACGCTTGGCGTTCATGGGGCAATACCACCGGCGGATTGATCAGTGTTTAGACTAGGCGCGACAAAGCGTCGCGTCTAATTGCCAGTACTGATCTACCGATAGATGACGTCGATCAAGACGGGTTTTGCGATTTCTGAAACAGCGCGAAGCACGCCTCGGCCAACGCCGAACGCGGTGCGCTGCGGCGCATGATCAGCCCGAGGCGCGCCAGGGTGTGGGCGTCTTCGATCGGTTGCAGGCGCAAATGCTCGGTCAGCGCGTCCAGGCCACCGTCCAGTGGCATCACCGCGCAACACAGGCCGCCGTGCACAGCTTGTAACAACTGATGGACGGCGTCGGTTTGCAGCAGCGGTTGCGGGTTGAGCCCACGGCTGTGGAAGTTGTGGTCGATGGATTGGCGAAAGTGCATGCCGCTGGTGAGCATGCCCAAGGGCAATTCCGTCAGGGCCTCCCAGCTCAGGGGTTTATCGCCAAAGCTGAAGAAGCGCTGGTCGTAGAGCAGGCCCATACGGGTTTCGCCCAGGGCCAGCGAATCGAAGCGTTCATTGTCCAGGCGCTCCAGGTAGGACACGCCCAGGTCCAGGCGATTGCTCGCCAGCTGTTCAAGGATTTGCTCGGAGCTGAGCGCCGACAACTCAAAGCGCAGGCTGGGGTGCTCTTTATGCAGTTGTTGCATCAGGGCCAGCGGATCAAAGCTCGACAGCGGCACCACACCCAGGCGCAACGTACCGACCAGGTTGCCGCGACAGGCGGCGGCTTCGGCCTGCAAGCCGTCGTAGGCAGCCAGCACGGTGCGCGCCCAGGCCAGCACGCGTTCACCGGGGGCGGTAAACCCTTCGAAGCGCTGGCCGCGGTTGACCAACGGCAGGTCCAGTTCTTCTTCAAGGCTGCGCAGGCGCATCGACAGGGTCGGCTGGGTAATGTGGCAACGTGCCGCGGCTTGGCCGAAGTGACGGGTTTCGTCGAGGGCGATGAGGAATTTCAGCTGTTTGATGTCCATCTTCGCTCCAGGGCTTATTCCAATGGCGGGGGGATTCTAGCGCGTTTGGGTCTTTGGCCGGGCTGGAACCCAAATCCGTGGGACTGGTCTAGTCTTGGGCATCTGGAACTCAAATCCCAAGGAGAACGCACTATGAGCATTTTCAGCTTTATCAAGGAAGCCGGCGAAAAGATTGTCGACCTGTTGACGCCGGGTAATGCCAACGCCAGTGAGCAGTTGAAGGACCACGTGTCCAAGGTCGGTCTGGGGAATCCGAATGTGCAGACCACGGTGGATGGCGACAAGGTGACCGTGACTGGTGAAGTGGCCAGCCAGGAAGAGAAAGAGAAGATCCTGCTGGCGTTGGGCAATATTGCCGGTGTGGCCAGTGTGGATGATCAGATCACAGTGTCGGGCCCAGCGGTGGCTGCCGCGCGTTTTGTCGTGGTGAAGAAGGGCGACACGCTGAGTGCGATTTCCCTGGCGGTGTATGGCAACGCCAATCTGTACAACAAGATTTTCGAGGCGAACAAGCCGCTGTTGTCACACCCGGACAAAATTTACCCAGGGCAGACGCTGCGTATTCCTGAGTAACACGCGGACCAAAATGTGGGAGCGGGCTTGCTCGCGAAGGCGGAGTGTCAGTCACCAGATCAATTGACTGATCCACCGCATTCGCGAGCAAGCCCGCTCCCACATTGGGTCAGAGTCCGGCAAGGAGTTCTCGGTAGTCTTCAACTGCTTCGAATTCTGCGGTGTCCTTTGGCCCTTTTTTGCTATCCGGCTCTTTCACCGCCAACAAATGCCCCACCCCAAACACCCGCGCACTGCGCAAAATCGGCAAGGTGTCGTCGATAAACAGGCTGCGCGCCGGGTCGAAGCCGATATCGGCTTGCAGGGCATCCCAGAATTGCGGGTTTTCCTTGGCGAAACCGTAGTCGTGGGAGCTGATCAACCGCTCGAAATACGGCGCCAGTTCAATGCGTTCCAACTTCAATGACAGCGAATCACGATGCGCGTTGGTGATCATGATCACGCGCTTGCCGGCCTGCTTGATCGCCGCCAGGAAGGTGTCGGCATCCGGGCGCAGGGCGATGAGGTGGGCGGTTTCCAGCTTGAGTTCGCGCACCGGGAGCTTGAGCTCGGCGCTCCAGAAATCCAGGCAATACCATTGCAACTGTCCGGCGTTACGCTCGAACAGCGGCTGCAATTCCATCTCGGCCATGGCCCGGCTTACCCCGTGCAACTCGGCGTAGCGTTGCGGCAGGTGTTCCATCCAGAAATGGTTGTCGTAATGCAGGTCGAGCAAGGTGCCGTCCATGTCCAGCAGGACGGTGTCGATGGCGTGCCAGGGCAAAGAGGGCATGGGGCGGTCTCATGTAAGTAAAAATATCCGACACAAACAATCGGAAAAGCCACGGTATAGTAACCCGATCACGCCAAGGAGCCGCTTATGCGCCAGAAACCCACCGTCCTCGCCCGCGAAATAGTCGCCAGTAGCCGTTTGTTCCGCGTGGAGGCCGTGCAATTGCGTTTCTCCAATGGCGTTGAGCGGACCTACGAACGCCTGGTGGGCCGCGGTGCCGGCTACGGCGCAGTGATGATCGTGGCGATGCTCGATGACGAGCATGCGGTGCTGGTGGAAGAGTACTGCGGCGGCACCGATGAATATGAACTGTCCCTGCCCAAGGGCCTGATCGAGCCCGGTGAAGACGTCCTGGCGGCGGCCGAACGGGAGCTCAAGGAAGAAGCGGGCTACGGCGCACGTCAGCTGGAATTGATTACCGAACTGTCGTTGTCGCCGGGGTACATGAGCCAGAAAATCCAGGTGGTGCTGGCCACCGACCTCTACGAAGAACGCCTCGAAGGCGATGAGCCTGAGCCGATGCGCGTGGACAAGGTCAACCTGCGCGAGCTGTCGCAGCTTGCGCAAAACGAGCAATTCAGCGAAGGCCGTGCCCTGGCCGCGTTGTATCTGGTACGAGACCTGTTGACCCAGCGTGGAGCGTTTGACGCATGAGCGAATTGTTTTTAGGCCACCCGTTTATCGCCCCGGTGATCGAGCTGGCGCGTCAAGCCGGCGAAGTGATCCTGCCGTACTGGCGCGCCGATGTGGCCGTGACAGCCAAGGCCGATGACTCGCCGGTGACGGCGGCCGACCTGGCGGCGCACCATCTGATCCTCGCCGGGCTGACCGCGCTGGACCCAAGTATCCCGGTGCTGTCCGAAGAAGATGCCGATATCGACCAGAGCATCCGCGCAGGTTGGCAGCGTTGGTGGCTGGTTGATCCGCTGGATGGCACCAAGGAATTTATCGCCGGCAGCGAAGAATTTACCGTCAATATCGCCTTGATCGAACAGGGCCGCGTGGTGTTTGGCGTGGTGTCGATGCCCACCAGTGGGCGGTGTTATTTCGGCGGTGCGGGCCTGGGGGCGTGGCGTTCGGACATGAACGAAGCGCCGAAGCAGATCCAGGTGCGCACGGTCCCGGCGGCGGGTGAAGCGTTCACCGTGGTTGCCAGCCGGCGCCACAGCAGCCCGGAGCAGGAGCGTTTGCTGGCAGGTTTGAGCGAAGGCTTGGGCGAGCTGAAACTGGCGAATATCGGCAGCTCGTTGAAGTTCTGCCTGTTGGCGGAGGGCAGCGCCGATTGCTATCCACGCCTGGCGCCGACGTCGCAGTGGGACACCGCCGCGGCCCAGGGTGTGCTGGAAGGTGCGGGTGGTGAGGTGTTGGAGTTGAGCGGTGTGCCGTTCAGTTATCCGGCGCGGGCATCGTTGTTGAATCCGTTCTTTTTGGCGTTGCCGGCGAAGGCGGCATGGCGCGAACGTTTACTGGCGTTGGCACGCTCCTGAGACTTGCATAAATCAATGTGGGAGCTGGCTTGTGTGGGAGCTGGCTTGCCTGCGATGGCATCACTGCGGTTTAACTGACAGACCGAGGCGCCTGCATCGCAGGCAAGCCAGCTCCCACATAAACCCCTTTCACAGTAGTTTTGTGTGAAGGCTTTCAGCGGTGCAGGACGTATTGGCCAGTGAAGGTTACCGCGCGGTCTTCACTGCCCTCGTTCACAATCCACGTCTCCAGCATCAACCTTGCGCGGCCGTAACGCTTGTACGTCGCCACAAACCGCTTCCACACTTTCTCTTCCGGCGCCTGGCACACCACCACCGCATCCCGGGTAACGGGCAACGGATAACTGATCTGCCCCTCCTGAATCACGATATGCCCGTCTTCAATCCCTTCTTCGCGTAGCTGCAAGTGCAGCCAGCCCCAACCCGCCAGCACCGCGCCGCAATACAGGCTGCCGCCAAACATGGTGCTCTTGTGGTTGATATTGGCCTGCAACGGCAGGTGCAATTGCAGCTGCCCGTGCTGCCAGTCGCGCACTGTGAGGCCCATCTCCCGGGTCAGGGGGATGTCGTGGTGCAGCACGGATTCCAGGTGATCTCTGGCGTGGGTCATTCGTCGTCACCACTTTGGTTGGCAAAGTTCAGGCCGTGCTTGCGCAGTTTGTCGTGCAAGGTTTTGCGTGGCACGCCCAAGGCTTCGGCGAGGCTGCGCATGGAGCTGTGGGGGCGGGTCAGTTCGGCGGCGATCAGGCTTTTTTCGAACTGCTCGACTTGCTCACTCAAGCCGCCCGACGTGGAGGTCAAAACGCTGGCAAAGGGATTGTCCGGCGTGGCGTCCAGCGCCAACTCCAGCCCGAGGGCAAAGCGTTCGGCGGCGTTCTGCAACTCACGCACATTGCCCGGCCAACTGTGGCGCAGCAGCAGCGCACGCTGGCCCGGTTGCAACTCGTGCAGGGTCAGACCATGGCGGCTGCTGGCTTCATCGGCAAAGTGCTGGAACAGCATCAACGCATCTTCACCGCGCTCGCGCAGGGGTGGGATGCGCAGCGAGGCGACGTTGAGGCGGTAATACAAGTCGGCGCGGAAGCGGCCCTGGTCGGCAGACTGGCGCAAGTCTTCCTTGGTGGCGGCGATGATGCGGATATCCAGCGGGATCAGTTGATTGCCACCCAGGCGTTCCACCACGCGCTCTTGCAGCAGGCGCAGCAACTTGACCTGCACATCCAGGCTCATGCTTTCGATTTCATCGAGGAACAGCGTGCCGCCGTTGGCGAATTCGAACTTGCCGATCCGGCGTTTCTGCGCGCCGGTAAACGCGCCAGGCTCGTGGCCGAACAGCTCGCTTTCGACCACCGACTCGGCGAGGGCGCCGGCGTTGATCGCCACAAACGGCCCGCTGCGTCGGCTGGACAGATCGTGCAGCGCCCGCGCGACCACTTCTTTGCCGGCGCCGGTCTCGCCGAGGATCAGCACATCGGCCTTGGTCGCCGCCAGCGCGCCGATCTGCTCGCGCAGGCGCAGCATTTGCGGCGAGTGGCCCACCAGGCGCGTGCTCAGTTGCTGGCGGTCGCTGAGGGCCAGGCGCAGGCTGCGGTTGTCCAGCACCAGGCGGCGCAGGGCCAGGGCGCGGCGCACGCTGTCGAGCAGGGCGTCGCTGGCGAAGGGTTTTTCGAGGAAATCATAGGCGCCCGCACGCATGGCCTGCACCGCCAGCGGCACGTCGCCATGGCCGGTGATCAGCAGCACCGGCAGGTCCGGGTCCTGGCCGTGCAGTTCGGCGAGCAGCTCCAGGCCGTCCATGCCGGGCATGCGGATGTCGCTGACCACCACCCCCGGCCAATCCCGCGACAGGCGCGCGGTGAGGCCGCTGGCTTCGCCCAGGGGCAGGACCTTCAGCCCGGCCAGGTCCAGGGTCTGGCACAGGGCCTGACGCAGGTGTGGATCGTCGTCGATCAACACCACCTGAATCCCGTTGTCGATACTCATACGCTGCGGTCCTCGGACGGTTGCAGACTGACGCCCGGCGAGCCGGCACGCAATTTCAGGGTTAACAGCGCGCCGCCTTCCTTGTGGTTGGCGAACAGCAGTTCGCCGCCAAAGGCACGCATCAAGGTGTCGCAGATCGCCAGGCCGAGGCCAAGGCCCTGGGTACGCGTCTTGGTGGTGTAGAACGGCTCGCTGGCGCGGCCCAGGGCTTCCATGCAAAAGCCCGGGCCGTTGTCGCGAATGTACAGGTTGACGCCCTGTTCGGTGGTTTCGGCACTCAGCCAGAGTTTGCGCGGCGGGCCTTTTTCGGTGAGGGCGTCGAGGGCGTTGGCCAGCAGGTTGCCGAGCACCTGGCGCAGACGGGTTTCGCCGGCCTGTACCCACAACGTCGCCTCGGGCATGTCGCGGATCAGCTCGACTTCCATCGAGCGCCGCCGCTTGGCCAGCAAGGCCAGGGCATCGTCCAGCGCAGGTTGCAGGCCGACGCTTTCCGGGGCATGCCGGTCGCGGCGGGCAAAGGCGCGCAGGTGGGCGATAATCGAGGCCATGCGCCCGGTCAGTTCGCTGATCAGCTTGAGGTTGCCGCGCGCATCGTCGGTGCGCTGGTGGTCGAGGAGGATCTCGGCGTTTTCCGCATAGCTGCGGATTGCCGCCAACGGCTGGTTGAGCTCGTGGCTGATACTTGCCGACATGGTGCCCAGCGCCGACAGTTTGCCCGCCTGCACCAGGTCATCCTGGGCGCGCACCAGTTCCTGCTGCGCCTGTTCGCGTTCCAGCACTTCCTGTTTCAGGCGTCGGTTCAGGCCCTCGAGGTCGCTGGTCCGTTCGACCACCCGCGCTTCCAGCTCGCGACGCGCCTTGGCTTCGAAGGCGATGCGTTCCAGGTAGTGGCGGCGGCGCTGCATCATCAAACCGAGCAACAGCATCAACACCAGCAACGTCGCACCGCCGACGGCGACCACGGTACGCACCGGGCGGTTGATCAAGGATTGCGGCGCGAGGATTTCCACGTTCCAGCCGGTCTCGGCAATCGCCGTGGATTGGCGCAGCCAGGCTGTGGAACTGAGGGTCAGCGGCTGTGGGTCGCGGGTCGGGTAAGGCTGGATGGCAATGATCGCCTGGCGTTCTTCGGCGGTCAGCGGGCGGGTCGCACGGAAGCGCCATTGCGGGCGTGAGGTGAGGATCACCACGCCGTTGTGGTCGGTCACCAGCAGTTGTTCCGGGGTGTTGCCCCACAGGCTTTCGGTGTGGTCCAGGTCGACCTTGACCACCAGCACGCCGATGATGTTATCGCCATCGCGCACGGCGGCGGCGAAGAAGTAGCCGCGTTTGGCCGAGGTGGTACCCAGGCCGAAAAACCGCCCCAGGCGCCCAGCCATGGCTTCGCTGAAATACGGCCGGAAGGAAAAATTGCGCCCGACGAAACTGTCCTGTTTATCCCAGTTCGATGCGGCTAGGGTCTTGCCATGGGTGTCCATCAGGTACATCACCTCCACCCCGGCCTGGGCGGCGACGTCCTTGAGCAACTGGTTGGCGTTGGTCAGGTTGGTGCTGACCTGCGGCGCGTCCAGTGCCGTGCGCAGGGCCGGTAGGTCGCCGAGGATCTGCGGCAGTACCTCAAAGCGGTGCAGGGTGCCGAGCAGGTTGGCGACGTACAGGTCGAGGGTCTGGCGGTTCTGCCCGGCCAGCTCGTTGCGGTAATAACGCTCGGCCAGATGCTCCAGCGGCCATAGCAGCGGCGCCAGGCACAACGCCAACAGGGCGAGGCTGCGCCAGCGGGGTCTTCGCGGGAGGGTTGGAGTCATGGGAGTCGGGCGCCTGTGGGTACAGGCGCATTATGCCTAGTGCTGCGCGGCAAGACACTCGCGCAATGCGTCTTGCCAGTGGGGTTGGCTGACGTGCCACTGCTGTTGTAGGCGACTGCAATCAAGGCGCGAGTTCAGCGGGCGCTGGGCGGGTGTGGGGTAGGCGCTGGAGGGGATCGCCTCCAGTTCGGCGCAGGCCTTGCCCTCGGCGCGTAGCTGTTGGGCGATGGCCTGGGCGAAGCCGAACCATGAGGTTTCGCCTTGGGCGGTCAGGTGATAGACACCCCATTCCCCTGCGGCGCCTGCTTGCCAGCGCTCGATCAGGGCGCGGGTGCTGTGGGCGATGCTGCCGGCCCAGGTCGGCGCGCCGATCTGGTCGGCGACGATGCGCATCTGCGGCTTCTCTTGCAGCAGGCGCTGCATGGTCAGCAGGAAGTTCTTGCCGTGGTTGGAATACACCCAGCTGGTACGCAGGATCAGGTACTCACCGCCCACCGCCACAATCGCCCGCTCACCGGCCAGTTTGCTTTGGCCGTAGACGCTCAGCGGGTTCGGGGTGTCGCTTTCGGTGTACGGCGCCGGTTTGCTGCCATCGAACACGTAGTCGGTGGAGTAGTGGATCAACGGCACGCCCAGGGCCTTGGCTTCTTCGGCGAGGATGCCGGGGGCGATGGCGTTGATCGCGAACGCGGCGTCCGGCTCGCTTTCGGCAAGGTCCACGGCGGTGTGGGCGGCGGCGTTGATGATCAGGTCGGGGTGGTGGGCGCGGACTTGCTGGCGGATGTGCTCGGGGTTGGCCAGGTCCAGTCGGTCGCGGCCGAGCACGATGAGTTCGCCCAAACCCTGGAGTCGCTGTTGCAGCGCCTGGGAGACTTGGCCGTGCTGGCCGGTAATCAAGATTTTCATGGGAACAGGTCGGCTTCCATCAGCAATTTGCCCGCCTGATCCTTGGCCGACAGCTGCGGTGCCTCGTTCAGCTCCCAGTCGATGGCCAGCGTCGGGTCATTCCACAGGATGCTGCGCTCGGCACTCGGCTGGTAATAGTCGGTGGTCTTGTACAGGAACTCGGCGTAATCGCTCAGCACCACAAAACCATGGGCAAAGCCTTCCGGCACCCACAGTTGGCGGTGGTTCTGCGCCGACAGCCGCACGCCGACCCACTGGCCGAAATTCGGCGAGCTGCGGCGGATGTCCACGGCCACGTCCAGCACCTCGCCGGCCGTGACGCGCACCAACTTCCCCTGGGTGTGCTCAAGCTGATAGTGCAGGCCGCGCAATACGCCTTTTTGCGAACGTGAGTGGTTGTCCTGCACAAAGTCGCGCTGTAGCCCGGTGGCCTCGGCAAAGGCCCGGGCATTGAAGCTTTCGTAGAAAAAACCGCGTTCGTCACCGAATACCTTGGGCTCAAGGATCAGTACGCCGGGCAGCGCGGTGTCGACCACGTTCACCGGTTGTCTCCCGCCAGCGAGTAGAGGTACTGGCCATAACTGGTCTTGCCGAAATACTTGGCCCGTTCGAGCAAGTGCTCGCGGTCGATCCAGCCGCTGGCGTAGGCGATTTCTTCGAGGCACGCGACCTTCAAGCCCTGGCGGCGCTCGATGGTTTGCACGTACTGCGAGGCGTCCAGCAGGCTGTCGTGGGTGCCGGTGTCGAGCCAGGCGAAGCCACGGCCAAAGCGTTCCACCTGCAAGTCGCCGCGACGCAGGTAGGCATTGTTGACGTCGGTGATTTCCAGCTCGCCACGGGCCGACGGCTTGACCGCCTTGGCGATCTCGATCACGTCGTTGTCGTAGAAATACAGGCCGGTGACCGCATAGCTGGACTTGGGCACCGCCGGTTTTTCCTCGATGGACAGGGCGCGGCCTTCGCTGTCGAAGTCGATCACACCGAAGCGTTCCGGGTCTTTGACCCAGTAGCCGAACACCGTGGCGCCTTTGCCGCGCTGTACCGCGGCGTGCAACTGCGCGCTGAAGCTTTGCCCATGGAAGATGTTATCGCCGAGGATCAGGCACACCGGGTCGCTGCCAATGAACTCTTCGCCAATCAGGAACGCTTGCGCCAGGCCGTCCGGCGACGGTTGTTCGGCGTAACTGAACGTGACGCCGAACTGGCTGCCGTCACCCAGCAGGTTGCGGTATTGCGGCAGGTCGGCCGGGGTGGAGATCACCAGGATGTCCTTGATGCCGGCCAGCATCAGCACCGAGATCGGGTAGTAGATCATCGGCTTGTCATACACCGGCAACAGCTGTTTGGACACGCCCAGGGTGATGGGGTGCAGACGCGTGCCGGAGCCACCGGCCAGTACGATTCCTTTCATCATGCGATCAGATCCCTCATGTCGGTGTTGCCCAATCGTTGACCCTGATAACTGCCGTCCTGGACCCTGCGGCACCATTCCAGGTTATCCAGGTACCACTGCACGGTTTTGCGTAGACCGGTTTCAAAGGTTTCCTGCGGCACCCAGCCCAGTTCGCGCTGGATCTTGCCGGCATCGATGGCGTAGCGCTGATCGTGGCCGGGGCGATCTTTGACGAAGGTGATCAGGTCGGCGTAGTGCGCCACGCCGGCCGGATGCTGCGGCGCCAGTTCTTCCAGCAGGGCGCAGATACTGCGCACCACATCGATGTTCTTTTGCTCGTTGTGGCCGCCGATGTTGTAGGTCTCGCCCACCACGCCTTGCGTCACCACCTTGAGCAGCGCCCGCGCGTGGTCTTCGACAAACAGCCAGTCGCGCACTTGCAAACCATCACCATAGACCGGCAACGGCTTGCCCGCGAGGGCGTTGAGGATCACCAGCGGGATGAGTTTTTCGGGGAAATGGTACGGCCCGTAGTTGTTTGAACAGTTGGTCAGCAGCACCGGCAGGCCATACGTGCGCTGCCAGGCGCGCACCAGGTGGTCGGATGCGGCCTTGCTCGCGGAGTAGGGCGAGCTGGGTGCGTAGGGCGTGGTTTCGGTGAAGAGGTCGTCCACGCCGTGCAGGTCGCCGTACACCTCGTCGGTGGAGATGTGGTGGAAGCGGAATGCGTTTTTCGCCGCTGGATCGAGGGTCTGCCAATAACCCCGGGCGGCTTCCAGCAGGCTGTAGGTGCCGACGATATTGGTCTGGATAAAGTCCGACGGGCCGTCGATGGAGCGGTCCACGTGGGACTCGGCCGCCAGGTGCATGATCGCCTGTGGCTCGAAGCGCGCGAGCACGGCGCTGACGGTGGCCTGGTCGATGATGTCGGCCTGGACGAACTCGTAGCGGCTATTGGACGCGATATTGGTCAACGATTCCAGGTTGCCGGCGTAGGTGAGTTTGTCGAGGTTGAGCACTTCATGCTCGGTGTGCTGGATAAGGTGACGTACCAGAGCAGAACCGATAAAACCGGCGCCACCGGTAATGAGAATGCGCATGTCGGGGCCCTTTTCCTTTTGACGGACATTTAGCGAATGGAGCATAGCCTGTGTTGCCGCGCGGGGTAGGCCAGGATGTGTCGGGGGGTTGCACAAGCCCCCTGAACAATGGCGAACTAAGCGCCTGATAAAAATACCGAGGTTGCCCCCATGCTGCTCGCCACGTTGATTCACCGCGCCAGTCTACCCTGCCCGCAAGTGGGCCCCGAGCAGGCAGCGCAATTATTGGCGCAGCATTATGGGCTGGCCGGCACCTTGCAATCACTGGGTAGCCAGCAAGACCTCAATTACAGGGTGGACAGCCCTCGCGGCCGATTTGTTCTGAAAATCTGCCGGGGCGATTACGCCGCCGTGGAATTGCAGGCCCAGCACGCCGCGCTCAATCGCCTGCAAGGCGTGCGTGTGCCCAAGGTGATCAAGGCGCTCAACGGCGAAGAACTGCTGACCGTCAGCCTCGACGGGCAAACCTTGCACCTGCGCTTGCTCGATTACATCGACGGCCAGCCGCTGACCCATCTGCCGCACCTGGGGCGCGAGGTGATCGCAGGCTTTGGTGAGCTGTGCGGGCGCATGAGCCTGGCCCTGGCGGATTTCGCCCATCCGGGCCTTGAGCGCACGTTGCAGTGGGACCCGCGCCACGCGCGGGAGCTGATCGCGCACTTGCTGGCGACCTTGTCAGACCTGCCCCATCGCGCCGAGCTGGAACAGGTCGCCGCGCAGGTTGAAGCACGTATCCGGCCGCTGGCGGAGCAATTGCCGCGGCAAGCCGTGCACATGGACATCACCGATGACAATGTGGTCTGGCAGCGTGATGCCGCGCGGCAGTGGCAGGTCGAGGGCGTGATTGATTTCGGCGACCTGGTGCACACCTGGCGCATTGCCGACCTGTCGGTGACGTGTGCCGCGTTGCTGCATCACGCCGAGGGCGATCCCTTTGCGATCTTGCCGGCGATCCAGGCGTGCCACGCGGTGACGCCGTTGCAGCGTACCGAGCTACAGGCGCTGTGGCCGCTGATCGTGGCACGGGCGGCGGTGCTGGTATTGAGCAGCGAGCAACAGCAACGCCTGGACCCGGATAACGCTTACCTGTTGAAAAACGCCGAGCACGAGTGGGAAATCTTCCACGTGGCCACGTCGGTGCCGTTCGAGTTGATGGAGGTGGCGATTCTGCGCAGTGTCGGCGAAGACCTGCCGGCGGTGGCCAGCGAGGATTTCGCGCCGTTGCTGCCGGGGCTGGTAGGGCGCGAATTTGCCTTGATCGACCTCGGCGTGCTCAGCCCGCATTTCGAGGCGGGCAACTGGGAGCAACCGGGGATTGATCGCCGCTTGCTGGATGAAGCGGCGGCGGTGCATGGGTTGGCGGCCAGTCGTTATGGCCAATATCGGTTGTCGCGCACTTGCCCGGACAGTGCCGTTGAACCGACGACCTTCCCGCTGCACGTCGAGCTGCATTTACCTCGTGGCACGCTGTTGGAAGTACCTTTCGCCGGGACGTTGCAACACGGTGCGGACGGCTTGGTCAGTGTGCAGGGCGTCGAGCTGAGCCTGCGCTTGTGGGGCGTGAACACCGTCTTGAACGCCGGCGCGCTGCTGGTTGAAGGCCAGGTGCTAGGCGAGGTGCATGGGCCGTTGACCGTGCAACTGTGCCGCGCTGAGCTGGAACCGCCGCTGTTCTGCACGCCATCGCGGGCGCTGGCGTGGCAAGCCTTGTGCCCATCGCCCGCGACCTTGCTGGGGTTGGCCTGCGATGCCGAACCCGAGCTGGACCCCGAGGCCCTGCTGGCACGCCGCGATGCCAGCTTTGCCCGTTCGCAAAAACACTATTACGTCGACCCGCCGCGCATCGAGCGCGGCTGGCGCAACCATTTGATCGACATGCAGGGCCGCTCCTACCTGGACATGCTCAACAACGTCGCGGTGCTCGGCCACGGTCACCCGCGCATGGCGGCGGTGGCGGCGCGGCAATGGTCGCTGCTCAATACCAACTCGCGTTTCCACTACGCGGCGATTGCGGAGTTTTCCGAGCGTTTGCTGGCGCTGGCGCCGGAAGGCATGGACCGGGTGTTCCTGGTCAACAGCGGCACCGAAGCCAATGACCTGGCGATCCGCCTGGCCTGGGCCTACAGCGGCGGGCGCGACATGCTCAGCGTGCTGGAGGCGTATCACGGCTGGTCGGTGGCGGCGGATGCGGTGTCCACCTCGATTGCCGACAACCCCCAGGCGCTGAGCAGCCGCCCGGACTGGGTGCACCCGGTGACCGCGCCGAATACTTATCGCGGCGAGTTCCGTGGGCCGGACAGTGCGCCGGACTACGTGCGAAGCGTGGAACACAACCTGGCGAAAATCGCCGCGAGCAAGCGCCAGCTGGCCGGTTTCATCTGCGAACCGGTGTACGGCAATGCCGGGGGTATCTCGTTGCCGCCGGGCTATTTACAGCAGGTGTATGGGCTGGTGCGTGCCCGGGGCGGTGTGTGCATCGCCGACGAGGTGCAGGTCGGCTACGGGCGTATGGGCCACTTCTTCTGGGGCTTTGAAGAACAGGGCGTGGTGCCGGACATCATCACCATGGCCAAGGGCATGGGTAACGGCCAGCCGCTGGGTGCGGTGATTACCCGTCGCGAAATCGCCGAGGCGCTGGAGGCCGAGGGGTATTTCTTCTCGTCGTCGGGGGGCAGCCCGGTCAGTTGCCGGATCGGCATGGCGGTGCTGGACGTGATGGCAGAAGAAAATCTGTGGGAAAACGCCCAGGTGGTCGGCGGGCATTTCAAGGCGCGGTTGGAGGAATTGATCGACCTGCATCCATTGGTGGGCGCGGTCCATGGTTCCGGCTTCTATCTGGGCCTGGAGTTGGTCCGCGACCGGCAAACGCTGGAGCCTGCCACTGAAGAAACCGCGCTGCTGTGTGATCGCCTGCGTGAGCTGGGCATTTTCATGCAGCCCACCGGGGATTATCTGAACATCCTCAAGATCAAGCCGCCGATGGTTACCTCTAAACGCAGTGTGGATTTCTTCGTCGACATGCTGTCGAAGGTGCTCGGTGAACAATTGTAATTAATCGATTCTTATCGGCTATTTATTGTCATATTTATCGCCGATGATCTTTGATCGCTTTTAAAGCCGATTTTTATCCGTTATAAAGTCGGCCTTTACCCCCATTCGGAGTCTTGATCGCCATGACCACCCTGCACAGCACACCCCGCGCCGATGGCTTTCATATGCCTGCCGAATGGGCGCCACAGACCCAAACCTGGATGATCTGGCCCGAGCGCCCGGACAACTGGCGCCTGGGCGGCAAGCCGGCGCAGGCGGCGCATGTGGCGGTGGCCAAGGCCATTGCGCGTTTTGAACCGGTGACGGTGGCGGTGTCTGCTGGCCAGTACGAAAACGCCCGTGCGCGCCTGGATCTGCCGAATATCCGCGTGGTGGAAATGTCCAGCGACGACGCCTGGGTGCGCGACACCGGGCCGACCTTCGTGATCAACAACAGCGGCGAAGTGCGCGGCGTGAACTGGGATTTCAACGCCTGGGGCGGCTTTGACGGCGGCCTGTACGCGCCGTGGAACCGCGACTCGCAGGTGGGCGGCAAGATCCTCGAAATCGAACGCGCGCCGCGCTACCGCACCGAAGGCTTCGTGCTGGAAGGCGGCTCGATCCACGTGGACGGTGAAGGCACGCTGATCACCACCGAAGAATGCCTGCTCAACCGCAATCGCAACCCGCACCTGGACCGCGCGGCAATCGAGGCGGTACTCAGCGCCAACCTGGCTGTGGATAAGATCATCTGGCTGCCGGACGGCCTGTTCAACGACGAAACCGACGGCCATGTGGATAACTTCTGCTGCTACGTGCGCCCCGGCGAAGTGCTGCTGGCCTGGACCGATGACGCGCAAGACCCGAACTACGCCCGCTGCCACGCTGCCATGGACGTGCTGCAAAGCAGCACCGACGCCCAGGGCCGCGCGTTCACCGTGCATAAAATGCCGATCCCGGGGCCGCTGTACGCTACCGAGGAAGAATGCGCCGGTGTCGACCCGGTGGACGGTTCGCAGGAGCGCAATCCGACCGTACGTTTGGCCGGTTCCTACGTGAACTTCCTGATCGTCAACGGCGGCATCATCGCGCCAAGCTTTGATGACCCGATGGACGGCCCGGCGAAGAAGATCCTGCAGGACCTGTTCCCGCAGCACGAAGTGGTGATGGTGCCGGGCCGTGAACTGTTACTGGGCGGCGGCAATATCCATTGCCTGACCCAACAACAGCCGGCGCCGCAGAAAAAGTGAGTGCAGTTGTAACAGCAGCATGACGGTGACCGGACGCTAAGCCGTTCCGGCAGTCATGGGAAGCCCGCGGCCTGGCAAGGTCGCGGGTTTTTTTGTGGGTAAATGCCTACAAAAACCGGGGGTTGGCATAGCTCTTGTATCGCTGTGGCGACAGTGATCGAGGTTTATGACTAAGCGGTTCTGTCATAAACCTTGAGTAAGTTAGCCGCTCAAGCAGTAGGAGAGAGCGCTGAAATGAGTCCTCAAATCAACTTGATGTACACGCGCACGTTTCACCCGATGCGGGTCAACGGCGACGCGATCCAAGCACTGGGGCTCTGGTTGAAGGAAAACGGCTCACGGAAGAGCAGGCTGCCTGATTTGCGCAGCGTGATGAGCGAGCGGTATCCGGTGGATTTGTTCAGTGAGGAAGAAGTACACGCGTTGTGTGACTTGCTGAAAAACTAAAGAACACTGCAATCAAAAAATGTGGGAGCTGGCTTGCCTGCGATAGCGGAGGGGTCAGCTTGCCTATCAGTTACTGATAGACCGCTATCGCAGGCAAGCCAGCTCCCACATTGGTTCTGTGCTTGGGCTTAGAAGCTGTAGGTGCCTGTCACTACGAGGCTACGCGGCTCGCCCGGCTGAATCTGCGCCACACTGGTCGCCGACGCATAGTAGTTTTTGTCGGCAATATTGTTCAGCGCCGCACGCACGTCCCATTCTTTCTGACGGAACCCGGCCAACGCATCCCAACGGCCGTAGCCTGGCAGCACCACAGTGTTGAGGCTGTCGGCGTAACGGTCGCCCACCAGGGTCAAGCCGGTTTCCGCGTACCAGCCCATCTCTGGTTTCCAGGTGATAAACAGGCTGCCATTGCGCTTGGCCACATCGTTGACGCGCTTGCCTTCAAAGCCGTTGTTGTCCTTCACCACGGTGGCGTCTTGTAGGCCGATTCCCCCGCGTACGTACCAGTTGCCGACGATCTTGCCGGTGGCGGTCAACTCGATGCCGCGCGAGCGTTGCAGGCCGCTGAGCAGGGTGATGGTGCGGTCCAGCGGGTCGCTGGTGCGGCGGTTGTAGAGTTCCAGCTCATACACGGCCAGGGTGGTGCTCAGGCGGTCGTCGAGCCAGTCGCTTTTGACGCCGATTTCTTTTTGCTTGGTCAGCTCGGGGCTCAGGTCGTTGGCGCCGCTGTTGGCGCTCGGGGTGATGCCGATCAGGCCGCCACCCGCTGGGGAGAACGTCTTGCTCCACGAGGCGTAGAACGAGTGGTTTTCCAGGGGCGTCCACACCAGGCCGATGCGTGGGCTGGCGTTGTGGCTGTCGACGTTTTGCTGGAGGTTGTTCAGTTTGTTTTTGGTGTCGACTTCAAAGCGGTCGTAGCGCAGGCCGGCGAGTACTTGCCATTGATCGTTGAGGCGCAGTTGGTCCTGCACGTAAACAGCGCGGCTTTCGACTTCGGTGTGGTTGTTGCTCGATACGTTCATGCGCCCGGTGTGGCTCAAGTGGCGGTTGGGCTGGTTGAGGTCGAGGCTCGGCACGGTGCTGCCACCGTTGTAGAGTTTCGGATCGCGGCGTTGGCTGCCCATTTCGACGCCGGTGAGCAGGCGGTGCTCCAGGCCGAAGGTGCTGAAGCTGCCTTCCAGCTCGACGTTGTTGGTGATGTTGAAGGTGCGCAGGTCCTGCTGCCAGCGTTGGCGCGTGACGCGGTTGGTCGCCGGCACGTAAGCGACTTGATACGTGTTGTCGAAATCGCTATCGAGCTTGAACAGGCCGAGCGTCTGGCGCAGTTGCCAGTTGTCGTTGAGCTCATAGGCGAGCTTGGAGCGCAGCGACTGGGACTTGTCGTCGATGTAGTCGCGGCTGTCGCCGTAGGTGGTGCTGCGGCTCACATCGGCTGGGCGGCCATTGACGCCGGGGATGCCACGGTCGGGCGTGCGGTTGTAGCGGCTGTATTCGTATTGCACCAGCCAGTTCAGGTCGGGGGTGAGCTGCCAGCTCATGGACGGTGCGAACAGTTGGCGGTTGCCGCTGACGCCATGACGAAAGCTGTTGTTGTCCTGGTTGCCCATGTTCAGGCGCAGGCTGATGGTGTCGCTGGGGTCGGTGCTCAAGTCGGCGTACAGGCTGCGCAAATCATTGCTGCCGCCCTGGGCTTCGATGCTGGACTTGTGCCCGGCGGTGGGCAGTTTGCTCACGCGGTTGACGATCCCTCCCTGACCGCCTCGCCCGTAGAGTACTGCGGCTGGGCCCTTGAGCACTTCGATGCGCTCGATGTTGTGCAGGTCGCGGATGTATTGGCTGTCGTCGCGGATGCCGTCGAGGTAGAAGTCGTTGCTCGCGTCAAAGCCACGAATGCGCAGGCTGTCGAAACGCGTGTCGGCGCCGCTGCTGACGTTGGGAATACCGCTTAACGCCTGGCCCAGGTCATTGGTGCCGTAGGACCGCAGGCTTTCCGTCTTCACCGAGTCGATGGCCTGGGGCACATATCGCACCGGGGTGGCTGTGCGCGTGGCCGTACTGGTTTCCTTGATGCGCGGGTCGTCTTCGTCAGCTTCGGCGCTGATCGAGGTGGCGGGCAAGGTGGTGGCAGCACAGGCAAAACCAGCGGACAGCAGGACGGAGAGCCCAAGGGTGATGGGCGTCAGGCGTGGGGCAGGCATGGGGAAATGTATCCGAATTGTTTGGGAGGAAAATCGCACGTTAATGGTAATGCTTTGCATTAACGCTCGTGATGTATTCCCAAATGTATCGGCTTTGAAATGTGTTACAGAATATGTTTCAAGGGTCGTTTGATCGGGGTTTTTGTCGTTTTCAGAAGCGCTGTAGGCCGTTGCTTAGAATTATTTCGCCTAAATACAGACGATTCGCGAAATTGACACATAGTTCCGGGCGCGACTAGGATTGCGCCCAACGCCTGTGGCTAACAGCCATGACTCATCCAATAAAAAAAGGCCCGCGGCAGTTCAGTCGTCCGCGGGTCTTCTTTTTTCCGGGAAAAGTCGATACCAGAAAGCAATACGGAGCCTGGTGTCATAGCGCGTACTCAACCAGTAATAAGGAATATAAGAAATGTTGAAGCAACGGATGAGTCTGATCGCTCTGGGGATTTTGAGCGCATCGACAGCAATGGCCAACGACCAGGAACAATCCAAGGGTTTCGTTGAAGACAGCCACCTGAACATCGCGGCACGTAACGCTTACATTAGCCGTGACTACAAAAACCACAACCAGGACAAAGCTGAATGGGGCCAAGGCTTCATCGGCAAGTTCGAGTCCGGTTTCACCCAAGGCACCGTGGGTGTGGGTGTGGACGTACTGGGCCAATACGCTATCCGTCTGGACGGTGGTAAAGGTCGCAGCGGCGGCGGCGGCATCGACTTCTTCAAGCAAGGCGCCAGCGGCTCTGCAGCCAACGACCTGGCCAAGGGCGGCGCAGCGGTGAAGGCGCGTATCTCCAACACCGTACTGAAATACGGTCAGCAACTGCCGAACGTACCGGTACTGGCCTACGACAGCGGCCGTCTGCTGGCGGAAACCTACGAGGGCACCTCGATCGTTTCCAAAGAAATCGCCGGTCTGCAACTGGACGCTGGTCATTTCACCAAGCAAGGCCGTAAAAGCGCCGAAGGCAGCGACAGCGGCCACCTGAAGAGCATCGACTACGTCGGCGGTAGCTACAAGTTCACCGAAAGCCTGTCGGCCGCGCTGTACGCTTCCGATATGCAGGACGTGCTGAAGAAGCAATACGTCAACGTGAACTACGTGCTGGCCCTGCCAGAGAAGCAGTCGCTGACGTTCGACTTCAACGGCTACAAAACCAAGCTGGACAAAGATTTCGCCCAGCTGACCCAAGGCGATCAAGACGCCCGCGACAACAAAATCTGGAGCCTGGCGGCTACCTGGGCTGTTGGCGCACACAGCTTCACCGTCGCTCACCAGCGCAGCACCGGTGACACCGGCTACCTGTACAGCGGCTACCACCAGGACAACAAGAACAGCGGCATCGGCGACGGTGGCAACACCATCCTGTTGGCCAACTCCTACTGGTCTGACTTCAACGGCAAGGACGAGCGTTCCTGGCAGGTTGGCTACGGCCTGGACTTCAGCGCCTACGGCGTGCCTGGCCTGAGCTACAACGTGGCTTACGTGCGCGGTACCAACATTGACGACGGTACCAACCGTGGCAATGGCACCGAGCGTGAAATCTTCAACCAGTTCAAGTACGTGGTTCAGAGCGGCCCAGCCAAAGACCTGAGCCTGCGTGCTCGTGCCTCGTGGTTGCGCGTTTCGAACAACGCCAGCAACTACAACATTGGTGGTAACGAACTGCGTCTGTTCGCTGACTACCCGATCAACGTTTTCTAAGTGATCGCTTGTAGCGCCTGATTTCAGGCGATAAAAAACCCCGACTGGTTCGGGGTTTTTTTATGCCGCGGGATCAGTCTTCGCGGTGCTGCAAAATGCTGCGGGCCAGCGCGGCGTTCTTGTAGTCGAGCATCATCGACAGCCCCTCGTAGGGCTCGATCTTTTTCCCGTCGATGCACAACTGCGCCATCAGCAGCAGCACCTGGCGTTTCTTCTTGTTGACCCGTACGCCGGGCACGCCGAATGCGGTCTTGCGTGTTTCGGGCAGCGGCGCCTCGGGTGTCAGCTGTAGCGTCACCCAGATCCCCTGGACGAACTGCAAGGTGATCTCGTCGATATGCTCGATGGGCAGCGGCTGCGCCAGGTTGTTGAACACAAAATGCTCTGGCGTCAGGCGCAAGGCGGTCTGCGGCGCGCGCTTGAAGCGGCGGATGCCCAGCCACAGCAGGGCCAGGCCGATAACGCCGAGGCTTGCGCCCGCGCCGAGGGCTGACAGCGGCGTGCTTTTCAAGCGTTCTGGCGCCAGCCAGACGCGGCTCACGATAAACAGTCCGGCCAGTGCAAAGGGCAGACCCGATACGGCCATCAGCGCGCCTCGCCACGCGCCGCCTTCGTGTATTTCACGCTCGCCTTCCGCTGAAGCAGCCATGGTTTCCAGTAGTTGGGTCTGCGCAGACTCTTCGGATGCCGCCACCGCGATCAAGTCCTGCGTCAATTGCTCGCGTAGTGTGTGCGGCGCGCTGAAGCAGGCGTCGATTTGCGCGTTCGCCGCTTCGGCGTCGACGGCGCGGGTCGCGCTGTGCATCGCGTCTTCCAGCGGCACGTGCAGGGCCTGCAAGCGCTCGCCATTGGACGGATGGGAATCGGTGGGGTGTGGCTGATGAATGTCCAGCGCCTCGGCTGGCAGGTGCAGCTCAGCGCCTTGCAGCGTGTTGAGCACGGCAGCGGGCAGGTCGCGTTCAGGGGCGTTTTCGCACTTGGCGATCAATGCATCGTCGAGAGGCGCCTGCAACACCGAGACTCGCAACAACGCCGAAGCGGCCGCCGCATTGCCCACCAGCCGTGCGCCGGCGGCATCCGCCAGCAACTCGCGCTCGCGGCTCCAATGGTTCACCGCATGATCGAAGCGTTGCATGAAAAACATGCCGAGCATGAACGACGGGCGCATCAAGCGGCCCTGGATCGGGTCGCTGGCCGCCATTGTTTCGAGCAACCCACAGAGGCTGCGGTGGACCCCGTCGTAGATCGGCAAGAAACGCAGGCTGTACGCGGTGTCGTCGCCGGCAAAGTGCGCCAGTTCATGGCCGATCACTGCGCCGATTTCCTCTCGGTCCAGCAGCCCCAGGTACAGCAATGGGAGATGCAGGGTGCGCCCGCGCAATGGGGTTTCGGCCGGCATCACCAGGGCGTCGCTGGAGGTCACGTAGAAGCCCTGGGTCAGGCTCACCACGATATGCTCCGGTGGCAAGGCGCCCAGCTTGGCCGCCAGTTCCTCGACATGGCGCCACAGGCCCGGCGCCTGTTCAGGCGTGACGCGCTGCCCGAACATCTCCAGCGGCGTGGGCTCGAACATCGCCAGCATGGGCCGCAGTTGCTTGAGCAACAGCCAGATCGAATACAGGCAAAACGCAGCGACGACCCCGAGCATGCCCATCAGCTTCATCTCGCCGCTGCCAAGCCGGCCTACGTGCCACAATGCCAAGCCCTCGAAGACCAGCACCAGCGCCACCGTCGCGGCCATCGCCACCACATGGCTCACCAGCACATAGGGCAATAGGCGGCTGCCGAGGGTGAACACCTGCAACAACTTCTCCCGAGACTGCTGCGCGCGCTGGCCGGCCCAGTACGTGCCGGCCAGTGCCGCCAGGCCGATGAAGGCCGCCAGCAGGCCGAGGCCGATCACCCACGGTGCCAGTGCGCGCAAGACGCGGTTGATGCGATGGGCGGTGGGCAGCTCGGCTTCGGTTTTTTCTACCCGCGCGAGGGCCTCTTGAACGGTGATGAGCCCCTCGGGTGGGGGAATTGCAGATGGGGGCTGTCTGGCTGCTACCGCTTGCAGTGGTTCCTTGTAGTTTGCGAGGTTGAGGCGCAGTTCAACCAGCGCCGTAGCGGCGCGGTCAGCCCGCTGGAGCTCCCAGCCGCCAAGGGCGGCCAGGAGCAACGGGAAAACAACCAGCAGGCAGAGCAGCTTCAGGGCGTTCATGGGAGTCCGTTCACAACGCGGGAAATTTTCCGGTTATACCGAAGAACCGCGTTTAAGGGATACCCGTCAGGCCTTCACCGGCGCCAGTTTCTTGCAGTTCTCCTTGCGCGTCGGGTACTGCTCGCACTTGCGCAGCACGCTTTGCACCTGTTGCGCGTTCTGCAGTTGCTGGTTGGCCAGCAGCTTCTCGGTGATGAACAGCTCTTCCGAGCCGAGGTGACGCTCGGCCTTGTCGATCATCGCCAGCGCCGATTGCCCATCGCCGCGCTTGAGGTGGTAGCTGATCATCAGGTCATAGGTCGAAGGGCCGGCCAGCGACCAGTCCTTGATCGCCTGCAATTCCTTGATCGCCTCGCTGCTTTTGCCCTGGGCCAGGCGCACGGTGTAGGCAGTGCGGCGGATGCCCGGTTGGTCCTTGACCGGCGAAGCGAGCGCCTTGCGCACAAAACCATCGGCGTCGGACACCTTGTTTTTCTCCAGGGCGTCGATGGCGAAATACGCGTCCTTGTAGCCCTGCATGGCCTTTGCCACTTGCGGCGTGTTCTTCATTGTTGTCCAGCTTTGTGGGCTGACCCGGGCACGGCGTTCCTGGCGGTATTCGCGCTGCAAGTACTGGCGCAGCTCGGTGTCGCGGTCCATCGCCGACATGTGCGAGCGGTTGAAGTACTGAGTGGTCGCGGTGATGCCGGTGGTCAAGCCGTCCTTGACCAGCACGTCCAGTTCTTTGGTGAACTGGTTGAGGTTGAACTGCTGCAAGGAGTCCTGCATGGCGTTCTTGCGCGCGGTGAGAAAGCCGGTGAGCAATGGCTTTTGCTTGCCCTGGAAGTCATTCAAACGCTCCAGGCTATGGGTCGCGGCGCGGGGCGCGTAGCCGGCGCGGATCATCAGGTCGGTGCCGAGCAAATCGGCCTGGTCTTCCTGGCTGCGGCCCCAGGCGGTGCTCCACACGTGGTCGGAAAAGGTGTTGGCCAGCGTGGTGTACAGCACCGTGTTGCCGATGGTTTTCTGGGTGCCGGCCGGGTCTTTGCTGAACACCTTCATGGTGCCGGAGCTGCGGTCGATGCCAGTGTCGGCGGCCATCGTGGCCAGGGCAACCGTGGAGGCGACGGTGGTGAACATCTCTTTTTGCTGCTGGAAGGCGGCCATGCGGTCATGGTGATGCAGCAGCACGTGGCTCATCTCGTGGCCGAGCATCGCGGCGATTTCATCTTCGCTGCCGACGTTATCGAGCATGCCCAGCGGCACGAACAGATTGCCGTACGGGTCTGCCGAAGGGCCGAAGCCGTAACTGTCGGTGATCTTCACCTGCAACGTCGGCAACTCACCCGGCCAGCCCTTCGACAGGCGCGTGACGATACCCTGCAAGTACACCTGCAACATCGGGATATCCACCAGGTTCTGCTGGCGCGCTTCAGCTGCCGGCACCGCGCGGCCGTCGTAGCTCAAGCGTTGCTGGCTCTGGCGTTGCGGGTCGAGCTTGTAGTACTGGCGCACGTCGGTGTTGTCCACGTAGTGGCCTTGCACCCTGGATTGGGTCGAAGGGCCCACCAGGTTCATGAATGCCTGGTCCGCACCTTTCAATGTCGCGCAACCACTCAGCAGTGCGCTGGCCAGCAATAGATATCCCTTCACCGCCACGCTCCTTTATTGATTGCAGCCCGCGCCAAAACCGATGGTCGAGGCGTTGCGGCTGTCTTTGGTCTGGCTCTTGGTCAGGCCCTGGCACGGCAGCTCGACGATATTGAGCGGCGGCACGATGCGCAGGTCCATGGTGTCCAGCCAGACTTTCTGGCCAGCCAGTTCCACCTGCACCAGGTCCAGCGCCTTGTTGTACTGCAACACCTGCACCGGCTGGCTGGGCGTGTCTTTTTTCGGCAGCTCGCGCTGCTGTTTGCCTTGCTCATCCAACACCGCCACCGGGTCGGCGAGGAACGCCATGATGTTGTGGGTTTCGGCCCAGGCGCCTTGAGTGAACAGGGCGGCGAGCAATACGATCAGGTGTTTGTTCATCCTTGGGTTCCTTGAGTCAAAAAAAACACAGCGGTGCCGTCAGCGATCGCGGTCGAACCAGGCTTCGATCCGTTCGCTGAACAGCACCAACGACAGCAACACAATGCCCAGCACGTTGACCGGGGTGATGTGGTTCAGGCTCAGCAGCACACTCAGTGCGATGAGCACCGACATCACCAACAGCCACGACGGGCACGGCGACGTGAAAAACCAGATTTCCTGGCGCCGCCAACGGCTCCAGGTGCGATAGCCCGCCAGCCGCCGCGCATGCAGGGCCTTGAGCAGGGCGATCAGGGCGAGCAGGCCGATCTCGACAAAATCCAGCCAATGGAAGGGCAGGCCGGGCAGGTTGGCGGGCTCGTGGTCGTAGGCCATGCCGTCATTGATCAGGTTGTCGAGGGCCATGGCATGCAGGTAAACGCCGGGGAGCTGGCCGTGAACCGGCGACTCCACGAGGTCGCCGGTGGAGGTGATGTTGGCGCCGACCATCACCAGACGGTCGTGCAGCAATTCGGCGATCAGTGCCTGGTCTTGCGGGTCGCTGACTTCCAGGTCGCTGGCCGCCAACGTCAGCGTGTAGGGGCAGCGCGCCTGGGCCGAATCATCGAGTTTCCAGAACACCGCCTGGAACAACTGCACCACCGCTTCCAGTAAAAAATGCCGCGCTGGCGCGCAATGGCCGATATCAGCGATGCGTGCTTGTTCCGGTGCGAGTTTCAGGCCCCATTGCACGGCGATGGGCTGCATCTGTGCAGCGACCTGCGCATCCACCGGCGGCTGTTTGCACGGTTGGGTGGAACAGAAGTATCGATACATCGCCAGGGCTGGCGTTTCCATCAGCCCGATCGGCGTGTTCACGGCCAGCGGGTACTTGTCGTCCACGCCTTCCCACGCCACCAGGCCCGGCCGGCTGACTTCGACAAACGGCGCCAGCGTATTGGCCTGGCCCGCCTCACCGCGTACCACGCCGGTGTTGGCCAACCACAATGGGATGCCTTGGCGTTGATAACGCTCGAACACGTTCGCCAATAATTGGCTGCCCCGCGCCGGGTCGCCGAACGAGTGGTCGTGGCTGTAGAGCAGGTCCACAAACACCGCCTTGGGCTTGTACGCGAGCAAGCGCTTGAACAGCTTGCTCTGCTCGCCGTAGGGCATCGGCCAGGAAGTCTGGTTGCGCATCAGGTAGGCGTCGTCGATCAGGATCACGGCCACCTGTTGCTGGCCGGTGCTGGGGTAATTGCTGGCGAACAGACGGTTGAGCCACTGCGAGGAGGCTTTGTCACTGGAACTGGCCAGGCCGAACGGATCGAGAATCGCCAGCAGCACGATAAATGCGGCCAGCCAATAGCGGCGGTATTTGAACAGCGGGGGGGTCGACAACATCCGTGTCTCGATAAAAAGCACAAGCAAGACAGGGTTTTTAGCGGAGCGGGGAGGGGGTGTCAATTGGAAAAGTGGCTAAGTGCCATTGCGCTGGGCAAATCCAAACCCCTCGGCCAGTCTGCGGCCGAGGGGTGTAGCGGTCAGAAATTCCAGCGCGTGCTGAGCATCACGTTGCGCGGGTCGCCGTAGTAGGCCGAGTTATAGAAGCCGATGTTGGTGTAGTAGGTCTTGTCGAAGACGTTGTTGACGTTGAGCGTGGCCGAGACGTTGTCGGTGATCTGGTAGCGGGCCATCAGGTCCAGCAGCCACAGCGGTTCCTGGGAGAAGTTGTCCTGGCTGCCGGTGGTGTAGTTGTTGGTCAGCAGTTTCCAACCGGTGCCTTGCCAGCGCACGCCGCTGCCCAGGGTGAGTTTGTCCAGCGGGCCGGTCAGCTTGTAGCTGGTGTAGAGGTTGAACTGGTCTTCCGGTTCCCAGGTGGACAGCTTCTCGCCCTGCTTGTCGCGCATGATCTTGTGGGTGTAGCCCGCCTGCAATTGCCAGCCGGGTGCCAGCTCGCCGGAGATTTCCGCTTCGTAGCCCTTGGTCTTTGATTCCACGCCTTTATAGGCGCCGTCCAGCCCGGGGATGGTGCCGGCGACATAGCTGTCGTCGCTGACCGCGCGGTTGTCCTCGTGGATTTCAAAGTAGGCGAGGCTGGCGTTCAGGCGGCCATCGAAGAAGGCGCCCTTGAGCCCGATCTCGTAGTTCTGGCCTTCATCCGGCTCCACCGGTTTGTTGTTGAGGTCGCGGTATTCGCGCTGCGGCAGGTAGATCTCGGTGTAGCTGGCGTAGGCCGAGAGGTTGTCGTTGAGGTCGTAGGTGAGGCCGGCGTAGGGCACGACCTTGCCGGTGTCCTTGACCTGGCTGGTGCCGGTGACTTCGAAGTTGTTGACCCGGGTGCCGAGCATCAGGTGCATGGCGTCCGTCACGTTGAAGCGGGCGGTGACATAACCGGCGCTCTGGCGGGTGGTTTCGTCGTTGTAGTTAGTCATCGGGCCACGACCTGGTTCTGCGGCGTCGCCATCCCAGGGGAAGTAGTCGTGGCTGTTGCCGTTGACGTGGACAGCGGCGGTGTAGTCTTTGCCGGTCCAGCGCGAGCGCGACACCGAGGTGCCGACCACCAGTTCATGTTCGCGGCCAAACAGGCTGAACGGGCCGGTGGCGTACAGGTCGCCGGTGTCGCTGGTGGTTTCACCGTAGTAGGCACGCGTCAGCATCATGGCTTTGCCGGTAGTCGCATTCGGGCTCAGCAGCGCGGACAGCGGCGCGTCGTAGCCGTTGATCTGGTGGTTGTACTGCGCCTTGCCCACCCAGCCGTTGGCGAATTCGTGTTCGAGGGTGGCGAAGCCGGTGCGCGTGTACTGTGCCCACTCGCTGAACTTGGCGCCGTTGTTGAACGAGCGCGGCGTGTTGATGCGGTTGCCGGCCGAATCGTACAGCGCTGCCGAGCCGGACCAACTGGAGCCTTGCGGGTTGCTGTCCTGGTAGTCGGCGCCGACGGTCAGCAGCGTGTCGGGGGACAAGTCGAATTCCAGAATGCCGTAGTACACGGCGGTCTGGCGCTGGTAGTGGTCGAGGAACGAGTGCTTGTCCTGATAGGCCGCGACGGCGCGCCCACGCACGTTGCCCGACTCGGTCAGCGGGCCGCTGACATCCACTTCCGAGCGATAGTTGTCCCAGGAGCCCGCGCCCAGGTCGATGTAGCCCTTGAATTCCGAGGTGGGCTTCTTGCGCACCATATTGATGGTGCCCCCCAGGCCGCCGGCGCCGGTGAGCAGGCCGGTGGCGCCCTTGAGGATCTCGACGCGGTCGTAGATCACCGTGTCGGTGAGGGTGTGGCCGGATGAATATTGCGCGTCCTGCAGGATCGGGATGCCGTCGTACTGGAAGTTGCGAATGGCAAAGCCACGGGAGTAGTAGGACGTGCGCTCACTGTCGTAAGCCGCGACGGTGATGCCCGGCGTGTGGCGCATCACGTCGTCGAGGGACTTGAGGCTGAAGTCGTCCATGGCCTGGCGGGTTACCACGGAGATCGACTGCGGCGTCTCCCGTGGGGTCAGCACCAGTTTGGTCGCAGTGGCGATGGTGCCCGGGGTGTAGGAGCCGCTGCCTTCGGTCACGGTGCCCAGTTGGTTGGTGGTGACTTCGGTGGCGCGCAGCTGCAAGGGCCCTTCGCTGGTGTTGGCGACCAATACGTAGCCGCCGTTGCTCTGGCGTTGCGCTGCCAGGCCGCTGTTGGCCAGCAATCGCGCCAGACCCTCTTCAACCGTGTACGAGCCCTTGAGCCCTTCGCTGGTGAGGTTGCGCGTTTGCTGGGTATCGAACGAAATCGTCACGCCCGCCTGCACGCCGAATTGGGTCAGGGCGTTTCCTAGCGAGCCCGGCGCAATCTCGTACGCGGCTTGGCTCTGGGCGTGTGCGGGAGTGGCTTGCAGCGCCAGCGCGGGCAGGCTGGCAAGGGTCAAACCAAACAGCGCCAGGCGCACGGCACGGGCCATGGCCGTCTTGGCGGTAAGTGGAAGCGGGAGCATTCGATTGTCCTTGCGTAGTCTTGGCAGAGAGCCGCTGTGTGCGCGGCTTGTGTCATTGACGGATGAGAATCGAAATCAGCAAGGTTGCCTGCGGTTTTATTTACAGGGCTTCGACGCTGACCCAGTAGCGCGTGAGGTAAGTCACTTTCACCGGTAGGGATTTGCCCAGGTTCTGTAGGACGGTGTCAGTGTCATCAATCCGAAACGCGCCGGAGATGCTCAGGTTTTGTACCGCCGGCGCACAGCGCAACACGCCGGGGCGGTAGCGGCTCAACTGGGTGATGAAATCCCCCAGGCGCCAGTCGTCCACGCTCAGCATGCCCTGGACCCAGGCGGTTGAGCCTTGGGGCAACGGGTGAGGGCGGCCGATGGCATCGCGGTCGAAGCTGACTTGTTGGCCGGCTTCCAGCGTGAGTCGTTGCGTGTCATTGCGGCGTGGGCGGACTTCGACAGCGGCCTGTTCGACGCCCACTTCGGTGTGATCGCCCCATTGGCGCACGCTGAATTGGGTGCCGAGTGCGCGCACGTTGCCATCGCTGGTGGTCACGCTGAACGGCCGCTGGGCCGGGTCCTTGGCGGTTTGCACGAGGATCTCGCCCTGGTACAGCTGGATCAGCCGTTGCTGGCCGTCGAACTGGATATCCAGCGATGTATCCACATTCATCTCCAACCGCGTGCCATCGTCCAGTTGCAGCGAACGCCGCTCACCGGAGTGGGTGCGTTGCCCGGCGAGCATCGAGCGATACGGCACCTGCTCCACCGCCAGCCAGGAACCTGCGCCAACGGCCATCAGCATCCCCAGGATCTTCAACACATCACGCCGCTGCCGCTGCGCCGCCCCCAACCCGGAAAGCGCCGCCCGCTGCGGCATTCGCGCCCACTGCTGTTGCAGCGCCTCCACCCGCGCCCAGGCCGCCGCATGCTGCGGGCTGGCCTGCACCCACGCCTGCCAGGCGAGGGTGCGCGCTTCGTCGGGTGCGCCGTCATTGAGCTGCACGTACCAGGTGGCGGCGGCTTCCAGGGTCTTCAGATCCAGCGGCGCCGCCATCAGGGTTCGACCAGTAACAGGCATTGGGTCATGGCGCGGATCAGATGATTCTTCACCGTCGTCACCGACACGCCAAACCGCTCCGCGGCCGCCACGTAGGTCAGGCCTTCGAGTTGCACCGCGAGAAAAATCTCCCGCGTACGTGTACCCAAGTCATCGAGCAGGCTGTCGATCGCCAGCAGCATCTCAATGATCGACAAGCGCACCTCCGGCGACACCGCTACCGGTTCCGGCTGTTGTGCCAGCGCAAACAGATACGCCTGCTCGATCGCCCGACGGCGAGATTTGTCGATCAGCAACGAGCGGGCAATGGCACTCAGGTAGCCGCGAGGTTCACGGATAGGTGCCGCGTTGCGGGCGGTCATGACGCGTATGAAAGTGTCCTGCGCCAGGTCGGACGCATCCGCCGCATTGCCCAGACGCACGCGCAACCAGCCTTTTAGCCAACTGTTGTGTTCGCTGTAGAGCTGATGAAGCGCGGAGTGATCGAGGGACGACATGAGCGGGCCATTGGGGAGTAAATGGTAATAGCTCTCATTATTGTGATGGTGGGGTATTTAGGCAAGGGGCATTCGATGCTGGATGAGCGGTGTCGAGTCAATTTAAAATTGTCTTTCTTCATACATCAGAAACCACAAAGCCCCGCGTGCGGGGCTTTGTACTGTGGCGATGAATCGTGACCTACTGACTTGTAATCAGTAGGTCCTCTTGCTTGAACGTTTTACGTATCACCAATCTTCACGACGCTGCGAATGCTGATGAAGAATTCGAAACACGATCACTTGATCACCTTGCATGCTGTACGTAGCCCGATAAGGGTAGGTAGTGATGATGAGCTCCCGGCAATCGGGGCTTGGAGACGCTTTACCAGCGTTGGGGAAGCGCTCCAGCATCTCCAGACTGCTGAGAATATGGAAGACTGCAGCCTCCCCCAGCTCAGCGCCAACTAATGCTTCGTAGTGCTCGTAAATTCCATCCAGGTCACTTTCCGCTTTGCTGCTTAATGCGATCTTCGGCACGTTTTACCCACTTAGCCTTTACGGCATCCAGATCAGTGACGTTGCCGGCTGCAGCATCCTCGATGCCTTCTTGCACGGCTTTGAAATGCCATGACTCATCGGCCATATAGCGGCTCAAAGCTCGCTGCAGATGGTATTGACGATCTCGGTCGGTCGCGTGTGCCAGTTGATCCAACTCGTTGGCAAGCTCGGGCTTTACTCGGAAAGACAGAACGGGAGAGGCTGCCATAACGTTGCTCCATACATATTCTGTATACGCTGTGTACACGGTATGCAGACGTTAGGCTTTGGGGGGGAGGTGGTCAATAGCGGTTTGTCGGTTGGGCGGGTGAAATGGGGATGGACCCCTTATCCGCGCTTTCCCGCGATTTTGTATGCCGGTCTCGTGCAACCCGCAGATTTACCAATAGGCAGGTTTAAGGGCTGGTTTTTTGTGCGTAGGTATTCGAGGTGGGAACTGGTGATCAGCGAGTTCAATTTCAGTCACTACGTGGCGCATCCAGTCTGCGTACCTCTTGAGGGAGCCAGGAACCGTACGTTGAATGCCCTCACGGTGAGGCAGGATGACGCCGATGCGCAGATTGGGGAAGTCTTCCCGAAGTGCTTTCAGGGCTGGCGTCATATCCGTATCGCCTGAAACCAGAACGATCTGCTGGGTGCGCTGTTCTGGCGGTAGCTGGGCCTCACGAGATACCAGGCGATACATGCTGATCGCAATGTGAACGTCTGTTTCTTTTTCCTCTAGTTTCCAGACTTCGACTTGATCGGTTCTGGACGCAGGCGTTTGTTTATTGATGAAGCGTGGTGCCTTGCCGGACTCAAGTTGATGGCGCCCATAAAACACCTGCACATCACGCGCTATCAAGGCGCGTAGATACGTGTCCTGAGCTTCCTTCGATGCGATGCCACGACTGGCGAGTGATGGCTTGACGCCTGAGGTGAAGAAGCTGATGCCGTTGATCGTACTGTCGGGGTGTTCAACACGAACGATGTGGGAGAGCAGGGAAGGAAGATCGAGCCATTTGTACGGAGTACCCGCAAGGAGGCCGTAAAACAGGTTGTAACCGTCGACAAAGCAAGCTGTACGCAAGACTCAACCCTCAGAAACGAAAAAACCGGCACAAGGGCCGGTTTTTTCACCCCAACGGCCAGAGAATTTAATCACTGCGTACGGGGCTGAGTAGTGAACGGATAATGACAGAGTCATCATTGATGTCAACTGCTGGGCTAACGCTACCGTCAAGCGTCGGAGGGGCGCTCGTTGGCAATGAAAGCACTAACCGGGGAGGCACTAGCCTGTCTGCAAGCTCAGTTTTACTCAATGCTGGCACTCACGAATGGGGGATGGGAAATCGTGAGGGCGTGTTACTGAGCCAGCGAGAAAATTGCTTGAAATGCCGACAGACCCCTTTCCCGCCGTGATGGTGTGGCGGCGGTCAGCCAGCGGTTGGTGGCGCCAAAAACTTGGTTGGGGTCAGAAGGGGTGAACGTGCTGAAGGTGCTGTGTGATTTGCTTGACCTTGTGCAGCGGATGAGCACCCAACTGGCCGGACATACCCATGGGCCGACACCAGTACCTGGTAATGCGGCCGCATTCACAGGTTACTCATCAGGTGCTTTGTTGTTATCCACCGCGATAAGACCGATCACGCTTTAGATTTGGCTTCAATCAATGCGCCGAAGAATGCGGGATGAACAACAGTTTTTTTGTGGCTCTATTTAGTGAAGAATTCATTGTGATTTTTTTGAATTCATTTTATCGGCTGTTTTATATTGTTTTTCGTTTACGGTTTTATGTTCGTACAAGTAACTACCCAATTCGATAGGCACATGTGCCTACTGTCACCTCAGAATAATAGGCACTTGTGCCTACTGTTGCCGCAGAGTAATAGGCAATTCTGCCTATTCGTCATATACCGTTCGTCGGATTATTGCTAATTAATGCATTTGCACAAATCATGAGTGGTCATTGTTGGCTAAACATCATTTTTTCGTCATCACACCACGTAAACCCGCTAGTTACCGAGGAAAGCGCTGATGGCGGTGATGACCGGTAGGCACAGAAACGGCGAGGCCCGCGTTTTAGCGGGCCTCGTGGCAGATATTTTCATGTTGCTCCCCGAAGGAAGTCTTGTGGTAATCTCAGCTCAACCACTTACATCTGTACTTCTTTGTTACTGGCATTTCAAAGGGTATGGCGCTGTGACAGACCAGTCAAGCTCGAATCGGCTACGAGACGACGTTAGTAATGACGTTTTACGTGACTTAGTTGCGAGTTAAGTTATTTCTGTTATCGGTAATAACTTCTGGAGTTACGTCGCAGGTTAAGTGGGACGCTCTGCTGCTGGTCTTTACGAAAGCGCAGGTTCTACCTATCCAGAGGGCAGCTCTATGAAAAAGGTTATTCAAAAGCTTTTTCCTGAAGAGTTGATTCGGTTGCTTCAAACGGCCTATTGGTTCGTTCGTTTGCTTCGGGTCATTCAACAGGTCTAAGCAGAAAGCGGGGGCCTGTAGGCCCTCGCTTTTTTGTTAAGCAAGTCGGCACCACCAGGACTGTGCATAAGCGCACCCGTCGATGTACTCGATGCCACTCAATACAAAGCCTGTTGGAGCCATTCCGGACAAGCTTGCATCGAGCAACTGAGGCAGTGGGTCTGGTTCCAATGGCATCCCCTTCGATACCCTCGCTATATTTGAGCTACGGCCAAGCTCAACGCTTGTTGCAGGCGCTACGAGTACGTCACCCCTAATCGCCGGATAGAGCCTCCTTTCTTGTGGGCCCAAGTCCACGCCCTTGCAGCGTATCGGGGTTATCAGCATGTGCATGAGAATTCGCCGCCTACTGGTTGCTCGGCTCATCCAGAAGCGCTTCAACGGCGTAAGCCAGCGGCCCACAGAAAAACGGGGTCTAGAAAAACGGAGTCAGACCACGATTTTCGTTCTTGAATTGAACGAGGGCCTGACCCCTATTCCCTGCGGAAGGCTCGGGATATTACGCAGGCGATTGTGCATTTGGAGTCGGATGAATTTGTGACGTGGGAAATTCTGCATGTGGACGGTGGGCAGAGTGCTAGGCACTAAGCGATACGGCTGAACGAAAAACGCCCCGGGCCATGATGGCTCGGGGCGTTTTTTGGTCTGTCGGAATTAACTCGCTGCGGGCGCAATTTGTTCCAACGCTCGATCTGCCAGCATTGAACTCAACTCGATCAGTTGCTGAATCCCCAATGCCACAGCCCTTTGTGATCCGTCCAGCTCAAATGCCAGATTCGAGACCATCTCGTTGGCTGATGAGAGGGTTTCTGCGGCATTAGTAAGCAGTGTTTCAGTATCTACATCGGGCGAAACGGAGAACAGATTACCGCCTGGACGCGCCGCAGGTTCTGCGCCGTCTGATGGGTGCAAGTAATGATCAATCGCCCGCTGCGCTGCGGCATGAAGCTTGGCGTCGATTGGGTCTTGAGGCGGGTTGGGTGTGACCTTGAACATGGCGAAGCTCCTTTAGCGATTCAGGAACTGCCAATCTCACTTCCACATGAGGGTGGCAGCTGTGCGCAGGTGTGGAAGACCGGGGCTAAAGGAACCCGGCGCACCGAAGTGCCCCGCACACAGCCGCCATAACACAAGAATACAGGCGAAAAAAAACGCCGTCAGGTGTTCATGGGCGTTTGAGCGCCTTTAGCCATAGTACGGACTTCCACATCCGGCCGCTGATTTTGCAGCGGCTTGAGGAGGTTAGCGGGGCGGAGGATGGGGAGGCAAGCTGATATGGGTGTACGAAAATTCGGGGTCGCAGCGGCATGTGCTCACGAATTAGCTCTTTTTATGGATACGCCATAATTCTGCATAAAACTCGGAAGGCGGGACTTCGCTACAGGAATTGCTCTTTTTGGAGGCTCATCGGCTTGCTCAGCTGGGGCGCCAGGCACAGACAGAATATGAACACCCCAGAAACAACAAAGCCCCTGCATTTCTGCAGGGGCTTCGTCTTATATGGTGCGGCACCAGGAGTCAAAAAACTAAATAACTATTTGATTTGCATGAATTAATTGTCTAGGCATACGATCTTCTATCTCTAAAAATACCCTCTGACATTCACCTGATCGCTCACAGACGCAAATAACACCCAACTAAGAACCGTGCCTTCGGTTCATAGCAGTCCCTGATAGGGACACAGCTCTCTAACTACGGTAAGCGCGAGCAAAAAAATCTTACGCTACGGTTGGTGGATGAGGGCTATGGCTAAGGTGGCGGCATGCAGAATCAGGTCAGAAACGGATACTCGAAGTCGCTTCCAATCTAGGGCCAATTCAGGCATCGGATCACCCGGTTTACGCCGTCGAACAGTTTCCATTTTACGCTAAGAATTAAAGTATCGGATTTATGTTTCGATAAGAAATGATATCCTAATATCATAGTGGGCTTTCAAAGAAACGTACGATAAGAAAGGCATAAAATTACTACCTTTTGGCTGAATTTTAAGGTGTACGTCGCAATGGATGCATGTCGGACTACTTATGACGAATGAAATTTTCGGTGCCGGTGCGCGCCTCGGAGACCACCCTTCGACAGATCCGTCACGGCAGGCTGTGGCGTCTTTACGTGGTTACGCATACCAACTTTACGCCTCCGGAATCGCATGGGTTAAATTGCGCCGCGATGAGTACTTGTATTTAGAGGTTGCAGAAGATTACGCGATACTCGCCCAGTCATCTATTAATGCTGTGCAGGTCAAAGACACAAAAGCTTCAGGTGTCGTCACCCTGAATAGTAAGGATGTACGTCAGACGATTGATGCATTTGTCGACTTGGTTTCTCGGAATCCAAGTCGTCAGGTTACTGTGAGATTCCTCTCTACAGCAGAAATCGGCGTCGAACGATCTATAGAAGATAGGGTTGAAGGTATAGGAGGGTTAACATACTGGAGACAGGCGGCTAATTCTTCGGATGTAGAACCACTGCGGCTCATTCTCGAGAGATTGGATTTGAAAGCCGCCACATTAAACTTCATTCGAGGTTGTATTGGTGAAGAACTTCGGGAAAAACTTCTAAAAAATATTCATTGGGATTGTGGTCAGGCAGACATTAAAGATCTGACAGAGGATCTTGAAAGCGATTTGATTGGTTTGGGGGCAAGCGAACACTTGTTCGGGATCTCTCAAGTTGAAACGGTTTCCGCCAGAATTATCAGCCATTTGCTAAAGTTGACAATTGAAAGTCGTGAGCAAGATCGACGCTTAACAAATTTAGATTTAAGGCGGCTCGTTGATAGTGCTACAAATGTGTCAGTGAATCGCAATGATTTTGATAGGCTCGTTAAAAGTTTAATTCAGACTGGGTCCTCCAATATAGAGCAGCGAGAGCTTCGCAGTGCCGAAGATCTGCTTGAGCCGGAATCGAATTTTCCTATGCCAAGCTTGTTGGTTGCAGGTCGGATGGTCGTAGAAAATGCTAAAAATATGCTTATTCGACATAAGGCCGTCTCCATAATTGGCGCAACAGGGATGGGTAAGACAACTATCGCTCGTCAGATTTCAAGAGAAATAGGCGGAACTTGGTTTGTACTGGATGCGCGCGATACAGCTCCGGAAGCAATTAAGGATTTCGTGCGGAGGGTTATTGCAGAGGTTGGAGGAAAGCGTCCAAAAGGAATTATTATTGACGATGCAAACTTTATAAATGAAGGTGTTGCTGATCGTGCGGTCGATAAATTATTTCGATATTTAAAAAATTTTGACATCTACCTGTTGCTGACCAGCTATAAGCCCATGTGCGGTCACTCTTCTGATGGTTTAATAATTAATCCGGATGCCAACATCACCGCCCAACCCTTCACAGAAGGTGAGGTAAAAGGACTAGTCAAAGATGCGGGTGGTACTGAAGAGGTTTGGGGGAGCTGGGTTTTCTATAATGCTAGTTTAGGTCACCCCCAGCTGGTTATGGCAACAATTAGAGGCTTGCAAGCCCGGCGCTGGTCAGTGCAGGGGCCTAATTTTATTGAAACGCTGTCACTCTCGCGCGCAGACATTGAAAGTGAACAGGACAGAGTGCGGAAAATCCTCGTCAATACGCTGCCTGAACCTACAAAGCATTTGCTGTATCGCTTGAGTCTTGTGCGTGGTCAGTTTGATCGGCCACTGGCTATAGCTTCGGGAGAGGTTGTACCAGAGATTTATTTGCCTGGCGAGCAACTTGATAAGTTGATTGGGCCTTGGATTGATCAAGTTAGTAGAAAAGAGTTCAGGGTTTCTCCCTTGGTTTTAAATGCTGGCGAAAAAATTCTGCCCAAGCAAGAAGTTAAGGAGGTCCACAGGGTCGTTGCTGAAGAATTGATATCTAGGGATTTGATTCCAAGTAAAATGAACTCCGCCTTATTGCATGGTATCGCTGGCGAATCCGATCTTACCTTGTTGGTTATTGCTAATAGTATATTGGTAGCCCCAAGTGAAACGCTGAAGGAGTCGGGGTGGTCGCTTTTTGCAATAACACAGCTTTCAACGTTGAAGCCAATTTATAAGCCTGATCAAAGTATTTCCTCTTTGCTTAGACTCGCCCAACTATCGTTGAGGATTGAAATAAGCAGCTCTGAGTCAATTAGAGAGTGTTGGGACGCGTTGCAAAGAGAGTGCGAAGCCGACGAGTCGTCAGATTCCTCCTTTGAGTTGATCGCACTTTTAAAGTTGCTTCTAGCAAGCCCGATTGTTGAAGCTATCCCAGAATGGCCATCTCTTCTGCTTCGTCTGGATTCTTTAATTGGCGGGTACGAAGGGGAACTTTTGATCCAAAATTTAGATCAAAGCGAGGATGGAGAGAGCGATTCGATCATCTCGGTAATTTTTATTAACCAAGTGCGAGGAATTCAATCGTCTCAGCGGCTTTATGAACTAGTTCAGCAACTTGGTAAACTATCAAGCTCGGAGAGAATGATTCTTCTTGATGGCGTAAGAAATATCCAGGCAGGCGTGTCGCTGATTTCTGGGACGCCGTGGTTCAACGAGTCTAAAGTTAAAGATTCAAACTGGAAAGCTGCTCAAAAACATTACTTGCTGGTTGCGCAAAGTTTTTTTGATTGGGGCTTCCTTGAAATTTCGATTGAATACCATATAGTAAGGTCGGTCATCATTGAGCAATATGGTGGTGATTATAGAGGCGCTGTAATAAGCTTAATAGAGGCGGAAAAGAAAATTGGGCCTCGGATGGAAATTGTCCGTCGGAGAGCGCAAATACTTTTTCGTCATAATGCGCAAGAGGAAGGTATATATTTACTTCAATCTGTTAACGACTTTGCTCAAGCGAATGTACTGATCCCTGAGAAAGGGTTTTGGCTACGAGATGAAGCGATAAGCTTAGCTTCTGTCGGTAAGTGGGCAGAAGCTCAATTTTCATTCGAACTTGCCCAACAGATAGCGGCCGGAAGCGCAATACCGGAAATAAAAGTCATGGCTATTGGCCTGAGGGCCGATGCCGCGCTTGCTGCCTACCAGGCAAATAAACGCCAAGATGCCATTCGGCTACTGATGATTTCATTGAAAGAGCTTCAATTTCTCGACCCGACAGAGTCTACGATGGCAGCTTATTGCCATCGTGTTGTCCGGCACGGATTGCTCTGGATGCTCAATATTCTCAATGGTGGTGGATACCTTGTCGATGATCTTCCGCCGAAAATGGTATCTGGTATGTGTAGCAATCCAGAACCTCCGGAAAGAATAAAGACACTCCCTCTAGCTCCCTTAGAGATGGCATGGTATCTCTTAGCCGAAATAGATTTACGTTGTGGTGGGCTGAATGGAGCAGATGCTGTTTTAAAAGAGATAGTCCGGGATGGAGCAAGCCCTATAATGGAGCTTGGCGTCCGGAGCCTGAGGCTAGACCTGGCAATACAAAGGGAAAGTGCAGAGGATATGTTTGATGCGCTGCATAAATGTGTTGACGCAAAGCGGTACTTTGATATCCATAAACAAAAAATCATGCAGCAAAAGGTTGATTTTCCTTTGCTTGTAAAAATTCCGACTGTGCCGGTAGAATTTTACGCCAATGATGTTGGTGTCCAGTCTTTCATTAGTTCTGTTTTAATCGCATTCGGATTGTTCGGGGTAATTAATAGGCGGTCGTTAAGTGACTTAGAATCTACTGCGGAAAAATTTTTGGCATTTAATCCTGGCTTAGCCGAATTGGCAAGGGCAATGGTGGTAGGTCCAAAGGTTGGATCTGAGCCTGCCAATAATGCCGCAAAATGTATTTATTATATAAGTCAGGGCGGCGTGCTATCTGTGGATGATGCCTACGAAATTTGCGTAAATTTAATTTACATTGCAAATAACAGTGAGGTGTTGCGTGAGGAGCTAGCTGCTCTGATTTCTAAATGGATTCGCAATTTGTGGCGGATGATACTAGGTTCACGAAGTGGAGAGTTGAGAAGTCCAATTTTTACTCCCGCTATTCTTGAGTGTTTGCGTATGCCAGATAGCCTAAGGTCGGCTGTGTTAGTGCTCTTGGCTGCCGAGAATTCCACTGGTAAACGTCTGTCGCCCACACAGCGATCTTTTCTTTTTAAATTGACCATACCCAGCAAGTAGGTAACCTGTCCGATACTTAAAGTTGAAAAAAACCATTAGTTACTTGAGCTTTCAAGCGGATTGTATAAATGATAATCCATTTGAAAGCTCAAGTTATTGAGCGGTCTATGGTCTACTGGATATTTTGCTTACGCCAGTTATCCACCGCAATCGAAAGACGATTATCTTTAACCGGCTTTTGCCATTCATCCCAGAAGTTTACGGTGCCGCTATTAGGTTTGTTTATAGGCTCATCAATTCTGATTCTGCTTGGTAGCAAGCTTGCATCGCCAACAACCAAAGCTTCGCCTGTATCGAGAGTCGGTAGGATATCGCTGAATCCACCGAGGCTATCGGGGAGAAGTCTTTTGATAACCCCCTGATCCTCGGCATTGGTCAACCGCATAGATACAAAGTTGCTGCATTGGCTGAGCATTGTTTTATTCACTTCGGACGGACGCTGGCTTATTACGACAAGGCTGACACCGTACTTACGGCCTTCTTTGGCGATGCGCTCGAAAATGTCCAGGGAAATATCGTCAGCTGATTCCGCCATGCTTCGTTGGGGCATGTAGAGATGCGCTTCGTCACATAGAAGCGCAATAGGATGACGCAGCTCAGATGGCGTCCACTGTTGGACGGAGAATGTAACCCGCGCGACAAGGGAAACGATCAGCGGGAGAACGTCTGATGGAACCTCGGAAAAGTTGATGATCTTGATACCAGCTTTGCCATTTTCTCCAGAGCTGCCGAGCACGGCAGTGGTGAACTTGTCAAGCCAGGAAAAGTCCAGAACGTCTCCACCGCCATTGAACATAAAGCCAAGGCGCCGATCAGAAATTTTGTTCTCAAGGCGGGAAATCATGCGGGGAAGCTTTCCGTTGAAATCGCCTTGCTTTTCACCGCGAGCGCCGGGAACCATCTCAACGTTGATCTCATTCAACCTACCCATGAGGAAATCGAGATCGAACGGAACTGGGCTGTCGACAGTGAAGTGTTTCAATATATCTGTCTGGTCATTATCTTCCAGGTACTTTTGCTTCGCCTGGTTGATCTCACGCGCCATAATCATGGCTTGGTTGGGAGCATTCTGGTCACTCCGGTCAACAAACATTGATACGAGTGCTTCATACGAAAGTAACCAGTAAGGCAGGTAAAGCACACCGTCATCAATGGTACGCTGAGCCTCAACATCTGCGGGGCCGGCCACCTTGAAGTGCTGAATGCCTTGGCCCACCAATGGCGAGTATTCACCATGAAGATCAAAAACAATGGCGTTAGCCGTAGAGAGCCCTGCCATCTGCTCAATGATCTTGGCTGTCGTCCAGGATTTACCTGACCCGGTGCTGCCGCCGATGAAGGCGTGGCGCTGGAAAAACTTGTTACCGTTGAGATAGGCAACAGCGTGTTCGTCCAGTGTGTATTTGCCCAGTGTCAGGGCATTGCCATCTGCTGAGACGCTAGAGAGCGTACGCATAAAGCCGGTAAGGTTTTCGCCCTCTAGCGAAAAGCAATTCGCGTCAATTTCTGGAACGCTTTCCAGAGTGCGGCGAAAGACGTTTTCTCTTTCTCCATCACGATCCAGCATCGTGCCAATCAGGGCGATTTTGCACAGGTTCAGTTCTGAGGTCTGCTCGCTGATGCCATCATTGGCAATGTCCTCGATGCCACGCTTGCGGGTCACCTGGGTGATGAGGCCGATGAGATGCTGTCCAGGCCTGCTGCTTTGGAGCACGGCCAGATGGTTGACTTGCAACCTTTTGAGTTGGTCGACATTTTCCACGTCCACGATAACGTTTGTCGTATCGACGGAGGCCACCTTTCCAAGCGCGTCTTCATCCCTAAAATTAAATATCGGCATCTCTTCTTCCTACATGATGAGTGACAAGTAACCCTCAAGACTCCATATGTTTTTTTCAACGGTCACTGGAGTCTTATCCAAAGAGGAGTAGACGATGGACTGGTCGTCTGTTGCTCCCCGCTCTATTGCCAGGTAATTCTGCGCCTTGCCGTCAGTAATTAGCTTCCTGGCCGCGTCTGAAAGCGCATAGGTAATAATCGTGATCGGGGTATTCTGACGCTGACATCTCGCCATGAGTTTCGGCTGAATATGCTCGTCATTAAAGCCGTAGCCAATGCACAGGTAAGAGTTCGCCGCAGTAATGGCTTGGTCAGCATTGTTGATGATTGAGCGGTACGGCTCTAAATGCGTCGTTTGATATTTCTGAGTACCCGGAGTCACGATTTCCGGCTTGTAATTGACAGGTATCCCTTGAATATTTGAAAGGGCCACAATGTCTTCGAGCGGCGATTTAAACCAATCCAGCGAGCCGTGAACCTTCCAGATATTGACTCTGCGGGCAGAATTAATCTCATTCGGCGCGGCCAGTTGCCGGAAAAACCCGTGCGTGAAGCCCGTGTAATGGTGAATCCGCTCCTGATCGCAGGCATATTCGGCGAGCCTGTCGTAATTCGTAGTAACGATGTTTAATTTGGTGAGGCTGCTTTTGAACATGTGGCGCAGCAGTCGGCTCAGCGGGAATATCGCCTGGTCCTGAAGGCTTTCGTTGAAAATTTGAATGTCTTCAGCGTTGATAAGCGACCAGGTTGCTTTGATAATTCTGGAAGTTAGCTCGTCCGTAATAGCCACCCGGTGCAGCGCCGACTCCAGATCAACCCCAGCATCTAAGACCTGGCAGAATTTCTCCCAGGCTTCTATCTCGCCAGCGGATAATCCTGAAATGTCGGTATTTGCGACCAGGTGCTTCGCAAGCGCCCACATGCCAGACATGCCATGGGCAGCCGATGCACCGCTGCCTAGGATGATAAGGGGAGCCTTGTTGTAATAGTCTTGCGCTTGTTTTTCAAAATTCAGGTCTGACAAAATTCTATCCTTGCCGTTTGTGTCGATCCGAAAAAACTACGCCTGCAGCCTAGTCAGCCTACAAGGCTCAATACCCTTGAGATAATCACTTACACAATCCTCTGTCAATTTGTGAAAATCCGGGAAATACCATGATTAATTTGGCCTATGCATATTCATTTAAGCTAGGAATCGTGGTATTCCCCCGAAAATCGACAATTTTGAAGGTCTTTCAGGCCTTATCGCAGGCTGGCGTCAGCTCTCTTGCAGGGGCTGTAGCCGTTGGATTTTCTGAATGCTAGAAACAACCATCGTTTTGTATGGTGCAGCACCAGACGAACGGTAGATTTCGGCGAGACTAGGTTTCTCGCGGGTCTAGATGTTGGTGGAAAATTTGGCTTCCTCAACCGGTAACTATAAATAAATCAGCTGGTTATGGTTTTTATTGGAGTCGAATAAGAATTGCTCCTATCCGATAATTAATATCTTTAATGCTCAGATAACGCTTTCTGAAGTCATGTAATTTCAGCCTTCCAGATTTGCGCTGGAAACGTTGTCTTATTTCTGTTCGAGATTTCTAGGCTGGCACAAGGCCATTTGGTATGATTGCGGCCTTGCGACTAACAAGGAAGTATGCAGATGGATTTCACGAATGTTTATCTTGGGAAAAGCGCACAGTTCTATAAAATTAAGAAAAAAATAACAAAAAAGAAAATATCTGAAGTATTTAAAGATATATCTTCTGAGAAAATAGGTGGGTTCTTAATAAGAATTATCAAGGAAGAGGTGGTTGTTAATCAAGAAGTTGTTTTATGTTCTGCGGTCGCCTACAAAATTGTTAGTGAACCCTCATTTTTGGATCAGACCGATATTCGTGAGGAGAAGTACGCTTTTGCCTTAATCGTAGAGTACGATTCAGCTTTAGCTATAATAAAGAAGCATGTTTCCTCGCTGGAGAAGAAGTTTTCCGAGTTCTTAGATGAGTTCGAGTATGAGAAATTTACAAATTTCCAAGGGCGAAACGACCCGGAGTATGAAAAAGTTACAATGAGTAACATGGCGATTTCGGATGCTGTCATTAGAAGCCGAGCGTATGAAGCCCGACGGCTAAATGGAATACTTTCGTCGAACTCATCAAGCCGTTCTATACCACAAAGTTTTAGAATAAAGGTGCAAGGGGATACGATTACTTTGACACCTAACGCGTCTAGAGTAACCCTGAGAGATAAACGATCTAATTTAAATGAAGTCGTAAGGTGGGTAATGGCCACGGTGCAGGAAATTAAAAATCTTGCAAACAAAAGCGAGTTCATTAATGGCTTTGCCTCACCTATTACGCTTGAGGAAATTGTCCAAAAAGGTTTCGAGCCTATCGCATTGTTTATTAATCTTGACGAATTAGATGAGCTAATCAGGTCCGGAAACTCCGCATCGGAAATAAAGGTTTTACGCGGTGGAGGTGAGGAGGCGATGTCCCCGCTTCAAATGAAGCGTCTATTCGATTGTTTCAAAACGCCGGCTAAGGTTGTGGCGGGAGGGACGATGGTTTTTAAAGGGAAAGAAATTTCAGGCGCTGTAACTTTGCAAAAGCGGGTGGCTTCATTCAAATCAAAAATCACAGATAATATTTTGCTGTATATTGAAAATGAACAGAGCATGTCATTGACGAAATATATCAATACCCACAAGCCGTTTTCGATCATGTTTAATACTCCGAAGTATGCCTACTTCGGAAGAGACTGTTTCGAAGATAAGAAATTATTAAATAATTTGCCGGCGGTCTTATCTATATTTAATCCTAACTACGATTTTTCTGGAGTTCGTAGTGAAAAGGAAAAGAATGAGGATAGAAGGTATCCACCAGGTATCGATAAATTTCCTGAGTTATCGTTGTTTCGGAAGGTTGAAGATTTAGTATGCCTGCCTGATGGGGTCACTGTATGTGACGATATGAATGACGAATGGGCTGACCATATTTTCTTTGAACCCAATGCTAATCCTCCGGCGATATCGTTCATACATTCAAAATTTGTTAAAGGTGAAAGTTACGGTGCAAGTAGCTTTCATGAAGTGGTTGCTCAAGGCCTAAAAAATATTGGACGCACATTCGCTGATACCATTGAATTTAGAGAAAAACATGATCGTGATTGGATAGGTTTCTACGAAAACACTCAAATTACTAGAGTCAGAGGCGGAAAAAATTGGACAGATATTGAAAGCGCATTAAACGCGATTGCATCCAATCAAAACTCAGTGAGAAAAATAGTGTTGGCAACACCATTTTTAAAAAAGAGTGTTTTGGAAACTCAATTTAATGAGTTGGCGCAAACAGGGACGTGTCGGCCGCATTATATTCAGTTGATCTGGCTGATCAATACTTTCATTGGTGCTTGTAAGGAATATGGTGTTCAACCTCATATTCTATGTAATCCATGAAATAAAAATATCTGAGAAGGATGCAGGTATGAAATATCAGTATAGTGAATTATCCCCGACGCAATTTGAGACTCTGGTAATTCACGTTTGTTATCGGCTGTTAGGTTTGGGCACTGAAACATTTTCTGATGGGCCAGATGGTGGGCGCGATTCCCGTTTTCACGGAGAAGCAGAATTGTTTCCAAGCAGATCAAAGCCGTGGAACGGTTTAACTGTGATTCAAGCAAAACATACGCTGGCATACAATAAGAAATTTTCAGACCCTGACTTCTTTGGAGTCGCCTCGTCGGCTGTCAATGGTGAGATTTTAAAGATTAAGGGACTGATCGATAACGATGGTTTAAGTAACTATTTGCTTTTTTCAAATAGAAAGCTTCCAGGCAATGCGAATGAGGCCATCAAGAACTTTATCTCTTTTGAGACTGGCCTCGACAAACAGAATATTGGATTGGTTGGTATCGAGAGTTTTGAAAATTATTTGAAATTCTACCCCGACATTCCAGCTGCTGTCGGTTTAAACCCATTCGAGATGCCTTTGAACATAGAGCCAGATGACCTAGCTAGTATTATAGTAGGGCTTAGTAATGGCTTAGGAGGTATAACTAAACGCGACATATCTACCCGAATATTTAGAACTGATTTTGAAATAAAGAATGAGATAAATAGTCTTTCTGATCAATATTCTAAGCTCATAAAAAGAAAAATTGAAGACATGTATCTCATCCAGGACTTCCTCGCGATGCCTGAAAACGATGATTTGCAGAGGCTATACTTAGGCGTATCAGAAGAACTGGCTGCGAAAATTATCGCTCTTCGAATCCCTGGTCAGAGTTTTGATGTTGTGCTAGAGAAGTTGATCGAACTGCTGTTGGAACGGGATGTTGAACTAAAAGGGAACAAACAGTTAACCAGGTCTATGATGTATTATATGTATTATCATTGCGACATTGGAGATGATGATGTTGCTAATGCCTAATAAGAACTCTCATCCCGATCTCACTGTTCTGGCAGTGTCTGGTTTTTTATTGGGCTCCATTAAGAAGTCTAAATTTGAGAGCTATTCTGATTTGCTAGAAAAGCTTAATTCTTACGATGCTAGGGCAAATATTTTATTTAAGCCGAGCTTGCAGTTGCTTTTTCTTTTGGGGTTGGTTGATTATCACCGTAAGAATGATCTTATCGAGTATGTCGGACCATGAAAATTTCTAGGATATATTCAAATTTCGAAAGCGAATTTTCTACTGTTGATTTCCATGATGGTTTTAACGTCATACTTGGTAGGGTTTTTAATAAGACCTTGAAATCGACAGATGCCCATAATTTAGGTAAAAGCAAACTGGCAGAACTTATTGATTTTTGTTTGTTGAAAGGGCGGCACAAGACTTTCTTCTTGTTTGAATTTTTTCCTGTGTTTGAAAAATATGAATTTTACATTGAGCTTAAGCTGAACTCCGGTGAGTTTTTAACTGTAAAGCGCGGAGTATCAAAAAACACTCGAATTTTTTTAAGGAAACACTCAAAAGCTAAACAATGCTTTCGAGGTTTAGAAGATGCGCTCTGGGATTATAGTGATCTTGCAATCGACAAAGCACGCCTTGTTCTTGACTCTTACCTTAATCTCTTGGTTATTGATCCATGGAGTTATCGTGATGCTATCGCTTACTGTCTAAGAGGTCAGGATGATTACACGGATGTTTTTCAATTGGATAAGCATAGAGGGCAACATGTCTATTGGAAACCATATGTTGGACACCTTCTGGGATTTGACTCGCACTCGTTGAAGAGAAATTACTTGCTAAAGAGCGAGGTTGAGGCTCTGCGGGAGGAAATCGCTAAGCTAAAATCCGCTATAGGCTTGACTGCAGGCGATCAAGAAGAAACGATATTGAACCTGCTTGACGTGAAAAAGAATCAAGTTTCTGATTTGGAATGGCAGTTGGAGAATTTTAATTTTGATAGCACTGATGTGCTTTATATTGAAGAACTCGCGGAGGGTATAAATTCACAGATAAGTGATCTTAATAATTTAAGATACTATCTTTCTGCACGGTTAAAGAAACTCAATAAGTCCTTGGCGTCGAGCGATGTTAATATCGAGTTGGACAGTTTGTCTCAGCTTTTCGAGGAGTCGGGTGTTATATTTGATGGTCAGCTTAAGCGAACATTTGGGGAGCTGGTAGAGTTTAATCGTAAAATAACTATTGAGCGTCAAGGGTTTGTTTTTCAGCAAATAGGGGAGCTGGAAAGCGAACTTATTGAAATAGCTAGCTCTATTTCTGAGCTTAGTGAAGAACGCTCAAAGAAATTGGGGTATCTACGCTCGCAAGATGTTTTTTTAAAGTATCAAGAAGTGTCAGATCTTCTTTCTGAACAGAAGTCCTACATTTATGAGCTGAATCGAAGGTTGGAGGTGAACTCTTCTGTGAAAAGTATGGAGGCTGATTGTAGAAAGCTGATTCGAGAAAAAGATGAGGTTGTAGAGAAGATTAGGATGAATCGCGATTCGGTCATCCGGTCGAATGATGGAATCTATAAAGGGATCAAAGAGCATTTTGCGAACTTTGTAACGGAGGTATTAAATAAGGACGGAGTATTAATAACTGAGCAAAATGCTGAAGGGAATTTGGAATATTCGGCTGGTCTTTTAAATGGTCTAGGACGAATAACTGGAGAGAGTGATGGGCATAGCTACAGAAAAATGCTGTGTATAGGCTTTGATATCGCTGTCGCAATGGCGTATTCAAAAATGGAATTTGTGCGGTTCTTATATCATGATGGTGGGTTGGAGACACTTGACGATAGAAAGAAAATTGAGTTTATTGAGTACGTCCGAACAGCATCGAGTCTCTCTGGGATTCAGTATATTTTGACTACAATCGACTCCGACGTGCCAGATGGCGTTGTATTCTCGGAGTATGAGCTAGCCCGCGTGCTACATGACGAAGGTAGTTCTGGCAGATTGTTTAATATACCTACTTGGTAGTTTGAGTTAGCGTTTTTTTGTGTTATGGCCATTAAGGTCATTGATGCGATAATTTTTTCTGTCAGGGGGGTTAGTGTTTAAGACCCATTTTTTTTCTAGTCGACGAACTATCAGCCTCGAGGTTAGAAGGTAATAGTAATGGGAGCCGGCTGTTTGTTGATTTAGAAACCAGGTGAGATGCTTGTGCTGCCACGTCCATGGATTATCTCGGTACCAGCGATCAGAGATTGCGGCTTGAATGGTCTTTGCTTGGCGTAGATGGCGCTGGCGTGTGGCATGCGACCCTGTCAGGACCCCCACCAGGAACAGCTCCATATCGAATAGTCTGATCATTGTCGACCACCAATGTAGGCCGATACCACGTCGATTCGACCATGCCCCAGTTCATAACTGATTTGTGAGCGCGTCTCTCGATCGAGTTGCAGATCTAGGTGGCTGCATCTGCCGCCGTTGATAGGCGCTAGGTGACAGGTGATCTGCTCATAGCGTTCGCATGCGTAAGCCGCGCGCAGTTCGTGGAAGCCTTTGAGGTTGTTCGTATGTAGGAACTCTCGGACGGGGCGCACGACTCTCCGTTGGAAGTCGAAGTAGCTTTCGTTCGGTGCCACCAGGTTGCAACTACCGTTGGGAGAGACCTGCTCGGCATAGCTGAGTGCTTCGTGGATTTGAACATTTACCTGAATCCAGCGAGGCGCAGATGCCCCCGAGCGTCCACCCTTGGTTCCATCCTGGATATTGATCTTGCCGTAATGTTTGGCTTCGCGCTTGAGGCGTGGTAGGTCGGCCAGAATCGCTTCGCGCAATCGCATGCCAGTGGCGCGTGCCAACTGAATAACGGCTGCGGCACGGGGATTCTGTTCGCAGAGCGCGTCGATGATCCGCTTCACCTGTTCGCGGTCTTGGCCTTGCGGCACTGAGCGACGAACACTGGCCCGCTGCACTCCCAACGCCTTGCTTGGGCTCGGTACTTTCACGGACTGATCACCGCGAAGCGCGGCCATGGTTCGGTTCACGCTGGACAATCGGTTTTGCGCGGTCGCGATGCAGATAGCTCTTTGTGCAACCTGCTGGCGTAAGTGTCCTGCGTAATCCAGTAAGGTCTGCCGATCAATCTGCTGCGCATCGTTAAATCCTGGTCCATTCTCCGACCGACACCACCGAACAAACGCCTGCCAGCGATCACTGTGCGCTTTGACCGTCCCGTAATGCCCACCGCCAAACAGATCTTTCAGCGCTTGCGGCCCCGCATAACTCAGTTGCCGTCCATAGCCAAAATTGCGCCCATCCCGTCTACCGACCAATGCCATGATCGAACTCCTCTCGAAGCCAAAACTTTTAAAACCTTCCCCACGTCATCCCGCCAAGAATGTTGAGTGTTATCAGGGAACAAGGCCCCTGCGGCCTGTGAGGGTTGTCCACTAACGCGGGACTGACGGCTCCTTACGGCCGGGAGCTTGGGCATCTCATGATCTGGCCTCCTGAACACTTCCGAAGAAGTGCGCGGGTGGAGGCTGCACTGGCTGACGAGACCGGCGCCACGAGATCCTGAGTCGGGTGAAGGCAGTGATGCGATGACCGGGGCATGCCTGACTGTCAGTCAGGTGCAGTCCATTCCTTGGGCTGCGGCACCATCATCTGCATCGCTGTTGCTGGCGACTTCGGTGTTTGTCACGCCGATTGTCACGAGGGGGAATGCCGCAAAGCCTTGTACGAGTTGAGCTGCAGCAGCGGTAGGAGCGCCCGTCTCTTTCCGGGAGAAAGAGACGGGCGCAGGTTGGCGCAATGAAATGGCCAAACGGATAGATTGCTGCAGGGCTGCTATGAAAGGGGATGAGTTGCCGCAGTGGGAACACTGGTAAAAGTAGGCATCCATCACATCGCTGTGACCGTGCGAGCCGCCGGACGCTAATCGCACTTTGGGAGAACCACCACCGTGTGGCGTAGCCTTAAAGGTTCTGGCTACCTGGATTGCTGTCGACGACAGCGCTTTGCCCGATCTCATCTACGCCTGTGGATAATTCGGGTCAAGACTCAAATTTTCGGGAGTTCGGCGGCTGTGGATGAAATTATCCACCGGTGGAAATCAGTGGTTTTCCACAGGCAGTTGTATGGGCTTTAGAATTTTTAAGTGAGGTCCATCCAAGCAGGGCGGCTTTGCAGCCCTGCTTGGATGGCCCGCGTGGACAAGCGGATCACTGAAATTTGAAGACCGAGCGCTTACTCGGTTACGCCACGTTTTGCTTTTAGGCGAGTGGAAAAACGGGGTCAGACCACGATTTTCGTTACTGAATTAAACGAGTGATCTGACCCCTATTCCCTAGGGGGAAGCGCGGGATATTGCGCAGGCGATTGTACATTTGGAGTCGGCCGGGTTTGTGACGGGGGAAATTCTGCATGTGGACGCTAGGCAGAATGCTGGTCACTAAGCGATACAGCTGAACGAAAAACGCCCCGGGCCGTGATGGTTCGGGGCTTTTTTTGGTCTGTCGGAATTAACTGGCTGCGGGCGGAATTTGTTTTACCGCTCGATCTGCCAGCATTGAACTCAACTCGATCAGTTGCTGAACCCCCAATGCCACAGCCCTTTGTGATCCATCTAGCTCAAATGCCAGATTCGAGATCATCTCGTTGGCTGATGAGAGGGTTTCAGCGGCATTAATAAGCAGTGTTTCGGTATCTACATCGGGCGAAACGGAGAACAGATTACTGCCTGGACGCGCCGCAGGTTCTGCGCCGTCTGATGGGTGCAAGTAATGATCAATCGCCCGCTGCGCTGCGGCATGAAGCTTGGCGTCGATTGGGTTTTGAGGCGGGTTGGGTGTGACCTTGAACATGGCGAAGCTCCTTTAGCGATTCAGGAACTGCCAATCTCACTTCCACATGAGGGTGGCAGCTGTGCGCAGGTGTGGAAGACCGGGGCTAAAGGAACCCGGCGCACCGAAGTGCCCCGCACACAGCCGCCATAACACAAGAATACAGGCGAAAAAAAACGCCGTCAGGTGTTCATGGGCGTTTGAGCGCCTTTAGCCATAGTACGGACTTCCACATCCGGCCGCTGATTTTGCAGCGGCTGGGGGAGGTTAGCGGGGCGGAGGATGGGGAGGCAAGCTGATATGGGTGTACGAAAATTCGGGGTCGCAGCGGCATGTGCTCACGAATTAGCTCTTTTTATGGATACGCCATAATTCTGCATAAAACTCGGAAGGCGGGACTTCGCTACAGGAATTGGTCTTTCTGGAGGCTCATCGGCTTGCTCAGCTGGGGCGCCAGGCACAGACAGAATATGAACACCCCAGAAACAACAAAGCCCCTGCATCTCTGCAGGGGCTTCGTTTTGTATGGTGCCGGCACCAGGAGTCGAACCCGGGACCTACTGATTACAAGTCAGTTGCTCTACCAACTGAGCTATACCGGCGTGTTGGGCGACGATTATAGCGACTGCCAAGGTTCTGTAAACCCCTGAAATCTGACTATTTTTGCGAAAACCCAAGTTTTCGCATCCCCACCCCACATTTCCCCGCAATCACCGCTCGTGCATCGCCTCAGCCCGGGACTTGATGATCGGTTTGAGCAGGTAGCTCAAAATGCTCTTCTTGCCGGTGATGATGTCCACCGAGGCCACCATGCCCGGGATGATCAGCAGTGGCTTCTCATCTGTGCCGAGGTGGCTGCGGTCGGTGCGCAGTTTGATGATGTAGAAGGTGTTTTTCTTCTCTTCGTCCATCACGGTGTCGGCGCCGATCTGTTCGAGTTTGCCTTTGAGGCCGCCGTAGATGGTGTAGTCGTAGGCGGTGAATTTGATCATGGCTTCCTGGCCGGGGTGCAGGAAGGCGATGTCTTGCGGGCGGATCTTGGCTTCCACCAGGATCGTGTCGTCCAGTGGCACCACTTCGGCCATGTCGCTGCCGGGCTGAATCACGCCGCCGACGGTGTTGACCAGCATCTGCTTGACGATGCCGCGCACGGGCGAGGTGACCATAGTGCGGCTGACGCGGTCTTCCAGGCCTTTGGAGGTGGCTTGTGCCTTGCTCAGCAGGGTGCGCGCTTCGTTCAACTGGGCGAGGGCTTCGCTGCGGAACTTGCCGCGGGTTTCGTCGACTTTGCGCTGCACTTCGTTGATCGCCGCCTGGGCACGGGGGATGGCCAGGGTGGTGCCGTCGAGCATGCCGCGGGTTTCAACTTCCGAGCGTTTGAGGCGCAGGACTTCTACCGGCGAAATGGCGCCCTGGGCGACCAGCGGTTCGGACATGCCGATCTCCTGGCGCAGCAGGTTCAGGCTGTTGCGGTATTGGTCCTGCTTGGAGCTGAATTCACGCAGTTCTTGCTGGCGTTGCAGCAGTTGTTGTTGCAGCCCGCCAATTTCGTCGGCCAGTTGCTGGCGGCGGCTGGCGTACAGCGATTCTTCGTTCGACACCTGGTTGGGCACGGCTTTGCGCGCAGCGTCGGTGATTTTCAGCGGGCGGTCGTCGACTTCCGCGCTGAGGCGTTCCACACGCAGTTCCATGGACACACGCTCGGCTTCGGTTTCGCCGACGTTGGAGGCAAAACGCGTGTCGTCCAGGCGGATCAGCGGCGCGCCGGCTTCGACGATCTGGCCTTCGTGCACATAGATCTGGGCGACGATGCCGCCCTCCAGGTTCTGGATCTTCTGGATGCGCGACGACGGGATCGCCTTGCCTTCGCCCTTGGTCACTTCGTCGATGATCGCGAAGTGGGCCCACAGCAGCATGAACACGAAAAAGCCGATCACGCCCCAGATGGTCAGGCGCACGATGCGCGGGGCGTCGTCGATCAGGGCTTTTTCGACTTCGGGCAGGGGCTGGTCATCCAGCGAGTCGCTGCCCTTGAAGTAGCGGAAGATCACATCTTTCCAACGGCCTGGGCCGGACTTAAGCAACACTGATCTGCCCCTTTTTCAGCGCTTCCATGACGGCCGCTTTTGGACCGTCCGCGAGTATCTGGCCACGGTCGATCACCAGCAGGCGATCCACCAGGCTCAACAGCGAGGCGCGGTGGGTGACCAGAATCACCGTCTTGTTTTCGATGACGGCTTGCAAGCGCTGTTTCAGGCGCTCTTCGCCGGTGTTGTCCATGGCGCTGGTCGGTTCGTCTAGCAGCAGGATCGGCGGGTTGAGCAGCAACGCACGGGCCAGGGCGACGTTCTGGCGCTGGCCGCCGGAGAGGTTCTGCCCGCGCTCGCCCACCTGCAACTCGTAGCCTTGCGGGTGCAGCCTGGCGAATTCATGCACGCCCGCCAGTTCGGCGGCTTGCAGCACCATTTCATCGTCCACGTAGCGCGCACCCGAAACCAGGTTGTCACGCAGGGTGCCGGCCAGCAGCTGGATGTCCTGGGCAACGTAGCCGATGTTGTGGCGCAATTCGCTGACGTCGATCTGGCGGATGTCTACACCGTCCACCAGCAACGAGCCCGAGTCCGGCTGGTACAGGCCCACCAGCAGCTTGGCCAGCGAGCTTTTGCCCGAGCCGCTGCGGCCGATGATGCCGATTTTTTCGCCCGGGCGGACGTTCAGGTTGATCCCGCGCAGTGCCGGGTTCTGCTGGTCCGGGTAGGTGAAATTGACTTCGCGGAAGGTCATCGCGCCTTGCAGCGTCTTGCGGCTGAGGGGGCGTTCGTCGAAGTTGCGTTCCTGCGGCAGCTCCATCATTTGGTCCACCGAGACCATCGTCACCTTGGCTTGCTGGTAGCGCGTCAGCAGGCCCGACAACTGCGCCAACGGGCCGAGTGCGCGGCCGCTGAGCATGTAGCAGGCCACCAGGCCGCCCATGCTCAGGGTGCCGTCGATGATTTGGTACACACCAAAGATGATCATCGCCACGCCGGCCACTTGCTGGATCAGCAACGTGATGTTCATCGCCAGGCCGGACAGAACCTTGACCCGCAGCTCCAGGCGGCTGAGGGTGCCAATGGTTTGTTCCCACTGGTATTGGCGTTCGCTTTCGGCGTTGTTGACCTTCACCGCATCCAGCCCGGCGAGGGTTTCGATCAGGCTCGACTGGCGCTCGGCGCCCAGGGCCATGGTGCGCTCAAGTGTCGCGGTCAGCGGTTTTTGCAGGAAGTGGCCGATGCCCAGGGCGAGCGGGAAGGCGACGATGGGGATCCACACTAGGTGGCCGCCCAACAGCGCGATCACGCCGAGGATGATCAAGGTAAACGGCAAATCGATCAGGCTGGCGAGGGTCAGGGACGTGAGGAAGTCACGCATCCCCTGGAACTCGTGGATGTTTGACGCGTAGCTGCCGACGCGCGCCGGGCGCATTTTCATCGACATGCCGACGATGCGCTCGAACAGCGTTGCAGAAATGATCAGGTCGGTTTTCTTGCCCGCCAAGTCCAGGCACAGGCTGCGCATGCTCTTGAGCAGCAGGTCGAACAGATAGGCGCCGCAGATGCCGATGGCCAGCACCCACAGGGTGGCGGTGGCCTGGTTCGGCACGACGCGGTCATACACGTTCATCACGAACAACGGCGCGGCCAGGGCGATCAGGTTGATCACCAGGCTCGCGGCGATGGCGTCGGCGTATAGCCAGCGTGAACGCTTGAGGGTGTCTTTGAACCACGAGCGAGCGCGTGGGATCAGGGTGCCGCTGGTCACGTCAAATTTATGCTGCGGTTGGGCGAAGAAAACCCGACCGCTGTAATCTTGACTCAGCACTTCACGGCTGACGTGGACTTCGCCGCCGTCGCTTTCGCTGAGCAGCAGGCGGGCGGTATCACCCTCCCAGCCCAACAGCACCGCGCTGCGCCCTTCCTTTAATAGCAGCAAGGCGGGCAATGCGATGGAGGGGATCTGTTCCAGCTTGCGTTGCAGCAACCGCCCCTGCAAACCCGCCCGGGCGGCTGCGCGCGGCAGCAGGTCGGCGCTCATGCGCTGGCCTGCCAGCGGCAAGCCGGTGGTCAGCATGGCCCGGCTGGCGGGCTTGTAATGCAGGGAGCAGAGAGCCAACAACCCATCTAGCAATGGGTCGTCATGCTGAGTGCGCGGGTCATGGTTGAGTTGCGCCACACCAATTTCAGGATCCAAGCTGACTCTCTCTTAAGCGGTTTTGTGGTTCAACGCCGTCAAGAATCAGTTCATCCCTGGCAGGTTTACCGACGGTTTAATATCGTTTTGCACAACTGATGCCATCGGAGCAACCACGCCCTGGCTTTTCAGCAGTTGACCCATGTCGGCCTTGATACGGTACTGCGTGTAGATATGCAGGCTTTTGATCTGGGCCAAACGCTGCTGCGCGGTGAACAGTTCGTTCTCGCTGTCGAGCAAGTCGAGCAGTGTACGCTCACCCAGGCTGAACTGCTGCTGGTACGAGGTGCGAACTTTGGTGCTGCGATCCACGTATTGCTGCGCGATCGGCACCTGTTGGGTGGCGTTGTTGTAGGCGTTCCACGCCAGGCCCAATTCTTCGTTCAACTGGCGCAGGGCGTTGTTGCGGATATCCAGCGCCTGGGTGGCCTGGGAAGCCTTGGATTGCAGGCTGGCCTTGTCGCTACCGCCGTTGTACAGGTTGAACTGCATGTTCAGCATCGCGGAATAACCATTGTCATGGCCTTCGTCGCCGCCCACGTTGTTGTTGGCGGAGCGTTGCAGCACGGCATCAAAACGCGGGTAGAAGGTCGACTTGGCGGCTTCGTACTGCTTTTCGGCAGCAGCGATGTCCGACTCGGCCGAGCGCAGCACCGGGCTGTCGGCAATCATCTGGCGACGGGCTTCATCCAGGCTGGCAGGCAGTGCGGTCACAACGCCCAATGGCTTTTCAAGTTGATCGGGTTCTTTGCCGACAACGCTGAAGAAGTTGGTGTTGGCGTCTGCCAGGTTGGTCTGCTCGGTGATCAGGTTGTTTTGCGCTTGGGCCAGACGGGCTTCGGCCTGGTCCATGTCCGCCATTCTTCCGACGCCACGGCTGGTGCGCAGTTTGATCTGGTCAAAAATACGTTCGTGGCTCTTCAGGTTGTCTTCTGCCAGTTGCACCATCTCGCGACGGGTCAAGACATCCAGATACACCTGGGCGACGGTCAGCGCGGTGCGCTCGGAAGTATTCAGCAGTGCATAGCCACGGGAGTTGGCGGTGGCTTGTTGGCGGCCGACTTCATTGACGGTGCCAAAGCCCTGGAACAAATTTTGTTGCAGGCGGATGGTCGACTCGCCGCGGTTCAGGGTTTTCCAGTCATGGCTGTTGCTGGCGGCGCGGGTCGAGGTGTTGTCGGAGCTTTCGCGGCCATAACCACCCAACAGGTCCACTTTAGGCAGGTAGCCGCCCTGGGCTTCGCGGACTTGGTAGTCAGCGGCAATGCGCGCATTGATGGCAGCCTGGATCTCAGGATGGTTCTGCACCGCGTCTTGCATCGCTTCCGGCAGGGTTTGGGCCTGGACGAAACTGGCGGCTAGAGCAAACGGCACGGCTTTAAAAAGGTGCAAACGCATTCTGATGTTTCCCCGGGATTGGTTGCCTTATAAACGCAACAAACGTGAAAAATTGCATTGGAATTGGCAACCGAAATGACTGCTTGTCATAGGAACCTGGTAGTCCAAACAGAAAGTCGCGAGCCGATTAAATATCAATGTGACATTACCGGGCGGATTGTTTAGGATGGCGCCAAATAGGTCAATACCTTGACGGAAAAGTAATTTGCTGGATTAAACAACAAATTATTGACGCCAAATTTATCACACTTAGTTACGTACTCCAGCTATCGAATCGGCATAGGTAATGAGGCCGGTCTCCATGATGGATACCCCGAACGGTAATACACGGAGAGTCTTTTATGAGCAGCGTTGCGGTCGTCAAAAGCATTGTCGGTCAAGTGTTTGCGGTATCCCCGGAAGGGATTCGTCGCCTGCTTGTAGAAGGGGATCGTCTGTTCGCGGGTGAGCAGGTTGATACGGGCGCCGCGGGCGCCGTATCCCTGGAACTGGCTGATGGCCGCACAATCGACTTGGGCCGTGACACTCAGTGGAGCGCAAACGCTCCTGATTCCGTCACCGACCTCAGCGCCGCCACCGCTCAAGCCGCACCGTCCGTTGCCGAATTGCAGCAAGCCATCGCTGCCGGCGCCGACCCGACCCAAGACCTCGAAGCCACCGCAGCCGGCCCGACCTCTGCTGGCGCCGACGGCGCTGCTGGCGGCGGCCACAGCTTTGTCGTGCTGGAAGCCACCGCAGGTGTGGTTGACCCTACCATCGGCTACCCGACGACCGGCTTGAATGCCGGTGACGCAGTGGGCATCACCGAAACCGGCGGCGCCGACAATAACGGCCCCGATGCGCGCAACGTCACGATCACCCTGACGGCCACACCGAGCATCACCGAAGCCGGTGGCGTCGTGGTCTACACCGTATTCATCACCCAGGCGCCGACCAGCGACCTGACCGTTACCTTGTCCAACGGCCTCTCCGTGGTGATCGCTGCCGGCCAGACTTCGGGCGCGCTGAACGTCACGTTCGCGGGTAACGACACGCCTTACCTGGACGCCTCGTCGATCTCCGCGACCATCACCGGCACCGCCGGCGGCGGCAACCTGATCATCACCACTGACCCGGCGCCAGCGGTTACCCAGATCAACGACACCATCGACACCACCACCGTCACGCTGACCGCGACCCCGTCGGTGAATGAAGGTGGCCAGATCGTCTACACCGCGACCGTGAGCAACCCGGCGCAGACCGACGTCGTCATCAAGCTGTCCAACAACACCACCATCACCATCGAGGCCGGTAAATCCTCCGGCACGGTCAGCGTCGACACGCCTGCCAACCTGGCGGATGGCAAAGACCTGAACGTCAGCGTCACGATTACTGGCGCGACCGGTGGCAACTACGAAGACCTGGCGATCAACCCTGCGCCAGCGACTTCCACTGTTGTTGCTGTTGATGATCCGAGCGTATTGGCGCCGGATACCAACACCATCGCCGAAGATGGCGTCGCCATCGGTAACGTGCTGAGCAACGACAGTGACATCGACAACGTGTTGAGCGTGGCCACCTTCCAGGTGGGCGGCAACACTTACAACGCCGGCCAAACGGCCAATATCGAAGGCGTGGGTAGCATCACCATTGGTGCCGATGGCGCCTACACCTTTACCCCGGTCAAGGATTACAACGGTGAAGTGCCGACCATTGGCTACACCACCAACACCGGCTCCAGCAGCACGCTGAATGTGACGGTGACGCCGGTGAACGATGCGCCGGTGATCGAAGTGACGGGCAACACCCTGATCGAAAACACCGCCGTCGCCGGTACTGTGGCGGGCACCTTTGTGGCCCGCGATGCAGAAACGCCAGCTGACCAGCTGAAAATCGCGTTTACCGGCGACAGCAACAAAGACGGTTACTACGCCATCGTCGATAACAATGTCGTGCTGACCCAAAAGGGCGCGGACTTTGTTAACGCCGGCAATCAATTGCCGAAGATCGACCTGACCGTTACCGACCCAGAAGGCCTGAACTCCAGCAACAACGCCCAGCCAACCGTCACCCTGCAAAACGACGTGCCGGTGATTGAGGTGGTTGCCAACACCATCGTTGAAGACACCGCTACAGCGGGTACCGTCGCCGGTACTTTCACCGCGACCGACGAAGAGACGCCGCGTGAAGGCCTGACTATTTCCTTCACGGGCAACAGCAATGCTGATGGCTACTACAGCATCGTGGGCAACAATGTTGTGCTGACCCAGAAGGGCGCCGACTTTGTAAACGCCGGCAATCAATTGCCGAAGATCGACCTGACGGTTACTGACCCTCAGGGCGCGAACTCCACCGGTTCTGACCAGCCTGTCGTCACGCTGCAGAACGATGTACCGGTGATCACTGTTGTTGCGAATACGCTGGAAGAGAACTCCGCTGCTGCGGGTACTGTCGCCGGTACTTTCACGGCTAGCGATGAAGAGACGCCGCGTGATGGCCTGACTATTTCCTTCACGGGCAACAGCAACGCCGACGGCTACTACAGCATTGTTGGCAACAACGTAGTGCTGACCCAAAAGGGTGCGGATTTTGTTAACGCCGGCAATCAATTGCCGAAGATTGACCTGACGGTTACCGACCCTCAGGGCGCGAACTCCACCGGTTCCGACCAGCCAGTGGTTAACCTGCATAACGATGTGCCGGTGATCACTGTTGTTGCGAACACCCTGGAAGAGAACTCGGCCGCTGAGGGCACCGTTGCCGGTACCTTCGTTGCCAAAGATGAAGAAACCCCGCGCGAAGGCCTGACTATCAGCTTCACGCCGGGCACCAACGACGCCGGGTACTACGCCATCGTTGGCAACAACGTTGTGCTGACCCAAGCGGGGGCGAACTTCGTCAACGCTGGCAACCAGCTGCCGAAGATCGATCTCACTGTTACCGATCCTCAGGGCCTGAACTCCACCGGTTCCGACCAACCGACCGTCAACCTGCATAACGATGTGCCGGTGATTGAAGTTGTCGCCAACACCCTGGAAGAAAACTCGGCCGTCGAAGGTACCGTCGCCGGTACGTTCGTTGCGACCGACGAAGAAACGCCACGCGATGGCCTGACCATCACCTTCACTGCGGGCACCAACGACGCTGGCTACTACGCCATCGTTGGCAACAATGTCGTGCTGACCCAGGCGGGTGCGAACTTCGTCAACGCTGGCAATCAACTGCCGAAAATCGACCTGACCGTCACCGACTCGCAGGGCCTGAACTCCACCGGTTCCGACCAGCCAGTGGTCAACCTGCACAACGACGTGCCGGTGATTGAAGTTGTCGCCAACACCCTGGAAGAAAACTCGGCCGTCGAAGGCACCGTCGCCGGTACGTTCGTTGCGACCGACGAAGAAACGCCACGCGATGGCCTGACCATCACCTTCACTGCGGGCACCAACGACGCCGGCTACTACGCCATCGTAGGTAACAACGTCGTGCTGACCCAGGCGGGTGCGAATTTCGTCAACGCTGGCAACCAGCTGCCGAAAATCGACCTGACCGTCACCGACCCTCAAGGCTTGAACTCCACCGGTTCCGATCAGCCAGTGGTCAACCTGCATAACGACGTGCCGGTGATTGAAGTCGTTGCCAACACCCTGGAAGAAAACTCTGCCGTAGAAGGCACCGTCGCCGGTACGTTCGTTGCGACCGACGAAGAAACCCCACGTGACGGCCTGACCATCACCTTCACTGCGGGCACCAACGACGCCGGCTACTACGCCATCGTAGGTAACAACGTCGTGCTGACCCAGGCGGGTGCGAATTTCGTCAACGCTGGCAACCAGCTGCCGAAAATCGACCTGACCGTCACCGACCCTCAAGGCTTGAACTCCACCGGCTCCGACCAGCCAGTGGTTAACCTGCATAACGATGTGCCGGTGATTGAAGTTGTCGCCAACACCCTGGAAGAAAACTCGGCCGTTGAGGGCTCCGTCGCCGGTACCTTCACTGCAACCGACGAAGAAACGCCACGCGATGGCCTGACCATCACCTTCACTGCGGGCACCAACGACGCTGGCTACTACGCCATCGTTGGCAACAATGTCGTGCTGACCCAGGCGGGTGCGAACTTCGTCAACGCTGGCAATCAACTGCCGAAAATCGACCTGACCGTCACCGACCCGCAGGGCCTGAACTCCACTGGTTCTGACCAGCCGACCGTCAACCTGCACAACGATGTGCCAGTGATTGAAGTCGTTGCGAACACCCTGGAAGAAAACTCTGCCGTAGAAGGCACCGTCGCCGGTACCTTCACCGCGACTGACGAAGAAACTCCACGTGACGGCCTGACCATCACCTTC
>NZ_JBUZST010000025.1:0-63860 GCF_055407965.1 Pseudomonas sp. B611
AGCCGAGTTTGAGGCACTATACGAACAGAGTCAGGCAGCCATTCCAGTGGCAGCCTGACTCAAACACAATAGCCTCCGCGATACCCGGGGCGGTTCAGTTCTGCCTCATTCAGAGGGGCGTTAGCGGCCTTGGCCTGTTCGGCGCTCAGTACAAGGATGTGTGCCCGCACCGTTTCTTCGATGAAGCGCGACAGATCGCCCTTATGCCCACCGCCTTGGCTGGCTAGAAACATGCGAAGCGATTGGTCAGTGTCGGTGGAGACAGCGACGTTCCAGCGAGTGGTTTTCATGATTTTCTCGTCGAAAGGTGTTTATGTGCCTATACACTCACCATACGCCACTCTGCAACAGTTCGAATAAACCTTAGTTTTGTCTAACTTTGACGCGACATGACTCATATCAATTTAAGAGAACAGCACCAATTGATGAGCTCTGACCCACCTTGTGCATGGGATTTCTGACAAGCAAGCATTCAGAAACGCTATGCATCATCTTTGTCTATGCTCAAAACTCCCCTTCAAGAAAGTGAGGCATGGAGCATGGCGCCGGAGACACTGTTCATTACCGAGCGTGGTCTGTTGACGAACAGAAAGGACCCCACGACATGACCCAGACCGAGAAAACCCCTGAGCAACTTCAAGCGCGCATTGCCGAGTTGAAAGCCCAGTATCAGCAGCTGCAGGACAATTACGACGATGAAGTTCTCTTGTGCTCAAGCCTGCTGCGCGCCTTGGTCAACGCTGACGCTGGCTTCTGTGAGACGCTGGTCAAGCATGCCGATTGCTCGGCTGAGCGTAAGGCCGACGCGCTGGATTACCTCGTCGATGCACGCGCGGGGTATGGCTGAGTGGACTGATCATAACGGCGTTTTCGTTCAATCGCCCCCCACAAACAGGCCCACTGCGGTGGGCTTTTTTGCGTCGGCTGGACGCCACAACCCTATAGACTGGTCCCTCAGTCATAGGGCGAGTGGTTAATCCACAGGTCGTCCCTTCCCCGATAGGAAACGCTGTAATGCAGAAAACCTGGAGTACAAGGTTCTGCAGGGCGCTGTTATCGAGGCTGTGTTGCAGCCCCGCGCCCAAAGTCAGTTGCCGGGGCAGATCTGCGTAGACATTCAGCAGGACGTTTACGCGGCTGTCGGTCGTCGGGTTCTGATTCCGTGGGGCTCGACGGTTTGCGGCAGCTACAACGCCAGTCTTCGCCCTGGTCAAGAACGGTTGTTCACCATCTGGAATTGGTTACGTACGCCGAACCTGCCTGGACGCCCAGCAATGGAGATCGCGATCAATAGCGCGGGCTCTGACCAGTTGGGCACCGCTGGTCAAGGTGGCGTAGTCGATAACCATTGGGGGCAAATCTTCGGTGTTGCTGCAGCGGTTTCGATCATCGGCGCCGGTGCCTCGAATACCGGAGTGTCGTCCGGCGATCAGGAAAACTCGGCGTCACGCTATCGCACGGAAGTACGGGAAGCCGCGTCTGAGTCGGCCCAAACGATCCTGGGTCGCTACGCCAGTATCCAACCAACTTTGACCGTGCCCCATGGCTCGCGTGTGGTGATCTACCTGCAGCGCGATTTGGATTTCACCTCGCAATTCGAGGCCGAGATCGAGCACGCCAAGAGTGGCGGCGTCACCTTCATCCAGTGAGGAAGCGGTATGTCTGAGATTGCATCGTTCCGCGCCAAACTGAAAAACCTGGTCACGCTGCTGGACGATCCAGAAGTGACCGAAATTGCGATCAACGGCCCTGGCAACGTCTGGGCCGGTTATCACGGCAGTCGGTTCATGAAGCCGGTGCAGATCGAGGGGGTAACAACTGGATTAATTACCTCGCTCGGTGAGGTGATTGCCGCTCATACCGGGCAACAGGTTGACTCGTATACGCCGATTCTGTCGGGCCGTATTCCGATCAATCTCGCCGAGGGTGTGCCAGACAACCAGCGCGGCGATTACCGCGTGCAGGTTGTCTTGGCGCCTGCGGTCGAACAGCACATTGGCGGCATCGTCTGTATCCGTAAGCCCGGTATCAAGCAAATCACCCTGGACGAATACCAGGACACCGGGGCTTTCGAGCATATCAACGAGCCTCGGTTGCACAGCGATTATTCCGACGATCACCTGATAGCGCTGTATCGCGCTAAGCGCTGGAAAGAGTTCTTCATCGGGATCATGAAAGCCCGCAAGAACATCATGATTTCAGCCGGGACCAACGCGGGTAAAACCACCTGGCTCAACGGGATGCTGGAGCACATTGATCCGCATGAACGTCTCGTCACCATTGAAGACACCCGCGAGATCCGCACACCCAACAAGAACGTGGTTCACCTGATCTATTCACGTGGCGGTCAAGGTCGCGCCAAGGTCACACCGTTTGACCTGCTTGAGTCGATTCTTCGACTGACCCCCGACCGGGCAATCATGGGCGAGATCCGCGGCGGCGAAGCCTTCCCGTTTTTGGAGCTGTTGAACACCGGTCACAGCGGTTCACTTTCCTCGATTCACTCGGACTCGCCGGAAATGATGTTCGACCGCCTGGCGTCTATGGCTGCGCGTGGCGGCGCCGAAATGAACAAGTCGCAACTGATCGAATACTCGAGGCAACTGATCGATGTCGTCATTCAGTGGGAGTACGGCTTTGATGGCCGTCGCTACATCTCGGAGGTTAAATATGCAAAAGCTGCCTAAGTTCGCGGTAACGCTGTTGGCACTGGCCTGCACTCTCGGCCAGGCCTGGGCCGATGAACAAGCCCCGGTGCCGTTCTCTGAGCTGGCCGTTAAGTGCGCGCCTACCGTGCATCCGCAGACCCTAAAGTCATTGATCGGCAATGAATCGACCTACAACCCTTACGCTATTGGGGTTGTCGATGGCCGATTGGAGCGTCAGCCCAAGTCGTTGCGTGAAGCGGTGGCCACCGCCGAACGGTTGGAGCGCGAAGGCTTCCGTTTCTCGGTCGGTATTGGCCAGCTCCTGGTGACGAACATGCGGGCTCTCGGCCTGAGCTACGCCCAAGCGTTTGAGCCGTGCCGCAACCTGCAGGCGATTAGCGAGCTGATGGTCAAGAACTACACCAAAGCCCTGACCGCGAATCCGAACCCACAAGAAGCCCTGCGCGACTCGCTCTCGATGTACTACAGCGGGAACCCTGTACGTGGTTATCGCCCGGACAAAGAGGGTGATCTGTCCTACGTGCAGAAAGTTGTGGTCGGTGCCCTGAATCCTTCGAGTGCTGATCCGATTGTGCCTGCTGTGGAGGCCACTGCAGGCGATGAGGCGATACCCGTAGCGGTTGCATCACCAGGGGCACGAAAAACGCCTGTGCGCGCTCGTACAGCTTCGTCAAAACATAGTGACCCATGGGTGATTGTGACCGACGAAAACGGCCAGGCACCGCAACCCGCTCAACAGGCTGCGATGCAACCGGCGAGCCCTGAGCAGTCAAGGATTCAAGTTGCGCTGGACACTGGCGATGCCGCGCCGGTTGAACAGTTCCAACGCTTCGCTGATCCCAAACCAGCCGCTGCGCTGGCATCCGGCCAAGGGCAAGCGCAAGTCGAGCCATCTTTCGTACAGATCATCAATTGAATTTCTCGCACGCGAGAAAAGGGGGATTTATGCAAAAACTTCCATCCGTTTTTTTGCTGGGAGCGTTATTGCTGTCAGGTCCAGCCGTTGCTGATGAACCGGTCCAGCCGCCCTATGGCCATGACAGTAACCCCGACGCTTGCGGTGCTGTTCTTTGTCTACTTGGCATGACCCGCGATGGTGACTGCGACAAGTACATCCAGAAATATTTCAGTATCAAGCGTTACAAGCACGGACATTTCAGTCCTTCGCGCACGAAAGCCGCACGGGGGGAGACTGATGAGTCCTGCAAGGACGATGAGGGTTTGACTAAAAAGGCCAACGATATTTGGGGGCCTGTAGAACATGGTTTCTAGAGTTTTCAAGCCACTGGCGTTGACGATGGCACTGGTCGCGGGGGGCAGCCTGCAAGTGCTGGCCCTGGCTGCTGACAACGAGGGCGACGCAAGCCGTCGCATCGAGGTCGGTTTCTAGCCCGAGGGCTCTGCACAGAAACTAGTCTTGCGCACCATTTACGCGGCCACCAGCTCTATCCGCGTTGCTGCGTACGTCTTCACCAGTCCAGACGTTACCCGAGCGCTGGTTGCCGCCAAGCAACGCGGTGTTGACGTGGCGGTGGTCGCCGATCACCGCAGCAACCTCGAAGAAGCGCGCTCAACTGCTGGGCGCCATGCCCTGACGCTTATAGCCAAGACGGGTACCCAAATATTGGATCTGATTTTTCGCGCCCAGCATCAGACACGCGGCCGACTTCGCCTACAGCGCTTACTATTGGCGCAGTTGCACCGTGATCGCACTGGTGGGCCGCGTGCAGCACAACAGGATGTCACCGTTTTGCGGAGCGTCCAGCGGGTCGTCGAAGTACTCGACCGTACCTTCGCGCAAGCTCACCTGGCAGGTATTGCACAAGCCCGCCCGGCAATTGAACGCCGGAGTCAGGCCCGCCTGTTCGGCCAATTCGAGCAATGAATGGCAGTTTTCATCCCAGGCTACGCGGGTGCCGGACGGCATGAAGCAGACACTTACGGCACCGTCCTTTGCCACAGGTTCGCTCAGCGTCGGCTCAGGTGGCGGCGCTGGACTGACGTCGTCTTCCTCAAGCACCGTCGCCGGGCCAAAAAACTCGTAATGAATTCGTTCGCGGGCCACCCCAAGGCTGCGCAACAGCCGCCAGTTGGCCTGCATGAAAAGTCTGGGGCCGCACAGGTAGATATCATAGTCGTCCAACGGCAGCAGGCTTTGCAGGGTTTGGCGACTGATCAGGCCCTGGCTGTGAAAGCGGTCACGATCCGCCTCGCTCGGATTGCGATAACAGAAGTGCACTTCAATGCCCGGGCGCCGGTCGGCCAGGGCCAGCACTTCATCGCGAAACCCATGCACCGCGCCGTTTTCGCAGGCGTGCAGAAAGTGCACCGGGCGCATCGACTGGCCGCTCAGGCGATGCAGCATGCTCAGCATGGGCGTCAAACCGACGCCGCCGCTGAACAGCACCACCGGCCTTGGACTTTGCTCGTCCAGCACAAAGGTGCCTGATGGGCCTGCGATGTCGAGTACGTCGCCAACCCGCACGCCGTCGTGCAGGTGGTTGGAACCTTGTCCGGCCGGCAGGTCTTGGCGATCGAACGGGGCGGGTTCACGCTTGACCGAAATTCGTACCTGGAGCGGGTTGTCCGTGAGGGCACTGACGCTGTAGTTACGCAGCACTCGAGTGCCGTCGCCCAACACCAGCCGCACCGTGAGGAACTGCCCCGGACGAAAGTCCATGGGTGCAGGACCGTCCTGCGGCGCGAGGACGAAGGAGGTAATGACCGCGCTTTCCGGCGTTTTCTCGATCACCCGCCAAGCCTTGAAACCTTGGGGTTGGCTGCTCATCTCAAACCCCCGCTGTTTGCGGTCTGGCCTGTACCAGCGGGATCAAGTCCGCAGGTTGTTCCTGGGCAATCAATTTGGCCAGGTTACGCCGGAAACGCAGGGGTCCCGAGTCGGAGGCCAGGTCGATATTGGGGCTGCACTTGTTGGCCATGCCTTGATGGACGGCGGCGAGCACCACGCGGTCTTCGGCGAAAGCGTGACGTACGTCCTCATCGAACTGGCGCGAGACTTCCTCGTTGCCCTGGTCGAAGTTGCGCACCTGGAACCAGTAGTAGCGGGTGGTGGATTCATCGATGGGGGTCATGAAGTTGTAGGAGTTCATCAAGAACACCTGTTCGTGCACCGGCCCGGCATCCGATCCGGTGCCGGCCGGGGTGAAGATGGCCTTGATGATGGCCTGGGCCGGGTAGTGCACTTCGTAATGCTGCTTGCGGTCACAGTTGCCGCTGAACTTGACGAACTTGGCGTAGAACGGCGCCACTTCGATGTCGCGCATCCACCGCGACACGATCACGCCGACGTCTGTCACCGTAGTTTGCAGCGGCTCCTGGGCGCATGCGGCGCTGCCAAAGGAGGACTGGTGAACCCAGGCCACGTGGGAGGGGTCGAGCAGGTTGTCGGTCATGTACAGGTAGTTGCAGGGGATGACCATGCTGTCGCCACGATTCAGGCCCCAGGCCGGATCGCCCCATTCGGGCACGTGGCAAATCTTGCTGGCGTCGGCCAGCTCGGCATCGCCCATCCAGATCCAGATCAGGCCGTAGCGCACGGCCAGCGGATAACTGCGCACCTTGGCGCCTTGGGGAACGTGCTTACTGCCGGGGGCGCGCACGCAACTGCCCGAGCAGTCGAAGGTTAGGCCGTGGTAACCGCATTCGATGTCGTCACCTTGGCGCCGCCCTAAGGACAACGGCAGTTTGCGATGCGGGCAGGCATCTTCTAGGGCGACCGGGGTGCCATCGCCTTTGCGGTAAAGCACTACCGCCTCATTCAGCAGCTTGACCGCAAACAGTTGCTCACCGAGTTCGGTTTCACTGGCGGCGACATACCAGGCGTTGCGCATAAACATGGTGTCTCTCCTTATTATTCTTCGGATCGTGGCTAACGACGTATCCAGAATACGAGAGGCCAGTTGAGTAAGAATAGATGGATAAAACTGATATTTGGTTTAGGTTCTCTTAAGTGTTTATCGCGTCCCCACGAACATCTCCTGTGGGAGCTAGCTTGCTCGCTCCCACACTGGGTGCTGTGCGTTTTACAGACCGCCGCGCGTGCCTATCGCGGACAACGCCCGTTCCCAGATCTGCCGCGTTCGCACCCACACCAACTCTTGCCAGTCGCTGTCCGCGGGGAAGAATTGTTCAAGCAGTTGCAACTTGATCTGCCGTGCTTCGGGGCCGGTTGGGTCGCCGTGTAGGTGCAGCCACTGATCGTCGCGCAGCACCGCATGGATTTGTTGACCAGGGTAGGTGCCGCACTCGATCACGAACGGCATCAGTTGCACATGAGGCAAGGCGTTGATGATGGCCTGGGAGGTGTAACCGGTGGCAGTGGCAGCAACGCCGGTGTCACTCTGGCTGTTGGCGCTGGTCATCAGGGTGAACAGCCAGGGCCCGAACAACACCTGGGCCTGGGGCAGTGCCGGGTACGAGGCCTGGGCAATGGTCATCAACATCGGATGGCCATAATCGCCCGCGCCGGTGTGCAGGTCGAAGCACATCGCGACCTCGGCGTGTGCCAGGTGTTCGCCGAGGATCCGGTGCAGGGTCTGGTTCGACCAACTTGAGCTGTTACCGCCGTAGAACAGGCCATCGGGATGGCGATACTGACCGGCCTCGACAATCGACATCACCGCCGACCAGCCCTCGCGGCTGATCCGTTCATTGAGCTGGGCATCGGCGCGCTCACGTTCGGGGCCACGCAGTTGGGTACAGGTGTAGATCGGGTGCAGAGTTTCATAAGCCGCGTTGTCGGGTGGTGTCTTAGTGAAGTCCAGGTAGTTGCGGTTGAGGTCGATGTTGTCCTCGTTGACCCGACGCATCCAGGCCGTGCCCCACGGGTTGATCAAGTGGATCATCAGTACCGCGACGTCGTCGGGCAGGCTGCGCTCGCTGAAGGTTTGCAGCCATTGGCGCTGGCAATCCGAGCCGTAATAACCTTCCACGCCGTGGGTGCCGCTCAAGGCCACCAACACCCGTTTGGCCTGGGGGTTGCCGAGCAGGGCCACATCTGTGCCCAGGGCCTCGGCGAACGGGCCGCGCAATGGGTGCGGGTAATGGCTAAGACGGGCGCCGACGGCCTCGGCGGCGGCGAGGAATTGTTCACGCTGCTGGGTAAAGCTGCGGTGTGATGGAAAACCGTTACTCATGGTTGTCTCCTGTCGAAATGGGGTTACTTCAGGCGGCCGGAGAGGAACTGGGTCAAGCGCTCGCTTTGCGGACTGACCAGCACTTCACCCGGCGGACCTTGCTCTTCAACCCGGCCTTGGTGCAGGAACATCACATGGTTGGAGACGTTGCGCGCAAACCCCATCTCGTGGGTGACCACGACCATGGTGCGACCTTCCTCGGCCAGGGCCTGCATCACTTTCAGCACCTCGCCCACCAGTTCCGGATCCAGCGCGGAAGTGGGTTCGTCGAACAACATCACTTCCGGTTCCATGGCCAAGGCACGGGCAATGGCGACCCTTTGCTGCTGGCCGCCGGACAGGTGGGACGGGTATTTTTTCTCAACGCTCGGGTCCAGACCGACTTTATGCAGGTACTGCCGCGCGCGTGCCTCTGCGTCCTTGCGCTTGACGCCCAGCACATGCACCGGTGCTTCGATGATGTTCTCCAGCACGGTCATGTGCTGCCACAGGTTGAAGTGCTGGAACACCATCGCCAGTTTGGTGCGCACTTTTTGCAGCTGACGCGGGTCGGCCACCCGCAGCGCGCCGTTGAGATCCTGTTTGGTGCGGATTTGCTCGTTGTTTACCGTGATGGTTCCGGCGCACGGCTGTTCCAGGAAGTTGATGCAACGCAGGAAGGTGCTTTTGCCCGAGCCGCTGGAGCCAATGATGCTGATTACGTCGCCAGCTTTGGCCTTGAGCGATACGCCCTTGAGTACTTCGTGGTCGCCGTATTTCTTGTGCAGCTCATCTACGCTTAGCTTATACATGTTCGATGTCTCCAAAAGGACGGTCACTCAATGCGCCTGCGGTTGCAAGAAGGCCAGCCAGCGCACTTCGCAGCGACGAAACAGCCAGACCAGGGTAAACACCATCAGCGCGTACAGCACCGCCGCCAGGCCGAAGGCTTCGAACGAGGAGTAGGTCGCAGAGTTGACGTCGCGAGCGACCTTCAATAGATCGGGCACGGTGGCGGTGAAGGCGAGAGTGGTGGAGTGCAGCATCAGGATCACTTCGTTGCTGTAGTACGGCAGCGAACGGCGCAATGCCGAGGGCAGGATGATTCGCCGGTACAGGGTGAAGGTGGACATGCCATAGGCGCGGCCTGCTTCGATCTCGCCATAGGGCGTGGCGCGGATGGCGCCGGCGAAAATCTCCGTGGTGTAGGCGCACGTGTTGAGGGCAAAGGCCAGCAGGGTGCAGTTCATGCCCTCGCGAAAAAACGCATCGAGGGTCGGTTGGTCGCGCACCACTTGCAAGCTGTAGATCCCGGTGTAGAGGATTAGCAGTTGGATATACAACGGCGTGCCGCGAAACACGTAGGTGTAGAACCATACGGGCATGCGCAGCAGCGGATTGGACGAGACTCGTGCCACGGCCAGCGGCACGGCCAGGGTGCCGCCGATGGCGATGGAAGCGACTAGCAGCCAGAGGGTCATGGCCACGCCTGAGAGTTGGTAGCCGTCAAACCAAAGGTAGGCTTTCCAGTACTCCTGGACGATATCGATCATAGCTGCGCACCTCTGACGCCCACCGAGTAGCGGCGTTCAAGCCACATCAGCACGCCGTTGGAAACGGTGGTCAGGGCCAGGTAGATCAGGCCGCCGACCACGCTGAAGAAAAACAGGTCCATGGAGTTCTTGCCCGCGTCCTGGGTGACTTTGACGATATCGATCAAACCAATGATCGACACCAGCGCCGTGGCCTTGATCAACACCTGCCAGTTGTTGCCGATTCCCGGTAGGGCGAAGCGCATCATTTGTGGAAACAGCACCCGCACAAACACCTGCCGACGATTCATGCCGTAGGCCACGGCAGCTTCCAACTGGCCGGCTGGCACGGACTGAAAAGCGCCGCGGAAGGTCTCGGTGAAATAGGCACCGTAGATGAAACCCAGGGTCAGCACCCCGGCCGCGAAGGGGTTGATGTCAATCTGTTCGGTGTCCAGCCATTCAGTCAGGTTGTTCAGCCAGATCTGCAGGCTGAAGAACAGCAACAACATGATCACCAGGTCCGGCACGCTGCGAATCAGCGTGGTGTAGCCGGCGGCCAGGTGACGCAGCAGCGGTTGTTTCGATAGTTTGGCTGATGCGCCGATCAGGCCCAGCGTGACCGCCAGTACCATGGACATCAGTGCCAGCTGGATGGTCGCCAACGTACCTTCGAGAATGAGCGAACCATAGCCCTGTAAAAGCATGTTCTGTCTCTCCGTTGGCAAGGGCGGCCCGGGGGCCGGCCCTTGCGCGAAATGGATGGGCAAGGCGCCGGATCACCAAGCCGCGAGCGTTCCGGCACCGGTCAAGCGCAGGGCTTTTAGTTGTAGATGTCGAAGGTGAAGTACTTCTTCTGGATGGTGTCGTAGGTGCCGTTCTTGTGCATTTCGGCCAGTGCCCGGTTGATGGCTTCCATCAGCTGCGGCTCGTTCTTGCGCAGGCCGATGGCAATGCCTTCGCCCAGCAGTTCCTGGTTGTACACAGCGTCGCCGGCGAAGGCGAAACCGGTGTTCTTAGGCGTTTGCAAAAAACCCAGTTCGGCCACGGCGGCATCGGTCAGGCTGGCGTCGATACGGCCGCTGACCAGGTCCGGATACAGCAAGTCCTGATTGGGGTAGGTGACCATGATCACCCCTTTAGGCGCCCAGATTTTTTTGACGTACGTCTCTTGGGTAGTGCCTTGGGCTACGCCGACGCGCTTGCCTTTCAGGGATTCTGGCGTAGGCAGCAGACCGCTGTCCTTTTTCGCGATCAAACGGTTGGGGGAGTTATAGAGACGGTCGGAGAAGTCCACGTTTTTTTTGCGCTGGTCGTTGATGGTCATTGCCGACAACACGGCATCGAACTTTTTCGCCCGCAGCGCCGGGATGATGCTGTCGAATGCGTTTTCCACCCACACGCACTTGACCTTCAGCTCGGCGCAAATGGCGTTGCCCAGGTCGATGTCAAAGCCCACCAGTTGACCGTCGGGGTTTTTCGATTCGAACGGAGCGAAGGTCGGATCGACGCCAAAGCGAATGACGCTTAAATCCTTGGCCAGGACGCCGGTGGAAGCCAATGCAAAGACGGTGGCGAGGACAAATTTTTTCATTGTTGTTTTTCCTTTCTCTGACGGATCGAACGCTAACGATGTATTACAGAAAAATCTTTATATGATAGTACCTGTATATACATAAATGCAAAATGCAGGCCAATTCACGGAAAATTCCTGCAAGGTGCTGTTTTTCGCGGTGCTGATAAGCCCGGGGTGGCTGAGTCGCCGGGCCACTATGGTTTTTTGTTACGCATGGTTACATCAGAGGCTGCACCGTATCGGGTCTTGCGCAACAACATGGGGCGTCTCCTGACCGGGACAGGTAAATACCCGCCAAAGCCAGAATACGAGGCTTTTCATATAAAAAAAAATGTCGAAAACTGTGGCTTGCTATAGCTCAGCTAAAGTATAAAACCGTCGATTGCTATGGAGATGATGATGAACAGCTTGCCTTCCCTGCGCGCGCTGCAGGTTTTTGAAGCCGTGGGACGTTTCGGCGGCATTGTCGAGGCCGCCAAGCGTCTGGGTATCTCGGCCGGTGCCGTCAGCCAACAAATGAAACTGCTGGAAGACACCCTGGGCTTGAGCCTGACCTTGAAGGTCGGCAAGCGTATTCGCCTGACCGCCGCCGGCCAGCGTTATCACGATAGCTGCGCAGCGGCATTCGAGAGCCTGCGCATCGCCCAGGTCGAGGTCGAGCGGTCGAAAAACGCCAGCAACCTGCGCATCAGCGCTTTGCCGTCATTGCTGTCGGATTGGTTGGCACCGCACATCTATGCCTGGCAGGACGAGCACCCGGAACTCAATTTGTTTCTCGATGGCAGTCACGCCGAACCTTCGCCAGAGGGCTACGACATCGATTTTCGCTTCACCTACGGCGACTACGTGGCCACTGAAAACGCCATCGAACTGTTTCGCGATTGCGTGGTGCCGGTGTGCAGCCCTTGGTTGTTGCGGCCTGATGTGCTGCTCAACAAACCGGCAGACCTGCTGGCATATCCGCTGCTGTCCATCGACTGGCTACCGAAGTTTGCCTCGCCGCCTTCGTGGCGTGACTGGTTCAAGGCCCAACAGGTGGACTGCGAAAGCATTCGCGATGGCTACCGCGTGTATTCCTTGTCTGCCATGGCAATCCAGGCCGCATTGGCGGGGCAGGGTGTGGTACTGGCGCAATACTCAATGGTGGCTGATGCGTTGTCAGATGGGCGTTTGATCAGGCCGTTTGCCCGGGCCTTGCCCTTGCCGTCGGCGTATTTTTTGGTGGGTGCCAAGGGCGCGTTCGACAAGGCCCACTGCCGCGACTTCCACCGTTGGATTGTGGCGCGCGGGCGTGAGCAAATGGTGATCAATCAGCGGTTGCTGGCGTAGCCGTCACTAGGCTGCGCTTGAGCTCAGGTTTTCGTCGGACAGTTCGCTGTTGGAGCGCCGGCACAGGTAGTACTGGCGGCCGTCATCCACGTGCAGGTCGAACAGCTTTACCAGTTCGCCGCTGGCGACATCGGCGCCACCAACGGCTCGCGCAGCAGCGAGCAACCCAGGCCGGTCAGCGCCAGTTGCCCGTCTTCGAGCAGCAAGCCATTGAGCGCACTGGCGTGCTTGACCTCGGCGACTTGAAACCATTCGGCCCAGGTGCCGCGTTCTTCGTCGTGCAGCAACGGCAGTTGGCTCAAGGCCTGGGGCGAGTCGATGGGGGCGTGGCGCTGAAGGAATTCGCGGCTGCAATAGGGCGAGACAGCACCCGAGATCAGCGGCTCGCTGTGATTGCCCGGCCAGTGGCTGGTTCGCTGGAATAGCTGCGGTGGTTTGCGTAGGTGACGTTGATGTCCAGTTCCGGGTTTTGCGCCAGGAACTCGACCAGCCTCGGAATGAACAGGTTGATGCCAAACAGCGGAATCAAGCTGATGGTCACCTGGCGCATGACGGACTTCTCGCGCACATGCTCAGTGGCGCTGTGCAATACCGCGAAAGCCGAGCGGATGGCACGGTAATAGGGGGCATGCCGAGATAAGGCAAAGTTCACTAATTTGGTATGCAACTACTTGTCTGGATTGATAATTCCCGAGACAACGCGATGGCGTGCGCAGATTGTCCGAGGTGGCCAGCCATTTAGGACGGCTTGAGGTGGGTACGCAAGCCTTTATAGAACAACAGTATGCGAAGCAAATGTCCTAATTTTCCCTTATCTCGGCATGACCCCTCAAATCGCCAAACGCATTCTGCTGTTCCTGCATGAACGTGTGTCGAGCTTGGAGGATCCACGCAGCATTGGCGAAGCCTTAAAAGACTCAAGCTTAGGGGATTTTTGGAAGTATCGCGTGGGGGATTACCGCCTCATCAGCAGCATCGAGGACGGTGCGTTGCGCATCCTGGTCGTCAAGATTGGTAACCGCCGTGAGGTGTACCGGTGAGTAACGTATGGGTACCGATGGATGGATGATTGACTGATGCCAGCTCACATTGGTGACGCCTAATCGCTCCGCCAGCTCAACCATGGGTGCGTAGCTGCCATCCCAGTTTGAAGGACTTTCTCGTACAAAAGCGCCTGAATGAAACAAGGCATAACACACGGCATCGTGCGGAGTAAGACTCTTGGCAGGATGCTCAATAACGGTTCTTTGGCCTTGAAAGTTGTAGCAGATCGTAAAGCCCATGCCCCCACCTTAAGACCCCAAAAAGAGCAATTGGTCTGCGTTCACGGTAGTTCGCTTTATCAGTTTTTCCAATCCCCTCAGTGGCCGCTTATCGGGTCACCTACAAGATTGCGCCCATGCTGGGCGCACCAACAAAAAACCCGCAAGTAGCGGGCTCTCTGTAGGTGGGGCGCTGATCCATCGTAAGCGGCCAGCGAACACACCTTCAGAAATCCGGAATTAAGGGCGATGGTGTCCGCCTATTTTTAAGCGGACGCGATCACCCTTATCGCCAGGATTTCCATGCGCCAACGAAGCTCCTATCCCAAACCCTTCAAGGCCCAGGTCGTGCAGGAATGCCTGAAACCCGGTGCCTCAGTTTCCAGCGTCGCCATCAGCCACGGCATCAATGCCAACGTGATTCGCAAGTGGCTGCCGATTTACCGTGATAAACCCGTCGCGCCACTTCCCGCGTTTGTACCGCTGCAATCGATGCCTAAACGGCACGCTGATGAAGCCGTGGTCATCGCACTGCCGCTGGGCGACAAATCCATCACGGTCAAATGGCCCATCTCCGACCCGGACGGCTGCGCACGTTTTATCCGCAGCCTCTCGCAATGATACGCATCGACGCCATCTGGCTAGCCACCGAGCCCATGGACATGCGCGCCGGCACCGAAACTGCATTGGCCCGCGTGGTCGCTGTGTTCGGTGCGGCGAAGCCGCACTGCGCTTATCTGTTCGCCAACCGCCGGGCCAACCGGATGAAGGTGCTGGTGCACGATGGCGTGGGCATCTGGCTTGCCGCGAGGCGTTTGAACCAAGGCAAGTTTCACTGGCCTGGCACTCATCGTGGCTTGGAAGTCGGGCTCGACGCTGAACAACTTCAAGCGCTGGTGCTCGGTTTGCCATGGCAGCGAGTTGGCGCTAACGGCGCAATCACAGTGATTTAGCCTTGCTTTTCAGCTGTGGCAGGTGGATCGCTTTGGTAAAATCCACGGCATGACTTGCCTGCCCAATCTCGACCAAATGACACCTGAACAACTGCGCGCACTCGCTGCGCAGTTGCTGTCGAAGGTCGACACCATGGGCCGAAAAATCCATCGTGACGAGACGATCATCGAGCAGCTCTCTCACGAGATTGCCATCCTCAAGCGCCACAAGTTCGCCAAGCGCAGCGAGCAGACCAGCCCAGCGCAAGGCAGCTTGCTGGATGACTTGCTCAACACCGACCTTGAGGCTATCGAGGCAGAACTGAACGCGCTTCGTCCCGCCCCAACGTCGGACGAAACCCGCCAAAAGCCCAAGCGCGCGCCGCTGCCGCCGCAGTTCCCACGTACCGTCATTCGTCACGAGCCAGAGAACACCCAGTGTGTCTGCGGGTGCCAGCTTCAGCGCATCGGCGAAGACGTCAGCGAGAAGCTGGATTACACACCTGGCGTGTTTACCGTTGAGCAGCATGTACGTGGAAAGTGGGCCTGCCGCCAGTGCGAAACACTGATCCAAGCACCGGTGCCGGCCCAAGTGATCGACAAGGGCATCCCGACCGCAGGCCTACTGGCGCATGTGATGGTAGCCAAATTCGCTGATCATCTGCCGCTGTACCGGCAAGAAAAGATCTTTGGCCGTGCAGGCCTGGCGATCCCGCGTTCAACGCTGGCTCAGTGGGTGGGCCAAACTGGCGTACAGCTACAACCGCTGGTGGATGCACTGCGCGAAGCGGTGCTGGCTCAGCGAGTCGTGCATGCCGATGAAACGCCGGTGCAGATGCTGGCGCCCGGAGAGAAGAAAACGCATCGAGCTTATGTCTGGGCTTATTGCACGACGCCGTACTCGGCCCTCAAGGCGGTGGTCTACGACTTCAGCCCCAGCCGCGCCGGCGAACATGCGCGCAACTTCCTGGGCACCTGGAACGGCAAGCTGGTCTGTGATGACTTCGCGGGTTACAAGGCCAGCTTCGACCTGGGCATCACCGAAATCGGCTGCATGGCGCATGCCCGCCGTAAGTTCTTCGACCTGCATGTAGCGAACAAAAGCCAGTTGGCTGAACAAGCGCTGCACTCAATCGGCGGGCTGTACGAAGTCGAACGGCAGGCCAAAGACATGAGCGATGAAGAACGATGGCGATTACGCCAAGAAATAGCGGCGCCCATTGCACAGAAGTTACATGAGTGGATGCTGGCTCAGCGCGACCTCGTGCCCGAGGGCTCGGCCACGGCCAAGGCTCTGGATTACAGCTTGAAACGCTGGGTAGCGCTGACGCGCTACCTGGATGATGGTGCCGTACCCATCGACAACAACCCGGTGGAGAACACGATCAGGCCATGGGCGCTTGGGCGCTCCAATTGGTTGTTCGCCGGGTCTCTGCGCAGTGGCAAACGAGCGGCAGCGATCATGAGTTTGATCCAGTCGGCACGCATGAACGGGCATGATCCGTACGCGTATCTCAAGGATGTACTGACGCGATTGCCGACGCAGAAAGCTAGTGAGATCGAGCATCTACTGCCGCATCAGTGGATGCCTGGCTGATCTACGCAAGGCGTATTCCCCGTACGCTTACGATCCATCAGACTGGTCCATCAGTCATAGTGCGAGTGGTTAATCCACAGGTCGTCCCTTCCCCGATAGGAAACGCTGTAATGCCATTAACCATCACTAATCCTTACCGTCTGCGTTTGGAGTGCCTCCGTAACGTGTCGCCAGGCTGCGCGGACTTGGCCGGACGCATTGTTGTGGCGTTACGTACTGAAGTCATGACCCTATCCACCGCGACTCTAATCGAGGATTTATTCGATCACCTGGACGCAATTGCCGCGCAGCACAGCGGTAGTGTCACGCGTCTGGGTATATGGATGATGGGCTTGATCCACGCCAAAGCGTTGCTAAGCACGGAGGTAGAGACGTTCCTCTCTGACGCCGCCACTTTGGGCGGCCCATCCAGTGTGGGGTATGCGTCCGGCCAAGTCATCTACCCAACCTCGCAAAGCCGGGACATGGTGTGCACTTAAATTTAGGTGGGCACCAGTTCTAGCCTTTTAAGCGGGTATTTCATGCAGCCAACACGCCGTTCGTATTCCAAATCCTTCAAAGCCCAGGTCATTCAAGAGTGTGCCCAACCCGGCGCATCGATTGCCAGCATCGCCCTCAGCCATAGCCTTAACGCAAACCTCGTTCACAAATGGATTCGGGTGCAAGTGCAGAAAAGCACGGCGCTTCAACCAGCATTCATCCCATTGCCTATGCAAACAACGGCGCCCGTATTTTCATCGAATATCAGCGTTGAGATTCAGCACCCACGCGTCACCGTCAAAGTGAACTGGCCAACCGATAGCGCTGCTGCCTGCGCCGCTTTCCTTCGAGACCTGTTGCGATGATCCGCATCGACGCCATCTGGCTCGCCACCGAGCCCATGGATATGCGCGCCGGCACCGAAACGGCGCTGGCGAGGGTGGTCGCGGTGTTCGGTGCGGCGAAGCCGCACTGCGCTTATCTGTTTGCCAATCGCCGCGCGACTCGGATGAAAGTGCTGGTACACGATGGGATTGGCGTTTGGCTGGCTGCACGTCGCTTGAACCAAGGCAAGTTTCACTGGCCAGGCATTCGACAAGGCAGCGAAATGCAGTTGGATACCGAACAACTTCAGGCCTTGGTGCTCGGTCTACCTTGGCAACGTGTTGGCGCTGGGGGTGCAATTACGCTGCTTTAAAACTGTAATTAGCGTCTTGGATGGCTGTCGCCAGTGGTCTGCTTTGGTAAAATCCACGGCATGACTTCCTCGCCCAATCTCGATCAAATGACTCCCGACCAACTGCGTGCATTCGCTGCGCAGCTGCTGTCGCAAGTCGAGACCATGGGCAGAACGGTCGAAACCATGGGCAAGAAGATCAACTGCGATCAAACGGTGATCGAGAAGCTGACCCACGAGATCGCACAACTCAAGCGTTTGAAGTTTGCCAAGCGCAGTGAGCAGATGAATCCTGAGCAGGCCAGCCTGCTGGATGACCTGATCGATACCGATATTGCGGCGATTGAGGCCGAGCTTCAGGCGTTGCAAATAGCACCAGCGGCGACCGAGAAAAAGCAAAAGCCCAAGCGCACGGCATTGCCGGCAGAATTCCCGCGCACGTTGATCCATCACGAACCGGACAACACTCACTGCCCATGCGGCTGCGCACTGAAGCGCATCGGTGAAGATGTCAGCGAAAAGCTGGACTACACGCCGGGCGTGTTCACCGTTGAGCGCCATGTTCGTGGTAAGTGGGTTTGCGATGACTGCGAAACGCTGATCCAAGCGCCGGTACCTGCGCAAGTTATCGACAAGGGCATCCCGACTGCCGGATTACTTGCGCACGTCATGATCGCGAAGTTCGCTGATCATCTTCCGCTTTACCGTCAGGAATCAATTTTCGGTCGAGCTGGCTTGGCGATTCCACGTTCGAAGTTGGCCCAATGGGTTGGCATGACGGGCGTGCAGTTGCAGCCCTTGGTCGATGCCTTGCGTGACGTAGTGATCGGGCAACAGGTCGTGCACGCGGATGAAACACCCGTACAAATGCTCGCTCCGGGCTCGAAGAAAACCCACCGCTCTTATGTTTGGGCGTACGCCACCAGCCAGTTCTGCGAAACAGCCGCTGTCGTTTATGACTTCAGCCCCAGCCGCGCCGGTGAGCATGCTCGTAACTTCCTGCAAGACTGGAGAGGTAAGCTGGTCTGCGACGATTTTGGCGGTTACAAGGCCAGCTTCGAACTCGGCGTGACCGAGATCGGCTGCATGGCCCACGCCCGGCGCAAGTTCTTCGAGTTGCACGCAACGAACAAGAGCCAGATCGCCGAGCAGGCGCTGCGCTACGTCCAGTTGTTGTACGAAATCGAGAGCGAAGTGCGTGACCTGGAGCCGGATTTACGATGCCGGTTACGGCAAGAAAAAGCCGCACCGGTGATGAATAGGCTGCATGCCTGGATGATTGCCCAGCGTGAACTTGTGCCCGAAGGTTCGGCCATCAGCAGAGCACTCGATTACAGCCTCAAACGCTGGGCAGCGCTGTCGCGCTACCTCAATGACGGGGCCGTACCCATTGATAATAATTGGGCGGAGAACCAGATCCGACCATGGGCCCTTGGACGCAAGAACTGGCTCTTCGCCGGATCGCTACGCAGCGGAAAAAGGGCGGCGGCGATCATGAGCTTGATCCAGTCTGCGCGGCTGAATGGTCATGATCCGTACGCCTATCTAAAGGATGTTCTCACGCGCCTGCCGACGCAGCGGGCGAGTGAAATCGAGCAGCTGCTTCCACATAAGTGGCAGCCGGTTTAATCACGCAAGACGTGATGCCCGGACGCATACAGTGTGGGGCCGGCATGAGGGAAGGCATTCACGAAGACGCGCTACGGGCCATGCTCGAGGGCGGCGCGGTGCGCGAGGTGCTGGTCAGCCGGCACGGCGAAAAATGGGGTTTGGGGATTCGTCTGGGCGGCGCCGGATCACGCTGGCTGCCGATCCGCTCGCGGCGCGAAGCACTGCGCACCTGGGCCAGTTTGACCGCCGTGGGACGCTTTGCCGAAGCCCAGGGCGTGAAGGGGTTTATGGTAAATCAGAGCAGCATCAGAGCAGCAAGGGCGCGGCTCTGATGCTCCGCTTCCGACCAACAAAGGTCGGTGGCGATAGTGAGAAGCGTACTAAAAGTGGACCGTACTAGGAGCGATTCAGTTTGCGTCGATTCTCAGTGCGCGTATATAGCTATTCTGATTTTCAAGGTTGCGAACATAGCGCTCAATATGTAATTTGCTCCCAGGTTTTAGCCAATTGAGTGCGCCTTTCACGACAAACCCCAGCATGAAGTCTGCTCCTGTGAGTCGATCTTCGACTAAGAATCTCCTATCCTTTAGATAGTCGTCTAAATATGAAAAAACTTTATCAAATTCCGCTCCGGCGTAATCTTCGAGAAACTTGAGATCAGTTCCAGATTTAATTTCAAATTCGTTAAATACCTTCAACAAAAATGGCAGCATTGCTGAGCTTTCTGAAAAGTGAATCCATGTTAGGTAATCGATGTACTCAGCTGAATCTTCATCAGGCGCTAAGTGAGGCGCAAATCGCTTTATCAGAATTTCCATCATCGCACCCGACTCAGCAATAACCTTGCCATCTAACTCAATAACCGGCGATTTGCCGAGTGGGTGCATGGCCTTGAGTGAAGCGGGTGCTAAATGGGTTTTTTCATCGCGCTGGTATTTGATCAACTCATAAGGCTGGCCTATTTCCTCCAGTAGCCAGAGGATACGAATCGAGCGTGAAGCATTTAGGTGGTGAAGTTTTATCATCATTTTAACTCCGACGGGGTGTGCGCTGGCCCATTAGGCGCAGTGCTGATGGTGTGGTCATTAGACGGTGGCTCGCATGCTACTCGGTTACTAGTCAACCGGTCTACTACTGCTTAATTAGGCTCAGCGCTGCATATTTTGCCTACGGATTGGACTCCCTATGGTGCGATTTACGTTAAGGCTTGATTGGCTGCTGTAAGCGCCGGAGGGTGGCAGGCGCGTCTAGATTTAGCTGAATCGAGCTTTTCGATGCCGCATGAGGTGGGTGACGGATTGGCAGTGTTGCTATAGTAGAGCATTGACATTCAAAGTAGACGACTGGTCTAATTTTTTGGTAATCTTCCGCAATGAAGAAGACTTACGATGATACGCGCCAACATTTACTCGACACCGGCCATCGCATGATGGTGGTTAAGGGCTTTACGGGTGTGGGACTTAACGAGATTTTGCAGGCGGCCAGCGTGCCGAAAGGCTCGTTCTACCATTACTTCAAGTCCAAGGAGCAATACGGCCAGTCCTTGCTGGAGGATTACTTCCGCACTTATTTGGCGAACATGGACGAGCGTTTCGCGGTAAGGGGCAATACTGCCCGCGAGCGGCTCATGGGCTATTGGCAGAAGTGGCTTGATAGCTATTGCGAGCCCTGCGATGAGCAGAAGTGTCTGGTCGTGAAGCTGAGCGCCGAGGTGGCGGACCTGTCCGAGTCAATGCGCATTACGCTGCGTGATGGATCAGATCAAATAATTGAACGTATCGCTGGCTGTATCGAGCAGGGGCAGCGCGACGGCTCGTTGCCGCAAGGTGATGCTTACCGAACAGCGACAGCCCTTTACCAGCTTTGGCTCGGAGCCAGCCTGCTGAGCAAACTCCACCGTAATAGTCGGTCGCTGGAAAACGCCAAAGCTACGACCTTGGCCATGCTGGCGTTTAATCAAGCCTGATGATGAGATTTCCCACCCGTAGGTGGGTGTTCTCTATCATATTTGTAGCAGACTGGTCTAATTAATTTGTGGCACCCCTAACCATTTCTCCAACACCAGCCCTGGAATTTGAACATGCCCCAGTCAAAGCAAGTGAATCGCCGCGTTGTTCTGGCGTCGCGTCCGCACGGTGCGCCTGTCGAAGCGAATTTTCGCATTGAACAAAGCCCCATTCCTCAACCTGCAGAAGGCCAGGTGCTGTTGCGTACCGTTTATCTGTCGCTCGACCCTTACATGCGCGGCCGCATGAGTGATGCACCGTCCTATGCTCCTCCGGTGGAAATCGGTGGGGTCATGGTGGGTGGTACTGTCTGCCGTGTGCTAGCTTCGAAAAATCCGGCCTACAAAGTCGGTGACTGGGTGCTGTCCTTCAGTGGCTGGCAAGACTATGCCCTGTCCGATGGCAGCGACCTGACTCCTTTGGGTAATTCGCCGACTCATCCGTCTTATGCCTTAGGCATATTAGGTATGCCTGGCTTTACCGCTTACATGGGCTTGCTTGACATTGGCCGTCCCCAGACTGGTGAAACGCTAGTGGTTGCGGCGGCTACCGGTCCGGTGGGAGCGACTGTGGGGCAGATCGGCAAGATCAAAGGCTGTCATGTGGTCGGAGTAGCAGGCGGGGCGGACAAATGCCGGCATGCCGTCGAGGTGCTGGGTTTTGATACCTGCATAGATCACCGTGCGCCGGACTTCCCCGAGCAACTGGCCAAGGCCTGCCCTGCGGGTATCGATGTCTATTTCGAAAACGTCGGTGGCAAGGTTTTCGCTGCGGTTCTACCGCTGTTAAACGCCAAAGCCCGTGTGCCGGTCTGCGGCATTATTGCGCATTACAACGATACCGATTTACCCATGGGGCCAGATCGTTTGCCATCTTTGATGGGTGCCATTCTGCGCAAACGCATCAATGTCCAAGGCTTTATTATTTTTGATGATTATGCGCACCGTTACGACGAGTTCTTTAACGAAATGTCGAGCTGGTTGGCGCAGGGGCGGATCAAGTATCGCGAGGAATTGGTGAGTGGTTTGGAAGAGGCGCCCAATGCCTTTATTGGGCTACTAGAAGGTAGAAATTTTGGCAAATTAGTAGTTCGCGTCAGTGACCACTGAATGCCTATTGTTGTGCTGACATAATTTTTGCTCTGCCACTTCACGTTCCTGAGTGGTAGGGCTTTTTTATTTATATATTCCAGTCCAATGGACGCAGCACTGGCTGCAGAGAGCTTTATGACTACACGCAGTAAAGATTTAGGTTGGCGAATTTTGGTGGGCTGTCTGGGGCTATACCCAACGCTCTTATTGGTACTGAGTTTATTGGGGCCGCTGACCCATGATCTGAGCTTTCCGCTGATGGTCTTGGTGGAGGTGGTGGTTTTGGTGCCTTTCACTCAGATCATCTCCTTTCCGCTGGCAGGGTGGCTGGTTTCTCGTTTAAGGCGAATTAATCAGTGAGTACGTGGACTGTTTCAGTCAGCGTCACGTGCCATTAACACATTAAAAAGCGATGACTACAGTTGTCGGCATTAACCCAATTAGGCAGAGGAAATACCATGCAAACGTTAATCATCAACGGACAGTCGCAGCAGGTTGACGTTGCAGCGGATATGCCTCTGCTGTGGGTCTTGCGCGATGTGCTCGGCCTGACAGGGACAAAATACGGCTGTGGCATTGCTCAGTGTGGGGTGTGCACCGTGCATCTCGACGGCCAGCCGATCCGTTCGTGTGTGACTCCTATTTCGGCTGTGGCAGGTCGCTCAATCACCACCATTGAGGCCATCGGTGAGACGGCCGTGGGCAAAGCCGTGCAGCAGGCCTGGCTAGCGCATGAGGTGGTGCAATGCGGTTACTGCCAGTCAGGACAGATCATGGCAGCAACTGCTCTTCTGAATAGCCAGCCGACGCCCGATGACCAGGCGATTGATGCGGCCATGGCTGGTAATCTTTGTCGCTGCGCCACTTACACCCGCATTCGCACGGCCATTCACTGTGTTGGCCGTGTAGAGGAGGCGTGAGATGAAAAAGCCTAACGAAATGAATGTTCATATGTCTCGTCGTCGCCTCCTGCAGGGCAGCGGCATCGCCCTCGGCGGCTTGGTGTTGAGTACCTGGCTACCGCCCTTAGTGTCCAAGAGTGCAGCCGCCGAGGCGGCTGCCGCAGGCCGGCTGGGTGATCGCTCCGCTGAGGGTTACGGAGCCTTTGTTCGGGTTGGCCACGATGGCGTGGTCACGGTGATCTCGCCAAAAATTGAAATGGGCCAAGGCGCACAGACCGGTATTGCCATGATGGTGGCGGAGGAGCTTGAAGTAGACCTCGATCAGGTCGTTATTCAAGAGGCGCCACCAAACTCGGCGCTGTATACCGACACCTTGCTGCAGTTTCAGGCCACCGGTGGCTCGACTTCTACCCGCTACACCTGGGAGCCGCTGCGTCGGGCGGGCGCCACGGCGCGTATCCTGTTGATCCAGGCTGCAGCGCTGCAATGGCATGTAGCGCCGAGCCTGTGCCATGCGCAGAACGGCCAAGTGTTTGGCCCTGGTGGCTTTCAGGCTAAATACGGCGAACTGGTCGAGGCCGCGGCTACGCTGCCACTACCCACTGACGTACCCTTGAAAACCCCCGAGCAATTCAAGCTGTTGGGCACCCCCGCGCAGCGCCTGGACACGCCCGCGAAGGTCAATGGTAAGGCGCGCTTTACCATCGACCTACAAATCCCCGGCATGCTGGTTGCCTCCACCATCACCTGTCCTGTGTATGGCGGGCGATTGCGTACGGTTGATGATGCTGCGGCACGGCGAGTGCCAGGGGTTCGCGACATCGTGCGATTGGACAATGCCGTGGCTGTTACCGGGAGTCACTTCTGGGCCTGTCAGCAAGCCATCAAAGCGCTGAAAATCGAGTGGGACTTTGGGCCGAATGCCTCTATTGGTTCTACGCATCTGGACCAAGAACTACTCGCGGCCAGTAGCCGTGATGGCGTGGTCGCTAAACGCACCGGCGACATTGAACAAGCCAAGCTACAAGCGGCCAGCCAGTTCGAAGCTGTTTACGAGCAAGCGCTGTTGTCGCATTCGCCGCTTGAGCCCATGAGCTGCGTGGCCCATGTGCGCAAAGATGGCTGCGAGCTGTGGGTCGGCACCCAAGTGCCAGTTTTCGCTCAACAGACAGCAGCCAAAGTCACCGGGTTGCCAGTTGAAAAAATCCAGGTGCATAACCAACTGATCGGAGGGGCATTTGGCCGGCGTTTGGAGTTTGACTTCATCACTCAAGCGGTGGCCATCGCGCGGCAGGTTGATTACCCGATCAAGCTGATCTGGAGCCGTGAGGAGGACATGACCCACGACCTCTATCGGCCGCTGTATGCCGATCGTATGAAAGCCGCCCTCGACGACAAGGGGCGTCCGCTAGGATGGGAACATCGCATTGCCGGCGCCTCAATTCTCGCCCGCTATGCCGGCAGCTTGCCACCCAACGGCGTGGATGCCGATGCCGTTGAAGTTGCGGTGGACCCTATCTATAGCTTGCCGCATTTGCAGGTTCGTTATATCCGCCAGGAGCCTAGCGTCGTGCCTGTGTCGTGGTGGCGAGGCGTGGGCCCGCTTCGCGGCACCTATGCCCATGAGTGCTTCATTGATGAACTGGCGCACAACGCAAAAGCCGACCCAGTGGCCTACCGCTTGGAGCTGATGGCTGAACAACCACGCGCCCAGGCAGTGCTGCGTTTGTTGGCTGAGAAGACTGACTGGAATAAGCCTTTGCCACCCGGACAGGGTCGAGGTGTGGCGGTCAGTGCGGTGTTCGGTAGCTATGTGGCCACTTTGGTTGAACTGGAGATGCAGGGCGACTTTGGCGTGCGCATCAAGCGCCTGGTCAGCGTGGTCGATTGCGGTTTTGCAACTAACCCGACGTCGGTTAAGGCACAGATCGAGGGCGGCACCTTGTTCGGCCTTTCCGCTTCGCTGTTCAACGAAATCCTGATCGAAAACGGTCAGGTGCAACAGACCAACTTCCACAACTACCGACAGCTACGTATCAACGAAGCGCCTGCGGTGGAGGTGCATTTGCTTGCGAGTCTGGAAACGCCGGGTGGCGTTGGCGAGGCCGGTACTGCGTTGATCGGCCCAGCCTTGGTCAACGCCCTTTACGCAGCATCGGGCCAGCGTATACGTCGTTTGCCGCTTAGCCGTTTCGGCTATTACCCGGTTTAAGGAGCTACTGATGAAATTAATAAGAAGCCTACTGATGTTCGCCAGCGGGGCTTTACTGGCGCAAGCGGCCAATGCACAAGAGGATTCCCTCGCTAAAGGCGAATACTTGACGCGCGCCGCCAACTGCGTGGCTTGCCATACCGTGTCAGGTGGTAAACCGTTCGCAGGTGGCGTCGAGTTTAAGCTACCGTTCGGCTCGCTGTTTTCGCCCAACATCACCCCGGACACGCAAACAGGCATCGGCGCATGGACGAATGAAGAGTTTGTAAGCGCGTTGCAGACCGGCGTGGGCCGTGATGGAAAACACTACTACCCGGCGTTTCCCTATACTTCCTACAGCAAAATGTCTCGAGATGACATCCTCGCCATCAAGACCTATCTCGACAGCCTAGAACCTGTCGAGCAGGCACCGCGCGAAAACCAAATTGGCTTCCCGTTCAACCAGCGTTGGGGCATGGTTCTTTGGAATTCCCTCTTCCTTAACGATGAACCATTCCAAGCGGACAGCCAGTACTCTGCCGAGCGCAATCGCGGCCAGTATCTAGTAGAAGGGCCCGGGCACTGCGGTGAATGTCATTCGCCGCGTAACTTGTTCCAGGCGGTCAGTAACGATCGTTCGCTGGCCGGCAACCTTATCCAGGGTTGGAATGCTTACAACATCAGCGCTGACCCGGTGCATGGCATCGGTGCCTGGCCCACGGACGTACTGGCCAACTACTTGAAAGACGGGGCAGCGCCAGGCTTGGGTTTGTCCGCTGGGCCTATGACCGAAGTAGTCGAGCACAGTTTGCGCTATCTGACCGACGCCGACCGTCACGCGATCGCCGTGTTCCTCAAAGACTCACCCGCGCGCAGCGAAGGTGTGGCTCGTCCGCAGCAGGCAGCGCTTGCGGAGCAGGGCAGTGGCAATCCACTCGGCAATAAGTTGTTCGCTGGAGCTTGCGCCAGTTGCCACCTCTGGAACGGCACTGGCAGTCAGAGCCAAACGGCTATGCTGCTAGGTTTGAAGACAGTCAACGACCCTACCGCAAGCAACTTGCTCGGCGTCCTGTTGAGCGGGCATGGCTCGGCCGACGCCCAAGTAAACCGGCGCATGCCGTCGTTCGGGCGCATTTACACCGACCAAGAATTGGCTGCGCTGAGCAGCTTCATCCTGCAGCGCTTTGGGGATAGTGGTGCGCAGGTATCGGCACCGGCTGTGGCCAAGCGACGGACTGAGTCCCTGCATTGAGTGGAGCTATGTAATGTCGGGCCTGAATGCACTGTTGGACGCACTCTTGGCGGAGCGCGAGGCTGGCCGCGAGGCGGTGCTTGCGACTGTGGTAAGGGTCGAAGGCTCTGCGTATCGGCGGCCGGGGGCGCGCATGCTGGTTTCGCGTTTCGGCAGGCCTGAGGGCACCATCAGTGGTGGCTGCCTGGAGGCGGAAGTGGCTAAAAAAGCTTGGTGGCTGACCGAAACCGGGCCGACGTTGCGTAGTTACAGCACCGCTGAAGCGGATGAAGCCAGCGAGGAAGCGCTGAGCTTCGGCCTGGGCTGCAACGGTAAGGTTCACGTGCTGTTCGAGCGTCTACCGGCCAGCGGCCCGTGCGCGTTGGTCGATGCCTTGCTCAGCGTGCGCGATACCCATCAACCGGCGGCCATTGCCACAGTGATTGCCAGTCCAGCGGGTGTTTCGCCACGGTTAGGCGAGCGCTTGTTCTTAGTGCCCGGGCAGCGCGCCGCGGGTGAGCTGCGGCACTCGGTGTTGGCTGAGCAGATCAGCTCGGATTTGCAACAAACCCTGGTACGCGGCAAGTCATCCCGCTGTCTCTACCCGAATGGTTCTGACGAGATGGACGTGCTCCTGGAGTACATACCGCCTGTGCTGCGTCTGGTGATATTCGGTGCGGGCCACGATGCCCAGCCGCTGGTGCGCATGGCCAAACTGTTAGGCTGGCATGTCACGGTGATCGACGGGCGGGCGCACTTCGCCCGAGTCGAGCGCTTTGCCGACGCTGACCAGGTGCTGGTTGGCGATGTCGAACAGCCTTTCGCCTACCGCGAACATGTGCGTGGGGCCGCGGTGGCGGTGATGACCCACAGCCTGGTGCAAGACGCGCATTGGTTGCAGGGCGTGCTGCACAGTGAACCCTGCTATGTCGGCCAGTTAGGCCCGCGCGAGCGCACCGAGCGCCTGTTAGCCGGCATCCACGAGCATTTGGCTAAACCACAGGACGAGCTGCCGGGGCTGGATTATTTGCATTACCCGATTGGCTTGGACCTGGGCGGCGACACTCCGGAAAGCGTAGCCATGGCCATGCTCGCGGAAATTCAGGCGGTGCTCAATGGCCGCAGTGGCGGCAGCCTGCGCTTCAGGTCTGCGAGCATCCATGACAGCGATCCTGTGGTGGTTGGCCGGGATGAAGCGGATGTTGTTGCAGAGGGTTGTCGGCATTTCGCCGTGCAGCGTTGACGATTTATAAAGCGAGGACCCCATCAGCATGAGTGAAGCCATAAGTGTTGTAGCGATATTGACAGCCAAGGAAGGTAAAACCTCGGAGGTTGAGCGGGTCTTGCGCGCCTGCGTGCAACCATCGCGCGCCGAAGACGGTTGCCTGTCTTACGTCCTGAGTCGTTGCATTGAGCAGGCCGGGCGTTTTGTCTTCGTCGAGCGCTGGGCCAGCCACGAGGCGATAGCGCGCCATCGGCAGATGTCGCATTACACGGTCATGGCCAAAGCGCTTGACGAGCTGCTGAGCGATCGTCAGGTTTATGTGCTTGAAACGCTGGCGGAGAACATCGAACCCTCCACTGATTCCCACGCGGGCGTTGTCGGGTGATTGTTGATCGACATGGCCGGCGTTTCCGCAAACTGCGCCTGAGCCTGACCGCTGCCTGCAATTACGCCTGCACCTACTGTGTGGCCGATGGCCGTCGGTTAGTGGCGGCGCGGGATGAATTGACGGCCGCGTCGATGCTGCGGGCCGTTGAGTTGCTCAGGGATGTTGCCGGTGTTGAGGAGCTGCGCATTACCGGCGGCGAGCCGCTGCTGAGCGACAGGCTGGAGCCCTTTCTCCGGGGGATAGGCGTATTGGGGTTGCAGGACATTAGCCTGACCACCAATGGCCAGTTATTGGCGGGCAAGCTGCAGTTATTGCGCAGCGCGGGTATCCGGAGGCTCAATGTTTCCCTTGATACGCTTGACCCGAGCGCCTTCCGCAAGATCGCCAAGGGCGGCGACCTGCAAACTGTGCTGAGCGGGATCGAGCAGGCGCGCCGAGCCGGCATGATCATCAAGATCAACATGGTCCCGATGCGAGGCAGCAACCTCGACCAAGTTATGCCCATGCTGGGGTTCTGTTTGGAGCAGGGATACGAATTGCGCTTTATCGAACTTATGCGGATGGGCCATTTGGCCCAGCATGCAGAGGCTTTCTGCACACAGTTCGTCGGCCAGCGCGAGCTGCTGGAGCTTATCGGTGAGCGTTATGAATTCACCCAGGCTGAGGCACCAGTAGACTCCACCGCGCTGCGTTATAGCGTTGGCGAGAGTGGGGCATTTGGCATTATTGCCAACGAAAGCGTGCCATTTTGCCGTAGCTGTAGCCGCCTGCGTTTGTCGTCTACAGGCTGGTTATACGGATGCCTGTCCTCGAATCGCGGACATTATATGGGTGAACTGTTGGAGCTGCCGAGTGAACAGGCGCACCCGCAGCTGGCCGGTTTGCTCAGCCAAGCGCTGGGGGACAAACAGGACGCAGCGTTTACCGGCAGCGCGCTGATTATGAAGTCGCTGGGTGGCTGAGGTCAGCGGGCTTGTCGACGTCTTGCAGAATGCCGCTGTCATTGAACGTCACTTCAATCACATGCTGCGCATGGGTGGCTATTAAACCCTTGGCCCCATTCTCCCCTTGCAGTTGCATCAGCTCCGGCCAAAAGCGCCGGCCGAACAACACCGGGTGTCCGCGCTGGCCATCGCAGTAAGCGACAACAATATGTTCAGCGTGCGCATGCGCGCGCAGCTGCAGCAGCGTTGCGAGAGAAACCCACGGCATATCCCCGAGCAGCACCGCCACCGCGTCGGCCTGAGAGTGTGCAAGACTCTTAATACCTGCCGCTAGGCTTGAGCCCATCCCCTGTTTGGCCTGTGCCGCACGAACCACCTGAATGTACGGCGGAATAGCCAGGGCCTGCGCATCGTCTTCAGCCTTCAATACGATCCGAACATCACTGAAGGCTTCTTGCGCCCGCAGCAATGTTGCCACCAGTAGGTTGTTACCGTCGGCCAGCTTGGCCAGGCGTTTGTCGCTGCCAAAGCGTTGTCCGTAACCGGCGGCGAGTACTAAACCGACACACTCCGGGTAGCTGTGCAGTTCTGTCATGTTGAGATGTCCCTCATGGTTTGCCAGGTTAGTTATCTCCGCAGCGCTGAGTGTGGACGGGTAGGCAAGGTGTTGAGTGGCAATCAGGTGTGTCTCGCGAGTAAGGCTCCATTATCCAGACGCGGCATGACGGCGTAAGTAATTCTGCGCTACAGCGAAGTCGCTAGCGAGGTGGCGACCGCTTTTGTTGTGCCTGAAGAATACGGCCGTCAGGGTTAAGCCGTGACGGCCGGTGGAGCGGATTTACTCGGCGTAGGTCGGGTAATCGCTGTACCCCTTTTCCGTGCCGCCGTACATGCTGCTTGGGTCGACCGGGTTGAGCGGCCAGCCATTGGCAATGCGCTGCGGCAAATCGGGGTTGGCAATGAACGGGCGACCAAAGGCAATCAAGTCGCCCAGGCCAGCCTCCAAGGTTTCCGCGCCGCGTTGTGCGGTGTAGCGGCCGGCGTAGATGATGCGCCCGCTAAATACCTGCCTGATTTCGCGGCGGAAGCCTTCGGGAAGCGCCGGGGCATTGTCCCAGTCGGCCTCGGCAATCGACAGGTAGGCGATGCCGGCCTCTTCGAGCACCTTGATGGCCTCGATGTAGGTGCTGTGTGGGTCTTCTTCGACAAGGCCCAAATAGACCCTGTCCTCTGCTGTACTTTCAAACAACGGCGCGAAACGCACGCCTAGGCGGTCAGCACCGACAACTTCGGATACGGCCTGGATAATCTCGCGCAGGAAGCGCAAACGGTTGTGCAGCGAACCGCCATATTCATCGTCGCGCTGGTTGCTGTGGGCGGAGATGAACTGGTTGACCAGATAACCGTTGGCGCAGTGAATTTCCACACCATCAAAGCCTGCACTCAATGCATTGCGCGCGGCCTGCGCGTACAGCTGCACCAGTTCTTTTACCTCGGCATTGGCCAATGCGCGAGGTACCGAAGGCTCGGCTAAAGTACCTGCACCTGGACCGGTTTCAATAAATACTTTGACGTTGTTCGCAGCAATAGCCGAAGGCGCTACTGGCGCGGCACCATTAGGCTGCAGCGAGATGTGCGATACCCGGCCGACGTGCCAGAGCTGGGCGAATATGATGCTGCCAGCGGCATGCACGGCATCGGTGACGTTGCGCCAACCTTCGATTTGTTCTTGGCTATGAATGCCTGGCGTCCAGGCATAACCTTGGCCACGGGGTTCGATCTGGGTGCCTTCTGTCACCATAAAGCCCGCCCCAGCGCGTTGCTGGTAATAGGTGGCCATCAATGGGTTCGCGATATTACCTGGCTGTGTGCTGCGCGAGCGGGTCAAGGGTGGCAGAACTATACGGTTGTTGAGCACATAAGGGCCCAGCTGCACTGACTGAAAGAAACGACTTGTATCCATTTTGTGAATTCCTGGTTAGGCCCGCGGCAACCGAAATGGCGCGGGCGAAAGTTGGTATATGCCAGTACTGGTAGAGGCATTAGCCTTACGCGGCCTTAGGCCAGTAGTTTCAGCAAGGCGTGCGCAGTGGCTGCGGAGGAAGCCGGGTTCTGGCCTGTGACAAGCAGCCCGTCGGTTACAACATGGACCTGCCAGTCGGTGTTTTTGCTGTAAATACCGCTCTGCGCCTTGAGCATGTCCTCGACCAGAAACGGCACCACCTGAGTCAGGCCCGCGGCGTCTTCCTCGCTATTGCTGAAACCGGTGACCGCTTTGCCTGCGATCAGTGGCTTACCGTCGCTGCCCTTGACGTGGAGCAATACCGCCGGCGCGTGACAAACAGTTGCGATCGGCTTGCCGGATGCGTTGGCGTGCTCGATCAGGGCGATGGACGTGACATCTTCGGCAAGATCCCACAGCGGGCCATGGCCGCCGGGGTAGAACACAGCATCAAACTCGGCGCTGGAGAGGTCACTGAGCGTTCGCGTATTTGCCAACGCTTTCATGGCGGCGGTATCGGCCTCAAAGCGACGAGTGGCGTCGGTCTGGAAGTCGGGCTCGTTACTCTTCGGATCCAGCGGTGGCAGGCCGCCTTTTGGCGATGCCAGAGTCAACTGCGCACCGGCATCGAGGAAGGCGTAGTAAGGCGCGGCAAGCTCTTCAAGCCAGAAGCCGGTCTTTTCGCCCGTGTCGCCCAGTTGGTCGTGGGAGGTTAAAACGACGAGGATTTTCATGCGGTTTACCTTTTGCTTCAATACGCGGGTTGGCGTTTTTCAGTTAATTGCTGCGCCGCTAATTAATGGGCGCATCGAAGAGGGCTTAGAGACTCGCCTCTAAAATCTGGCGGCTGACGTCTAGGGTGACGTTGCTGTGTTCACCCAGTGCCGTCAGGCGGTGAGCATCTAGCTGCTTGAGCAATCCGTCGATGTCGTCCGCGTCGAGTTGGTAAGCTGCTAGGCGCGTGGGTAAGCCCAGGCTCTCGAAGAACGTCCGGGTCTTCTGGATGGCGGCATCAATGCGCTGCTCGTCATTACCTTGACTGATGTGCCATACCCGCTCGGCGTATTGCAGCAACTTGGCGCGCTTGGCCTCACGGCGAACCTCTAGGTTGGCGGGCAATACGATTGCGAGCGTGCGTGCGTGATCGATGCCGTGCAGTGCGGTCAGCTCATGGCCGATCATGTGGGTGGACCAGTCCTGCGGCACGCCCGCGCCGATCAGGCCATTGAGCGCTAAGGTAGCGGTCCACATGAGGTTGGCGCGGGTGCTGTAGTCCGCGGACTCTTTCAGTATTTGCGGGCCGATTTCGATCAGTGTTTGCAGCAGCCCCTCAGCGAATCGGTCCTGAACCCGGGCATCCACCGGGTAGGTCAGGTACTGCTCCATCACATGCACGAACGCGTCGACCACACCGTTTGCCAGTTGGCGAACAGGTAGGGTTTGCGTCTTACTGGGGTCGAGAATCGAGAACTGCGGGAACACATGGACGCTGCGAAAGGGCAGCTTGGCTTGCGTCGCCCGGCGAGTGACCACTCCGCTATGGTTCATTTCAGAGCCGGTGGCGGGAAGCGTCAGCACGTTAGCGAACGGAAGCGCTTGGCGGATTCCTGCCCCGCGTGTTTCCAAAATGTTCCAGGCATCGCCCTCGTAACCGACCGCAGCCGCGACGAACTTGGTGCCGTCGATCACCGAGCCACCACCCACTGCGAGCAGGAAGTCCAGCTGCTGCTCACGGACCTGCGCCACGGCCTGCATCAAGGTTTCGTAGCTTGGGTTCGGTTCTATACCGCCGAACTCCTGTACATGCCGGGCACCCAGCGCTTCATTTACTTGCGCCAGGGTGCCGGTCTTGCGAGCGCTCTGGCCGCCGAAAAGCACCATTACGCGTGCATCGGTCGGCACCAAATCATCCAGGCGGGCGATCGTGTCGGGGCCAAAGACAATGCGGGTGGGATTGTAGAAGTCGAAATTAAACATGCAGCTACCTATAAATAGACCAGTCTGCTATTCGATGTGCAGAGCTAGATGCGCTACCTGTCGCGGCTTAGCCTTATTCATTGGCTGATGCGAGCATTCGTTGGTCTGGATTAGGCAACTGGCTACAATATAGGTAGAAATAGACCAGTCGTCTATATTTAACATCATTTTTTCTCGGTAACTCACCCTTAGGGCTCGGCAGGCACGGTTAAACATTGGTCAGTTATGGCGTTTTAATAGTTGTCATAGACCGGGGAATTTTGCCGGCTGGGGGGTAATCCATATTGCTCGACAGCCTGGTCGCCATGGCTATCGGTTGCCTGCGTCCATCCGCTTGCGACTGACAGGCGGGCCATACAGCATCGGGGCTTTGTCAACAATCCTCACGCTGTGTGTACCCTATGTTCCATTATAAGCAGTCTCGTTCGCTTATCTGACTCGGCTTTGCCGTCAGACAGCATCGGCAGCGTGATCGAATCAATGGAAAATAAATCCCTTAACGGTTCGCTGGGTAAAGGCCTGCTAGCTACGACCGACCGCTTAGGGTTGTCTGTCGCACCAAGCCATAACTGTCGCTTAATTCCTAAGTTATGCGACAGTTTCACATACTGTCGTTTTCAGAAGACGACCGCACCATCTGACTGGATGTAACGCCTGGTGTGCATACGGCTCCTGACAGCCCAATATCAGGAGTCGTCTGCACCAATCTCGACTATGCTCAATACTCGTGTGCACCAAAGCGAGGTTTGGGCATGACATCAGACACTCCACCGATTGCCGCGCAAGGCGTGGCCACCCTGCCCGACGAGGCATGGGCGCAAGCCCGGCACCGGACGGAAATCATCGGGCCACTGGCAGCGCTTGAGGTGGTCGGGCATGAAGCCGCCGATGAGGCAGCCCAAGCGCTGGGCCTGTCCCGGCGACAGGTATATGTCCTGATCCGTCGCGCCCGGCAGGGTACTGGCCTGGTAACAGACCTGACGCCCGGCCGATCCGGCGGCGGCAAAGGCAAGGGGCGCTTGCCGGAACCGGTCGAGCGCATCATCCGCGAGCTGCTGCAAAAGCGCTTCCTGACCAAGCAGAAACGCAGCCTGGCGGCGTTCCACCGCGAAGTCGCGCAGGCGTGCAAAACCCAGAAGCTGCCGGTGCCGGCGCGCAACACCGTGGCCCAGCGGATTGCCGGACTACACCCGGCGAAAATAGCCCGCAGCCGGGGCGGGCAGGACGCTGCCCGTCCCTTGCAAGGCGCGGGTGGCATTCCGCCCGAAGTCACCATGCCGCTGGAACAGGTGCAGATCGACCACACCGTCATCGACCTGATCGTGGTCGACGAGCGCGACCGGCAACCGATTGGCCGCCCATATTTGACCCTCGCCATCGACGTGTTCACGCGCTGCGTACTCGGCATGGTGGTCACGCTGGAAGCGCCGTCCGCCGTCTCGGTCGGCCTATGCCTCGCGCATGCCGCCTGCGACAAGCGGCCCTGGCTGGAAGGGCTGAATGTGGAAATGGACTGGCCGATGAGCGGCAAGCCCAGGCTGCTCTATCTGGACAACGCGGCCGAGTTCAAAAGCGAAGCGCTGCGCCGTGGCTGCGAACAGCATGGCATCCGGCTGGACTATCGCCCACCAGGCCAGCCGCACTACGGCGGCATCGTGGAACGGATCATCGGCACGGCGATGCAGATGATCCACGACGAATTACCGGGGACGACCTTCTCCAATCCCGGCCAGCGCGGCGAGTACGATTCCGAGAAGATGGCCACCCTGACGCTGCGCGAGCTGGAGCGCTGGCTCGCGTTGGCGGTAGGCACCTATCACGGCTCCGTGCACAACGGCCTGCTCCAGCCGCCGGCCGCGCGCTGGGCCGAGGCCGTGGAGCGCGTTGGCGTCCCGGCCGTCGTTACCCGCCCCACCGCGTTTTTGGTCGATTTCCTGCCGGTGATCCGCCGCACCCTGACCCGCACCGGCTTTGTCATCGACCACATCCACTACTACGCCGACGCCCTCAAGCCGTGGATTGCCCGGCGCGAGCGCTTGCCCGCCTTCCTGATCCGGCGCGATCCGCGCGACATCAGCCGCATCTGGGTACTGGAACCGGAAGGTCAGCACTATCTGGAGATCCACTACCGCACCTTGTCCCATCCGGCCGTCACCCTCTGGGAACAACGCCAGGCGCTGGCCAAATTGCGTCAGCTCGGGCGCGAGCAGGTGGACGAGTCGGCGCTGTTCCGCATGATCGGGCAGATGCGCGAGATCGTGACCACCGCCCAGAAGGCCACGCGCAAGGCGCGGCGCGACGCTGATCGCCGCCAGCACCTCAAGACGTCGGAGCCACCGGCCAAGCCCATACCGCCGGATGTGGACATGGCTGACCCGCAGGCAGACAACCTGCCGCCGGCCAAACCGTTCGATCAGATCGAGGAGTGGTAGCCGTGGACGAATATCCCGTCATTGACCTGTCCCACCTGCTGCCAGCGGCACAGGGTTTGGCCAGGCTGCCGGCAGACGAGCGCATCCAGCGCATTCGCGCCGACCGCTGGATCGGCTACCCGCGCGCGGTCGAGGCGCTGAACCGGCTGGAAACTCTGTATGCGTGGCCGAACAAGCAACGCATGCCAAACCTGCTGCTGGTCGGCCCCACCAACAACGGCAAGTCGATGATCGTCGAGAAATTCCGGCGGGCGCACCCGGTCGGCACCGACGCTGACCAAGAACATATCCCGGTGCTGGTCGTGCAGATGCCGTCAGAGCCATCGGTGATCCGCTTCTATGTCGCGCTGCTGGCTGCGATGGGCGCGCCGCTGCGCCCGCGCCCACGGCTGCCGGAAATGGAGCAACTGGCGCTGGCCCTGCTGCGCAAGGTCGGCGTGCGCATGCTGGTGATCGACGAACTGCACAATGTACTGGCTGGCAACAGCGTTAACCGGCGCGAGTTCCTCAACCTGCTGCGCTTCCTCGGCAACGAGCTGCGTATCCCCCTGGTCGGGGTCGGCACGCGCGAGGCGTACCTGGCCATCCGTTCGGACGATCAGTTGGAAAACCGCTTCGAGCCGATGCTGCTGCCGCCGTGGGAGGCCAATGAGGACTGCTGCTCGCTGCTGGCCAGCTTCGCGGCGTCACTCCCGCTACGGCGGCCATCCCCGATTGCCACGCTGGACATGGCCCGCTACCTGCTCACCCGGAGCGAAGGCACCATCGGCGAGCTTGCACATCTGCTGGTGGCGGCGGCCGTCGCCGCCGTGGAGAGTGGCGAGGAAGCGATCAACCACCGCACGCTCAGCATGGCCGACTACATCGGCCCCAGTGAGCGGCGGCGACAGTTCGAGCGGGAACTGATGTGAAGTCCGCGCCGCGCTGGCCGCTGCATCCGGCACCCAAGGAAGGCGAAGCCCTGTCCTCATGGCTCAACCGGGTCGCCGCCTGCTACCAGATGGACGTGCACGAGCTGCTGGCCCACGATCTTGGTCACAGCCAACTTGATGACCTGGATACCGCACCATCCTTGTCGTTGCTGACGGCGCTCTGCCAGCGCAGTGGCGTCGAGCTGGAGCGGTTGCGCAGCATGAGTCTTGCAGGCTGGGTGCCGTGGCTGCTCGACAGTCTCGACGATTCGGTACCAGCAGCCTTGGAAACCTATACATTCCAATGCGCGGTGCTCCTGCCCAAGCGCACCCGCAAGGTGCGGTCCATCACTCGCTGGCGTGCCTGGCTACCGAGCCAGACGATTCGCCGGGCGTGTCCGCAGTGTCTGAACGATCCAACGAATCAAGCTGTGCTACTCGTCTGGCAGCTCCCCTTGATGCTGAGCTGCCCGCAGCATGGCTGCTGGCTGGAGTCCTACTGGGGCATGCACGGCCGGTATCTTCAGTGGGAAATCGCCGATGCTGCGCCGCGCCCTGCCGATGACGCAATCGCCTGCATGGACCGGCGCACCTGGCAGGCGCTGACGACGGGTTTTGTGGAGCTGCCGCGTCGGCGTGTCCACGCCGGCTTGTGGTTCCGGCTGCTGCGCACCCTGCTTGATGAGCTGAACACGCCGCTCTCGCACTGCGGCAGTTGCTCGGCGAGCATCCGCCATGTCTGGGAGCGCTGCGGCCATCCGCTGCGCGCCGGGCAGAGTCTGTGGCGTCCCTACGAGATTCTGGCCCCGGCGGTGCAGTGGCAGATGCTGGAGGCGGCGGCCACCGCCATCACGCTGATCGAGTCAAAGGCGCTGATCCCGCGCGGGGAACAGGCCGCGCTGTTTCAGACGGAGCCGCACACTGGTTTCACCAACGGCCTGCCGGCGAAGGTGCCGAAGCCGGAACCCATCAACCACTGGCAACGAGCAGCCCAGGCCATCGATGAGGCCATCATTGAAGCGCGACACAACCCGGAGACGGCCCGCTTGCTGTTCACACTGGCGTCCTACGGGCGACGCGACCCCGAATCCCTGGAACGTTTGCGCGCCACGTTCACCAAGGAGGGCATTCCGCCGGAGTTTTTGTCACATTACGAGCCTGAATGGCCGTTTGCAGGTCTTAGACTAAATGACGGGTTAAGTGACAGTTTTTGACGGCGAGAACTTTCTGGCTCACACTGTCACATAATCGAACGTATTTGTGACAATGGGGGCGGTATGCTGATCGGCTACATGCGGGTATCGAAGGCAGACGGCTCCCAGACAATTACTCTGCAACAAGATGCTTTGATTGCTGCCGGAGTGGCAGCTGCACATCTGTATGAGGACATGGCTTCGGGACGGAAAGATGATCGGCCCGGATTGGCCGCGTGTCTGAAGGCCCTGCGTGAAGGCGATACCTTGGTGGTTTGGAAGCTCGATCGACTAGGGCGTAACCTTCGCCACTTAATTAACACTGTCCACGACCTTACCGCGCGTAGCGTAGGACTGAAGGTGCTTACCGGCCACGGTGCGGCCATCGACACTACTACTGCGGCGGGAAAGCTGGTGTTCGGGATTTTCGCGGCACTGGCAGAGTTCGAGCGGGAGTTGATTTCTGAGCGGACGGTCGCCGGGCTCGTCTCGGCGCGTGCTCGCGGCAGGAAAGGGGGGCGCCCGTTCAAGATGACCGCTGCCAAACTACGCCTAGCGATGGCGGCCATGGGACAGCCGGAAACCAAGGTGTCGGATTTGTGTGAAGAGCTGGATATTACCCGTCAGACGCTCTATCGACATGTCTCGCCCAAGGGCGAGCTGCGGCGTGACGGAGCGAAACTACTGGAGAGAGCCCAATGAGTTGCTCAGAATCCTGATTCTCAAGAGTATGACGCCCGATCAGAACGGGGTAGTTCATCTTGCCTTGATTCTTCAAGGAGAACTGCTCGTTATAGATCTGGTCTCCAATGCAAATAGTCATCTGCACCACCGGTTGGTGCTCGGCGCCACCGGCACCCCGGACTTTTAAATTACGCTCAACCTTATGCTCGAACGGACAAGTTGTTTTACCTTCTGTCCATTATGGTTCACCCTCAGTCACGCAAGCGGCTGAACACATAGCCGTGATCTTTTTGTGAGGTATGGCAGGCAAAGCAGGCGGTTGTCGCGTTGGTCCTCACGACGCGATTGCCGTCGATGTTTAATCGAAATGCGACCTCTTGCTGGCGGGGAGGCCCGACCATAGCTCCTCGATGTTCTTGAAACCCCAGTCGCTAGCCGACTCGCGGCCGACGATCTTGTCACGACCGGCCAGTTTGCTAAGATCAACCAGTTCCTGGGCAATGGGCATTTTCGTGCGGGTCGAGAAGAACACCTTGACCATGGGTGTCAGCAGTGAACTCTTGTGCTGCTCCATGATGACGCCGAGACGCCCACTTTCTAAGCGCACCAAGGCGCCAACCGGGTAGATGCCCACCGACTTGACGAAGGCCTGGAACACCTGGTCGTCGAAGTGTCCCTTCCATTCAGCCATCTTGCGAATCGCTATGGCGGGATCCCAGCCCCTCTTGTAGGGGCGCTCCGACGTGATCGCGTCATACACGTCACACACCGCGCCCATGCGCGCGAACAGACTGATTTGCTCACCGACCAGGCGATAGGGGTAGCCGGAGCCATCGACCTTCTCATGATGGTGCAGGCAAACGTCGAGCGTGAGCGCGCTGACCTGGCGGCTTTTCAGCAACATCCTGCCGCCCGCTCTGGGATGGCTGCGCATGATGCTGAAATCGGCGTCGGTCAGTTTGTCAGGCTTATTGAGGATCGCATCCGGTATGGACACCTTGCCGATGTCGTGCAGGAGGCCGGCCAAGCCTGCCTCCCGGACTTGGTCGGCCGACAGGCCAAGCTGGCGGGCCAGGGCAATCATCAATGCACACACCGCCACAGAGTGCATGTAGGTGTATTCGGCGGAAGTCTTCAGACGTGCCAGGCTGATTAAGGCATTGGGGTGACGCAGTACCGAGTCGGAAACTTCCTCCACCAGCGCCGCGACGTGCTCCAAGTTGATAGCTTGGCCCATGCGCGCCTCGTTGAACATCTCGACAATGGCGACTTTGGAGCGGGCGCAGAGCTTGAGGGCACGTGACAGCTCTTCAGTCATCCCGGCTAGAGGCGGCAGCGCCGTGTTGTCCACGGCTAGCAATCGGGCTTCGGTTTCAACCTCAACTTCTTCGAGCGTATTGCTTGCCTGGCCTTGGGCAGTGTCCTGCCCCTTGCTGGTGTCGATCCATAGCGTCGTCACATTGGATTTGAGGATGCGCTGTCGATCGTGCTCGCTATGGAGCAACCAACGCGCTCTCCAGAAAGGGTGGTCCATCCATGAACCACAAAGCTCATGGATGTACATGCCGAGGCGGACCTCGGTAACCGCGATACGTTTCAGCACGATGAAGATCTCCCCATAGGATTTGACCACACGTCTGTTATGCGCAGTGCCGATGATCCGGCTGTTCGTGAGTTCTACCGGGTATGACCATGCTCCTTGGCCAGCATACTCACCGCCTGCACCGCATTGCTGGCACCGTCGCTAATTTGCTGGATCACCGCGCCCGCCTGATCCGCCAGGTCGACGCCTTTAGTGGCCCGGTCACGGGTGCCTTCCATGCTCTTGATGGCTAGCTGTGTTTCGTTCTGGATCATGCCAATCATCCCGGAAATCTCCGCCGTCGAGCCACTGGTGCGTGCGGCCAACTGACGGACTTCATCGGCCACCACCGCAAAGCCGCGACCTTGTTCACCCGCTCGAGCGGCTTCGATAGCAGCGTTCAAAGCCAACAGGTTGGTCTGATCGGCAATTCCGCGGATGGTGTTGACGATGGTGGTGATCTGCTCGGAGCGTTCGCCAAGTTTGGTGATGAGGGCTGACGAACCTTCGATATTCGAGGCAATCTCCCGCATTTCACTCGCTGCTTGTTGGATCACCGTGGAGCCATGTTCAGCCGCTTGGCGTGTCTCGACCGAGATGTGATACGCCTCGCTAGCGCTCTGAGCGTCCTGCGCATGCTTCTCCATCTTGGCGGTGATGTCTGTAGCAAACTTCACCACTTTGCATAACCGTCCGCTAGCGTCATACACCGGGTTGTAGTTAGCTTCCAGCCACAAGGTTTGCCCGCGCTTGCCTACCCGTTCGAATTGCCCACTGAAAAACTCGCCCTGATTCAGGCGTCGCCAGAAGTCCTGGTACTCGCTGCCGTTGGCCAGTGCTGGACGGCAGAACAGTTTGTGATGTTTGCCCTTGAGTTCGGCCAGACTGTAACCGACCACATCCAAGAAGTTCTGGTTGGCGTCAATAATGCTGCCGTCCAGATTGAACTCGATGATGGCCATGGACCGGTCTATGGCCTGCAACTTATTTTTGGCTTCACTCTCCTGTTGTACCCACAAGGTGACGTCAAGGGCATACTTAACCACCTTCACCACGTTACCAAGCTCGTCCTTGACCGGGTTATAGCTGGCTTCCAGCCAGATCGTCTGGCCATTGCCGGCAATTCGCTCGAAGGTGCCCGACTCGAACTGGCCGGCGTTGAGACGGGACCATAATTGTGAGTACTCGCCACTGCGGGCATAGGCAGGCGTGCAGAATTGGCGGTGCGGCTGGCCGAGCACTTGCTCCAGGCGATAGCCCATGGTCTTTAAAAAGTTGTCGTTGGCCCGGAGGACGATGCCATTGAGGTCGAATTCGACTACCGCCATGGAGCGGTTGATGGCTTCGAGCAGACTGGCTTGCTGGGCGATGGTTTGTTGCAGGGCGCTGATATTTTTTTTATTAGAATTGAATAGCACGATGGCAATAGCTCTGAAGTGGAAACCGATGAAAGTCCGTCCATAGTGATCGCGCTTGCCAACCAAAAAACCTTGCTCATCGGTGTAAGCGGCTCAATGTCTCCGTCCATGGTTACCGTTGCAAGATGCTGAATGTTGGAAGTTTATGCAACGACTATTAGTGTCTATTTGCTACCACTCGTGTCCTGCAAGACGCTATTAGCATGAAATGTCCATCTGGCGGCATGCCATAGCTGTCAGTACCCCAGATTGACTAGCGTCAGGTTACTCATTTTCCTGACACACCTTTGCCTACAAATTTGCGAGTGGTGGGGTGGGGCTCGGATGTACATGACCTATAGAGATCCTCTCGTGCCAGCCCATGAGTCCGCAACAGCGAGGGCTTCCTCAGTAGTGCAATCGACTTCTGACCTTAGGTGCAATCGACTTCTGAAAATGACAGCTACCTGTGCAACACCCCCTCAAAAATGTACGGAAAACTCTATCGCTATTCACTATTATGCGGAAACCTGTTTTTGATGGTTATCCGCCTATGTTGGTTGGCTACATGCGCGTGTCGTCGGACTCCGACCGCCAGAGCACGGACTTGCAGCGCGACGCGCTGCTCGCCGCCGGCGTCGATCCGCGTCACCTGTTTGAGGATCGTGCCTCTGGCGCGAAGGATGACCGTGCCGGCTTGGCGCGGGCGCTTGAGTTCGTTCGAGCCGGCGATGTGCTGGTGGTGTGGAAACTCGACCGGCTCGGTCGCTCGCTGTCGCACCTGCTCGCCATTGTGACTTCGCTCAAGGACAAGCGGGTGGCGTTCCGCTCGCTGACAGAGAACCTGGACACTACGACGCCCTCGGGCGAATTCCTGTTCCAGGTGTTCGGTGCGCTCGCGCAGTACGAGCGCGCCTTGATTCAGGAGCGCGTCGTCGCGGGCTTGGCCGCCGCACGCAAACGCGGCCGGATCGGCGGCCGGCCGCAGGCGATCACTGGTGAGAAGCTGGACGCCATCGTCGCCGCGCTCGATGGCGGCATGTCTAAGGCGGCGGTGTGCCGCAACTTCAATGTCAAGCGCACTACGTTGATCGAAACATTGACGCGAGCAGGTTGGCGTGGTGCGGGAAGGACGGTCGATGAGCAACAAGAATAAGCTACTCACCGTCTTTTCTGACGCAGAGCAGGAAGCCTTGTACGGCCTACCGGACTTCGACGATGCTCAGCGGCTGGAATACCTGGCGTTGGCCGAATCTGAACTGGCGTTCGCCAGCAGCCGGCCTAGCCTGCAGGCCCAAGTCTATTGCGTCTTGCAGATCGGCTACTTCAAGGCCAAGCATGCTTTCTTCCGCTTCGATTGGCATGAGGTCGAGGACGATTGCGCCTTCGTGCTGAGTCGCTATTTCCACGGCGAAGCGTTCGAACGCAAGGCGATCACCAAGCATGAGCACTACAGCCAGAGGGGTCAGATCGCCGAACTGTTCGGCTACCGGTCGTGGGCGGCTAGCTTCCTGCCGCAACTGGCACAGCAGGCTGAACAGATCGTGCGGCGCGACGTAATGCCAGGATTCGTGGCCGCCGAACTGATCGTTTGGCTCAGCGAGCACAAAATCATCCGGCCCGGCCACACCACCTTACAAGAGCTGGTCAGTGAAGCCCTGTCCACCGAACGCAGGCGCTTGGGCGGCTTGCTGGCAGAAGTGTTGGACGAATCGGCCAAAGCTGCGCTGGGCCAGCTCCTGGTGCGTGACGACACCCTGTCTCAACTGGCAGCGCTCAAGCAGGACGCTAAAGATTTCGGCTGGCGTCAGATGGCAGGGGAGCGCGAGAAGCGCGCCACGCTGAAGTCCTTGCACGGGATCGCCAAGGCGCTGCTGCCCAAGCTCGGCATCTCGCAGCAGAACCTGCTGTACTACGCGAGCCTGGCGAACTTCTATACCGTCCATGACCTGCGCCACCTGAAGGCGGAGCAGACCCGGCTCTACCTGCTGTGCTATGCCTGGGTACGTTACCGGCAGCTCACCGACAACCTGGTCGACGCGATGGCCTTCCACATGAAAAAACTTGAGGACGAGAGCCGCACGGGTGCGAAACAGTCCTTTGTCGCCGAACAGCTGCGACGCCATCAGGAAACGCCGCAGGTTGGCCGCCTGCTGTCGCTGTACGTGGACGACAGCGTGGCCGATCCGACGCCGTTCGGCGAGGTGCGCCAACGCGCCTACAAAATCATGTCCAGGGAATTGCTGCAAAACACGGCGCAGCGCATGAGCGTCAAGCCACTGAACAAACTGGCGCTGCACTGGCAGGCGGTGGACGGCCTGGCCGAACGCATTCGACGCCATCTACGGCCGCTGTACGTCGCGCTCGACTTCGCCGGCACGGCCCCCGATAACCCATGGCTCGCGGCGCTGACTTGGGCCAAGAGCGTGTTCGCCAAGCAGCAGCGCCTATCACAACGGCCACTCGACGAATGTCCGGCGGCAACGCTGCCGAAACGCTTGCGTCCGTACCTGCTGATGTTCGATGCCGAAGGCACGCCGACAGGCCTGCATGCCGATCGTTACGAATTCTGGCTTTACCGTCAGGTCAGGAAACGCTTCCAGGCGGGCGAGCTCTACATTGACGATAGCTTGCAGCACCGGCATTTGTCCGACGAGTTGGTTTCGATGGACGAGAAAGCCGCAGTGCTCGCGCAGATGGACATCCCCTTCCTGCGGCAGCCGGTCAGTGCCCAGCTCGATGCACTGGCGACCGAGTTGCGTGCGCAATGGGTGGCGTTCAATCGCGAGCTGAAACAGGGCAAGCTGACGCACCTGGAATACGACAAGGACACGCAGAGACTGACCTGGCGCAAGCCCAAGGGGGAGAACCAGAAGGCGCGCGAGCAAGCTCTCTACGAGCAACTGCCATACTGCGATGTCGCCGACGTGTTTCGCTTCGTCAACGGCCAGTGCCAGTTCCTGTCGGCGCTGACACCATTGCAGCCACGCTATGCGAAGAAGGTAGCCGACGCCGACAGTCTGATGGCGGTGATCATTGCCCAAGCCATGAACCACGGCAACCAGGTTATGGCACGTACCAGCGACATCCCGTACCACGTCCTGGAGAGTACCTACCAGCAGTACCTGCGCCAGGCGACGCTACATGTGGCCAACGATTGCATCAGCAACGCCATCGCCGCACTGCCGATCTTCCCGCATTACTCGTTCGACCTCGATTCGTTGTACGGTGCCGTTGATGGGCAGAAATTCGGCGTCGAGCGACCAACTGTGAAGGCGCGCTACTCGCGCAAATATTTCGGCCGCGGCAAGGGCGTCGTCGCCTACACGCTGCTGTGCAATCACGTGCCGTTGAACGGCTACCTGATAGGCGCACACGAGTACGAGGCTCACCACGTGTTCGACATCTGGTACCGCAACACGTCGGACATCGTGCCGAGCGCGATCACCGGCGACATGCACAGCATCAACAAGGCCAACTTCGCCATCCTGCACTGGTTCGGACTTCGTTTCGAGCCGCGCTTCACCGACCTCGACGACCAGTTGCAGGAGCTGTATTGCGCCGATGATCTGGCATTGTACGAGAAATGCCTGATCCGGCCGGCTGGCCAGATCGACCGGCAACTCATCGTCGGTGAGAAGGCGAACATCGACCGAATCGTCGCCACACTGGGCCTGAAGGAAATGACGCAGGGCACGCTGATCCGCAAGCTGTGCACCTATACGGCGCCGAACCCGACGCGGCGCGCAATCTTCGAGTTCGACAAGCTCATCCGCAGTATCTACACACTGCGCTACCTGCGCGACCCGCAACTGGAGCGTAATGTTCACCGCTCGCAGAACCGCATTGAGTCCTATCACCAGCTACGCTCGACCATCGCCCAAGTCGGTGGGAAGAAGGAATTGACCGGCCGCACCGACATCGAAATCGAGATCAGCAACCAGTGCGCCAGGCTGATCGGCAACGCGATCATCTTCTACAACTCGGCGATCCTGTCCCTGCTGCTGACGAAGTACGAGGCAGCTGGCAATGCCAAGGCGCTGGCGTTGATCACGCAGATGTCGCCAGCGGCCTGGCGGCACATCCTGCTGAACGGGCATTACACCTTCCAGACTGACGGCAAGTTCATCGACCTGGATGCGCTCGTGGCGGGACTGGAGCTGGGCTGACGGAAATTTCTGGGATTCCGGCGTACAACCCCGTAAAATAGAAGAGTGAGCACTTGATTTGCTGGTGCTTTCAAACAACGGTGTTGTTTTTTTAACAGCCGAACTGGAAAGGGAGGCTGAGCTGCTCAGTGATCACTTTATCCGTTGGCTGATTTACGCCGGCATGTTCGCTACAGGCACTGAACGACAACGCAGATGGTATGGTCTGTGCGTTCTGACTCGTCAAGGATCGGCCAATGGATCGTTTGTCTAATTTGCTCTCGCGGTTCGGCGTGCGGGCCAATCTGTTCTATGACGGCGACCTATGCGGCTCTGCATCTTACGATGGCGCCGAGCGGCGAGGTTATATCCATCTGCTTCAGGCCGGCAGCGTGACGTTGCTTGGTCCCGATCGCAAGGATTTGCAGCTCACTCGCCCTAGCTTGATTTTTATGCCACGCCCCGCCAAGCATCAATTGTTTGCGGGTGAGTCCGATGGCGCAAAGTTGTTGTGTGCTTCCATGGAGTTTGAGGGCGGAATTGATAATCCTTTGTCGGCTTCATTACCGGACTGTTTGGTGCTCGCACTCGATGATCTGCCCATGCTGGCAGACACGTTGGAGTGGATGTTTGCCGAGGCGGCAAATGTGCATTGTGGAAGGGAAGCCGCGCTTGAGCGCTTATTTGAGCTCCTAATCATTCTGTTGCTCCGTTACCTGCTCGATCATCACCAGTTGCGCACCGGAATGATGGCTGGACTGGCCGACATGCGGCTTGCCCGATCGCTTTTACAGATGCACAACTCCCCGGAACATGCCTGGTCAATAGCAGAGCTGGCCAGTGAGTCAAATATGTCACGCGCTGCGTATGCCGTGCATTTCAAGAGTGTCATCGGACAGACGCCTGCTGATTATTTGTTGAGTTGGCGAGTTAGCCTGGCTCAGAAGCTGATGCGAGAAGGGCGCTCGATTACGCTGATTGCAGCTCAAGTCGGCTACGAAAGTCCTTCGGCGCTGTCTCGCGCATTTAGACGCAAGACGGGGTTGAGCCCTCGTGACTGGTTGAAAGATCTGGCGGGGGAAAATGATGGCAAAAAGGCCTAAGGCATTACTGCCTTAAGCCATTGAAAAAATTATGCATTAATTTTACGTTTTTCCAGTTCAACCAGCGAATGGCCTGCCACAAATATCGAAACAGCAAGCAACCCTAAGTCTTTAAGCAGAAACTGACCTGGCGCAACGGAAATCGCCGGAAACCCTAAACTAGGCTCAATGACGCCCGGAGTGGAAAACATAAAGCTAAGGGTTGTGAAGAACAGGCCTGCAGACAGAGCGCCTCCTACCACGGATAGTTTGGGCGACAGCATGCGGCCTGCGATCAGAGTGCCGATCGAAATCTCTAGTATGCCGAGCAGGCTGGAGAACATGTCGACCGAAAAAATGCTATACACCCATCCCAAAAGCGGGCTGTTGCTCACCAGTGGAACCAGGCCCTCGGCCTCGTAGTGGGTAAATTTCATGCCGCCGAACCAGAAGTAAATAATAGCGAGAGCCAAGTACGCGCCATAGATACCTAGCCCCATAGTTTTGGTTCCAAGCGTTAAGTGGGCCTGTACGCTGGACTTCGAGTTTTCAATGCCTATGGTTTTCATGTCTGAGCTTCCAGTAGTGAGTGAGAGTGTGTTGGCTGCCGAACGCCGTATGCGTTGGCGATGAGATTATTATGGCTGGCATCTCTAATCAAGAGGCATCAGAAAGTATTGATTTCAGTGCAGATCGTCTTGGGCGGTGCAATTCGCGATGAAGGGATCGCCGTGGAGAGCGATGAGTGCACTATTTCGATAAAGGAGTCGTTTTACATAGGTCGATGAAGCGCGTTGCGGCATCGCCTACTGTCATTTCTCAAATCTGACTATGGGGCTTGGGGCGAAGGGCGGCACTGACTAGGCTTAGAACAGCTACCAACTAGCCGCGCGGCCGCGATGCACAAAGAATGGTAACTGAGCCGTGAGTGCGGTGGGCGCCCGCATTTATTTCCAAACCCTACAGATACATCGATCTTCGACTTCAACCGGGCAGATAGCTGTTGCAGCAAGCCTATCAATCGACTTTGACGTGTTAAAGAGGATAGGTTTTCCAGGGTTGGGGAACAGCCAATGTCATCAACTTTGGAAATTATCCATAAATATCATATAATTAGCGCTCAAATCAGTGCATGGGAGAAGCCCTTTTGACTACCTATACCGCATCGCTTGACACCGCCAGCCAAGCCCTGGTTTGAAAATTGTACAAAAAGTAACCAGTCCGCTCGATTGTCCCGCCTTCATCGCCGCCCACCGCCAGAATCCTCAAGACTTTACCCGCCGACGCCAGCTCACCTTCAAGAACCTCGTCCTGTTCCTGCTCAATCAGCCGCGCACGGCCCTGCAAACCGAACTCGATCAGTTCTATCGCGTACTCAATCAGGCGTCGACTGAGACGCAAATGGTCACTGCGCAGGCCTTCTGCAAAGCGCGCAAAAAGCTCAACCCCGAGGTATTTGAAAGTCTCAATCGCCTCCTGCAGCAACAAATTGACTGCTTCGGGCTGCGCCAGAAGTGGCGTGGGCTGAGGGTGCTCGCGGTGGATGGCTCGACCGTGCATTTACCCCTGGAGTCGACCATGGCGACCTTCTTTGGCAGTCACTCTGGCTTTCCCATGGCTCGCTTGTCCACACTCTACGAAGTCGCTGACGGTCAAACCCTGCATAGCCTGATCGTGCCCCTGACCGTCGGCGAGCGCGACTGTGCCCATCTGCACCTTTAGCACCTGCCGGCTGACAGCCTGACGCTGTTTGACCGTGGTTACCCTGGGCACTGGTTATTCGCGCTGTTCGCGCAGCAACAGCGGCACTTTCTGATGCGCCTGCCCTGTGGCTATAACGCCCAGGTCAAAGCGTTTCTACACTCTGGCCAAGTTGAAGACACACAGCTTTTCGTGGCCAACCATCCTGAAGCACGTCTGTTCTGCTCCGAGGCTGGCGTTGATCCTGCCAGCCAGATCGAGCTGAGACTGATCCGGGTCGAGTTGGCCAACGGCGAAAGCGAGGTATTGCTGACCTCGTTGCTGGATCGAGAAGCCTTTCCCGCTGAGGTGTTTGCCGAGCTTTACCACCGCCGCTGGGGCATCGAAACCGACTTCCGTCGCCTCAAACAAACCCTGACGCTGGACAACTTCAGCGGCCGCAGCGTGACCGCTGTAAAGCAGGACTTTCATGCCGCTCAACTGTTGAAGAACCTGGCGCTGTTGATGCAGCACCTGCTACAGCCAGTCATCGAACAGCGCCACAAAGGCCGCAAGCTGCGATGGAAAGTCAACTTCACCCAAGGCGTGTCACGGCTCAAAAATACCCTGGTCGAGCTGCTGGTGCGGCACTGTGCTCAGGGGCTGAGCAATGTGCTGGCCTTGATGGCTAAAAGCCTCAGTGCCGTACGCTCAGGCCGTAGCTTTGCGCGCCAACGCAAACGCGCAGCCAGCCGAGGTTGTGAGGGCTACAAACCGACGCGCTGAAGAAACACCACCGCCCAACCTCCGTGCAAAAAAAAGCTGGCCACAAGCGGTCGGCATAGGCTCGTCCGGAGAACGAGAAATCTCGCCTAGACAGCCGGAACAGACGATGATCACATCACCGCCAGCCCAGTTAGACCGCCTGATTGAGCGGCAGAGGCCTGGTCATCGCCCGACGGCCATGGCGGCTGGCTGCTTCGGGGGGCTTGCCTTGGGCAGGGCTGCAGCTTAGGTTGATGACATTGGGGGAACAGCATGCCCTGCAGAACGACACACGTCACTTTTGTTAAATTAATAAGCTAGCTACCTATTGGGCATAACCTTGCAATTTGCTTCAATTTACGCACATGCACTTGCGACCTCAAAATGCAACGTAAGCCCCGAATATCTCCATTATTGTCGCCGCCAGCCTTAGTTACAGCTGCTATGATGAATGAGATCGAAAACTGAAATCCCCCACTAGAATTGTTGACTGGAGTCAAAATGAATAAAAAGCGGCCGGTTAATCTTGATATTCGAACCATTCAGCTTCCTCTCACGGCGCTTACATCGATTCTGCACCGGATTTCAGGAATTATGCTCTTTATTTTTCTGGGACTGATACTGTATATGCTGAGCAAATCGTTGGAGTCAGAAAAGGGTTTTAATGAAGTCAAGGAGATTTTTTCTTCACCTTTCGGCAAAGTTAGTTTCTGGTTGGTATACTCTTCATTTATTTATCATCTCGTAGCCGGAATTCGACACCTAGTTATGGATGTGGGTGTTGGTCATACTTTGAAAGGCAGCAATCGCGCCTCTACTATTGTTTTAGTAGTGTCGGGTGTTTTAATGGTTGCTGGCGCCGTATGGATTTGGTAGCTGTGGAGTCGTAATGCGTATTTACAAGGACTAAAAGCGTCCTTTAAAGCTAACTTACGAAAGTATTTATAATCGACGGTTCACGCTTAAACGGTTGAATCCTTTCGGGCTTCCGAATAGCTGTTAGCTGAAAGCTATCATGAGCTAAGTTTTCTGTGCATCATCAAATGTGTTAATGGGAGCGCCATAGTACTAGGTACAAATATGGCTCTAGGACAATGTTAGATGTTTTGGATTTTGAGGCGGATCGCTCTTATCGAAGATCGTCTAATTCGCTCTGAAGCGCAGGTTTTTTGAAACTATCACCTGGTTGGCACACTGTGCGAATCAACATCAGATATGAGAAAGCCAATCAGGTGAACACTACCCTCGAGGGCTCATCTGTCCAGTTAAAGCCTCGAGTCTTTCTGGGTGCGCAAAAGACAAGAAGGTTATATGGGAAAATTATGAGGCCTGGATACCATGCGTCATGGGCGTGCCGATGCTGTGAGTGACAGAGCGAGAAGCAAGTGAAAGTCCCTGAAGTAGGGGCGGGATGCGCCCGAGTGGCATTTTTTGTCTTAAGGTAGATCGCGTAGCTGTTCTTCAGAATAATCTTCAGAGCGTTGACGACAGCCATCGCTGTGCATTCCTCAAGAATAGAATGTGTCGGAAGGGTGGCGTCATTGGTGTTAGTCATCGCTTAGGATTTCTCAATCTGGCTTACACGGGCGCCTGTACCGATATCCCCGCGGATGGCGACGTATCGATGTTGAATTCCTCGCCAGACGAAGTGCAATGAGCTGCGGCTATAGGCTTGCGCAGCCTTAGATAGCCGGCCGTCGCAGGCGCGCCGGTTGGCCGGGATCTTCTTCTGCCCGTCAGGTGTCCGGTCGGAACTCCAGCACGAACGCTACGACCTTTTCGGCGGACATTTCGCACGGCTTCAACAATGTCCTATCTGATGTAACGCGGAAGAGGTTGAAGCTGACAATGTCAGTCCCGTCCAACTCCCTGGCGAACAGACTGTTGCGACGTCCGTCCCCAGATCGCCGGACGATCAAGCTGAAACGCCGGCCTTCATAAGTCCCTTCTCTGTATCCCTCCGCAAGCTTCGCGAAAGCGGCATCGAACTCGGAATGCTCCATGTCATCCATCCTTATTGATAGAACAGAGGCGCGGCGGGTGCGAGACCGCCAGTGCCGGGTCGCGCTAAGGTGCCGGGCAGATTCCTGCAGCCGACGAGGCCCGGGGTGGGCAGGATAATTGAGATGTCGGCGCCCGCATGGCTATCAGCGAAGTCGTCCGTCCAGTCTGCTAGGCAACGTCCACGCCTTTCCAGAAAGCGATGTAATCCCGGATACCCTCGGCATCCGGAGTGGGGGCGGGATAGGTCCAAGCGGCGTTCACGTTGAGCGCGTCACCCGCGCGAACATGAAAGAAGCGCGCGGCGCCTTTGATCGGACAGACAGATGTGTGCGGGCTCATCTCAAGCAGGCTCAGGTCGACTCCTGACGGTGGGAAGTAGTGATTTCCCTCGACGATGACTGTTTCGTCGCTTGTGGCGATAGTAGTGTCTTTCCAGATGGCTGAGACCAACGGACTCTCCTTTTGTATTCATCAACCGGCGAAGGCTCGCGGGCTGGCTGCCCCAAGCCGCACCTCCTCAGGTGGCAGGCGGGTTGCGCCCGAGAAGTTTGTCGAGCTCGCCTCTGACATCGAGCGCGAATAGCTCATCGGAGCCACCGATAAGGGTGCCATTGATGAAGATCTGCGGCACGGAGCTTCGCCCCGACGCTTCCGCCATGGCCTGCCGGTGAGCCGGATCCGCCTCAATATCGAGCTCCTTCCATCGCACGCCCTTTTCCTTGAGGAGCGCCTTCGCTCGGCGGCAGAACGGGCACCAATTCGTGGTGTACAGCAATACATCAGTTGTCATATTGCATCTCCGGCAGTTGCACGCGGATCGCTGTCATGGCGTTGATCTCCAATTCGCGGCGTTCAAAGATGGCGACTGCACCTTGGCCGACATCGGAGCAGATGCTGACGATTGGCCGCTATCCAGGCGACATGGCCCAAAGTGCTTTCACCGCCAGGCAGAGGCCGCACGCGCCTCCTGTAGCGCCGAGCCGATGCTCTAAGGTAACCGAGCCTCGATTGGGACGGAAGCGGTCCCGCTCGAATCGCCCATCATGCTGGTCGAGCATATCAGGACGACGGATAGTGCAGGAACTTTCAAATTGAGCTTGATGTCGAGCCAGGTATCGCGAGCGAAGGCGTTCTAGAGGCCGGGGGGTACGAAGACTGTGTTCGGCAAAACGGTTCACGTTGATCGCCAAAGCTTCCCAGGGCGCACGTCTACGATCGGCGCGACGTGAGATAGCTCGCGCCGCTAGCCCCCGTAGCGCTCCGTCTTGATGATGGAGGCGTCCAAGCCCGCCAGCAGCGCGCTATCGGTTGCGATGTTGACGAATCCGTTAGACCCGCAGACGAACACTTGCGTCGGCTTTCCCTGAAGCCTGGTTAGAATTTCTTGGACCATCATGCCGTCGATCCGTCGCGCAAAGTCCGATGCGCGAACCGGTTTCTCGCGCGTAATCGCGAGCGCCAGGACGAACGCCGGATCGCTGATTTCGATGCAATGAAGTTCTTCTGAGAAGAGAACGTCCTCGGCGGTTCGTGCGGACAGGAGCAACGCTGTCGGAACGGCTTGGGCCAATGCGCGGCGCTGCCGGATCATTGCCATCAACGGCACGAGGCCGGAGCCTCCCCCGATCAACAGAACCGGATCTATGGCAGGCTCAGGCCAAAGGAAATGGCCACCGAGCGGACCGCGAACTTCGATTTCGTCACCAATCGCCGCGATGTCGTGAAAAAACGGCGAAACTTCGGCATCCGGCATGCGCTCGATAGCTATCTCGACGATCGGGGTCGAAACTGCCGATGACGCGATCGAGTAGCTGCGCATTGCACTGTAGCCGTCGGGCGCGGTCAGCCGGATATCGACGTGCTGACCTGCGGTGTGCGCGAACGGCTTGCTCAACCGAAGGAAGAAGCTCTTGATACTCGGTGTTTGCTGGATGATGTCGTCGATCACGCATGATTGCCACGAACGGACTTGCGCTTCGTTTTCAGTCATGGGTGTATCGTTGTTCGCGCCACGGATCGCCGTAGATGTGATAGCCGTGCAGCTCCCAAAAGCCGGCCTCGTCACGCGTCGTGAATTGCAGCGCATTCACCCATTTGGCGGATTTCCAGAAGTAAAGGTGCGGCACTAGAAGACGCGCCGGCCCCCCATGATCGCGGGAAAGTGGCTTGCCCGCATAACTGAGGGCGACCATCGCTTTCCCGGAAAGCAGATCCGTCAGAGGGACGTTTGTCGAATAATTATCGTAGCAGTGCGCCAAGACGAAATCGGTAGGCCGATCAAGCTCTGCATCTGCAAGGATGTCTTCAATGAGTACACCCTCCCAAACGGTATCCAGTTTGGACCAAGAGGTGACGCAGTGAATATCCTTTGTCACCTGGGTCTTTGGTAGAGTGTTGAATTCGCCCCAATTCCACGTTTTGACGGGCTTCGGACCAATTTTGACTGTGAATTTCCAGTCGGAGGGCTCTACCCTCGGCGTAGGGCCGGCCGACAGAACAGGGAAATCCTCCACCAGATGCTGACCTGGCGGAATCCGATCGGACTGGTCGCCTGAACCGCGACCGGTGAAACCTCTGGTGACCATAGTGACCCCTCTTGCTCGATACGGCAGACCGAAGCCGGCCTTCATTTCAGTACTCTGCGTAAAGCATTTGCCCGCACATCCGCCGAATAAGCCAATCGACTAAAAATCAGATACAGATGCTCTATCATCGTAAAAAATCGCGTATCGAACATAGCGTCAGGCCAGCATGATTCCCAATACCCAATGGCTATAGGGTAGATAACCCCAAGGCTGCGTACGCTGATCTGCGGTATGCGGAGCGGAAGTTGCAGGTTCGCTCTCAAACGGATGGGCAGCGTGCAAAGCTCAAGGCTCACCAGCGCATGGTTGCCCAGTTCGCGCTCGCCGGCAGCTTGAGTATATTAAGGACGAAATGTCGATCTGATCTATTCTGGCTTCAGGAAATAGGGAAAATAAGGTCGGACGTTCGCGCACCGTCGCGACGCGCGATCATCCACTAAGCTTCTGTATCGGGGTTGGAGGATCAGATGAACGAGATCGAACGACAAGCGCCTGAGCTGCGGGTGCAAAAATGGATTGGCAAAGATGGGGAAAGTATCGCGCCGTTCAAACTGTCAGATATCGGGCCCGGCCCGAAAATCTTGTTTGCCTTCCAGCATTGGTGCCAAGGTTGCCATTTGCATGGGTTTCCGACGCTACAAAAGTTGCATGCAGCGTTGAGCTCAAAAGACGTGGGGTTCGCAGTGATCCAGACTGTCTTCGAAGGAACGCATGAGAATACCTTCGAGAAGTTGCGCGTGAACCAGCTCAAGTATGAGCTTCCTATCGTTTTCGGTCACGACGAGCAACCGACCGGCTCGCCGTTTCCAACCTTCATGGAAGACTACCGCACACGAGGAACTCCGTGGTTTACGGTTATCGACGCTGGCGGTAGCATTGTTTTCTCGGACTTCCATCTCGACGCGGAGCGACTAGTGAAGCAACTTGAGCAAGGTTAATCGTTGGAAGGTGGGCAATCATCCTGATTGCCACCCATCCCCTGATGCCCACTACAGGCGTTGCGCGCTGTAACTCTGTTGATCAGCGTGCGAAAACCCGGATCCGGATAGGAGGAGCGTCAACGATTGAATCAATCCGTTGGGAGAGGGCGGCTCCGCTCCGTCAGCTCGGCAATAGATAACCCATTCTCGCCGAGCAACTCTCTGATCCGATCGACGATATGAGCCCCTAGCGCCGCTGTCTTGGTCCCCCCCACAGATTCCCAAGATGCGAGTTCACACGCCGATACCTCGTGGTCAGCGCCGAAGTGCTTCTGTCGGTATGTCACCGCCGCCCTTCAATGATAAAGGCGCGGTAACGGGAACCGGCAAAGCGTTGAGCAGCGATGGTTTGGTAGGCGGGACTGTCATACCAGTCGCGAGCGGCCTGCATCGTCGGGAAACGCAAGATTACGGCCCCTTCGATGGGCGGCCCCTCCAAATGCTGGATCGCGCCATAAGCGGCGAGAAAGGTAACGTCGTGACCATCGAACGATGGTCCGACGCCTGCAGAATAGGTTGCGAGTGCATGTGGGTCGCTGGTTTCTTCCCGCGTAAAGACGACGAACGCTTCCATCATTAGGCCTCTCAAAGGTTGGATCTGTTGGCCATTACCACCGGTGATGGCCTCACAGTCGTCAGGCTGGCAACTGGAACCCGATTTTCATGAGTGCCTCGACGCACGCATCCTGATCCTGCTGATAGTTGCCTCCGGAGATGCCTATGCCGCCGATCAACTTCCCATCCTCCAGAATCGGATAACCGCCGCCGACAGCGACCATCCGAGGGCGATAGGCTAGCGGCGCCACTTTTGGATCGTTGGTCACATAGTCGTTCCAGACATGGGTCGGGAACCCAAACGAGGCGGAACTCCAGGCCTTGTCGATGGCAACATCGACGGTAAGGAACGGCGCATCGTCGGTGCGCTCGAACGCGCGCAGGTTACCGGTGGCGTCGACGACGGCGACGGCAGCCGGGATGCCGATGGCACGGGCCGCAGCGAGCGCCGCGTCGATGAGGGCGACTGCGGTTTCGCGGTTGATCGAGGCGGTGGCAATAGATTTGGTCATGGGATTCTCATCGCTGGGGCATAACCCGTTCGGCTTTTTGAGGTTGGACAAGATGTTTGGCGATCGCGGTCGTTAGAAGCCTTCGAGGACGATCTTGCCTTTAGCCGCGCCACTTTCGATCAGTGCATGCACCGTCTTCAGATTGGCGGCATTGATCGGCGACAGTCGCCGGGTCAGCGTCGTGCGGATTTTGCCGTCGTCAACCAGCGCTGCCATCGCATCCAGAATCTCGCCCTGCTCATTCATGTCGGGCGTGCCGTAGATCGACCGCGTGAACATCAGCTCGTGGTGGATCGACACCGCCTTGCGCTTGAAAACCATGATATCGAATGCCTTGGGATCGTCGATCAGTCCGAACCGTCCTTGTGGGGCGATCAGTTCGGCGATGTCGGCGACATGTTGCTCGGTATGTGTGGTCGAAAAGACGAAAGCGGGAGCACCGATGCCGAGTTCGGCGATCTGTGGCGCGAGCGGACGAGAATGGTCGATGACGTGGTGAGCTCCAAGCCCTCTTACCCACTCTTGGGTTTCCGGTCGAGAGGCTGTGGCGATGACGGTGAGGTCCGTGCGCTGTCGCGCGATCTGGACGGCGATCGACCCAACCCCGCCCGCGCCACCGATGATGAGGATCGCCTCCGCCGCACCGGGTACGGGCTTCGCCACGTCCAGGCGGTCGAACATCGCCTCCCAGGCCGTCAACGTCGTCAGCGGCAGCGCCGCCGCTTCCGCCCAGGAGAGCGACGCAGGTTTGTGACCGACAATCCGGGCGTCGACGAGATGGAACTCCGCATTGGTACCGGGCCGTGTGATCGATCCGGCATAATAGACCTCGTCGCCTAACTCGAACTGCGTGACGTCGGGGCCGACCTCGCGCACAATCCCGGCGGCATCCCATCCCAGCACCTTCCAATCGCCATCTGCCGGCGGCGTGCTGTTGCGGACCTTGTAGTCGACCGGGTTGACCGAGACGGCCTTCACCTCAACCAGGATATCGTATCCTGCAGCGACAGGCCGAGGCAGATTGATGTCGACCAGCGCGGCATCCGCGGCGATGGGTCCCGGAACCTTGTAACCAATGGCTTTCATAAATGTCTCCAGCTTGCTTGATCGGATGACGCGAATGCTCGTTAGTCAACTTCTTCTACATTGAGGTCCCGACTCTTGAACTGGGTCGCGGTAGCAGATTTCATCGAACACGTCGATCAACAGGCCCTTATGCTCGGTCGCCGGATCGGTGATCGCGTAGAGGGTGGAGGCGTTATCGCCATCATCACCGCTTCCGAGGCGAAACGCCGCGTCGACGCAGATGCCGCACGGACCGATGGTTGATCCTGGCTCGAGATCGACGAGATTGCTGTCCTTGACGCGCTATTCGCGGTCTTAGCCCTTGGCGATGAAGGACTGAACTGCTTGTAGAGCGTCGGTCAGCTGCTATGTCATGGACGCACCTTCATCTTGAGTTGGATTGGACAAGCTTCCGTATAAGGCCCGCTGTAACCGTCAGATGACGGCGAAGAAAACGATGGGCAGTATTCACAGCCACTTAGCCTTCTTGAAGCGCACAAATAGGAAAACGCACGATATCGCTATCACTCCGAGCACGACAAAGTATCCGTAGGCCGTGTCCAGCTCCGGCATGTGCTTAAAGTTCATGCCGTATATTCCAGCGATCGCCGTCGGGACTGCCAGTATTGCCGCCCAAGCCGCCAGCTGGCGGGTGATCACCCCCGTCCTTTGCGCTTCAAGAAGGCTGCTGGCCTCAAAGACCGTGGACAGGACAAGCAGGAGGCCGTCGACCATGGACTGCACGCGGTGGACATGGTCCGCGACGTCGTGGAAATATGGTGTCATTTCGGCGCTGATGCAGGGAAAGTGGCCGCGAACGAGCTTTCGCACCAGCTCGGCCATAGCCCCGAGCGTGCGCTGGAACCGCGTGAGTTCGGACCTTAGTTCGAAGATTCGCACCACCTCTTCTGGCCCGAGGAAATCGTGCAGCGACCGTCGCTCCATCGCCAGGACGTCGTCCTCGATCATTTCGAAGATGGGCAGATACTGGTCGACCACGCGATGCAAGATCGCGTGCAGCACATAGTCGACACCCTTGCCGAACTGCGTCGGCGATGCCTCGAGTTGCTCCCGAAGTTTGCCCAGCGCTCCGGCATTGCCGTGCCGCACGGTGATAAGGTGATTGTGACCGGTGAAGATCGCCATCTTGCCGTAGCTGATCCGGTCGCCGACCAGCTCGGCGGTCTGCGCGACGACGTACAACTCATCGTTGTAGACCTCGAGCTTGGGCGGGCACAGCGGGTGCATCGCGTTGTCGATCGCCAACGGATGAAGATTATATGTCCTTTGGATCGCGAGTAGTTCCTCGGGGGTGGGTTCGCTAAGCGCGATCCAGCAGAAGCCCGAGCGACTCTCGCCCAACTTGACGTGCTCATCGAGCGCGATTTCGCGAACTCGCTTGCCTTCGTTGTAATAATAGGCGGCGATGATGCTCATGCTGGCCTCGCGGGAATGTGGAGGCCACGCTGGACGGCCGGTCGAGCCAGCCCGCGTCCAAGCCATGCGCGGACGTTCGAAAAGCTGCTGAGGCCAAGGATGTCACCCGCAGCGTAGAATTCCACCAGCGCATTCACCCAGCCGAGCGTCGCGATGTCCGCGATCGAATAGTCGTCGACGATCCAGTCGCGGCCTTCCAGCCGGCGATCCAGAATCCCCAGCAGACGCGTGGATTCGTCGATAAAGCGCTGTTGCGGCCGCTTGTCCTCATAGTCCTTGCCGCCAAATCGCAGGAAGAAGCCGAGCTGACCGAACATCGGCCCGATGGCCGACATCTGAAAGAACACCCACGCTAGGGTCTCGTAACGCTGGCCTGGTTCGGTGGAGATGAACTGACCCGTCTTGTCGGCCAGATAGAGGAGGATCGCACCGGATTCCCATAAGGCGATGGGTCTACCGTCAGGGCCAGCCGGATCGATGATCGCCGGTATGCGTCCGTTCGGGTTCAGCGACACGAACGCCGGATCCTTCGACTCGTTGTTCGAGATGTCGATCAGGTGGGGCTCGTACGCCAGGCCAGTCTCCTCAAGCATGATCGAGACCTTGACGCCATTGGGCGTAGGGGCTGCGTAGAGTTGCAGGCGATCGGGATGAGATGCCGGCCAGCGCTGCGTGATCGGAAAGGACGAGAGGTCTGGCATAAATCTGCGATCCTGGTGTTGCGATGGCGACTGACTGGAACGAGCCGTCACTCTGAAGTAGGGTTCGATGACCGCGTCGCTGAACGACGCGGTCACGAAGATTGCGGACCGGATCGGCGCAGTGGCAACGGCAGTGAAGCCTATTCCGCCGCGGTCCCGGCCGCTGGCTGTACGTCGTCAACCTTTTGGCGCTTCGGAAGCACCCAGCCGGGACGGACGAAGTGGCAGGTGTAGCCGCCCGGGCGCTTCTCCAGATAATCCTGGTGATCGGGCTCGGCCTCCCAGAACTCGCCGACCGGCTGGACCTCGGTCACCACTTTGCCATCCCACAGCCCCGAGGCATCCACATCGGCGATCGTATCCTCGGCGACGCGCTTCTGCTCCTCGTCGACATAATAGATGCCCGACCGGTAGGAGAGCCCACGATCATTGCCCTGGCGGTTCAGCGTCGTCGGATCGTGGATCTGGAAGAAGAATTCCAGGATGTTCCGGTAGCTCGTCACTGTCGGGTCGAAGACAATCTCGATCCCCTCGGCATGCGTGCCGTGATTACGATACGTGGCGTTCGGAATATCGCCGCCCGTGTAACCCACACGGGTCGAGATGATGCCGGGCCGCTTGCGGATCAGATCCTGCATGCCCCAGAAACATCCTCCTGCGAGAACAGCGCGCTGATGCATGTTAAGCCTCCTCTACTTGATCGAGATATTCACCGTATCCCTCGGACTCCATCTCGTCGCGCGGGATGAAGCGAAGGGACGCTGAGTTGATGCAGTACCGCAGACCGCCGCGGTCGGAAGGACCATCGGGGAACACATGGCCGAGATGACTGTCTGCGTGTACTGACCTGACCTCCGTCCGGACCATGCCGTGTGCGCTGTCCCGCACCTCGTTCACGTTTGCCGAAACGATCGGCTTGGTGAAGCTGGGCCAGCCAGTACCCGAATCGAACTTGTCCGTCGAAGCGAACAGTGGCTCTCCCGACACTATGTCGACGTAGATGCCAGGCTCCTTGTTGTCGTTGTACTCGCCCGTGAAGGGCCTTTCGGTGCCCGCCTCCTGGGTAATTCGGTGTTGCTCGGGAGTCAGGTGGTCGATTGCTGTCTGTGACTTTTCAAACTTCATTACAGTCTCCAATACTTATCTAGAGGGCCAGGCACGCTACCGCTAATTTTTTATGTCTCCTGATTTGCTCCTACAATGGTAGTGGGATGGCAAACGAGGTTTTACTAAGTGTTGGAAAATTAGAGATTTAAATTTCGCGTCTATTAGTTCTAGCGCAACTGAGTGGTTAAGCAAGTACGTAATCAGTAAATATTAAAAAAATAACACAAAAGCACGATTATATAATACAGTGTCAGTGTTTTATGATAATCAACAACGCCTGTCAAGGCAATCGCATGAAGCTCACCTGAGACCTAATAGTTCAGCCCGATAATCATCAGAGGTTGCAGCAATCAGCCTTCGTGCCTTGATGCCACCCTTGCGCTTGACCGGATCCAACCGGATCAAATTCAATGTAAGTTGCTTGAGAACGGCCATGTTGTGGGCAGCATGCCCGGTTCGGATCCGCATCTGATCGTCACCAAAAATGACATCCATGCACCAGTGGACGCGGTTCTCCACGCCCCAGTGCGCCCTGATGGCATGTGCGATGCGCTCTGCATCCGGAGCAAGACTGCTGATGTAGTAACGGCGCTCCAGGCTGGTCTGGTTGCCCACAGTCCGCTCGGACTCCAGCATCACGAAAGTGCGCAGTCCTGGCCAGCGTTCTGGCTGTGGCAGGCACTGGAGTTGGTCGAAAACATGGCTGCGACGAACCTCCAGCCGGCCATGGTCCTTCTCGACATGCTCGAAGTGCGCATGGGGTACCCGGGCAGGATCGCCGTCCAAAAAGGTGTCAGCGAAGTCATCGATCGCTTCGGCCAGCTTCGGCTGGTTTCCCTTGATGGCCAGCAGATAGTGCGCCCCGCGATCGAGAATGGCCTGTGCAATGTCCGGCTGGGTACCCATGGCATCGATCGTCACGGTGCAGCCCTCAAGCGCCAGTGTGGCCAGCAGCTCAGGAATGGCGGTCTTCTCGTTGGACTTCTGGGAGGTCGCCCTCTGCCCGAGAATCAGCCCTGAATCAGCCGCAAAAGCGCTGACCAGGTGCAACGGGGCCGTGTTTTTCTTGCCGGAGCGGCGACTGGTCTTGCCGTCTAGGGCAACCACTTGCGGAGAAAGGGCCGGTAGGATCGCCGCAACCCAACAGCGGAAGGCCTGCTCGAACTCCTCTGGATCGATCAGGCTGAATAGCCGTCCAAAGGTGTCGTGTGAGGGAATGCCGTGGGGTAGTTTCAGAATACGGCGGAACCAGTCCAGCCGCTGCTCAGCCCAGAGTTCGATTTCGATGAAGGTGTCAGCGCCGGCAAGCACGCCGCAGATAGCCACGACCAGTGTTTCGACCAGGTCGTGACGAATCTTGCCCTGCTGACGGGGATCATTGATGGCGACCAGAACATCGGAGATTGGTATGTGATGCGACATTGCAGGGCATCCTGAGTAGAGAGGCGCTCAGGATGCCCGCTGGGAAAGGACTCATTCAAATCGGCAGGCGTTCATGCGATTGCCCTGCAACGCCTGTTTAGATGCTGGTAGATGCGAATTTTTTGGCGTACAGTCAAAATTTTCTGATGGTTGCTTAGTGTGTTGGCGCTGATGGAAAATTGACCCACCCTGCCGATTGAAATTTGACCCAGGGCGGATTGCTGATTTTGTTACCAGCAACTGTGGATAAGTCTACCAGCGCAGCTGCTGTTGCCCCCACTCCTTCGCTAGCCCAGTTCAGTTGTTTAAGACCTGCCACACGCAGCCATGTAGCAGGCCGTCGTCGCCATGAAATCAGAACGGCTCATCGTCCTCCGGTTCCTGGCCGCCCTTACGCTTTCGCTCCCGTGATTTGATCTTGGCCTGGGCCGCCAAGCTACTGTGTTGCAGGCGATAGGACTCGTTACCGGTTTCGACGATGTGGCAGTGGTGGGTCAGCCGATCCAGCAGGGCGGTGGTCATCTTGGCGTCGCCGAACACGCTCGACCATTCGGCGAAGCTCAGGTTGGTGGTGATCACCACGCTGGTGTGTTCGTACAGCTTGGATAGCAGGTGAAACAGCAACGCACCGCCGGCCTGGCTGAAGGGCAGATAACCCAGTTCGTCGAGGATGACCAGATCCATGCGCAGCAGAGCTTGGGCGATCCGCCCGGCTTTGCCGTCGTGCTTTTCGCGCTCCAGCAGATTGACCAGATCGACCGTGGAGTAGAAGCGCACGCGCTTGCCGTGCCGGGTGATGCCGGACACGGCCAGCGCAGTGGCCAGGTGGGTTTTACCGGTGCCAGGCCCACCGATCAGCACCACGTTCTGCGCGGTGTCGGTAAAGGCCAGACTGGCCAGTTCGCTGATCAAACGAGCGTCTGCGCTGGAGGCGCTGAAGTCGAAGCCGGCCAGATCGCGGTGCATCGGCAGCTTGGCCATGTTCATCTGGTGGCTCACCGAGCGCATGGCGCGATCTGTGTGCTCTTGTTCCAGCAGGTGTTCGAGCAGCCACTTGGACGAGGCTGTGTTCGACTCACCCTGTGCAGTTAACTCCGCCAAGGCCGTGGCCATGCCGTGCAGGCGCAGCTCCTTGAGTTCCGCCATCAAATCACGCATGACCGACCTCCTCGGCCTGGCCACGCAGGCGGTCGTAGCGCGCCGTGTTAGCGACGGGGGCTTCCTTGAGCGACAAGTGGGTTTCGACGCTGGGTGGTGGTTCGGATGCTGTCAGCCGTGCCACGACATTGAGGATGTGTTCGGCGCTCAGGCTGCCGCTCTCCAGTACCAGCTCAACGGCTACCAGCACGGCATCGAGTCCGGCGACCGGTACGGCAGCCAGGACTTGCGCCATGATCCGGTCACCGCCGGCATGACGCCCCAGACCGTGCTTAAGCTGACGCAGCGGCGCCGGCAGATCAGCAAAGGGCGCGCCGTTGCGCAGCGCACCGGGCTTGCGTTCGATCAGCGGGAGGTAGTGCTGCCAGTCATAGCTGACCTGGTCGCGATCCAGCAAGCGGACATGGCTGGCGATCAGCGCGTCGTCAGCCACCACCTCGATTCGCGTCGGATACAAACGGCTGCTGACCCACTTACCCGCGTACTCACACGGCACCGAGTAGCGGTTGCGCCCGACGCTGACCAGGCAGGTGCTGGAGACCCGCGCAGGCCGCTCGACGTAACCGTCGAATGGCGCTGGCACAGGCATCAGTTCAGCGCGCTCCAACTCCAGCACTTCGGCCACACTCAGCCCGCTGTATTGAGGGTGCGTCAGCTCGTTCCAAAGCGCGCGGCAGCGCTGGCCCAGCCAGGCATTGAGTTCCTCGAAGGAGTGAAACTGGCAGTCCTGGGCGTCTAGCCAGATACGCCTGCGGCTGTCTTGCACGTTCTTTTCAACGATGCCCTTTTCCCAACCAGCGGCGACGTTGCAGAAGTCCGGATCGAACAGGTAATGCGCGCACATCACCGCAAAGCGTGCATTCACCGCCCGGCCTTTGCCCTTATTGACCTTGTCGACGGCCGTCTTCATGTTGTCGTAGATGCCCCGGCGCGGCACGCCGCCCAAGGCGCCGAACGAGCGTGTATGGGCGTCAAATAACATCTCATGGCCCTGGCTCGGATACGCCACAAGCCAGAACGCACGGCTGGCACACAGCTTCAGATGTGCCACCTGCATACGCCGGTAAATGCCGCCGACCAGCAAGCCTTCCTCGCTCCAGTCAAACTGAAACGCCTCGCCAAGAGCAAAGGTCAGCGGCACAAAGGCCTGCGACGCCTTGCCCTGTCCCCCTCGCCAGGCACGGATAAACGCGGTGAGCTGGCTGTAGCCACCGTCATAACCTTCGGCTTTGATTTGCGCCAACAGCGCCTTGGCACTGCGCCGCTGTTGCTTGGGGCGCAGCGAATCGGCTTTTAGCGCCTGCTCTAGCGTGGCGTGAAAAGGGCTGAGTTTGTTAAAGATCGCGCGGCGTTGGTACACCGGCTGCTTGGCCTCAGGTGCTCTGACCCACTTGCGAATCGTGTTGCGCGCCAGCCCGGTGCGCTTGGCTATCTCATGCAGCGACAGCTTGTCGCGGAAATACATCCGCCGAATTTTGCCCATCATTTCCATACTGATCACCCTGTGTTCTCCTGCTCAAAAATTGAGCAGAAGCAGTTGAACACCTGGGTCAGTTTTCAGTCGGCAGAACAGCCTCTACTGGGTCAGTTTTCGGTCAGCGGCAACAGCCAGCTCACCGGCCTGCATTGGCACACCCTCAAAACGCTCGATAAACGACGCCTTCAAGCCGAGGTAGGCAACTTCGATTCAACCGGTGTCCGCCG
>NZ_JBUZST010000026.1:0-57126 GCF_055407965.1 Pseudomonas sp. B611
GAGCCAGCGCTATCGCAGGCAAGCCAGCTCCCACATTTTGAGCAGTGTTGATTGGGCAGGCAGTGTTCAGCTCACAGATCTCACTGACACCGCTACCCCTGTGGGAGCTGTCGAGCTTTAGCGAGGCTGCGAAGGCGGCGGCACTGCTGGCAGAGATGTTGCCTGACCCAGCGCTATCGCAGGCAAGCCAGCTCCCCCATTTTGACGGTGTTCACAGATCAAACTGTGTGGCGCAGGCTTCTGTGGGAGCTGGCTTGCCTGCGATGCAGGCGCCGCGGTCTGTCAGTTGAACCGCAGTTGTTCTGTATCCCCCAAAAGCCCAGGATCTGTGTCTATCGACCGAGCCTTGTGCTCGTTAGCCTTGGGCCACGTTAACTGACGACCGAGCCCCCCATGGACCTTACCGCCGTACCCTTTGGCACCACCGACTGGTCAACCATCGAGCCTGTTACCTATCCCGGCGAAACCGGCAGCGCTGTGTGGCGCACCTGCCATTTCGGCACCACCCGTGTGCGCCGGGTGGAGTACACCGCAGGCTACCAGGCGGATCACTGGTGCAAGCGCGGGCATGTTCTGCTGTGCCTGGAAGGCGAGCTGCACACGGAGCTGGAAGACGGCCGCCAGTTCACACTGACGGCCGGGATGAGTTACCAGGTAGGCAACGACATGGAGGCGCACCGGTCTTTCACCACCGGCGGGGCGAAGCTGTTTATCGTCGACTAGCCCTTAGTGCATCTTGCTGTGGTCCATGCCATCCAGGCCACGGGCCGGGGCCTTGACTTCAATGGTCTGTTTCTCGCCCTTGGCGTTCTCGACGGTCAGGGTCAGCGGCACCTGGTCACCCTCCTTGATCTGGCCGGTCAGGCCCATCAGCATCACGTGGTAACCGTTGGGGTCGAGGGTGACCGCCTTGCCGGCGGGCAGCGCCACCGAGTCCACCGGGCCCATGTGCATCACGTCGTCCTTCATGCTCATCTCATGGATCTGCACGTCCTTCGCCGCCGGCGTCGCCACGCTCAGCAGCTTGCTGTCGCTGTCGGCGGTGACGGTCATGAACGCGCCGCTCGACGGCTGGCCCGGCACGGTGGCGCGCACCCAGGCGTCGGTCACTTGCACCTGGGCACTGGCGTGGGCGGCGAGGGTCAGCAGGGTGAGGCCGAATGTCAGGCGCTTGAGGTGTTGAACGGCAGTCATTAGCAGACCTCCATGACGGTGAGCAGGTCTTCTGCGCACTCTTTAGCGGTAAGGGATGCCTGCAGCCCCAGGCGCAGGTTGCCACGGGTGTCGAAGACAAAACTGGTGGCGGTGTGGGACAGGGTGTAGGTGTCGCCGGCGGGGATCTTTTCATAAAAGATCCCGAACTCCTTGGCAGCCACGGCGATTTCTTCCGGGGTGCCGTACAGCGCTTCGAAGCTGGGGTCGAAGGCCTTGACGTACTTGTCGAGGATTTCCGGTGTGTCGCGCTCGGGGTCGAGGGTGATGAACACCACTTGCATGATCTCGCCGTCGCGGCCCATCAGTTTCTTGGCCTGGGCGGCGCGGGCCAGGGTGGTCGGGCACACGGCCGGACACTGGGTGAAGCCGAAGAACACCACCGGCATCAGGCCACGGAACGAGCTCAGGGTGACGGTTTCGCCGTCGGTGTTCTTGAGCTTGAAGGTGCGGCCCATGATCTTGTCACTGAGGTCCTTGCCGTACTTGAAGTTCAGCTTGGGGCTGTAGTCACAGCCGCCCAGCAGGCTGCCCAGGCCTAACAGGCCCATGCCGGTCAGCACTTTGCGGCGGGTGAATAACGTACTCATCAACTGCGCATCCTGTGAAACGCCTGCATTGCTCTGGATCTACACATCAGGCTTTGAAAAGGAGTAAAGGAGGAGGGCGCCAAGTCTACCAACCCCAGCCGGCCCGCGTAACGTGCGACGTTCTGCCACAGGGGCGCGCCGTGCTTCATCTCGGTGCGCCTGTGGTGGTAGAGTCGCCGCCATGAAATTGCGCCCTCCCGACCGCTCGCTCATCGCCTGGACCCTGTACTTCTGCGTGCTGATGAACCTGTTCGTGTGCGGTTTGGGCCATGGGCAGATGATGGGCCTGGAGCTCAACGGCATCGGCGGGCAGTTCTGTTCGGTGGAAGGCAGCCAGCCGATTTCCGACAAAGGGTTGGGTAACCCGTCTTCCAGCAACATCTCGAACTACTTTGCCTGCCCGGTGTGCAACGCTCTCACCGTCGCCCTGGTGTTCCTGGTCGGTCTTGCCTGGCTGCTGGGCCTTGGGCAAACCCCGCGCCCGGCCCATGAGCGGCGCAACAAGGCGCCGCCGCGCTATTCCTGGCCCTCGGCCAACCCCCGCGCTTCCCCCGCATTCTGACGTGTGCCTTGGGCTGCCTGTGATCAGGCGGCGTTCTATCGTCACGACTGTGAGTGCGTTTGATGAATCACCTATTGCCTGCCGGTGCCAGCCGCCTGGTCAGCAAGGCGTCCCGGCGCCTGCACCTGGAGCCGGCGCTGCCCGACTACCCAAGCAATTCCCGCTGCTTCGTGCACCTCGATGCACGGCTGTTGCCCCATTGGCACACCTTGTTCGACATCTGCCCGGCGCTGCTCAAACTCGACCCGCCCGAGGGCTTGAACCTGTTCCGCAGCTTCATGACCTGGGCCTATCGCCACCGGCCCCCGCTGGACTGGACCTATCACGTCAATGTCTGCCGCTGGCTGCTGGGCTCGCCGTATCGGGCGCAGATTGACGATGAGCCGATCGAAGCCTTCATGGCGGCTGCGGCGGCGTGCTGGATCAATGCCGATACCAGCCAGGCCAGTGGCGTGGTCCTGACTTGGCAAGGCGCAACCGTGTTCGACTGGAAGGACGCGCCCCGCTCGGACGTCGAACACCAGGCCTTGCCAGGCACCGAATGGGACTTCGCCTGGTGCCCGCTCAACGCGCAGGGGGCGTTCTGCGGTTGGCGGCCATTGCCTTGAGATTGTTACGCAACCGGTAAAAGTGAATGACGGTTTCCCCGGCTGTTTCCCGCGCGGCCGAGGCTATACCGTGCGCGCTCCCGTTAAATGCAGCACCACCCGACTGGCAAAGAACAGGGCCGGGCTGCGACGGGATCGCCTCATTTATCTTACGGAGCCTTCATGAATCACAAGACTTGCCTGGCCCTCGCCGTTTCCCTGGGGGCCGCGCAACACGTTGCCGCGTCCGGTTTTATCGACGACAGCAAAGCCAGCCTCGACCTGCGCAACTTCTACTACAACCAGGACACCCGCAACGCCCGGGGCGCGTCGGACAAGGAGTGGGGCCAGGCGTTCATGTTCAACTACCAGTCCGGCTTCACCGAAGGCACCGTCGGCTTCGGCCTGGACCTGCAGCAGATGCTTGGCGTGCGCCTGGACGCCTCGGGCCGCGCCGGCAAGGCCGGTGCCGACAACACCCCCGGCAGCGTCTTCCCGCTGGACGACGGCAAGGCCGCCCATGACTTCAGCAAGACCGGCGTCACCGGCAAGATGCGCATCGCGCAGACCCAGCTCAAGGTCGGCAACCTGCAACCCAAGTTGCCGGTACTGACCACCGAAGACGGCCGCCTGCTGCCCCAGACCTTTCGCGGTTACCAACTTGACTCCAAAGACTTCCAGGACTTCAACCTGATCGCCGGCAAGCTTGAGCGCGTCGTCGACCGCAACTCCAGCAACGGCCAGGGGATGTCGATTGCCGGCGCCAATGACCCGGTCAAGGGCAAGGCGAGCAACCAGTTCTACTACGGCGGCGTGGACTATGCCGTCAGCAAGCAACTGCAAGTGCAGTACTACTACGCCAACCTGGAGAACTTCTACCAGCAGCATTTCTTCGGCCTGGTGCACAACTGGCAACTGCCGGTGGGCCAGTTCAAAAGCGACCTGCGCTACTTCTACAGCACTGCCGACGGCAAGAACGCCAGCGCAGCGGGGCGCGATGAAGGCTACGTCAGCGCCGGTTACTACGGCCCCGGCGTCAACACCGGCAAGGTCGACAACCGCCTGTGGAGCGCGTTGTTTACCTATGCCTTGAGCGGGCATTCGGTCAGCCTCGGCTACCAGAAAACCACCGGTGAAAGCGACTTCCCCCATATCAACCAGGGCCAGGGCCGTTCGCTCTACCTGATCACCAATTCGCAGTCGCTGAAATTCGTCAATGCCGGCGAGCAAGCCACCGTCGGCAGCTATGCCTACGACTTTGCCGGCCTCGGTGTACCGGGCCTGCGTTCCAGCGTCACCTATATCCATGGCAGCCACATCCGCACGGCAACGCGCGACAACAGTGAATGGGAGCGTGACCTGCGCGTGGATTACGTGATTCCCACGGGCACCTTCAAAGGCCTGGGCCTGACCTGGCGCAGCGCGGTACTGCGCGGCAACGACACGGCGGACAAGGACGAGACGCGGCTGATTGTCAGCTACAGCATCCCGCTGCTGTAACCGCTTGACCGGCATCAAGGTGTGGCCGCGTCCAAGGCGCGACACTGGAGGCCCGGCGCGACCTGCGAGGCCTCCATGCTTTACCTGCTGCTTCTCCTGGCCCACCTGTTCGCCGCGCTGATCTTTATCGGCACGGTGTTTTTTGAAGTGTTGATCCTGGCCCACCTGCATCGGCACCTGCCGGCGCGGGTGATGGTGCAGGTCGAACAAGGCGTCGGCCAGCGCGCCCGGGCGTTGATGCCCTGGGTGTTGCTGGTGCTGTTCGGCGCGGGCATCGGCATGGTCTGGCTGCGTTATCGGCCGATACTGGCGGCACCGCTTGCCAGCGCTTTCGGCACGTTGCTGAGCCTCAAGCTGATCCTCGCGGCCAGCGTGTTGCTGCACTTCGTGCTGACCATGCTGCGCATGCGCCGTGGGCGTGTCAGTGCGCGGTACCTGCGTTTTATCCACCTCAGCCTGTTCGCGCACATGGTTGCGATTGTGCTGTTGGCCAAGAGCATGTTTTACCTGAGCTGGTAAAGCCCTTGATGCATATCAAGGGGCGCCCTGATGTCGCACCGGACAATGGCTCACCGTCCATGGAGGAGCCCGTCATGCGCAGCGTCATTTCTCTCGATGTGGTGCGTACCCTACGCAGCAGCCGACAACGCCAGCGCCCCCTGGCGTTGACCTTGCATTGGCCGGCCGGCACGGCGAACGATGCCTGCCGGCGCAGCCTGGCCGAGGAGGCGCAATGGATCGGCAGGCACCTTGACCAGCGCCAGCCCGTGGCGCATTTCCAGTGGCGCGGAGCAGCGGCCGTCGCCGAGGTGCAGGCGCTGATGGGCACCCTGCATGCCCGCTTCAATTTTTTCGAGCGCGACCGCGGCGACTACGCCATTGATCTTGCGCCCCGGCACACCGATTGGGCGAGCGTCGGCCTGCTGCGCGAGCTGGGTTTCAACCACGTCTGCATCAGCGCGCCCGATGCCGGCGCCGAGGGCGAACCCTCCCCGTTGTGCTACCGCAACCCCGCACCGATCCAGTCGTTGATCGATGCGGCGCGTACCTTCGATTTTCGTTCAGTGAGTGTCGACCTGGGCTACGGCGCGGCCTGGCAGACCCTGGCCAGCTTTGAGTCCAAGCTCGACAGCCTGATCACCCTGGAGCCGGATCGATTGCACCTGTTCGACTACGCCCGTCCGCCTCGGCGGTACCGCGCGCAACCGACGCAAGCCCATAGCGGCAGCATGCGTCAGCTGAGTTTTGAACGCCTGGTGGCGGCGGGTTACCACTACATCGGCCAGGGGCAGTTTGCCCGCAGCGACGATGAGTTCACCCAGGCCCAGCAACGCGGGAAACTGCGCCGTACCGGCGAAGGGTTCACGGTACACGGTGACTGTGACCATATCAGCCTGGGCGACACACTCCTGTGGTGAACGGCCTTGCTGGAGGAAGGGAACTTGTTGTGGCGAGGGAGCTTGCTCCCGCTGGAGTGCGTAGCGCTCCCAAAAAAGCCGGCTCCAGCTGCGCTGTCGAGCGGGAGCAAGCTCCCTCGCCACAGTTGATCGTTAACAGGCCTCAGTGCGACGTGCCTTCGGCAAACTCAATCTTGTTGCCCACGTTGTACTTGCCCGACGGCTTGTTCATCGGCAGATGCTTGATCTCCTCAAGCGTCTGGCTGTCGTACACGATCAGTGCGCCGTCGCTGGCCCAGATGCTCAGCAGTACGTAGCGCCCATCGCGGGTGAATTCCACGTGGGCAGCGGTCTTGCCGGGGACCGGGCGCAGGGTGTGGGCGATTTCCAGGGTCTGTTTGTCGATCAAGTGGATGGCATCGTTGTCCGGGCCGAAAAACACATCGCTCCACACATAGCGCGAGTTGACATGGCTGCGCATGAAAAAGCCCGGGCCCAGGGTGGGAATCTGTTTGATCAGTTTCCAGGTGACGGGGTCGAGCACGCTGATTTGCCCTTGGCTGATATTCGGCGTGGCGAACACCCACTGGCCGTTGCGCCGCCAATAGGTGCCGGAGCCCAGGTGCGGCATGCCCGCCAGCGGGATGTCCGTGACCACGGCGCCTGAATCCAGATCGATCACCTGGCCGCCCCCGGCCTTGCGTGACGTGGCGAGCAACTGGCGGTAATCCGGGGTGAACGAGAAGTCATCGAGCACGTCACGGGCCGCGATGCGCCGGGGTTCGAAGGTGGGGTTGCGGGCGGCATAGGACAGCTCCCACACCTCGTTCACGTCCTTGAGCGCCACCACAAAACTGTTGCGCGGCGGTGCGGTATACACGGCGCTGACCCGTGAGCCGGTGGGCAGTGTCTTGACCAGCGACAAATCCCGCGCATCGAGCACCACCAGGTTGCCCGGCAGGTAGTTGCCCACCAGCACCCAGCGCCCATCCTTGCTCACCGCGAGGTTGCGGGTGTTGAGCCCGGCGCGGGTCTCGGCGATCAGGGTGAGGTTGTGCAGGTCGTACAGGCTGATCCAGCCGTCCCGCGAGGCGAAATACACGAAGCGTCCATCCGGCGAGAACTTGGGCCCGCCGTGCACGGCAAAGTGGCTGGCGAAGCGGTCCAGCACGGTGAAACGATCACCGTCGAGGATGTCGATGTGATGGTCGCCGGACTCCACCACCACGAACAGGTTGAGCGGGTCGGCGTGGTGTTGCGGGGTGGTCGGCAACTGGCGCAGGTCGGCCAGCAGGCGGTGGCTGTTGCCGATGTCTTGTGCCGCCCAGCTGACCGGCGTGGCGGGCGGCTGTTGCAGGAAGTCTGCCAGGGCGTCGATCCGTGCCGCACTCAGTTGCGCTGCAAAGGCGGCCATCTGGCTGGCCGCGCGGCCCTGTGCGATGACCTTTCGAACCTCCTCCGGCTTGATCCGCCCGAGGCTTTCCGGCAGCAGCGCCGGGCCGCTGGCGCCGATGCGATTGAGGCCATGGCAGCTCTCGCAGTACTGGTGGTAGTCCTCGGCCGGCGTGCCATGGGCGGCGCTGGCCCACAGCAATGGCAGCAGCCACAGGCGTTTCATGGCGCCACCGCTGCGCGGGGCGCCGACAGGCTGGCCGGGTAGTGCAGGGCGGCGTCGGCAAACAGGTCTACCACCGCGCCGATCACCGTCAGGGTCGGCACGCCGGGTTCGCAGGCGGCGGCCAGGGCCGGCAACTCACGCAAGGTGCCACGGGCCACGTGCTGGTCGGCACGTGCACCGTTGCTGATCAGCGCCGCCGGCGTATCGCCCGGCAAGCCAGCGGCCACCAGGTGTTCGGCGATCAGCGCCAGGTTCGCCAGGCCCATGTAGAACACCAGGGTTTGGCTCGGCTCCGCGAGGCTGGCCCACGGCAGTTTCAAGGCGCCGTCGCGTTGCAAATGCCCGGTGACGAAGCGGCAGGAGTTGACCAGGTCGCGGTGGGTCAGCGGGATCCCCGCGTAGGCGCTGCACCCGGACGCCGCGGTGATGCCCGGCACCACCTGGCAGGGAATGTCGCGCGCGAGCAGATATTCCAGCTCCTCGGCGCCGCGCCCGAAGATGAACGGGTCACCACCCTTGAGGCGCACCACGCGCTGACCCTGCTCGGCCAACTCCGCCAGCAGTGCGTTGAGTTGCGCCTGGGGCAGGCTGTGGTAGCCGCTGGCCTTGCCCACGTAGTGACGCGCGCAGGTGAGGGGGATCAGGCTCAGCAGTTCGGCGCTGATCAAGCGGTCGAACACCACCGCGTCGGCCTGCATCAACAGGCTCCAGGCGCGCAGCGTCAGCAGGCGTGGGTCGCCGGGGCCGGCGCCCACCAGCGCGACTTCGCCGGGGTGGAAGGGGCTGTGCAAACTGGCGGGTAAGGCGGTCGGAAGGTGCATGAGACGTCCTTGGTTCATCATCAGGAGGGCGCCCGCGGTTGTGTCACCGGGTAGCGCACGGGATCAGGTCGAGGGGGTGGCGGGCAATCTCGGCGTCGCTCAGATAACAACCGGGGTCCGGGCCCCAGAGGTCGCCATCGGCCCAGGCGCGGGTACGCGTGTTGCCGTTGCAGATCGCCAGCCAGCGGCACTCGGTACAGCGCCCGCCGATCTGCCGCGGGTGCTCGCGCAGGCGCAGCAGCAACGGGTCGGGCTGGTCCAGCCAGAGGTGGCGGAAGCTGGTATTGCGCACGTTGCCCACCGAGTGTTGCCACCAGTAGGTGTCCGGGTGCACTTCGCCGGTGTTGTCGATATTGGCGATGCCGCAACCCGACGCATTGCCGCCCCAGTCATGTAGCAGGTGTTCCAGCTGCGGGTAGTGCTCGGGCAGGTGGCGGTGCACCCATTGCAGCAACAGGATGGCGTCGGCGTCGTTGTTGCCGCTGACGAAGTCGCTGGCCACACCGTGTTCGATGTCGTGCCAGGCCTGCTGGAAAATCAGCGTCATCGCATCGCGACCCATCTGGCGGTGGGCGTCCAGCAGGCGACTGCGCTTGCCGCGTCCGCTGTAGTTGAGGTGCGACAGGTAGAACTTCTGCACGTCGTAGCTGCGCATCAGCGCCAGCAGTTGCGGCAACTGGGCATGGTTGGCCTGGGTCAGCGTGGTACGCAGGCCCACGCGAATGCCGGCTTCCCGGCACAGGCGGATGGCGTGCAGCGAGCACCGGAAACTGCCGTGCATCTGCCGGAACGCATCGTGGGTTGCCTCCAGCCCATCGATGCTGATGCCGACGTAGTCGTAGCGGGCGTCGGCGATCTGCTGGATGTTGTGCTCGTCGATCAGCGTGCCGTTGGTCGACAGCGCGACGAAAAAGCCTTTTTGCCGGGCGTAGGCGCTGAGCTGGAACAGGTCCTCGCGCAGCAACGGTTCGCCGCCGGACAAGATCAACACGCGCACCCCGGCCGCGTGCAAATCGTCGATCACCCGCAGCGCCGTGGCGGTGTCCAACTCATCGCGAAACACGCTGTCGGCGCTGGTGGCGTAACAGTGTTTGCAGGTGAGGTTGCAGCGGCGCAACAGGTTCCAGATCACCACCGGCGGGCGATCACCGCCCGGTGTCGAGGCGCGAGGCGGCGGGCATTGGCCGGCCACTGTGCGCAAGTACTGACTGATCCGCAGCATGGCAACTCCTTAGTGCGAGGGGGGCAGGCGCAGGCCGGTTTTTTTCAGGATGCGGCTGCTCACCAGCATCTCGTCGGCGCGGCAGGCATCGCCCAGCAGGTAGCGCAGGTGTTCGCGGTAGCTGTCGATTTCTTCGCGGCTGCGCCCATGCACCATGGCGAACAGGTTGTACGGCCAATCCGGGCGGCGTGGGCGGCGGTAGCAATGGCTGACGAAGGGCTGCGCGCCCAGCAGTTCACCCAGGCGCGGCATCTGCGCATCGGCCACGTCCCACACGGTCATGCCGTTGTGCCGATAACCGAGGCGGTAATGATTGGGCACCGCGGCGATGCGGCGGATCGCACCTTCGGCTTGCAGGCGCTTGAGCAAGTCCAGGGTCGATTCGACGCTGATGCCCAATTGCTCGGCGAGCCAGGCCCAGGGATCTTCCACCAGCGGTAGGCCGCTCTGGGTCAGGGCGATCAGGCGCAGGGCCAGGGCGTTGTCAGACCGGGAAATACAGACCGACATGGTAGGTGTGCTCCTTCGGCAGGTTGAGCACCGCCAGCCCCGTGAGGGCTTCGATGCGGGACAGGGCCTGTGCCAGCTCCGGGGCGCTGGCGCAGGCCAGCACGAACCACATGTTCCAGGGGTGCTCGCGGCGGTAGTTGTGGGCCACTTGCGGCAGGTCGTTGAGTTGCGCCGCTACTGTCTCGAATCGCGCTTCGGGCACGGCCAGGGCGGCGAGGGTAAAGGCGCCGCCCAGTTGCTCGATGTCAAACATCGGGCCGAAGCGCGTGAGCACGCCGTCTTCAAGCAAGTCATGCAGGCGATCGAGTATTTCGCAGGGGCGGCTCGCCAACTCCTGTGCCAGTTGCTGCCAGGGTTGGCGCACCAGCGGCAGGCCGTGTTGCAGGCGGTTGATCAGGCGGCGGTCGAGGTCATCCATGGGCCCATACCTGGGACGGTGGCGGCGCAAAACGCCCGCCGCATTGTTTGTAGGCACGGGTACTGAACAGCACGTGGTGGGGCAGGTCACTCAGCTGTTGCTGTTCCAGCACCGCGTGGATATGCGTCACGACCTCCTCGCGCTCACGGCCATGCACCATGCAGAACAGGTTGTAGCGCCACAGTGGCAGGCGGCGCGGGCGCTGGTAACACAGGTTGATGCGCGGCGCGCGGCCCAGGCGCGTGCCCACTTCATCCACCAGCGCATCCGGCACGTCGAGCACCAGCATGGCGTTGGCGACAAAACCCAGGGCGCGGTGGTTGAGGACCAGGCCGACACGGCGGAACAGGCCTTGCTCCTGCCATTGCTGCATCTGCTGCAACACTTGGTCGTGATGGGCGCCGATGCGCTCGGCGAGGTCGTCGTAGGGCCGCGTGACCACCGGCAAGCCCCGCTCCAGGCACTGGCGTAGGTCGAGCATTTGCTCGTGGTTCAGAGGCGTGATCACGGGTGGGCTCCCAGGGAGAACCCGAGATCGATGCGGTAGGCGGTGAGCATTGGCAAATCCAGGGGGCGCAGGCCGGTGTCTTTCTCCAGCTCGCCAAGGATTTGTTCCAGGTGCTGGCGGTGCGGCCCGGTGAGCACGAACCACAGGTTGTAATGGTGCTCGCGGCCATAGTTGTGATTGACCTCCGGGTACTGGCTGACCCGTTGGGCCACCTGTTCCAGGCGTTCGAGCGGCACCGCCAGGGCGGCGAGGGTGCTGGCGCCGGCGCGAGTGTGCTCGAACACCGGGCCGATGCGCGAGAGGGCGCCGGCCAGTTCCAGGCGTTGCAGGCAGGCCATCACCTCGGCTTCGCGGCAGCCCAGCACCTGGGCCATTTCCCGATAGGGCTCGGCGCACAGCGGCATGCCGTGCTGGTAGCGTTCGATCAATTGCTGGCTGAGCAGGTCAAGGTCCATCTCAATACCCCATTTTTTGCGCGCGGCTGCTGAAGAAAATTCCACTGGGGCTCAAGGCCGGCAAGGTCTTGAGCAGGGTCAGGCGATAGGGGTCCCAGATCTGCACCTGCTCACCGTCGCGCACCGACAGCCACAGCTGCTCGCCACGCCCGGTGAACTCCATGTGCAGCACGCCGGGCCCGGGGTGCAGGTCGGCGACGATCTGGTGGGTTTGCGTGTCGAGTACCTGCACGCGATCGTTGTCCGGGTAGGCGAAGTTGACCCACAGCTGGCGTCCATCCGGCCGCGCGGTGACGAAGATCGGCTGGCCGGCCACGGCGATGGCAGCGGTCTGCTGCCAGCTGCGTGCGTCCATCACCAGGACTTGGTGGCGGCCCACGGCGGGCACGAAGGCCTGGTGGTTGGCCACGGCCCAGCCTTCGAGGTGGGGCATCTTGTACACCGGCAGTTTGGCCTGGCCACGGCCGTAGTCGGCGAGCACCCGCTTGACGCCTTGTTCCGGGTGCCACAGGTCGAGCTGGGCCATGCCGTCTTCACCGAACAGCCCGGCCATGTAGTAGCGGCCATCGGCGGTGATCAGCGCGTCGTAGGGTTGCTCGCCGATGTCCTTGAAGCGGGTGATGGTGGGCGGGGTGCCGTGGCTGAAGTCCGCGCTCCAGATCTCGCCCGTGTCGAACAGGCTGAACACGAAGCGCTGGCCGGGGGCGTCCACCAGGCCCACCACCCGTGAGCGTTTGCCGTCCGGCAGCGCGGTGGCGGGGATGTCGGCGACCAGGGCCAGGGTGGCGGCATCAAACACCTTGACCCCGCCGGGCAGGTAGTTGGACACGGCAATCAGGCGCCCATCCTGGCTGATCGCGCCGCCAATGCTGTTGCCGCCCTGGATGATGCGTTTTTCGATGCGTTGGCCCAGCAGGTCAACCTTGGTCAGCCCGCCGTCGCGGCCAAACACATAGGCGTAGCGCTGGTCGCGGGAAAACACCACCGAGGCGTGGGACAGGTCGCCCAGGCCATCGAGGCGTGCCAGTGCGGTCATGCCGCTGGTTTCAATGATTTGCACACTGGCGCTGGCGCGTTCGATCACCACGCCCAGGTCGCCGCTGCCGCGCAACGTTGGCTGGGTGCAGGCGCCGAGCAACAGGCACAGGGATAAACACAGGGGACGGATCATGGCGCGAGGCTTCCTTGCAAGAGGCGGTCGACCAGCCAGGCGATCTCACTGGCGCTGAGCAGCGGCGCCCAGCCAGGCATCGCGCGGGTCGGGCGGCCATAGGTCACGGTGGCGATCAGGCTGTCACGGCTTTGTCCGGCCAGGGCCTGGGGCGTCAGTGGCGGGCCAAGGCCGCCGGTCAGGTACAGGCCGTGGCAGGCGCCGCAGTCCTGGGTCAGCAGGTGCTCCAGGCGTAGGGCATCCACTGCTGCATTGACGGGCGCGGGAATGAGTAGGAGCAGCGCCACGGCCGAACCGATCATCGAAACTTGCATGGCGTGCTCCTTGGGGTTATTTCAAGGTCAGGATCCAGGTGGCCAACGTCTTCGCTTCGGCATCCGTCACCTGGTTCGGCGGCATCGGGATCGGTCCCCAGTTGCCCTGGGTGCCGTTCTGGATATGGCTGGCGAGGGTGACGGCGGCGTCTTTCACCGCCGCGTTCTTGGCGGCGACCTCCTTGAGCGACGGCCCGATCAGTTTGCTGTCGATGCTGTGGCAGGCCGCGCAAGGTTTGCTCTTGAACAGCGCCGGGCCATCCTCGGCGAGGGCCGGTTGCAGGCCGATAAAGGCGGTGCTGGCGAGCAATGCGAGGAGCATATTTTTCATGGCGGGTTCTCTTGTTGATGCGGCTCAATAAATGTCGTGTTGGGTGTTGAACACGTTGAACTTGCCGGTCGGTGTGATCAGGCGCTTGTCCTTGATCACCTGCTTGAGCTTGAGGGTCTTGTCGTCGATCACCACCAGCGCCGACTCCTCGGTCTGGCCGTTCCACACCGAGAACCACACCTCGTCACCAGCCTTGTTGTATTCCGGTTGCACCACACGCAGTGCGCCTTGCTTGATGCCCGAGTACTCGGCGATCGGCAGTACGCTGTAGCCCTTGTCGAGGTGGTTGATGTCGAATACCGCCACCGACTGGCTGAGCTTGGCGTCGGGGTTGAGGGTGGTATCGACGTAGAGGTGGTGGGAATTGGGGTGGGTCTTGATAAACAGCGAGCCGCCCCCTTGGCCGGTGAGCGATGCCACCTGTTTCCAGGCGTATTGCGCGTGCTTGATCGGGTCGGTGCCGATCACCGAGATCCCGCCATCGCCCAAGTGGCTGGTGGCCCACACCGGCCCGTATTGCGGGTGCACGAAGTTGGCGCCACGCCCGGGGTGTGGGGTCTTGCCGACGTCCACCAGGGCGGCGAGGGTGCGCTGCCTGGAGTCGATCACCGCGACCTTGTTCGAGTTGTTGGCCGCCGTGAGGAAGTAGCGATGGGTGCTGTCCCAACCGCCGTCATGCAGGAACGGCGCGGCGTCGATGGTGGTGATGGTGAGGTTCTTGATGTCCTGGTAATTGACCAGCATGACCTTGCCGGTTTCCTTGACGTTGACGATGAACTCCGGCCATTCGTGGGACGCGATGATCGCCGCTACGCGCGGTTCGGGGTGGTACTCCTGCTTGTCCACAGTCATGCCACGGGTCGAGACGATCTGCTTGGGCTCCAGGGTTTCGCCGTCCATGATCGTGAACTGCGGCGGCCAGTAGGAGCCGGCGATGGTGTATTTGTCCTCGAAGCCCTTGAACTTGGAGGTTTCCACCGAGCGCGCTTCGATGCCGACCTTGATCTCGGCGACCTTGGTCGGCTCGGCGGGCCACAGGTCGATCATGTCGATCTTGGCATCGCGGCCGATCACCAGCAGGTAGCGGCCCGAGGCGGAAATCCGCGAGATGTGCACGGCGTAGCCGGTGTCGATCAGCTTGACGATCTGCTTGGTGTCGCCATCGATCAGGGCGATCTTGCCGTCGTCGCGCAGGGTCACGGAAAACAGGTTTTCCAGGTTGAGTTTATTCAGCTGGCGCTGCGGCCGGTCTTCAGGCTTGACCAGCACTTTCCAGGTCTTGAGCGTCTCGGCCATGCCCCATTCGGGCGGGGTGGGCGCGGTGTGCTGGATGAAGCTGGCCATGCTGCTGATCTGGCTTTTGGTCAGCGCATTGGAGGTGCCCCAGTTCGGCATGCCGGCGGGGGAACCGTAGGTGATCAGCGCTTCCAGATAGGCCTGGCCACGGGATTGGGTGATGTCCGGGGTCAGCGGTTTACCGGTGGCGCCCTTGCGCAGCACGCCGTGACAGCCGGCGCAGCGTTCGAAGTAAATCTGCTTGGAGGCGTCGAAGTCGGCCTGGCTCATGTCCGGCGCACCGGCGGTTTTCACCACGGCAGGCGTGGCCGCGCCATGGGCGCTCAAGGGCAGGGCGAGGGCCAGCGCGCAGCTCAGGCTGGCGAGGCTCAGGGTGAAGGTTTTTCTGTGGCGAGTCAGCATTCCATTTACTCCTCAGGCGAGACCTTTGCGGTGCCGCGCAACGGGGTGCGGGGCGCAGGTTCTTAGTGCCCGGCCAGACTATGGCGAGGTGTTGGAATGCTCGCTTGACGGCGATCAAGTTTGCCTTGGGTAGCGCTTGCCAGGTTGTCGCAGGCGCCCTTAGCGTGGCCGCAAATCTGCTTTGGATGTGTGTGATGACCGAGCCGTTCTATCAACCCGTCGACAATGAATGCCTGCTGTTCGAACACGCCTGGCGCCACCGCATGCCGGTGCTGATCAAGGGCCCCACCGGCTGCGGCAAGACCCGCTTTGTGCAGCATATGGCGCACCGCCTGCAGTTGCCGCTGTACACCGTGGCCTGTCACGACGACCTTAGCGCCGCCGACCTGGTTGGCCGCCATTTGATCGGTGCGCAGGGCACCTGGTGGCAGGACGGCCCGCTGACCCGCGCGGTGCGCGAAGGCGGCATCTGCTACCTCGACGAAGTGGTCGAGGCGCGCCAGGACACCACTGTGGTCCTGCACCCGGTGGCCGACGACCGCCGCGAGTTGTACCTGGAACGCACGGGGGAAGTGGTCAAGGCGCCACCGTCGTTCATGCTGGTGGTGTCGTACAACCCCGGATACCAGAACCTGCTCAAGGGCATGAAACCCAGCACCCGCCAGCGCTTCGTGGCCATGCGCTTCGACTATCCGGCGGCTACGGACGAAGCGCGCATCGTCGCCCAGGAGGCCCAGGTGGACAGTGCGCTGGCGGCTGAAGTGGTGCGCTTGGGCCAGGCGTTGCGGCGTCTCGATCAACACGATCTGGAGGAAGTCGCCTCCACGCGCCTACTGATCTTCACCGCCCGCCTGATCGCCGCCGGCATGCCACCGCGCGAAGCCTGCCTGGCCTGCCTGGCCCAGGCCCTGAGCGACGACCCGCAAACCGTCGCGGCACTGATGGACGTGGTGGATGTGCACTTTGCCTGAATCACGGCGCCTGCCGGGCGACTTGGCGATGTGGTTTTTCATCCTCGCCGAGCTGACGGTGTTTGCGATTTTGATCCTCGCATTTGTGGTGACGCAGCGCCTTGAACCCGAAGTGTTTGCCCTGGGTCGCAGCCAGCTGGACAGCTCCACCGGGCTGGCGATGACCGTGAGCCTGCTGACCGCCGGCTTGCTTGCCGCGCTGGGGTTGCAGCAGGTGCGTGTGCAGCAATCGCGGCGCGGTGCCGCCTTGTTTGTGGCGGCCCTGCTGGTAGCGCTGGTGTACGTGGCGATCAAGCTCGGCGAATACGCCCACCTGGCAGGTGTTGGGCTGGGCTTGGAGTACAGCCGGTTCTTTACCTTGTACTGGATGCTCACGGGGTTTCATTTTTTGCATGTGCTGTTGGGCATGCTGATCCTCGGCTGGCTGGCCGTTGCCTGCTGGCGGGGAAGGGTGGCAGTGAGCGGGGTGGAGTCGGGGGTGTTGTACTGGCACATGGTGGACCTGGTGTGGGTGGTGTTGTTTCCGGTGGTGTATGTGATGGGGTGAGGGACCGATGAGCGCGTCGCAGGGGTTGCTGGTGTGTTGGGTGCTGCTGGTATCGCTGAGCGCCGGGACGGTGCTGGCGGGCGCTGCGGGGTTGTGGCTGGTGGTGCTGCTGTTGGCGGCCTCCAAGGCGTGGCTGATTGCGGACGGGTTTATGGAGCTGCGGCATGCGCCCTGGCGGTGGCGCCTGATGCTGTTGGGATGGGCTGTGGTGCTGGTGCTGCTTATCGGAGTTATCTGCTGACAGCGTTAATCAGTGGCTCGTTCATGTAGGCGATTTCCTGCTCATTTGTACTTCACTTCCGAAACATGAGTTATGCCCCGGACACTGCCTTACCCCCTATGCAGTGCCTTCCTATAGTCGTGCGCCACAGTCTTGGAGGTGCACGCGATGCAAGGACCCTACGCATTTATCAATGAACGACCGCAACCCTACCCATTGCTCAAGCTCAGCTTGTCGCTTGATCCGCATACACAGACAAAGTTCGACATCCTCAACCAACACATCCGCAACACCGTGGTGCTGCCGGGGCACCTGGTGATTATCGGCGATAGCCGCACGGCGTCTTGCACCACTGAAGAAGCCAAGTTGATGCGCTCGGCACAGCATGTGAAACACGCGCTGCTGGCGCATTCTGCCGCCGATCACTTTCTGATAAAAAATTATGACCAGCTTCAGGCCATCATGACCCATGCGTCCCTCAGCATCGGCAGTGCCAGCGGCGCCTGGAGCAGGCACCTGGCGCAAGTCGAGCAGACCCTCAAGGACATCGACGCGTTGCATAAGCAGTACCTGCGCAAGGGCAGCATGGCTGCGAGGGATGAGTTCCTTCTCAAACGCCGGGCGTTGTTCACGCAACTGGATGGCCAGTTGTCCGGGCTGGCTCGCCTGGGAACGGGCCTGAAGAACGAAGGCTCGATCAAGAAAATGCTCGGGATCTCCAGTAAGAGCTATTGGCACCATGGTGAGATTCGGCGGTATGAAGAGACCGTCACGCGTATCGCCAAAGCCTCGCAAATGTTGAAAAAAGGCACGTATATCGGGATTGCACTGGATGTGGGCGTCACGGCGTTGGAAATCACCGAGGCCTGTTCGTTAGGGCGGGAGGAGGTGTGTACGAAGGCTAAATATGTTGAGGGTGGAAAGCTGGTGTTTGGGGTGGCTGGGGCGGCAGGTATTGGGCATATCGGAGCGTCAGCGGCGGTAGGCGGGTGTGCAGTGGTTTTTGGCATACCTACGGGAGGCTTGGGTGCGCTAGCCTGCATGATTGTTGGCGGGGCTGTCGGCGGCTTGGCGGGCGGCGCCATTGGAAACCGCCTTGGGGAAAATGTGGGTGTTCGCCTTTACGAAAGCGCGGGGAATTAAATGGACTGGGAACTAGTCGGCATCGTTGCTGCGCTGATCATGATGCTTAGTTTTCCAGGGATCGCGTACAGCATGCTTACCAAACTGGAAACAGCGGAAAACTATTTGCCCCATAGCGTTTTCATCGTTTCAAACAAGTATCTATTTCGCGGTCAGCCTTTTGAGGGGAAGGCAATGCGATTAATGCTGCTGGCCTATGTGTTGATCATGCCGAAAGTCTTTTACTGGCGAAGACTTGTGGACCTTGACGAGGTGGCGAGAATCCCAAGAAGATTAAAGTTCTGGATCATCGCGCCCTGCCTGGTGCTCAACCTTTCTGGAGCGGTCATGACCGTCATTGGGTTCGCGCTTTACTTATAAGGCACCCACCCACAATCCCCACTTCTTGATCGCCATCAATCACTTTCCATACCCCGCCTTCCTATCATGGCCCCCGCCAAGCCATGAGGAAGACGACCATGTCAGAGACCTTCACCAAGGGCATGGCCAGGAATATCTACTTCGGAGGGAGCGTGTTCTTCTTCCTGATTTTCCTGGCCCTGACCTACCACACCGAACAGACCTTTCCCACCCGCAGCAACGTCGACCAGCTCACTGAAGCGGTGGTGCGCGGCAAGGGTGTGTGGGAGCGCAACAACTGCGTCGGCTGCCACACCCTGCTGGGCGAGGGCGCCTACTTTGCGCCGGAGTTGGGCAATGTGTTCCAGCGCCGGGGGGGTGAAGAAGGGTTCAAGCCGTTCCTGCACGCCTGGATGAAGATGCAACCCCTGGGCGTGCCAGGGCGCCGGGCCATGCCGCAATTCAATCTCAGCGACCAGGAAGTGGGTGATCTGGCCGAGTTCCTCAAGTGGAGCTCGAAGATCGACACCAATAACTGGCCACCGAACAAGGAGGGCTGAGCCATGCGCAGCGCCAATCCCTATCTGAAATTCCAATCCCAGGCCGTGGCCAAACCCTACTTTGTGTTTGCCCTGATGCTGTTTGTCGGCCAGGTGCTGTTCGGCCTGATCATGGGCCTGCAATACGTGGTGGGTGACTTTCTGTTCCCGCTGATCCCGTTCAACGTGGCGCGGATGGTCCATACCAACCTGCTGATCGTATGGCTGCTGTTCGGCTTTATGGGCGCCGCGTATTACCTGGTGCCCGAGGAGGCGGACCGCGAGCTGCACAGTCCGAAACTGGCGATCCTGTTGTTCTGGGTGTTTGCCGTGGCCGGGGTGCTGACCATCCTCGGCTACTTGCTGGTGCCCTATGCGGCGCTGGCCAAGCTGACCCACAACGAGCTGCTGCCCACCATGGGCCGCGAGTTCCTTGAGCAACCGACCATCACCAAGATGGGCATTGTCGTGGTGTGCCTGGGCTTTCTCTACAACATCGGCATGACCCTGCTCAAGGGCCGCAAGACCACGGTCAGCATGGTGATGATGACCGGGCTGATCGGCCTTGCCGTGTTCTTCCTGTTCTCCTTCTACAACCCCGGCAACCTGGCGCGGGACAAGTTCTACTGGTGGTGGGTGGTGCACCTGTGGGTCGAAGGCGTGTGGGAATTGATCATGGGCTCGATGCTCGCGTTCGTGCTGATCAAGGTCACCGGCGTGGACCGTGAAGTGGTAGAGAAATGGCTGTACGTGATCATCGCCATGGCTTTGATCACCGGGATCATCGGCACCGGGCACCACTTCTTCTGGATCGGCGCGCCGCAGGTGTGGCTGTGGGTCGGCTCGATCTTCTCGGCGCTGGAACCGCTGCCGTTCCTGGCGATGGTGATGTTCGCCTTTACCATGGTCAAGCGCCGGCGCCGCGAGCACCCCAACCGCGCTGCGACGCTGTGGGCCAAGGGCACCACGGTGACGGCGTTCTTCGGCGCCGGGGTCTGGGGTTTCCTGCATACCTTGGCACCCGTCAACTTCTACACCCACGGCACCCAGCTCACGGCGGCCCACGGCCACCTGGCGTTCTTCGGTGCCTACGCCATGATCGTGATGACCCTGATCAGCTACGCCATGCCGCGCTTGCGTGGACTCGGTGAAGCGCCGGATGCACGCGCGCAGACCATTGAGGTCTGGGGCTTCTGGCTGATGGTGTTGTCGATGGTGATGATCACCCTGTTCCTCACCGCCGCCGGCGCCGTGCAGGTGTGGCTGCAACGCTGGCCGGTAGACGGCGTGGCCTTGCCGTTCATGGCCACGACCGAACATCTGCAGACGCTGTTCTGGGCGCGGTTGGCCAGCGGCGTGGTGTTCCTGCTGGGGCTGCTCTGCTACCTGTACAGCTTCCGGCAACGGCGCGCGGTGGTCGGTGAACCGGTGCCGATTGTGAACTGATCGTTAATCCCCAAGAGGGCGGCCCGGCTGGTACAGCGGGCCGTTTTACGTTTGGAGCAATGCCCATGGCCTTTACCCTGGAGCTGGAAGAGTGGGTCGGCAGTGCCTGGCACCGCTTTATCACCCGTCGCGCCAGCGTGGATTTCCCCGAAGCACAGGTCCACTTGAGTGACCGCCAACGCAGCCTGGCGCTACTGTTTCGCGCCCTCGGCGGCGCAGGCGGCATCGCCCTGGAAGCGGCGGGCGAGCGCGACCTGCTGCTGCGCCGCAACCTGCTGATGCGCATCGCCGGCACCTGCAAACAGGCACCGCTGGCCAGCTGCGACGGCAACCGCTTGCGCCTGCCATCGCGCCTGGCGGTGTTCCCCCACGCCGCCCTCAACCTGGAACTCTATCGCTGGTTGGTACTGCTCGCCGCACAGTCCGGCCCGATGACCCACTGGGCGCGGGACAACCAGCGCTGGACCTGGCTGCTGCTGCAACGCTATCCCGCCATGGGCCCCAGCTACCGGCGCCTGGTGGACGCGCATATCGCCCTGCGTCCCGACCCCGTCAACTTGCGTCCCGATGAAGCGGCGCTGGAAAAAGCCCTGCGCAAGGCCCTGCGCGAACCCGGCAGCGTGCGCCATTTGCCGCGCAGCGAACGTGCGCCGTGGCCGTTGCCGTTGTGGTTGTACCCGCCGTTGCATCTGGACACGCCGCACAGTGCCGACCTCGACGACACGGGCGACGACCTGTCAGCGCTGCCCGGTGAGCAACACGGCGCGCCCAAGCGGGCCACACGCCTGGATGACAAGCGCCGCGACGGCGGACTGTTGGTGGTGCGCCTGGAAAACCTGTTCAGCTGGACCGAACACGTCGACCTCGACCGCTGGACCGACGACAGCGACGACCCCGACGCCGCCCGCGTGGCCGAAGACCTCGACCAACTGAGCCTGTCCCGCCAGCGCGTGCGCAAAAGTGGCGGGCTGAAACTGCACCTCGACCTGCCGCCCGCCGACGTCGATGACATCCCCCTCGGCGCAGGCATCAAGCTGCCCGAATGGGACTATCGCCAACAGCGCCTGCAAGAGGCCTTCGTCAACCTGCAACTGATGCAGCCGCGCGATGCGGCGCCGCAATCGCTGCCTCCACGCCTGCAAGCCCAGGCCCAACGCCTGCGTCGTCAGTTCCAACGGCTGCGCACCGACCGCCAATGGCAGCGCCAGCAACCCCAGGGCAGCGAGCTCGACCTGCAAGCGTGGCTGGATTTTCATGTGCAGCGCCAGCACGCGGCCTGTGCCGAGCACGGCCTGTTCATGGAACAGCGTTACCGCCAGCGCGACCTCGCGTGCCTGCTGCTGGCGGACCTGTCGATGTCCACCGATGCCCATCTGAACGACACGCAAAAAGTCATCGACGTGATCCGCGACAGCCTGCTGCTGTTCGGTGAAAGCCTGGCCGGCGCCGGGGACCGGTTTGCGCTGTATGGTTTTTCGTCCTTGCGCCGGCATCAGGTGCGCTTGCAGGTACTCAAATCCTTCCAGCAACCCTACGACGACCGTATACGCGGCGTGATCCAGGGCCTCAAGCCGGGCTATTACACGCGCATGGGGGCCGCCATTCGCCAGGCCACCGAGGTGTTGGGCGCCTGCACGCAACGGCGCAAGCTGCTGTTGCTGCTCACCGATGGCAAGCCCAATGACCTGGACCTGTACGAGGGCCGCTATGGCGTGGAAGACACCCGCCAGGCGGTGCTGCAGGCGCGGCGCGCGGGCTTGATCCCGTTCTGCATCACCATCGACAAACAGGCCGGCGACTACCTGCCGTACATGTTCGGCGCGAATGGCTTCACCCTGATCCGCCAGCCGCAGCAGTTGCCGCAGCGCTTGCCGCAGTTGTACCGGCAGTTGACCGAAGGTCAGTAAATATCCCGGGGCAACCAGAAGAACATCGCGATGCAAAACAGCAGCAGCCCCAGGCAAAACCACTGGAAGCGGCTCAGCCGCCGGGCCTGGTTGCTGGCCTCGGACGCCGGCAGCGGCATGGCGCAGTGCTCGCAGGTGTCGCGCTCCACGGCATTGCGATGCTGGCAGTAGAGGCAGGTTTTCACTCGAATTGCTCCAGGCGCGAACGGTCGAGAATGGCGATATGACGACCGTCCTGGGTGATGATCTTTTCATCGATCAGGCGCCGGATAATCCGCGAAAACGTCTCCGGCTGAATCGACAAGTGCCCGGCGATCAACTGCTTGGCCATGGGCAGTTCAAAGCGCGTCTCGCTGCTCTGCAGGCGCACCAGTTGCGTGAGCAGGTAGCGCACCACGCGGTGGGTGGCGTTTTTCAGCGACAACGTTTCGATCTCGTTGACCCGCTGGTGCAGGCGTACGCACAGCGTGCCGAGCAAGGCGAAGGTCAGGCGACTGTTGCTGTGCAACAGGCGCATATAGGTGGCGTTGGACAGGCGATACACCTGGGTCGGGCACACCGCTTCGGCGCACGCCACGTAGTTGGGCGTGTCCATCAACATCATCGCTTCGGCGAAGGTCTGGCGTTCGCCGATCACCTCGAACACTTTCTCCTGGCCGTCCGGCGTCAGGCGGTAGATTTTCACCGCGCCGGCAATCACAAAGTAAAACGCGTCGGCCGGGTCGCCCTGGCGAAACAGCGGCTCGCCCTTGTCGACATTGAGCAAGTGGCTGTTGCTCATCAACTCACTCAGCTGGGCCTCGTCCATGGGCTCGAACAGGTGGTGACTGCGCAGGATCTGGTGATGGACACGATGGAGCACCATCAATACCTCGGGACACAAAGGGGAAGGGGGCTCAAGGCTAATCCTACTACCCTCGGCACAGCTTGATCTGCGACAAGGGCAAGACGCGGGCACAGGTGCACCATCGGCGCAGAAATGAATTGAGGAGCCGCAACATGCAAGTACTGGATCGGCGCAAGGCACTGTCGATTACCCCGTTGTTTCGCTTGGCCTTTCGGCCTTTTTTTCTTGGTGCCTGCCTGTTGGCAGCGCTGGCGATCCCCCTATGGCTGTTGGCACTGGGCGGCATGACCGGTGGTTGGCAACCGGCTGGGGGCTGGTTGGCCTGGCATCGGCATGAGCTGTTGTTTGGCTTTGGTGTGGCGATCATCGCCGGTTTCCTGCTGACGGCGGTGCAGACCTGGACCGGGCGTCCGGGCCTAAGCGGTGTGCCTTTGGCCGCGCTGGTGGCTTTGTGGCTAGCGGCGCGCTTGGGCTGGTTGTTGAACGTACCGTGGCCGTTGCTGGCGTTGCTGGAACTGAGCTTTCCGTTGGCCGTGGCCGGGGTGATGGGCTGGACGCTGTGGAAGGTACGACAGACGCGCAACTACCCCATTGTGCTGGTGTTGGTGCTGCTGGCGGTGGTGGATGGGGTGTCGTTGGTTGACGCGAGCCTGCAACGTCAGGCGGTGCTGGCCGGGTTGTGGCTGGTGGCGGCGATGATGGGGTTGATCGGTGGGCGGGTGATTCCGTTTTTTACCCAGCGGGGTTTGGGGCGGGTTGAGGCGGTCAAGCCTTGGCCGTGGTTGGATTATCTGTTGCTGGGTGGGTCGGTCCTGGTTGCGTTGTGTTATGCCAGTGGGGTGGCGCTGTTCCCTCAGTTGTGGCTTGGCGCGCTGTTCGTTGTGCTTGGATTGGGGCATTTGTTGCGGTTGGTGCGCTGGCATGATCGTGGCTTGTGGCGGGTGCCGCTGTTGTGGTCGTTGCATTTGGCCTATGCCTGGCTGGCGTTGGCGTGCCTGGGGATGGCGCTGTGGCATTTTGGGGTGTCGTTGAATCCCAGTCTGGCGGTGCATGCGCTGACCGTGGGGGCCATGGGTGGGTTGATTTTGGCGATGATTGCGCGGGTGAGTCTTGGGCATACGGGGCGGCCGTTGCAGTTGCCGCGAGGGATGGGGGTGGGGTTTGTGTTGATGAATCTGGCGTGTGTGTGTCGGGTGTTTTTGGTGGGGGTTTGGCCGGTGGTGGGGTTGTGGATGGCGGGGGTGTGTTGGTGCGTTGGGTTTGGGCTGTATTTGTGGCGTTATGGGCCGATGCTGTGGCGGGCGCGGGTTGATGGGCATCCGGGGTAATTGTGGGAGCTGGGTTGCCTGCGATGGCGGTCTGTCTGTGTACATATCCATTATTTAGGTCACGGCGGCTTATGGTTTCGCTCTTGCAGCGACTCACTTTGGAAAAGCCGGAGTGCCGGCCCAGCCCAAAGTAACCAAAGGGCTCTTGCCCCAACACTCGGTGCCTCGCTTAGGCTCGGCATGCCCTCACTCCGGCTTGAATCCGTGGGCCGCCGCCATGCGCCATCCATGGCGCAGGGCGGCTAACCCGGCGTCCTGCCGGATTGCCCACGGATTCAAGCCTGCGTTCGGCCAGCGTGTTTGACGGGGCAAGTAAGATCAAAAGCCAGAGCGCGGCGGCCTTAAAGCCGACCGGTATGTTCGGGTGGAACCGGGTCAAAACTGTGGGAGCGGGCTTGCTCGCGAATGCGGTGTGTCAGTCAAAATATCTGTTCCTGACCCACCGCATTCGCGAGCAAGCCCGCTCCCACATTTGGATCTCCATGTATCAAGTGGGGCTGTGGTTTGCTCTGGCTCTGGCTCTGGCTCTGGCTTTTGATCTTGATTTTGATCTTAGGCGCCCCGTTAAACACGCTGGCCGGAATTCGGCATGGATTTGGGGGGTAAACCGGCAGGGATGCCGGTTTAGCCGCCCCGCGCCATGGATGGCGCGTGGCGGCGGCCCCCCAAATACATGTCGGATTACGGGCATGCCGAGCCTAGGCGAGGCACCGAGTGTTGGGGCAAGAGCCCTTTGGTTACTTTGGGCTGGGCCGGCACTCCGGCTTTTCCAAAGTGACCCGCCGTAAGGGCGGAACCATAAGCCGCCGCTACCCAAATAACGGATATGTACACCGACAGACCGCTATCGCAGGCAAGCCAGCTCCCACAAAAAAGCAGCCCCCTCGAACCCGTGTGCGACCCCATGCCACATCCAACCGTTGACCACGATCAAAAGCTCCCAAAGCGCCAGTTCCCACACTGTGCCAAACCCCCTGAAGGACCACGCCCCCCAACGGCATACCTCCTCCGAGGAATAGGCCCTACGCCCAATGCGGCGCAGGCTGCCCCCATCTTTCCAACGCTTGGAGCCCGGACCATGGCCCACCTGACCCAACCCAATTTCGTCTCCCTGAATATCGCCGTACTGACCATCAGCGACACCCGCACCTACGACACCGACACCTCCGGCGACACCCTGGTGGACCGTCTGCAAACCGCCGGCCATATGCTCATCGACCGCGGCATCGTGATGGACGACATCTACCAGATCCGCGCCCGGGTTTCGCAGTGGATCGCCGACCCTCAAGTGCAAGTGGTGCTGATGACCGGCGGCACCGGCTTCACCGCGCGCGACAACACCCCCCAAGCCGTACTGCCGTTGCTGGACAAGCAAGTGGACGGCTTCGGCGAGTTGTTCCGTCAGGTGTCCCTGGCCGAAATCGGCATGTCGACCCTGCAATCCCGTGCCCTGGCGGGTTTCAGCAACGGTGTGCTGGTGTGCTGCATGCCCGGTTCGCCAGGGGCGTGCCGCACGGCCTGGGACAAGATTCTCTGCGGCCAACTGGACAGCCGCACCGGCCCGTGCAATTTCGCGCCGCACCTCAAGCCGCAGCTCGATCAAGCCCTCAGTGCCTGTGAGTCACGCTCATGAACGTGTGTGACAGCGGCGACCTGCTGCCGGTGGAGGAGGCCATCGAGCAATTGCTCGCGCAGGCACCGCCACCACCGCCCACCGAGGTGATTACCTTGGCCCAGGCCCTCGGGCGGGTGGTCGCCGAAGAGGTGTTTTCGCCCCTCGACTTGCCGGGCTGGGACAACAGCGCCATGGACGGCTACGCCCTGCGCGCGTTTGACGTGCCGGAGCAGGGCGGTCACCTGGAAGTCGCCGGGCGCATCGCCGCCGGGCACAGCAGCGATGAGCCGTTGCAGGCCGGGCAAGCGGTGCGCATCTTTACCGGCGCGCCGTTGCCACCGGGGGCCGACAGTGTGGTCGCCCAGGAACGTTGCCGCGTGTATGGCCAACGCATCTGGTGCCCGCCGATACGCCTGGGGGACCACGTGCGCAAGCGCGGCGAAGAGCTGCAACGCGGGCAGCAGGTGTTGAGCGCCGGCAAGCGCCTGCGCGCCCAGGAAATCGGCCTGCTGGCGGCGGCGGGCATTCCCCGGGTCAAGGTCTATCGACCGCTGCGGGTGTGCCTGCTCAGCAGTGGTGATGAATTGCGCGAACCCGGTGAGTCGCTGGCACCGGGGCAGATCTACAACAGCAACCGTTACCTCATCGCGGCGCTGCTGCGGGGCTGGGGTGTGGAGGTGCACGACTATGGGGTGATGGCCGACGCCCTCGCGGCGAGTCGCGATGCGTTGGCGCTGGCGTCTTCCGAATGCGACCTGCTGCTGACCACCGGCGGCGTGTCGGTGGGGGAGGAGGACCATCTCAAACAAGCGATCCGCGAGCTGGGCAAGGTCGAGTTCTGGCGCTTGGCGATCCAGCCCGGCAAGCCCCTGGCCTTTGGTCAGGTGGCAGGCAAACCATGGATAGGCCTACCGGGTAATCCGACGGCGGCGTTGGTCACGTCGCTGGTGGTGGTGCGCCCGTTCCTGCTGCGTGCCCAGGGCGCGGAGCGGGTGTTGCCGGTGCCGGCCAGCGTGCCGGCGGCGTTTGAATGGCTCAAGCCCAACCCGCGCCGCCAATACCTGCGTGCGCGCTTGAGCCCCGGCAACGATGGGCAACTGCGCGCGATCCTGCACCCGCAGCAAAGCTCGGCGATGTTGGTCGCCGCCTGTTGGGCCGACGGTCTGGTGATCGTCGAGCGCGGGCAGCAGGTGCTCAAGGGCGCGGCGGTGCCGTTTCTGTCCTTTGCCGATTTCCATTAAGGAGTCACCATGCAACTGGTCTGCCCGGCAGGTAACTTGCCTGCGCTGAAAGCCGCTGTGCGCCAAGGCGCCGACGCGGTGTATGTGGGGTTTCGCGATGACACCAACGCCCGGCACTTCGCCGGGCTGAACATGGACGACAAGCAGTTCGACGCCGCCGTCGCCCATATCCGCCAGCACCAGCGCAAGCTCTACGTGGCGGTCAACACCTACCCGCAACCAAAGATCTGGCCGCGCTGGCAACGCGCCGTCGATCGCGCCGCCGACCATGGGGTGGACGCACTGATTGCCGGCGATCCCGGCGTGCTTGGCTACGCTGCCGCGCGCCATCCGCAGATGGCCTTGCACTTGTCGGTGCAGGGCTCGGCCACCCACGCGGCGGCGTTGAAGTTCTACGTCGAACGCTACGGCATCCGTCGCGCGGTGCTGCCACGGGTGTTGTCCCTGGCCCAGGTCAAGCAGGTGGCTGCCAGTGCCACGGTGCCCATCGAAGTGTTCGGCTTTGGCAGCCTGTGCATCATGGCCGAAGGGCGCTGCCACTTGTCCTCTTACATCACCGGTGAATCGCCCAACCTGTGCGGCGTGTGCTCGCCGGCCAAGGCGGTGCGCTGGAGCGACGACGCCGACGGCCTCAGCGCGCGCTTGAGCGAAGTGCTGATCGACCGCTACACCCCGGACGAACCCGCCGGCTACCCGACCCTGTGCAAGGGCCGCTTCCTGGTGGGCGGCAAACGTTTCCATGCGCTGGAAGAACCTACCAGCCTCGACACCCTCGACCTGCTGCCGGAACTGGCCGCCATCGGCGTGGAAGCGGTGAAGATCGAAGGCCGCCAACGCAGTCCGGCCTATGTGGAGCAAGTCACCCGCGTCTGGCGCGCCGCCCTCGACGCCCACCGCAGCAGCCCGGCCAACTTTGTCGTCAAGGAGCAATGGCGCCAGGTATTGGCCGGGCTCTCCGAAGGCAGCCAGACCACCCTGGGGGCTTACCATCGTGCATGGCAATGAGGATACACAGATGAAACTCAGTCTCGGACCGGTGCTGTTTTATTGGGACAAGGACCACCTCGGGCGCTTCTATGCAGACATGGCCGACTTGCCCCTGGACGTGATCTACCTGGGCGAAACCGTGTGCTCGAAACGCCGCGTGTTCAACCTCGACCAGTGGCTGGGCCTGGGCCGTGAGTTGCAGACGTGCAGTTCGGCGCAGATCGTGTTGTCGAGCCTTACGCTGATCGAGGCAGCCTCCGAACTGTCCCGCCTGCGGCGCCTGTGCGACAACGGCGAGATGCTGGTGGAAGCCAACGACATGGGTGCGGTGCAGTTGCTGGTTGAACGCAAATTACCCTTCGTCGGCGGCCCGGCGCTCAACCTCTACAACGGCCACGCCCTGGTGCAATTGCTCGACTTGGGCATGCAACGCTGGGTGCCGCCGGTGGAATGCTCCCAGGGCTTGATCGCCGATGTGCTGGCGCAGGTGCAGGAACTGGGCAGGCCGTTGCCGGAAGTGGAGATCTTCGCCTACGGCCATTTACCCCTGGCCTACTCGGCGCGCTGCTTCACCGCCCGCGCCGAAAACCGCCCCAAGGACGACTGCCAGTTCTGCTGCATCAACTACCCGGACGGCATGGCCTTGACCAGCCAGGAAGGGCAGGCGCTGTTTACCTTGAATGGGATTCAGACGATGTCGGCGGACGTGACTAACCTGCTGGCCGACTATCCCGGGCTGGTGGCTTGTGGCGCTGATATGTTGCGCCTGAGCCCGCGCGCGGAAGGCATGGCTGATGTGGTGCGGGCCTACGACCAGGTGCGGCAGGGCGCGATGCCGCCGGTGTTTGTCGCGGGTTGCAACGGTTACTGGCATGGCCAGGCGGGCATGTTGCGGGTTGAGGAGGTGGGGCTGTGTTGAGTCGCAAACAGTGGTTGCTCAAGGGCGCCGATCGGTTGTTGCCGCTGGTGCGGCGGGTGCCGTTTGCGGTGCAGCGTGTGGCCTTGGAGCAGGGGCTTAATCGTTGTCTGGCTGAGCCTTTGCGCGAGGGGGGCTTCGATTTGCTGCGTGGGTGTTGGATGTGTTTGCGCATTCCTGATTTGGGGTTGTGTTGGTACCTGACGTTGGCGCGGGAGGGGTTGCGTATTGCTGACAGGGCTGAGGCGCAGGTGACCATCAGTGGAAACTGGCGGGAGTTTTTGTTGTTGGCTAGTCGGCAGGAGGATCCGGATACGTTGTTTTTTCGGCGGCGGTTGGTGATTGAGGGGGATACGGAGTTGGGGTTGGGGCTTAAGAATTTGATTGATAGTTTGGATTCGGATGTGTTGCCGGGGTGGTTGTGGCGGGGGTTGGAGCGGGCGGGGCGGGGGGTTGGTGTTTGACCGTGTACATATCCGTTATTTAGGTAACGGCGGCTTATGGTTCCGCCCTTACGGCGGGTCACTTTGGAAAAGCCCCAAAGTAACCAAAGGGCTCTTGCCCCAACACTCGGTGCCTCGCCTAGGCTCGGCATGCCCTCACTCCGGCTTGAATCCGTGGGCCGCCGTCATGGGCCATCCTTGGCCCAGGACGGCTAACCCGGCGTCCTGCCGGGTTACCCACGGATTCAAGCCTGCGTTCGGCCAGCGTGTTTGACGGGGCAAGTAAGATCAAAAGCCAGAGCGCGGCGGCCTTAAAGCCGACCGGTATTTTTCCTGTCGTTCACCATTTAACTGTGGGAACTGGAACCTGTGGGAGCCGGCTTGCCTGCGATGCAGACAACTCGGTACATCAGGCAAACCCAGTTGATGCCATCGCAGGCAAGCCAGCTCCCACAGGGGACCGCGCACGCTTCACCGATCAGGTCGGCTGTCAGGCCGCCTCGCTTTGCTTTTGATTTTGATCTTAGGCGCCCCGTTAAACACGCTGGCCGGAATTCGACATGGATTTGGGGGGTAAACCGGCAGGGATGCCGGTTTAGCCGCCCCGCGCCATGGATGGCGCGTGGCGGCGGCCCCCCAAATCCATGTCGGATTACGGGCATGCCGAGCCTAGGCGAGGCACCGAGTGTTGGGGCAAGAGCCCTTTGCTTACTTTGGGGCTTTTCCAAAGTGAGCCGCCGTAAGGGCGGAACCATAAGCCGCCGTTACCGAAGAAACGGATATGTACACAAAGCCAATCACCCCACCTGCCGCAGGTGTTCCATAGCCCAAACCGCCGCCTCCACCCGCGACCTCAACCCCAGCTTATGCAGCAAATTCTTCACATGCACCTTCACCGTCCCCTCCGTAATCCCCAACTTATGCCCGATCACCTTATTGCTATACCCACTGGCAATCGTACGCAGCACCTGCCGCTCCCGCTCAGTCAATTCCACCGCCGCATGGGGCTGCGGCGAGCGCAACGCCTGGGCCAGCACACGGGTCAACCCGGGACTGATCACCAGCGCACCATGCAACGCATCACGAATAAACTCCACCACCAGCTCCGGTTCCATGTCCTTGAGCAAATACCCATTGGCATCCAGTCGCAGCGCATCCCGTACATCGTCTTCAGCGTCGGACACGGTAAACAGCAACACCTTGCCCGCATAGTCCATGGCCCGCAGGCGACGCAGGGTTTCCAGGCCGTTCATGTGCGGCATGTTGTTGTCCAGCAACACCAGGTCCGGTTGCAGGCTGGCGATCTGGTCGAGGGCTTCCTGGCCGTTGCCAGCCTCGCCGACCACGTGCAGGTCGTCTTCCAGTTCGAGGATCTGGCGCATGCCGTGGCGCATCATCGGGTGATCATCTACCAGCAGGATACGGTGGCGCGTGGCGGTGTTCATGGGGCGGTGCCTTGTAGGGAATGACCGAGGAATTCCGGCTGGAAACGCAGCTGCACCCGGGTGCCCTGGGGCTCGCGGGGGCTGATGTCGAGGTGGCCGTGCAGGCTGCGCGCGCGTTCGTCCATGATGGTCAGGCCGTGGTGTTCACGTCTGTCCACGTCGCCGCAAAAACCACGGCCATCGTCGTCGATGCTCAGGCTGACGGTCTCGCCGACCTGGCGCAGTTCCAGCCAGGCATTCTGCGCATGGGCGTGGCGCAGGCAGTTGGACAGGGCTTCGCGGGTGATCTGCAACAGGTGGATCTGTTCACTGGCCGATAGCTGGAACGCCAGCGCGTCCACGTGCAGATGCACCTGGAACTCGCCTCGCTGGGAGAATTCGGCGGCGGTGTCTTGCAGCTCTTGCACCAGCCCGGCGTCGTGGATCTGCAAGCGAAAGGTGGTGAGCAATTCACGCAGTTGGCGGTAGGCATTGTTCAGGCCATCGCGCAGTTCGGCGGTGACGCTGGCCAGGCTTTCCAGCGGTTCGCCACGGCGGATCAGGGTTTGCATGCGGCTCACTTGCAGCTTCATGTACGACAGCGCCTGGGCCAGGGAGTCGTGCAGTTCGCGGGCGATGATGGTGCGCTCATCCAACAGCAGCAGGCGGTGGTCCTGCTCGCGCTGGCGCTTGAGGGACAGCGAGGTGCCGATCAGGTTGGCCAGGGCCTGGATCAATTGTTGCTCCCAGTCCTGGGGCGCATGGCCGTCGAGGAAGTGCGCCTTGAGTTCACCCAGTTCGGCGCCCTGGTTGCTGATGCTGAACACCTGCGGCGGTGCGACGTGGGCGCGCTCGCAGGTGGCGCAATCGCCAATCGCGCAGACGTTGCGGCTGTGCTCGCCGTGCAGGGCGAGCATCTGCTGGGCCGGGGCGAGGAAGTGGCCTTGCAGGCACAGCGACAAGCGCAGCCCCGGCAAGCGTTTCTGGAAGCGCCGGATCAGTTCATCGAGGCCCTCGGCATTGGCCAGGCGCGTGGCCAGGCTGCTGCTGCTCTGGTACAGCAGTTCGAGGGCGGCGTTGGCTTGTTGCAGGTTGAGGGTCTTGAGCTGCACCTGGCTTTCGAGGGTGCGATGGGACGCTTCGATGGTCTCGGCCATGGCGTTGAAGCTCAGGGCCAGTTGGCCCAACTCGTCGTCGGAGCGGTGGTTGACCCGGGTCTTGTAGTCACCGTCACGAAAGCGCCGGGTGGCGTGCACCAGTTCTTGCAGCGGCGTGACCACGCCGTACTGCAACTCGTACAGGCCCAGCAGCAGGATGATCAAGGTGCTGAACAGCGCCAGGCCCTGGATCGCCTGCTGCCAGCCTTGCTTGTGCTCGCTCTGTTGCTGCAACAGGCTGACGAACCGGTTCAGTTGCTCGACAAACGCCGGCGCCTGGGCCTGGAACAGCGCCGCGTCGCCGCGCATTACCGCCGGGCGCAGTTCGTCGTTCCAGCGTTGCTGGATCTGCTGGTAACTCTGCAACAGCGCACTTTGCGGGCCGTCTTCGAGCACCGCCTTGAGGGACTGGCTGTCGAGGCGCCGTTGCAGGCTCTGGCTGACCTCGGCGATTTCATCCGCGCGCGCGCCAGCGGCGAGTTTCCAGCTGAGGTGGTAGGTCTCCATGCGCACGGAACCGGCGGTGTTGATCGCGGCGGCGTCGCCCTGGCTGAACCAGGCGATCAGCCCGGCACTGAGGGAACTGGCCAGGGCGAGGATGGCGATCAGGATCACCGCCAGGCCGGCACGAGCGGGCAGGGAGCTGCGCAGCCAGTCAAGCATGACGGCGCAATCGAACGGAGTGGGGGAGCAGCATGCTTGCACCTGGAGCGGGAAAGGGGGTTGAACGTGGCCTTCCCTGGCGCACTACCTCTAAAGAATTGCCGGCGAACCCTCCCACGGATAAAAGCCGGCACAAGAGAGCAATCCATTGATAAATAAAGGCTTTCTCTTGATTTGTTGACTACCTCCAAGGAGGTAGACGGGGCCAGCATAGCCCCATACCCACCCGGCCCACGTTGATCTGGGTCAAGTTCTGCGGGGGTGTCGCCCCTAACCTGCGCTCATGGAATCACTTTCTGGAGCGCATACCGTGACTCAACCCCGTATGAGACAGGGCCTGGTGCTGGGCATGAGCACCCTGGCCTTCACCGTCTGCTTTATGGTGTGGATGATGTTCGCCGTGCTCGGCGTGCCGATCAAAGACCTGTTGCAACTCAACGAAACCCAGTTCGGCCTGCTGGCCGCCACGCCGGTGCTGACCGGTTCCCTGGTGCGTCTGCCCCTGGGCCTGCTGACGGATCGCTTCGGCGGACGCATCGTGTTTTTCCTGCTGATGCTGGTCTGCGTACTGCCGCTGTACCTGATTACCTACGCCACCGCCTATTGGCAGTTCCTCGTGCTCGGCCTGTTTGTCGGGCTGGCGGGCGGCTCGTTTTCGGTGGGCATCGCCTACGTCGCCAAATGGTTCGACAAGGACAACCAGGGCTTCGCCATGGGCGTGTTCGGTGCCGGCAATGCCGGGGCGGCGGTGACCAAGTTTCTCGCCCCGGCGCTGATTGCCCTCGGCACCTGGCACCTGGTGCCCAAGGTGTTCAGCGCGATCCTGTTTATCACCGCGCTGCTGTTCTGGTTTCTCACCAGCGAAAACAAGGCGCACCGCAGTGCCGGCGGCGCCAGCCTGCGTGAGCAGTTGCGGTGCCTGAAAGACCCGGCCGTGTGGCGCTACTGCCAGTACTACTCGATTGTGTTCGGCGGCTACGTGGCGCTGGCCTTGTGGGTAACCAAGTACTACGTGCAGGAATACGGCTTCAGCCTGCAAAGCGCCGCGCTGCTGGCCGCGTGTTTCTCCCTGCCCGGCGGTGTGCTGCGCGCGGTGGGCGGTTGGATGTCTGACCGCTGGGGCGCGCAAAGCGTGACCTGGTGGGTGCTGTGGGTGAGCTGGATCTGCCTGTTCCTGCTCAGCTATCCGCAGACCCAACTGCAAGTGATGACCGTCAACGGTCCCCTGGATTTTCACATCGGCCTCAACCCCACGCTGTTCACCGTGCTGCTGTTTGTGATGGGCATCGCCTTCGCGTTCGGCAAGGCCTCGGTCTTCAAATACATCGCCAATGACTACCCGCACAACATGGGCGCGGTGTCCGGCATCGTCGGCCTGGCCGGTGGCCTGGGCGGCTTTGTCCTGCCGATTATGTTCGGCGCCCTGGTGGACCTCACCGGCGTGCGCTCTTCCTGCTTCATGTTGATGTACGGCGTGGTCTGGGTATCCCTGACCTGGATGTACCTCAGCGAAATCCGCAAACAGCCGTTGCTCGGCACACGAGCCGGCAGAGGAGAATGATCATGTCTATCGCGCAAAAGCCCGAATCGGGCCCGGTGATCCACGACTGGCGTCCCGAAGACCCGGCGTTCTGGGGCGCCAGCGGCAAGAAGACCGCGACCCGCAACCTGTGGATCTCGATCCCCGCGCTGTTGCTGGCCTTTGCCGTGTGGATGGTCTGGAGCACAGTCATCGTGCGCCTCAACGCCATCGGCTTCAGCTTTACCACTGACCAACTGTTCTGGCTGGCCGCCTTGCCGGGCCTGTCGGGTGCGACGTTGCGGGTGTTCTATTCGTTCATGGTGCCGATCTTCGGCGGGCGTCGCTGGACGGCTCTGAGCACCGCCTCCTTGCTGCTGCCGTCGCTGTGGATGGGCTTCGCGGTGCAAGACCCGAGCACCCCGTACAGCGTGTTTGTGCTGATCGCCTTGCTCTGCGGTTTTGGCGGCGGCAACTTCGCCTCCAGCATGTCCAATATCAGCTTTTTCTACCCCAAGTCCCATCAGGGCACCGCCCTCGGCTTGAACGCCGGCCTCGGCAACCTGGGGGTGTCGGTGATGCAGTTCTGCGTGCCGCTGGTGATCACCTTTGCTGCGTTCGGCGCGCTGGGTGGCCAGCCGCAGACCCTGGCGGATGGCAGCCAGTTGTGGTTGCAGAACGCCGGATTCATCTGGGCGCCGTTCATCCTCATCGTCACCTTGGCGGCGTGGTTCGGCATGAATGACCTGTCCAGCGCCCGCGCCTCGTTCAGCGACCAGGCGGTGATCTTCAAGCGCAAGCACAACTGGCTGATGTGCTGGTTGTACCTGGCCACCTTTGGCTCGTTCATCGGCTTCTCGGCGGCCTTCCCGTTGCTGATCAAGACCTCGTTTCCCGAAGTGGTCGCGCTGAAGTTCGCCTTCCTTGGCCCGCTGGTGGGCGCCCTGGTACGCCCGTTGGGCGGCTGGCTGGCGGACAAGCTGGGCGGCGCACGGGTGACCCTGTGGAACTTCGTATTGATGATCGTGATGGTGTTCGGTGTGCTGCACTTTTTGCCGCAGCAGGGCGAGGCGGGCAACTTCTACGGCTTCCTGGGCCTGTTCATGCTGCTGTTCATCACCACTGGCATCGGCAACGGCTCCACCTTCCGCATGATCCCGGTGATCTTCCGCACCGTTCACGAAAAAGCCAGCGCCGGCCAACCGGCCGCCGTGCGTGAACAAGCCTTGAAGGACGCCGGCAAGGAATCCGCCGCCGTGCTGGGCTTCAGCTCGGCCATGGGCGCGTTCGGCGCGTTCTTCATCCCCAAGACCTTCGGCACCTCCATGGCCGCCACCGGTAGCCCGGCCATGGCCTTCTACCTGTTTGTCGGTTTCTACCTGAGCTGCATCGTCGTGACCTGGTGGTGGTACGCCCGCAAAGGCTGCGCCACACCCTGCTGATCGACCACGAATTCGCGGGGCAACGCACCCCACGGCACGCCTGATGAGGAAAGCATCATGAGTCACTTACTGGATCAACTGCGGTTCTTCAACCGCAAGCAAGACGAGTTCTCCGACGGCCACGGCGAGACCCGCAAGGAGTCGCGTGACTGGGAAAACGTCTACCGTTCGCGCTGGCAGTACGACAAGATCGTGCGCTCCACCCACGGGGTGAACTGCACCGGTTCCTGCTCGTGGAAGATCTACGTGAAGAACGGCCTGATCACCTGGGAAACCCAGCAGACCGACTACCCGCGCACCCGCAACGACCTGCCCAACCACGAGCCCCGTGGCTGCCCGCGCGGTGCGAGCTACAGCTGGTACATCTACAGCGCCAACCGCCTCAAGTACCCGAAGATCCGCAAGCCGCTGCTCAAGCTGTGGCGTGAAGCGCGCCTGACCCTGGCACCGGTGGAAGCCTGGGCGAGCATTGTCGAGGACAAGGCCAAGGCCGAGTCGTACAAGAGCAAGCGTGGCATGGGCGGGTTCATCCGTTCCAACTGGGAGGAGGTGAACGAGATCATCGCCGCCTCCAACGTCTACACCATCAAGCAATACGGGCCGGACCGCATTGTCGGCTTCTCGCCGATCCCGGCCATGTCCATGGTCAGCTACGCCGCCGGTTCCCGTTACCTGTCGCTGCTGGGCGGGGTGTGCCTGAGTTTCTACGATTGGTACTGCGACCTGCCACCGGCGTCGCCGATGGTGTGGGGCGAGCAGACCGACGTGCCGGAATCGGCCGACTGGTACAACTCCAACTACATCATTGCCTGGGGCTCCAACGTCCCGCAGACCCGTACCCCCGACGCACACTTCTTTACCGAGGTGCGCTACAAGGGCACCAAGACCGTGGCCATCACTCCCGACTATTCGGAAGTGGCCAAGCTCACCGACCTGTGGCTCAACCCCAAGCAGGGCACCGACGCCGCGTTGGCCCAGGCCTTCAACCATGTGATATTCAAGGAATTTCACCTGGACCACCCGAGTTCGTATTTCACTGACTACGCCAAGCGTTATACCGACTTGCCGGTACTGGTGATGCTCAAGCCCGTGACCGGTTTTGCCCCGGGCGCAGGCTTCCAGCCCGACCGCTTCCTGCGCGCCTCGGACCTGATCGACAACCTCGGCCAGGACAACAACCCGGAATGGAAAACCATCGCCCTCGACGAAAGCGGCACGCTGGTCTCGCCACAGGGCGCCATCGGCTATCGCTGGGGCGAGAAGGGCAAGTGGAACATCCTCGCCAAAGAGGGCGGTGAAGGCCGCGCCATCGACCTGAAGCTCAGCCTGATCGGCGACGACGTTGCCGAAGTGGCCTTCCCGTATTTTGCCGGTGAAGCCCACGAACACTTCCAGCACGTGGCCGGTGAAGCCGTTCAGTTCCGCCGCGTGCCGGTGCACAGCGTGGTGCTGGCCGATGGCAGTGTGGCCAAGGTCGCCACGGTGTTCGACCTGTCGGCGGCCAACCTGGCCATCGACCGTGGCCTGGGCGGCAGCAATGTGGCCAGGGACTACGACGACGCCAGCGTGCCGGGCACCCCGGCGTGGCAGGAAGCGATCACCGGCGTCAGCCGCGAGAAGGCGATCCAGATTGCCCGCGAGTTCGCCGACAACGCCGACAAGACCCGTGGCCGCTCGATGATCATCGTCGGCGCAGCGATGAACCACTGGTACCACATGGACATGAACTACCGTGGCCTGATCAACATGCTCATGCTCTGCGGTTGTGTCGGCCAGACCGGCGGTGGCTGGGCTCACTACGTCGGCCAGGAAAAACTGCGCCCGCAATGTGGCTGGCTGCCCCTGGCCTTTGGCCTGGACTGGAACCGCCCACCACGCCAGATGAACGGCACCAGCTTCTTCTACGGCCACAGCTCCCAGTGGCGCCACGAAAAAATGAACATGCACGACGTGCTCTCGCCCCTGGCAGACAAGTCCCAGTTCCCCACCCACGCCCTGGACTACAACATCCGCGCCGAACGCGCCGGCTGGCTGCCCAGCGCGCCGCAACTGAACCGCAACCCGCTGCATATCTGCCGGGAAGCGGCCGCCGCGGGCATGGAGCCGAAAGACTACGTGGTCAAGTCCTGGCAGGACGGCTCCTTGCGTTTTGCCTGCGAACAGCCGGACAGCCCGGTGAACTTCCCGCGCAACATGTTTATCTGGCGCTCCAACCTGCTTGGCTCGTCGGGCAAGGGCCACGAGTACATGCTCAAGTACCTGCTGGGCACCAAGAACGGCGTGATGAACGAAGACATCGGCTTTGGCGGCGAGAGCAAGCCCACCGAAGCCGAGTGGGTCGACGACGGCGCCATCGGCAAGCTCGACCTGGTGACCACCCTGGACTTCCGCATGTCGTCCACCTGCGTGTATTCCGACATCGTCTTGCCGACCGCCACCTGGTACGAAAAAGACGACATGAACACCTCGGACATGCACCCGTTTATCCACCCGTTGTCAGCCGCCATTGACCCGGCGTGGGAGTCGCGCTCCGACTGGGAAATCTACAAGGGCATCGCCAAGGCCTTTTCCGCCATGGCGGTCGGGCACCTCGGTGTGGAGAAGGACCTGGTCACCGTGCCGCTGATGCATGACAGCGTCGGCGAACTGGCCCAGCCTTTTGGCGGCACCGACTGGAAAAGCGCCGGCGTGGCGCCGGTACCCGGCAAGAACGCGCCGAACATGGCAGTGGTGGAACGCGACTACCCGAATATCTACAAGCAATTCAGCTCCCTCGGCCCGTTGCTGGAAAAACTCGGCAACGGCGGCAAGGGCATCAACTGGAACACCGAGGAAGAAGTCGAGTTTCTCGGCGAGCTGAACCATCACGAAGGGGATGCGGGCATCAGCCACGGCCGGCCGAAGATCGACACGGCCATCGATGCGGCTGAGGTGATCCTGTCCCTGGCCCCGGAAACCAACGGCAAGGTCGCCCTGAAAGCCTGGGCCGCGCTGTCGGAATTCACTGGCATCGACCACAGCCACCTGGCGATTTCCAAGGCCCACGAAGCCATCCGTTTCCGCGATATCCAGGCGCAACCGCGCAAGATCATTTCCAGCCCCACCTGGTCGGGCCTCGAAGACGAGCACGTGAGCTACAACGCCGGCTACACCAACGTCCATGAAAACATCCCATGGCGCACCATCACCGGCCGCCAGCAGTTCTACCAGGACCACCCGTGGATGCAGGCCTTCGGCGAGCAGCTGATGAGCTATCGGCCGCCGGTCAACACCCGCACCATCGAAGGCGTCAAGGGCAAGCGCAGCAATGGCGAGCCGGAGATCGTGCTGAACTGGATCACCCCGCACCAGAAGTGGGGCATCCACAGCACCTACAGCGACAACCTGCTGATGCTCACCCTCAGCCGTGGCGGGCCGATTGTGTGGCTCTCGGAAATCGACGCCAAGCGCGCCGGCATCGAGGACAACGACTGGATCGAATGCTTCAACGTCAACGGCGCGCTGACCGCCCGCGCGGTGGTCAGCCAGCGCGTCAAGGAAGGCATGGTGATGATGTACCACGCCCAGGAACGCATCGTGAACGTGCCCGGTTCGGAAACCACCAAGACCCGTGGCGGCCACCACAACTCGGTGACCCGCGTGGTGCTCAAGCCGACCCACATGATCGGCGGCTATGCCCAGCAGGCCTACGGTTTCAACTATTACGGCACGGTCGGCTGCAACCGCGACGAGTTTGTCGTGGTGCGCAAGATGGCCAAGGTCGACTGGCTCGATGGCTCCCACGGCGATGACCTGCCACGCCCATTGCCGACTGATCTCGAGGAGAACTGAGATGAAGATCCGCTCACAAATCGGCATGGTCCTCAACCTGGACAAATGCATCGGCTGCCACACCTGCTCGATCACCTGCAAAAACGTGTGGACCAGCCGCGAAGGCATGGAATACGCCTGGTTCAACAACGTCGAATCGAAACCTGGCATCGGCTACCCCAAGGAGTGGGAGAACCAGGACAAGTGGAAGGGCGGCTGGGTGCGCAATGCCAACGGCAGCATCAACCCGCGCATCGGCGGCAAGTTCCGCGTGCTCGCCAACCTGTTTGCCAACCCGGACCTGCCGGGCCTGGACGACTACTACGAGCCGTTCGACTTCGACTACCAGCACCTGCACACCGCGCCGTTGGGCGAGCACCAACCCACCGCCCGCCCGCGTTCGGTGGTGTCGGGCAAGCGCATGCAGAAAATCGAGTGGGGCCCCAACTGGGAAGAAATCCTCGGCACCGAGTTTGCCAAGCGGCGCAAGGACAAGAACTTTGACCAGATCCAGGCCGACATCTACGGCGAGTACGAAAACACCTTCATGATGTACCTGCCGCGCCTGTGCGAGCACTGCCTCAACCCGGCGTGCGCGGCGTCGTGCCCCAGCGGCGCGATCTACAAGCGCGAAGAAGACGGCATCGTGCTGATCGACCAGGAAAAATGCCGTGGCTGGCGCATGTGCATCAGCGGCTGCCCGTACAAGAAAATCTACTTCAACTGGAAGAGCGGCAAATCCGAGAAGTGCATCTTCTGCTACCCGCGCATCGAAGCCGGCATGCCTACCGTGTGCGCTGAAACCTGCGTCGGGCGCATCCGCTACCTTGGCGTGTTGCTCTACGACGCCGACCGCATCAGCGAAGTGGCGAGCACCGCCAGCGAGCAGGACCTGTATGAGAAGCAGCTGGAGATCTTCCTCGACCCCAACGACCCGGCGGTGATCCGCCAGGCCCTGGCCGATGGCGTGCCGCAGTCGGTGATCGACTCGGCGCAGCGTTCGCCGGTGTACAAAATGGCCGTGGACTGGAAGCTCGCCCTGCCATTGCACCCCGAGTACCGCACCTTGCCGATGGTCTGGTACGTGCCGCCACTCTCGCCAATCCAGAACGCCGCCGCTGCCGGCACCGTGGGCATGAACGGCGTGATCCCGGATGTGGACAGCCTGCGCATCCCCCTGCGTTACCTGGCCAACATGCTCACGGCGGGCGATGAAAAGCCGGTCAAGCGTGCCCTGAAACGCCTGTTGGCCATGCGTGCGTTCAAGCGTTCCCAGCAAGTGGACGGCGTGCAAGACCTGCAAGTGCTCGAAGACGTCGGCCTGAGCGTGCCCCAGGTGGAAGAGATGTACCGCTACCTGGCCATCGCCAATTACGAGGACCGTTTTGTCGTGCCCAGCGCCCACCGCGAAGACGCCATGAGCGACGCGTTCGCCGAGCGTTCCGGTTGCGGCTTCAGCTTTGGCAGCGGCTGCAGTGGCAGCTCCGACACCAATATGTTCGGCGCGAAGAAGGCCAACCGCCGCGACGTGTTGAAAACCGTACAGATCTGGGAGGACTGAGCCATGCGCATTCTTAAAGTGATTTCGCTGCTGCTGGACTACCCCACCGAACGCCTGGTGAACGGCCGCGATGAGTTGGAGCAGGCGATTATCGAATCGCGGGAAATCAGCCCCAAGCAACGTGGCGCGCTGTTCGAATTGCTCGAACTGATCTGCGCCAACGACCTGATGGACGGCCAGGAACACTACGGCGCGCTGTTTGGCCGTGGGCGTTCGTTGTCGCTGCTGTTGTTTGAGCACGTGCACGGTGAATCCCGCGACCGTGGCCAGGCCATGGTGGACATGATGGCCCAGTACGAGGCGGCCGGGTTTGCCATCGGCGTCAAGGAGCTGCCGGACTACATCCCGCTGTACCTGGAGTTCTTGTCCACCCGCGAAGACATCGAGGCTCGCGAGGGCCTGGCGGATGTGGCGCACTTGCTGGCCTTGCTCGGCGCGCGTCTGGAAGAACGCGAGAGCGCCTACGCCAGTTGCTTCCGCGCACTGTTGCAGATCGCCGGCGCCGAGCCGCACCAGGCGGTGGCCGAGGTGCGTGCGCAGGTGGCCGCCGAGCCGCGTGACGACTCCCTCGAAGCCCTCGATAAGGTCTGGGAAGAAGAGGCGGTGGACTTTATGCAGGCCGAGCAACAAGACCGTTGCAGTGCGATGCCGAGTGCACCGGGCAAGGCCCGCGAAGAAAGCGCCGTGCCGTTGCACTGGGTGGATTTTCAGCAGCAAGGGCCGGCCGCCGTGCCGGCTGGGGAGGTGGGTAATGTCTAAGTGGAATTTGCTGGTATTCGGGGTTTATCCCTACGTCGCCCTGGCGATCTGCCTGTTGGGCAGTTGGGCACGGTTCGACCTGGCGCAGTACACCTGGAAGGCCGGTTCCAGCCAGATGCTCAACAACCGTGGCATGCGTGTGGCGAGCAACTTGTTCCATATCGGCGTGCTGTTTGTATTGGCCGGGCATTTTGTCGGCCTGCTCACGCCGGCGTCGGTGTACCACCATGTGATCAGCACCGAGAACAAGCAGTTGCTGGCGATGGTCTCCGGTGGCTTTTTCGGCCTGCTGTGCCTGGTGGGCCTGTTGATGCTGGTCAAGCGCCGCCTCAGCGATCCACGGGTGCGGGCGACGTCGAGTGCGTCGGACATCCTGATCCTGCTGGTGCTGCTCGCGCAGTTGCTGCTGGGCTTGCTGACCATCGTCGCGTCCACCGGCCATATGGACGGCTCGGTGATGGTGATGCTCGCCGACTGGGCGCAGAACGTGGTGTTGCTGCGGCCAGTGGAAGCGGCGGCAGCGATTGCGCCGGTGTCGCTGATCTACAAGGCCCATGTGGCGCTGGGCCTGACCTTGTTTGTGCTGTTCCCGTTTACCCGCTTGGTGCACGTGGTCAGCGCGCCGATCTGGTACCTGGGGCGGCGTTATCAAATCGTGCGGCAGAAGTCGTGAGGAGACGGTCATGACAACAGGATGCGGATGTGGCGGAGGTTGCGGGTCGTCGGTGCCAGCGCCGGAAGTCGAGGTGGTGGAAGTGGCAGAGGCGGCGCCTGCATTGATCGCCAGCAGTGAACAGGAATGGCCCATCGTCAGCGTCAACGGCGTGCTGATCACGCCGGAGGCGATGGCCCTGGAGTTGCAATATCACCCGGCGGAAAGCCGCGAGTCGGCGGTGTACCTGGCCGCCCGCGCGCTGGTGATCCGCGAGCTGTTGCAGCAGCGCATCGGCGCACTCGGCCTGGCGGTGGACATCGCCCCCGGCGAGAACGAAGAAGAAGCGGCCACTCGCTTGCTGCTGGAACGTGAAATCAGCGTGCCGCAGTGCGACGAGGCGACGTGCCTGCACTACTTCGACAGCAATCGCGGGCGCTTCCACAGCGCGCCGTTGCTGGCGGTGCGGCACATCCTCCTCGAATGCGCGCCGGACGACGCCGAGGCGCGGCAGATGGCCCATGTGCAGGCGGAAATCCTCCTGCTGAGCCTGGCGCAAACCCCCGGCAGCTTTGCCGAGTTGGCCCTCAAGTACTCGGCCTGCCCCTCCAAGGCCCAGGGTGGTTCGCTGGGCCAGATCAGCAAGGGCCAAACGGTGCCGGAGCTGGAGCGCCAACTGTTCACCCTGGCGCCGGGGCTGGCTGACAAACCCCTGGAAAGCCGCTACGGCTGGCACGTGATCAGCATCGACCAGCGCGTCGAAGGCCAGCCGTTGCCTTATGAGGCGGTGGCCGGCGCGATCCGCACCCAGTTGCAGCAAGGCGTATGGCAGAAGGCACTGGTGCAATACCTGCACACCTTGATTGGCGCGGCAGACATCCGTGGCCTCGCCTTGCAGGGCGCCGACTCGCCGTTGGTGCAGTGACATGAGCCTGGTGGATGGGCTCGGCCGTTCGATTGACTACCTGCGCTTGTCGGTGACCGACCGCTGTGATTTTCGCTGTGTGTATTGCATGGCGAAAACCATGACCTTCCTGCCGCGCCAACAGGTGCTGAGCCTGGAAGAGTTGGAGCGCCTGGCCGCGCTGTTTGTGGGGCAGGGTGTGCGCAAGATCCGCCTCACCGGCGGCGAACCGCTGATCCGTCCGGGGATTGTCGGCTTGTGCCGCAACATTGCGGCATTGCCGGGCTTGCGTGAGTTGGTGATGACCAGCAATGGCTCGCAACTGGCGCGGTTGGCGCGGCCGTTGGTGGAGGCGGGGGTCAAACGCATGAATATCAGTCTCGACAGTCTTGATCCCGAGCGGTTTCGGGCGATCACTCGCAACGGTGATTTGCGCCAGGTGCTGGATGGGATCGATGCGGCCAGTGGGGCGGGGTTTGAGCGGGTCAAGCTCAACTGCGTGGTGATGAAGGGGCGCAATTTTGATGAAGTGCCGGGGTTGGTGCGTTTTGCGATTGAGCAGGGGATCGACATCAGTTTTATCGAGGAAATGCCTTTGGGGGATGTGGGGCGGTCGCGGGGGGAGACGTTTTGTGCCAGTGATGAAGTGCGTGCCGTGATCGCCCGGGAGTATGAGTTGCTCGACAGTGCTGAGACGAGTGGTGGGCCGGCGCGGTATGTGCGGTTGGTGCGGCATCCTCGCACGCGGATCGGGTTTATTTCGCCGAATTCGCATAATTTTTGTGGGAGTTGTAATCGGGTGCGGGTGACGGTGGAGGGGCGGCTTTTGCTGTGTCTGGGGCAGGAGGATTCGGTGGATTTGCGGGGGTTGCTCAGGGGGGCTCCGGTGGATGATGGGCCGGTGGTTGAAGCGTTGGTGGGTGCATTGAAGGGGAAGCCGTTGCGGCATGAGTTTACTGGGGCGGGGGAGGTTCAGGTGGTGCGGTTTATGAATGTTAGTGGGGGGTGATTGGTCTTGTGTACATATCCGTTTCTTCGGTAACGGCGGCTTATGGTTCCGCTCTTACAGCGGCTCACTTTTGGAAAGGCCCAAAAGTAAGCAAAAGGCCTTCGCCCCAACACTCGGCACCTCGCCTAGGCTCGGTGTGCCCTCTCTCCGGCTTGAATCCGTGGGCCGCCGCCACGCGCCATCCATGGCGCGGGGCGGCTAACCCGGCGTCCTGCCGGGTTACCCACGGATTCAAGCCTGCGTTCGGCCAGCGTGTTTGACGGGGCGACCCCAGATCAAAAGCCAGAGCGCGGCGGCCTTAGAGCCGACCGGTATTTTTCTTGGTGTTCACTCTTCAACTGTGGGAACCGGCAACTGTGGGAGCTGGCTTGCCTGCGATGCAGACAACTCGGTACATCAGGCACACCCAGTTGATGCCATCGCAGGCAAGCCAGCTCCCACAGGGAAACGCGAACGCTTCCTCGACCAGGTCGGCTACTAGGCCGCCTCGCTTTGTTTTTGATTTTGATCTTAGGCGCCCCGTTAAACACGCTGGCCGGAATTCGGCGTGGATTTGGGGGGTAAACCGGCAGGGATGCCGGTTTAGCCGCCCCGCGCCATGGATGGCGCGTGGCGGCGGCCCCCCAAATACATGTCGGATTACGGGCATGCCGAGCCTAGGCGAGGCACCGAGTGTTGGGGCGAAGGCCTTTTGCTTACTTTTGGGCCTTTCCAAAAGTGAGCCGCTGTAAGAGCGGAACCATAGGTGGCCGTTACCTAAGAAATGGATATTCACACGATCTAAAAAAACTTGACCCCGATCAATGCCCCCCCAACCCAACCTCCATACCATCACTGCATCTTGTGTCTAATCAGAAAAAAACATCTATATGTAGTGCTAGGAGCCCCAAATGCAAACCGCTTTCACCCCGCTGGCCAGCACCCACCTCCACAAGCGCGACGGCACCCTGGCCCCCTTCGACGCCGAAAAAATCCGCCAAGCCCTGATCGCCGCCGGCAACGCCACCACCGAATACCAACCCACCGAAGCCGACCTCTTACTGGGCGCAGTACTGGCACGCCTAAGAGGCATCGAACACCTGGACGTCGAACAAATCCAGGACAGCGTCGAACGCGTATTGATGGACGCTGGCCACTTCCGCTCAATGCGCGCCTACATCGTCTACCGCGAACAACACGGCCGCCTGCGCCGCGACCGCAAGACCCTGGTGGAAGTCGCCACCTCCATGAACGAATACCTCGACCGCGAAGACTGGCGCGTCCAGGCCAACGCCAACCAGGGCTACTCCCTCGGCGGCCTGGTGCTCAACGTGTCAGGCAAAGTCACCGCCAATTACTGGCTCGACGAGGTCTACAGCGAACAGATCGGCCGCGCCCACCGTGAGGCCGACCTGCATATCCACGACCTCGACATGCTCGCCGGCTACTGCGCCGGTTGGTCGCTGCGCTCGTTGCTGCACGAAGGCCTCAACGGCGTACCAGGGCGGGTCGAGGCGGGGCCGCCCAAGCACTTGAGCAGCGCGTTGGGGCAGATGGTCAACTTCCTCGGCACCCTGCAAAACGAATGGGCCGGGGCGCAGGCGTTCAGTTCGTTCGACACCTACCTGGCGCCCTATGTGCGCAAGGATCAGCTGAGCTACCCCGAAGTGCGCCAGGCGGTGCAGGAGTTCATCTACAACCTCAACGTGCCGTCGCGCTGGGGCACCCAGACGCCGTTCACCAACCTGACGTTCGACTGGGTGTGCCCCGAGGATCTGCGTGAGCAAGTCCCGGTGATCGGCGGTGAAGAAATGCCGTTTGCCTATGGCGAGCTGCAAGACGAAATGGAGCTGATCAACCGCGCCTACATCGAAGTGATGCAGGCCGGGGACGCCAAGGGCCGGGTGTTCACCTTCCCGATCCCGACCTACAACATCACCCATGATTTCCCCTGGGACAGCGCCAACGCCGATCGCCTGTTCGAGATGACGGCGCGTTATGGCTTGCCGTATTTCCAGAACTTCCTCAATTCCGATATGCAGCCCAACCAGGTGCGCTCGATGTGCTGTCGCCTGCAACTGGACGTGCGCGAGTTGCTCAAACGCGGCGGTGGTTTGTTTGGTTCGGCGGAGCAGACCGGCAGCCTGGGCGTGGTGACGATCAACTGCGCGCGCCTGGGTTATCTGTTCAAGGGCGATACCTCGGGCCTGCTGCAACGCCTCGACCAGTTGATGCAACTGGCCATGGAAAGCCTGGAGGTCAAGCGCAAGGTGATCCAGCACCATATGGATGCCGGCCTCTACCCGTATACCAAGCGCTACCTGGGCACGCTGCGCAATCACTTCTCCACCATCGGCCTCAATGGCATGCACGAGATGCTGCGCAATTTCAGCGGTGACGAGCAGGGGATGCACACTGCCCAGGGCCGTGAGTTCGCCCTCAAGCTGCTTGACCATGTGCGCGCCACCTTGCTGCGTTTCCAGGAAGACACCGGCCACCTCTACAACCTCGAAGCGACGCCGGCGGAAGGCACCACTTACCGTTTCGCCAAGGAAGACCGCAAGCGTTACCCGCACATCCTGCAAGCCGGCAGCGACGTCGCGCCGTACTACACCAATTCTTCGCAATTGCCGGTGGGCTTTACCCAGGACCCGTTCGAGGCCCTGGAGCTGCAAGACGAACTGCAATGCAAGTACACCGGCGGCACCGTGCTGCACCTTTATATGGCCGAACAGATTTCTTCGACCCAGGCCTGCAAGCAATTGGTGCGCAAGGCGCTGGGACGTTTCCGCCTGCCGTACCTCACGATCACGCCGACGTTCTCGATCTGCCCGGTGCACGGCTATCTTGCGGGCGAACACGAGTTTTGTCCGAAGTGCGATGAGGTCTTGGCCGCGGCTCACTAAGTTTTTTCAACCCCAAGGAGATTCACCATGCAAGCAACCCAGCCACAACGTCAGCGCTGCGAAGTCTGGACCCGGGTGATGGGTTATCACCGGCCGGTGTCGGCGTTCAACCCCGGCAAGCAGTCCGAACACAAGGAGCGCGTGCACTTCACCGAAACCGCCGCCGTGGCCGTGCGCCAATGAGTCGAGCGCTACGGGTCGGGGGCCTGGTGCCCCTGACCACCCTCGACTACCCCGGCATGCTCGCCTGCGTGCTGTTCTGCCAGGGCTGTGCCTGGCGGTGTCGGTATTGCCATAACCCGGACCTGATCCCGCCGCGCGCAAGCACGGAGATGGATTGGCGCCGGGTATTGCTGTTTCTGCAGCGCCGCCAGGACTTGCTCGATGCGGTGGTGTTCAGCGGCGGCGAGCCGACCTTGCAGGAAGGCTTGCCGGCGGCCATGGACGAAGTACGTGCGATGGGTTTTCGCATCGGCCTGCACAGCGCCGGGATCAAGCCGGCAGGGTTTGCCAATGCCTTGCGCCATGCCGACTGGGTCGGGTTTGACGTCAAGGCGCTGGCCGAGGATTGCCCGTCGGTCACTCAGGTCAAGGGCAGCGGCACCGCCAATTGGCGCAGCCTCGACACCCTGCTGGCCAGCGGCGTGGACTACGAATGCCGCACCACCGTGCATTGGCACTTGATCGATCCACCACGTTTGTTGCTGCTGGCCCAGCGTTTGCAGGCCTTGGGTGTGCAGCGCTTTGCCGTACAGATGGTGCGCACGGCGAGCATGCTCGATCCGCACTTGGCGACTTCACCGGCGCAGGCCCGGTTGCCGGAGTTGTGGGGCCGCCTGCACGAGTTGTTTCCCGCTTTTGTATTGCGAGGGTGATGAGCCCTCTGTTGGTTTTTAAGATGCTGCCCATGGTGGGCAGGTTTTCATCAAGGAATGTTAAGAATGACGCAGTTAACCACGGCACAACGCATTGTCATCGGCTTCGCGATTGCGCCGCTGGCCCTGGTGGGCTTGGTGTTTTACGCCTTGCACGACCTGGCAACCCTCAAGCAGCAATCCGAGCAGATCGTGCAGCAGGATTGGCCGCGCATCGCCCCCATCATGGTGATCGCCACCGGCGTGCGTGATAACGGGCGCAATACCCGCGACCTGCTGATCAACCAGGACAATCAGCAGGCCCAGGAAGCCATCGGCACCACGCGCCAGCACATCACCGAGGCCTTCGCCACCCTTGAACCGCTGCTCGACAGTGCCGAAGGCAAGGCCGCCTACGCCACGTTGAAAAGCCATCGCGAAACCTACGTGGCGGCGTTTACCCAGGTGCAGGCACTGATCAAGCAAGGTGCCCGTGAACAGGGCCTGGCCCAGCTCAAGCAACAGGTGATGCCGGCCGAAGCGCAGGTGTTCAAGAGCCTGGACGCGCTGATGGCGATGCAAGGGCGGTTGTTCAGCGAGCGTGAACAGGCGGCGCAGAGCCTGTATGACGACGCGCGGCGCAATATGATCGGGCTGTTCCTGCTGTGCCTGGCCCTGGTGGTCACGGCCGCGGTGATCGTTACCCGCAGCGTGACCCGGCCGTTGGGCGGCGAACCGGATGAGGTGGCGCGCGTATTGAGCCACATCGCCGAGGGCGACCTGACCATCGACGTGCCGCTGGGCAACAGTGCCGACGGCAGCGTGATGCGCAACCTGCACCATATGCAGCAGAACCTTAATCAGATGGTGCGCCACATCGCGGCTTCGGTGGACGGCGTGGCCAGCTCTTCCGAAGAACTCAGCGCGGTCAGTAGCCAGACCAGCGGTAGCTTGCAGTCCCAGGGCCAGGAGATCGAACAGGCGGCTACGGCGGTCAACGAAATGACCGCCGCCGTGGACGAAGTCGCGCGCAATGCGGTGAGCACCAGCGAGGCTTCGCGCCTGTCGGAACAGACGGCCCAGCGCGGGCGTGCCCAGGTCCAGGAAACCGTGGCGTCGATCAACACCCTGGCCACCGGCGTGGTGGAAACCTCGGAGCGTATCCAGCAACTGGCCGGGCGCGTGCAAGACATCAGCGGCGTGCTCGAAGTGATCCGCAGCATTGCCGACCAGACCAACCTGCTGGCCCTCAACGCCGCCATCGAGGCGGCCCGGGCGGGCGATGCCGGGCGCGGGTTTGCGGTGGTGGCTGATGAGGTGCGCGCGCTGGCCCATCGCACCCAAGCCTCGACCGAGGAAATCGAGCAGATGATCGGCAATATCCGCCAAGACACCGAACACGCGGTGTCGGCGATGCACAGCAGCAGCGAGCGCGTGCAGGCGACCCTCGGCGTGGCGCAACGCTCGGGCGAGGCCCTGGAGGAAATCACCCGCTCGATTTCGCAGATCAACGAACGCAACCTGATGATTGCCAGCGCCACCGAGGAGCAGGCGCTGGTGGCGCGGGAGGTGGATCGCAACCTGGTGGGGATTCGCAACTTGTCGCAGCAGGTGTTGCAGGGCGCGTTGCATACCGAAACGGCGGGGCATGACCTGGCGGGGATGGCGAGCGCGCTGCACCAGACGGTGGCGCGGTTCAAGGTCTAGAAGCGCTGGTTTATTTGGGAGGCTTGTGTGGGAGCTGGCTTGCCTGCGATAGCGGTAGTTCAGTCACTGTATGGGTGACTGATACACCGCCATCGCAGGCAAGCCAGCTCCCACATTTAGATTTTTATGTATCAGGTGCTTTGGGGCCGATCGGCTTGATGTCGGTCAAGGTCCGGCCTTGGTGATAAGGGTAAGTTGCAGTGATTGCTCGCCGCCAGGAAACCTCACCATGGCCAAGCCTTTCCCACTGCACCCCAAGCACCCCGAACGCATCTGCTGGGGGTGTGATCGCTACTGTGCCGCGACCGACCTGGCCTGCGGCAATGGCGCCGACCGCACCATGCACCCGGCGGAGATGCTCGGGGATGACTGGTACGAGCACGGAGATTGGGGACTTGCCCCAGAGCCGCCAGTGACCGATGAACCGTCAGTGCCCTGAGCGGGTTTTTTCCTTGTCGCAGAACTTTTAATGAACCCTCGCGGCCGATGCTTGACCTAACCCATACGACCTGGGAGGTGAAGCATGGAAATTCAATATATCTGGATCGGTTTGGCCGTGATTCTGCTGGTGTTGGAATTGTGGGCGATCAATACCGTATTGCGCAGCACGGGGGGCTGGGAGAGCAAGGGCTTGTGGCTGGTGATCCTGATCTTCGTGCCGTTGCTGGGCTTGATAGCCTGGGCAATGTTCGGACCCAAGCGCCAGATGCCGGAGCATCGCAAGGGCTGAGACAGGCATGAAAAAATACCGGCGCCTCTGAGGCGCCGGTTTTCATTCTGGAGTGATGACCTACTCGACTTCCACCCGCAACACTTCCAACCCCAACTGCTCATAGGCCTCCACACTGGGCACATGCCATTCGGTAATCAGTGTGTGAATGCGGCTGCATGGCGCCACCACAAAGGGTTCCACCGCGCCCAGTTTGTCCGCCATGGTCACCGCGATCACCTGGGAGGCGCTGTCGAGCAGGGCTTGCTTGACCGCCACTTCATCAAAATGCAGGGAGGTGATGCCGACCTGCGGGTGCAGCGCGCACACGCCGGTAAACAGCAGGTCGGCCTTCACGCTTTGAATCAGGCGCACGGCTTCGTGGCCGCTGGTGGACAAGGTCGCCGGGTTGAGCTGGCCGCCCGCGAGGATCACTTTCACCTCGGGATGGTCCGCCAGCGCGATGGCGATCATCGGCGACGGCGTGACCACGGTCAGGCGAATCGAGTGCGGCAGTGACTGGGCGATCTGCAAAGTGGTCGAGCCGGAATCGAACAGCACGATCTGGCCGTCTTCGACCCGGTCGGCGGCCAGTTGCGCGAGGTGGCGCTTGGCTTCGTTGGTCTCGCCCATGCGGGTGAAGAAGTCCTTGCCGGTGTCCTTGGGCCGGGGCAGGGCGCCGCCATGTACCCGTTGCAACAGCCCTGCGGCGGCGAGTTCGCCGAGGTCGCGGCGGATGGTGTCCGCGGACACCGCAAAGTGCTCCACCAAGTCGGCGGCGGTGACTTTGCCGTCGCGCTCCAGCAGTAACAAAATCTTCTGTTTGCGCAACGAAGGCAGGTCGATGGCGGCGTGGGTGTCATGCATGTTTGTGCGCCTTTATGCGGTTTTGTGCGAGATTAGTCGCCCGCCGATGTAAACGCAATGGCTGGTTGCGCCGCCGATGGGCGGTTACTCTCTGTGCTCAGCCTAGGGAGAGGTCACTCAGATGTCGTTGATCACCACCATCGAAGATTTACGCAAGCTTGCGCAAAAACGTGTGCCCAGGATGTTCTACGACTACGCCGATTCCGGCTCCTGGACTGAAAGCACGTACCGGGCAAATGAAAGCGATTTTGCCCGCATCAAATTCCGCCAGCGCGTGGCGCGCAATATCGATGAACGTTCGATCCGTGCCACCATGATCGGCCAGGACATGGCGATGCCCGTGGCCCTCGCACCCACCGGTCTGGCCGGCATGCAGCATGCCGATGGCGAGATTCTCACCGCCCGCGCTGCCGCCGCGTTTGGCCTGCGTTATACCTTGTCGACCATGAGCATCTGTTCGCTGGAAGACATCGCCGAACACGTCGGCCAGCCGTTCTGGTTCCAGTTGTATGTGATGCGCGACCGCAGCTTTATCGAGCAACTGATCGAGCGGGCCAAGGCCGCTGGCGTGGACGCATTGGTGTTGACCCTCGACCTGCAAATCCTCGGGCAACGCCACAAGGACCTGATCAACGGCCTGTCGGCGCCGCCCAAGCTGACCTTGCCGAATATCCTCAACATGGCCACCAAGCCGCGCTGGGTGATGGGCATGCTCGGCACAAAGCGTCGTGGTTTCGGCAATATCGTCGGGCATGTCAAAGGCGTGGCGGACATGAGTTCGCTGTCGTCGTGGACTGCCCAGCAATTCGACCCGCGCCTGAGCTGGGACGATGTGGAGTGGATCAAGAAGTGCTGGGGCGGCAAGCTGATCATCAAGGGCATCCTCGATGTGGAAGACGCGCGGCTGGCGGCGAATGCCGGTGCGGACGCGCTGGTGGTGAGCAATCACGGTGGCCGTCAACTGGACGGCGCGCCGTCGAGCATCAGCCAATTGCCGGCGATTGTCGAAGCGGTGGGGGAGCGCATCGAAGTGTGGCTCGACGGTGGTATCCGTTCCGGCCAGGACGTGCTCAAGGCGATGGCACTGGGGGCCAAAGGCACCATGATCGGGCGCCCGCACTTGTATGGTTTGGGCGCGATGGGCGAGGCGGGCGTGACCAAGGCCCTCGACATCATCGCCCGCGAACTGGACGTGTCGATGGCCCTGTGTGGCTATAACGATATACGCGATGTGAATCGCGAGATTTTGCTGCCGGGTACATTTCCCGAAAGCATTTACTGAGCAAAAAAATCGTAAAAAAGTAAAAAGAGTTGTCCACGAAAACCGTGGGTATCTCTGTGGATAACTTTGCAAGACCCCGGCAGGTATGGCGATTTAACCAAAGGTCAATATTTGATCAACTTTCCGCGCGGGCCAGTATGGCCAGGGTTTGCGCTTGACACGCAAGCGCGAACCCAGTGCCGAAAAGCGCTTTTACGAGTCGCCGTTGCGGCCTGTGGAGTGCGTCACCACCTGGGCCGGCATCTGCGCTTGCATCAGTTTGTCCAGCGCCTGGCCATAACTGCGACCGGCCAGGCTCATGCTGTTGTTATGGCTGGCGCCGGGCACCAGCAACAAACGCTTGGGTTCCTGGGCGGCTTTGAATAACTGCTCGCTGAAACGTGGCGGCACATAGCGATCATCGAGGCCATGCACCACCAGCAGCGGCATATGGATATCGGCGATCTTGTCGATGGAATCGAACTTCTGCGACAGCAACCAGCGCACCGGCAGCGAGGTATTCGCCACGGCGGTGGCCACATCCGCCAACGAGGTAAAGGTGGACTCGATCACCAACCCGCGCACCGGCAATGGCACCTGCTTGCCCAGCTCGGCCGCAAGGTCGATGGCCACTGCACCGCCGAGGGAATGCCCATAGATCAGGCGTTTGCTTGGGTCGGGTTGCAGGATCTGGAAGCGTTCCCAGGCGATGCGCGCATCTTCGTACACCGTGGTTTCCGACGGCAGCTCGCCGTGGCTCTGGCCGAAACCGCGATAGTCGATGGCCAGCACCGAGTAGCCCAGGGCGTGCAATTGCTCGATGCGAAACAGCTGCCCGGTGAGGTTCCAGCGCACGCCGTGGAGGTAGAGGATCGCGGGCGCGTCCTTCTTGGCTGCCGGGTACCACCAGGCATGGATGTTCTGCCCTGACTTGAAACTGGCGGGCTTGAGTTCGAACTCCTGCACGGCCTTGGGCAGGCCGGTGTACCAGCCGGCGGTGCCCGGCTCGATGCGAAACACTAGCTCGCGTTCTTTTTGTTGCAGCACGCTGCAACCCACCGGCAGGCCGACGATCAGCAGCGCCATGCACAACAAGGGCAACCAGCGCAGGCGCAGGCGCGACAGAAAACGTGAAGACATGAAGGTTCCAGGGCAAAGGTGAAGCAGGGGTTTTAACAGATGGCCCGTACAGGCAGGAATTAATTCGACAGTCGTAAACGGGGATTGCTTGCAAAGTGTTACAGCATTGAACAATGCGTGCAGGGATTGTTAGGGTGGTCGGCCAAACAGGAGGGCAAGTACATGGATTTCACCGGCAAGACAGCCATCGTCACCGGCGGGGCACGCGGATTGGGGCTCAGCTATGCGCGGGCGTTGGCCCAGGGCGGGGCGCGAGTGGTCATCAGTGATATCGGCGCCGACACGGTGGGGGCCGGCAACGATGGGACGGTGGCCCAGGCCGCTGCCGCCGCACTGCAGGCCGAAGGCCTGAACGTGATCGGCCACAGTGGCGACCTGGCCACGGATGACGGTTGCCGGCAACTGATCCACGCGACGATCGAAGCGTTCGGCCAACTCGACATCCTGATTCACAACGCGGGCTGGGTGGGTTACCAACGCATCGAAGACCTCGACGCCGCGTTCCTGCAACGCGCCATGGACATCAACCTCTACGCCCCGCTGTGGCTATGCAAGCACGCCTGGCCACACCTGCTGCAATCCAGCGCGCCGCGCATCATCCTCACCACCTCCGACCGCGCCATGTACGCGCAGTACGAGCAGACCGGCCTGGTGGCCTATAGCGCCGGCAAGATGGCGCAACTGGGGATCATGAATGCGCTGGGCCATGAAGGCGCGCAAGCGGGGATTCGGGTCAACGCGATCTCACCGGTGGCCAAGACACGCATGTGGGGCGTGACCGAGGCGCCGGACGAACTCAAACCCGAGTGGGTGACGCCGGGGGTGGTGTTCCTGGCGTCGGCGCAGTGCGAGGACACGGGTTATATCCTGCGCGCCAGCAACGGCCAATTCACCGCCACGCGCTTCACCGAAAACCCCGGCGTGGACTACCCGCGCAACCTGGCTCGGATCAAAGCGGGCACTGCGCAAGAAGTCGCAGCCGCCTGGGATAGCATCAAACAAGCGCTTCCCCTTACGTGAGAAAACCAACCATGAACCAAAGCCCCGTTCGCATCACCGCCGAAGAAACCCTCTCGGACAACTGGTACCTGCTGAAAAAATACAGCTTCGACCTGCGCCGCCGCGACGGCAGTTGGCAAGCCCAGACCCGCGAGGTGTACGACCGTGGCAATGGTGCGACGATCCTGCTGTACAACCGCGAGCAGCGCACCGTGTTGCTGATCCGTCAGTTCCGCATGCCCACCTTCGTCAACGACTACCCCGGCTACCTGATTGAAACCGCCGCCGGATTGCTCGACAACGCCAGCCCCGAAGAACGCATTCGCCTGGAAGCGGAAGAAGAGACGGGCTATCGCGTGGGGCATGTGGAGAAGGTGTATGCCGCGTTCATGAGCCCGGGGTCGGTGACGGAGCGGATTCACTTCTTTTTGGGCGAGTACCAGCCGGGGGATCGAGTGGGGTCGGGCGGAGGGTTGGAAGAGGAGGGTGAGGATATCGAGGTGCTGGAGCTGGGGTTTGAGCAGGCGCTGGGGATGGTGCAGAGCGGGGAGATTGTGGATGGGAAGACGATTATGTTGTTGCAGTGTTTGGAGCTAAGGGTGTTGAAGGAGGGGTGGTGAGGCGGATGGTTTTGCTGGTTTTGAATCGGTGATTTTTTGCCCCACGGATTGCGCTTTGTGGTGAGCTCAAGCTGTGGGGCGGTGTTGTGGGTGGCGGCTGTAGCTTTTATAGAAAGGCCACATCAATTCGTTCTACCGTTAATTTTATAAGTGAGTCGTTAAGATCTGGATGGTCATGGTGGATCCCGTCAATCGTCAATAACGTAAATGTGTTGAAGGTGTTGTTGTTTAATGTTCCGTAGAGAACATAAGCAAAGCTATTATCTATTCGTTCGATCAGAGTGCTGGTTGAACTGATTTTTTGGGTCTCGTAATGTTCAGATAAATATAAAGTCAGTTCAACGGCATAAGTCATCCCTACTTTGATTTCGTACGGGAAGTAGCTGGCGAAGCACGTGACTAACGTTCCGTCAATGAGCAGCGTGACCTCTTCGTCTACGAGTTCATCGATTGCTACCACCGTTGCTTTCTTGATTGTGCTTAGTATGGGGTCTAATGGTTTTATCATTGGAGTCGCCATTTATTGTTCTCCAGAAATCTCTTCCGCTTTTAGTGTGAAGGGTCGTAATTTGACCGTTCTGGTTGGTTCCGGCAAAAGCAAATTTCGCTTCGCCTGATCTATTTGAACCTAAGAGTAAAACATACCCTGTTGTGGGGCGGCCTTTGTAAGCGTAGTGGACTGGAATCCCGTTATCCACTACGTGTCGTGCGGTGAGTAGATACTCGTGGCTACTCCCTGACTTGAATTCTGCACCGTGCTTCTCGTAATGAGCGATGAGTTTTTCATCAGATGCAAACTCAGTTGCTCGCCGCGAGGTTATTGGCGTGTGCGGTTCGTCTGGGTCAACCTTGGATTTTTCTGTAGGCTCCCCAATTTCATCATCCGGTCTACATCCGTTCCCTCCCGGACAATTGGTTAGTCCTAACGGATCCACCCACCCCGTAGGATTGGGCACATACCGATACCCATTGATCCCCCCCGCCAATTTCACCGGGTCCGGCGTCAGGTAGCGACCAATATCCGGATTGTAGTAGCGATGCCGGTTGTAGTGCAGACCGCTTTCCGTGTCGAAGTATTGGCCTTGGAAACGCAGTGGGTTGTCGATTGTTCCGACGTCGAGGCGGGTGATTTCGCCGTAGGCGCGGTAGTGGGCGGACCAGGCGATTTCGCCGTCGGGGGTTGTCAGTTCCTGGGGTGTGCCGAGGTGGTCCAGTTGGTAGTGATAGGGCTGGGTGGCTTTTGGGCCGAAGCCTTCCAGCAGGGCCAGTGGGCGGAAACTGTTGGGTTCGTAGAGGTAACTTCGATGGCGCTCCGCATGGTGTTCGGCGATCAGCTTGTCGCCTTGCCAGAAGAACTCCGTCGTCAGGCCGTCAATGTTTTTGCTGATGCGCCGACCAAACGGGTCGTAGCGGTAGCTGGCGGTTTGTCCGGTGGGGGTGGTGACGCCGACCAACCGGTGCTGGCAGTCGTAGCGGTATTCGGTGACGAGTTGATGGCCTTTGCCGCGGCGCTCGCGGATCAGGTTGCCGAACGCGTCATAGTCGTAGTGCCGATCCCCCTGGATCATTAGCCGATTGCCCGCGACGATGTCCGGGCCGGGGCGGTTTTGCATCAATAGATTGCCGGCAGGGTCGTGGGCGAAACGTTCCTGGTGATCCTGGGAATGGTCGGCGCGGATCAGGCGATTTAGTGGGTCGTAGCTGTAGTGATGTTCACCTTTGCGCGTGTCGAGGATGCGGGTCAGGGTGCCGGTTTTGTCGTAGTCGTATTGGCGGCGGTA
>NZ_JBUZST010000027.1:0-56362 GCF_055407965.1 Pseudomonas sp. B611
CTACAACGACTACCGGTCGCCGGTCGCGAAGGAAAGGTTGGCGGCATGAACCTTAATCGGTGTCCAAGATTACTTGACCAGTTCAAGCCCGCTCCCACAGTTTGGATGTGTATCCGACAGTGACACCGAGGTTACTTCAGGCTCGCCTCAACCTTCTGCGCCACATCCTCCGGCAACCACGCCTTCCACACCTCCGGATGCTCCTTGAGAAACACCTGTGCCACTTCCCGTGGCGCCGTATGGTTCTCACTCATCGTCGCCAACGCCTTATTCAGCGGTTCAATGGGAAACTCAACCTTGGTGAAAACCGCCGCAATCTGCGGGTATTCCTGCTGAAACGGCGTCGACACACCAATGCTCAACTTGGACGCCAACGACCGTGTCGGCTTGGGATTGGGGTTGTCGGCATCCGTCAGGGTCTTCCAGGCGTCGGCATCAAAGGCCGGTTCTTCCAGCTGGATCAGTTTGTAGCGCCCCATCAAGGGTGTCGGCGACCAGTAATAGAACAGCACCGGCTTGCCCCGGCGGATCGACGAAGCAATCTCGGCATCCAGCGCCGCCCCCGAGCCACTGCGGAAATTCACGTAGCTGTCACTCAAGCCATAAGCCTTGAGCTTTTGTGCGTTGACCACCTCGGACGTCCAGCCGATCGGGCTGTTGAGAAAGCGCCCCTTGCCGGGCGACTCCGGGTCCTTGAACACGTCCTTGTAGCGCGCCAGGTCCTGCACGCGCTTGAGGTCCGGCGCCAGTGGCTTGAGGCCCTTGGCCGGGTCGCCCTTGACCACGTACTCGGGCACCCACCAGCCCTCGGTCGCACCCTTGACCGTATCCCCCAGACCCACCACTTTGCCTTCCGCCTCGGCCTTGACCCACACCGGGCTGCGGCCGGCCCACTCTTCGCCGATCACCTGGATGTCGTTCTTGGCCAGGGCCGTTTCCAGGGTGATGGTGGTGCCCGGCAAGGTGTCGGTGGGCAAGTCATAGCCCTTTTCAACGATAACCCGTAGCACCTCGGTGATCAGACTGCCGCTTTCCCAGTTCAGGTCGGCGAAATGAATCGGCGCCTGGGCAGCCGATACCGGCAGTGAAACCATCGACAGGCTCAGTGTCGTAAGCGACACGGCCAACAGCGCTCTAATTCCTTTCATGCCTGTGCACCTCGCGTTTTCGCAGCAACAGCGGACGGCTTTGCTGCCTATGCGCGAAGCCTCTGAATAGTTAAGTCAACTCAACTGTAGTAGAGGTTCCGGGAGAGACGAATTACACGTGGCGTTTACAACTCACTCACTGGCCTTGAAGGTAACGAGTTCACCCTTGCGCCACTTGGCAGCCTTGCCAGTCACGGCCTTGAGGGTCTTGGTCAGGCCTTCTTGCAATTGTTCATTGGCGGCAAACACCAGCATCACGCTATGGCCTTCCTTGAACACAATGCCCTGGCCTTCGGTGCTGGAAACAAAGGCGTAATCGCCCAGGCCGTACACCGTCAACTTGATATCGCGAAACTTCAATTCAAACTTGCCACCTTCGCGACTGGGCAACACCGCCGCACGAAAATGGTCACCCACCTTGAGTTCCAGGCGCTGTTTGTCATCCACCACCAGCGCCGTCTCGGTATCGATCTCGGCGATGTAAATACCTTCCGGCGTCTGTTCAGTGACGTAAACAAAACGGGATTGGAACAGCTTGACCAACTTTGCGCGCAAATCACCCAGCACGAATAACGCGTGCATATCCAGATTACTGACTGCCAAGGAAACGCCCCCACATTAAAAGAAGTGCTGACCGCCAGAGCAGACAGCACAAAAATACGGCCGTTACGGCACGATCACACAACCTGTTCATTGAAAAAAACTGATGAGACTCCCGATGCTGCGCCCCAAGACGAGTACAGACGTACTCGATGGACCTTATGCAAGGTCACCAGGCATCACAGCAAATCACAGGTTCGCCGACCCGGGGAATACGGGGCGACCCGCTTCAGAGAATAACCCTATTAAAAAGCGTGGTTTCCGACAACCTACACAAAACAATATACCTGGCATGGAACCTAATATCGGCCGGCGACGACAATACTAAAACAGCAGCACAGGTCAAAACCACCTGAAACGCTGCTGGCGTGTCACGAAGATCGACCGATAGGAGCTGACCATGCAACCACGTCAACACAATACTGCGTCTGCCAGCACTCATTCATCCTGGCATGACGAGCACCAATACTACTGCCTGCAAAGCCTCAGTGGGTACTCGTATTCGGTTCTTTACCAAGTTGTACCTGCCGGCAGGAACTTCTTTCATATCCGCGAAGTGACCAGCGGCCGGATCAAAGGTTTTCGCAGCGACCATATCCAGGCCTGCCAATTAGCCAAGGCATTGGAAGCCAGCCTGTATGACCTCCAAGGCGCAATCGTTTCGTCACCTGGCTGACTTTACCGCGCCGCCGCCCGCCAACAACTGCCATACTGGCCCGTCGATTGAAGTTTGCCCCCAGCGGGTCAGGTTTCATCAGTGCAGTTACCTTGAAGGGAAGGCTATACGTGACGGAATTTGATATTGGTGAATTTTTCATCCATGGCGACGCCAGGGAAGTAGACGGGGAGTTTCAAGCAGTCATCGTGATGCGCGCCAAGCCGCCACTGAAGGCTGTCACCACGCACCAGGTGGAAAAGGACCGTTGGTTCAAGACCGCAGACGCCGCCGCCATCGCGGGAAAAGAAGCCGCAAAGGCGCTCAAGACCGCCGTCGATTCGGGCGCGCTGACCTCCTGACCCCCTCGCCTCTACACGCCTTCCGGCTTGTACCCCAGTCGCAACCCACCCCAGTGCCGGCCCTTGACCATGATCGGCACTGACAGGTCATGCATCAACTCGCCGGTGTCGCGGGTGTAGGTCTGTAGCAATACCGCCTGTTGATGGCTGCCACAGCGAATCCCGGTGCGGTCCTCGAACTTGCGCTTGGTGCGGTTCTGCACCGCATCCACCTGGGCATCGCCGGTCAAGGCTTGGGCAAACGCCTTGTTGTGCGTCGGCACATAGCCTTGCGGCGTGCAGGCAATGGCGAATACCAAGCCCTCGTGACGCGGTAACAACGCCTCCTGAATCCCCGGCAGCACCTGGTCGGTGTAACCGTCGAACCGCGTGTGGTACTTGCTCGGACGGGTGTTCGGGATCGGCGTGTAGCTGCGGTCGAACAAGTCGTCCAGGCTGATGCGGTTTTGCAACACATCGGCCTCGAACTGCTCAGCGATGCGGCTTGCGCCTTCACGGGCGAGGTCATAGATGCGCTGGTGATAGTCATCCAGCCCGACTTCGGCCAAACGCTCACTGATGGTTTCAGCCTGCCCTTCCATCTGCACGGCGGCATCGGCCAGTTGCCGGGTTTGCTGGTCGCTCACCGCCAAGTCGCTGCGCATTTGCTCCACGGCATGGAACAGGCTGTCGAGCTGGGTGCGATTGGTGTCGGTACCCTGGGCGATTTCATTGACCTGCCCTTCCACATCGGCGGCCAGGCTGGCGATATTCGCCAACTGTTCGCCGGCGTGTTCCACCTGCTCGACACCGGTGTTGAGGTCTGCCGACAGCTGGCGAATCTGCTCCACCACCTGGGCCGTGCGCTGCTGGATATCCGCGACCATCACCCCGACTTCATCGGTCGCCGTGGCGGTACGCCCGGCCAACCCGCGCACCTCATCGGCAACCACAGCAAACCCACGACCGTGCTCACCGGCGCGCGCTGCTTCGATCGCTGCGTTCAAGGCCAACAGGTTGGTCTGGCTGGCGATGGACTGGATAACCAGGGTCACCCGCTGGATTTCCTCACTGCGCTGGCTCAAGGCCTCGATCAATTCACGGCTGGCATTGGCGCGCTGGCTGAGCTGGTGCATGCGCGTGATGGACTGCGCCAACACCTCACGCCCTTCGGTACTGCGCTGATGGGCCTGGCTGGCAGCACCGAGCGCCTGGCGACTGAGCTGGGACGTGACCTGCTCGGTGCCGATCATCACTTCGGCGCTACTGACGATCTGCTTGGCCGCGCTCAACTGCGATTGCAGGCGGGCCGCCAGTTGCTTGACCGAGTAGGCCACGCCGGCAGCGGACAGCGCGTTATGGCTGGTGGTATGGGACAAATCACGCGTCAATTCGCCAATCGCGTCGGTGGCAGCAGACTGCGCGACAACAGGCGTAGGGTTTTTCAGGCGAGGTAGCCAGATCACCAGCAAGGCCAGTGGCAGGCAGAAGTACAGCGGCAGGCCGGCAAACACCATGCCCAACAGAATCAGCACCAGGGCGGTGCTCTGCAAGAGCGGCGTCAGCCAGCCGGGCAGCCCGCGCGCCACCGTTTGCGGTGGCACTGCTGCGCCCATCAGAGATCCGTCTCCAGCCATCGTCGTCACCCCACTGTTTGTCATTATTGTCGCTGCATTAAACGCCACTATCTAGCCATTATCCATGGGCCTTTAGTGGGGTAGCTTGCAGCAGATCAATAGACGGGGCGAAACGGGTATTGCCTGGGGGCCACGTGTGCGCCCCCCAGCTTCAGCGCATCAAGCTTGGCGCTGGTGCTTGTCGATCTGCTCGTGGCGCTCTTGCGCTTCGATGCAGTACTTGGTGGTAGGACTGATCAGCAGGCGCTTGAGGCCGATAGGCTCGCCGCTGTCATCACACCAGCCAAAGGAATCTTCCTTGATGCGCTCAAGTGCACGCTCAAGTTGCGGCAGCATGCGCTGGTCGCGGTCGATGGCATTCACCAGCCAGGTACGCTCTTCTTCGACGGAAGCGGCGTCAGCCGGGTCGGCCGGGGTGTCCAGGCTTTCAATGGCGATACGGTTCTGCTCAATGCGCTCGTGGTGTTCCACTTTCATGTCTTGCAGCAACTGCTCAAAAAAAGCGTGCTGTTCGGCATTCATGTAGTCATCCGCCGGCATGGCCAGCAACTTTTCCTTTGTCATTGATTTCTCTATAAAAAATACGTGCATTAAGGCGAATAAGGGAGCGTTCCGGCCGACCTCTGCAGGTCTCGGAAGGGCGCCGTCCATTTCAAGCGCCACCCGGCACTCAATTTACGAGGGGCGGCAGTCTAAGGCCGACTTGAGGGCGCAGCAACTGAAAAGACAGGCAATTTTTCCGAGAAAACCCTTAAAAGCACCAGGACGGGCTTATTGGACGGTTATCGGAGTGCGTTTATAGCAAGAAATTCAGTGTTGTGGAGCTATATAGAAGACAAACGGTTGGAACGGGCCAGCGCCAGACCCCATGTGGGAGCGGGCTTGCTCGCGAATGCGGCCTGCCAGTCAAAACCTCTGTGACTGATCCACCGCTTTCGCGAGCAAGCCCGCTCCCACATTTTTTCCTGCGCCTGGCAGGAGATTGAGTCAGCGCTTCAGTTTGCGCTTGTTGCGGTATTGGTCGATGACCACCGCCACCACAATGATCAAGCCCTTGATGATGTCCTGGATATACGCATCCACCCCAACAAACGTAAACCCGCTGGCCATCACGCCCAGGATCAGCGCACCGATCACTGTGCCGGTGATGCGCCCTACCCCGCCTGCCAGGCTGGTACCGCCGATTACCGCAGCGGCAATCGCATCCAGCTCATAGGACATGCCCATGCCCGCCTGCCCGGTGGCAGCACGCGCCGAGGCCACCACACCGGCCAGGCCCGCCAACAGGCCGGCGATGCTGTAGACGATGATCAGGTGACGCTTGACGTTGATACCGGAGGTGCGCGCCGCCTGCATGTTGCCGCCGATGGCGTAGGTGTACTTGCCGTACTTGGTGTAACGCAGGGCGATATGGAAAATCACCGCCACCACCAGGAAGATCACCACCGGCATCGCGCCATGGCCGATGGCCGTGTACGAATCCGAGAGCATGCTCACCGGCTGGCCTTCGGTGTAGTAACGCGCCAGGCCACGGGCCGAGACCATCATGCCAAGGGTGGCAATGAACGGCGGGATACCGGTCACGGCAATGATGCTGCCATTGATCGCCCCCGCCAGCAGCCCCACGCCCAGCCCCATCGCCACCGGGATCCACACCGGCAAGTCTGTCAGGCTCGGGAACACAGCCCGGGAAAAGTCGGACGTCTGCGCCAAACTGGCAGCGATCATCGCCGAAAGCGCCAGCACCGAGCCGGATGACAGGTCAATCCCGGTGGTGATGATCACCTGGGTCACACCAATCGCCAGCAGGCCAATGATCGACACTTGCAGGATCATCAGCACCAGGCGCTGGGAGTTCATCAGGAAGCTCTGGTCACGCACGATCCAGCCAAACAACTCAAACACCAGGCCGATGCCGATCAGCACCAGGAAGATACTCAGCTCGGTCGGCATGCGCCGGCGTGTCTTGGTCGGCGCCGTGGCCGGTTTGTTATCCGTTATTGCGTTCATAGCCCATCACCTTTTTTTATTCTGTACGTCAGTGAACTGCCGTCATACCGGAAGCCAACTGCATGACTTTTTCCTGGGTCGCTTCGGAGCGATCCAGGGTGCCCATCAATTCGCCTTCGTGCATCACCATGACCCGGTCGCTCATGCCCAGCACTTCGGGCAGCTCCGACGAAATCATGATCACCGCCATGCCTTCGCTGGCGAGGAAGGAGATCAAGCGGTAGATCTCGGCCTTGGCGCCGACGTCGATGCCCCGCGTCGGCTCATCGAGGATCAGCAGGCGTGGATTGGTCATCAACCAGCGCGCGAGCAAGGCTTTTTGCTGGTTGCCGCCGGACAAGGTGTCGATGCACTGTTCAAGGGACGGGGTTTTCACCCGCAGCTTCTTGCACATGTCTTCGCACAGCGCACGCAGGGCTTTCTGCTGGATAAACCCGTTGCCCGAATAGTGCGGCAGCACGGCCATTTCCATGTTCTCCAGCACCGACAGGCAGGGGAACAGGCCGCTGAGCTTGCGGTCCTCGGTCAACAGCGCAAAGCCTTTCTCGATGGCCATGTGCGGGTCGGTAATGCGCACCGCCTTGCCGTCCAGGGTGACCTGGCCGCTGCTGCTGGGGGTAATGCCGAAAATGGTCTCGGCCACGTTGGTACGCCCCGAACCCATCAACCCGGCGATGCCGAGGATCTCGCCAGCGTGCAGGTCAAACGAGACATTCTTGAACACGCCGTCCAGCGTCAGCTCGCGCACCGACATCAGCAGGTCACCGATGGGCGTCTCGCGCACCGGGAACAACTGGCTCAACTCCCGGCCCACCATCATCGAGATCAGGCTGTCGCTGTTCATGCTGTCGGCGCGTTGCAGGCCGATGTAATGACCGTCGCGGAACACCGCCACTTCATCGGCAATCGCAAACACTTCGTTCATTTTATGGGTGATGTAGACGATGCCTTTGCCCTGGGCCTTGAGGTCGGCAATGATCGAAAACAGGTGGGCCACTTCCTTGTCGGTAATGGCCGAAGTCGGTTCATCCATGATCAGGATGTCGGAGTCGTAGGACACCGCCTTGGCAATCTCGACCATCTGCCGTTCGGCGATGCTCAGGTTGCCGACGTGTTCTTCCGGGTCCAGGTTGATGCGCAGGCGTGCCAGCAACTCGGCGGTGCAGCGGTGCATTTCGCGGTGGTTGACCATGTGCAGGCCGTTGAGCTGCTCGCGACCGATCCAGATGTTTTCGGCGATGCTCATGTGCGGCATCAGGTTGAGTTCCTGGTGGATCATCGCGATCCCGGCCTTTTGTGCTGACAGCGGCGTCTCGAACACGATGGGCTTGCCCCGCAGGCGGATTTCCCCGGCGTCGGGCTGGTAGATGCCGGCGATGATTTTCATCAGCGTCGATTTGCCCGCACCGTTCTCGCCCATCAGCGCCAGTACCGTCCCGGGGCGTACGCGCAGCTGCACATCGGCCAGGGCCACGACGCCGGGAAAGCCTTTGCTGATGTTGACGATTTCCAACAGGTAGGGTTCTTCCAACTCAATCGGCTGGACACCGGGAGGCTGCGAGACAGTGGCTTGAGCGAGCATAGGGAGGTACTCCATCGGCAGGGCAACCGCAGCTGCCCTGCTGGCTTATTGTTGTTATTTGAAGTCTTTGACGTTTTCGGGGGTGATCAGCTGGAACGGGATCACCACGTTCTGCTCGATAGGCTCGTTCTTAGCCATCTTGCGCGCTGTCTCAACCGACTTGTCCGCTTGGCCCTTGGCATCCTGGAAAGCCGACACAGTCATGTCACCCTTAGTGATCGCATTCAAACCATCCGGCGTGCCGTCGACACCGGCGATCAGCACGCCTTTCCTACCTGCCGACTTCAGGGCCATGGAAGCACCGATCGCCATCTCGTCGTTGTTCGAGAGCACCGCCTGGAAGTCGCGCCCTTGGGTCAGCCAATCGTTGACGAGAGTCATGCCCTTGTCACGCAGCCATATCCCGGTCTGCTCCTGTTCGATCTTGATGCCCGGGTATTTGGCCAGGACTTCCTTCACGCCTTTGGTACGGTTGGAGGTGGAGTTATTCGCCAAATCACCCAGCAGGATCACAATATTGCCTTTGCCGTCGAGCTTCTCCGCGATGTACTGCATTTGCAGCTTGCCCGCCTCGACGTCGTCCGAGGTTACCGCAGCTACGCCGGGGGCCAACGTTGCGCTGTCAGGCCGGCGATTGACGAATACCAGCGGGATTTTCGCCGCAGTGGCAGCCTTGATAATGTTCGCAGTCGAGGCTGTATCAACCGGGTTAACGATGATTGCATCGACTTTTTGGCTGATAAAGTTTTCGACCTGGCTAAGTTGCTTCACCACATCGGCGCGGGCATCTTCGAACTGCAGTTGCACGCCGTCACCCTTTGGGTAGGACTTGGCTTGTTTGTCCATGTCTTCGCGCAGGTAGGTAAGAAAGGTGTCGTCGAAGGCGGACATACTCACGCCTATCTTGAGATCGGCAGCCGAAGCAGCACCACTGGCCAGCAACAGCGACAGGGCCAGCGCGGTAAAACGGATCGGGGTCTTCATGAACGGTCTGTCTCCAGTTTCTTGTTGGTTTTTTGGACGTTGCGTTTATCAGAGCTCGGCAGGCAGCCGGACGACGGGTGCACCTGGAATGCAGCACACCAGCGCGCCTTTGTTTTCGACGCACAACACATTGAGAAAGGAGAAGTAGAACGGCCGGGCGCGGGGCAGGCCGCGTGGCGCAAGGGCTGGGCGTAAAACTCGCAGTACAGCGTTGAAGATTTTCATCTGACGGTACCTGGTTGTTTTTGATCTTGTTTTTGTTGAGTCGCCCGGATCGAGGCCGAGACGTACTTTATGCAACCTGGAAAAGACTTTATTGGAAAATAATTTCCATATCAACCTGTTTTAGAATTTTATTCTATTTTTGTTGAAACCACCTGCTGCCGCTCGGCGCTGAGGCGTGCGGCGTCCAATATACGGGTGGTTTCCAGCGCGTCATAGGCATCCACCGGCAACGGCCCCTGCCCTTGTACAGCCTGTTGCAACTGCTGATAGAACTGCGTCCAGCAGCCCTTTTCCGACGGCACCCGCTCGCGTTCCGGGCCTTGCTCGAACCAGCCCCAGCGCCGGTGCTCTTCCGCGCCCCAATGCTCGCCTTCGGTTTTCGGCGTCTTGCCGGCCATCAACGCCTCCTCCTGGCCGTCGAGTCCTTCGACGGTGTAACAACCCAAGGTGCCAGTTACGCGAAAACGCGGCGCCTGGCTGTTTTGCAAGGCGCTGCCCCACAGGTGGGAAATCACCCCATTGGCGTGGGTCAGGCAGACGAAAAAGCCATGGTCGAGGCTCGGGTGCTCCGCGCTGAACTGCAACTGCGCGAACACCCGATCCACCGGGCCGAACAGTTGCAGGGCCTGGTCCACCAGATGGCTGCCGAGGTCACGCAACCAGCCGCCGCCGCTGGCATTGCCGACGGCCTGCGGGCTGTAGCGCTCCACACGGGATTCAAAGCGGGTGATGCTGCCCAGGGCGCCGGCATCGATGAGTTTGCGCAGGGTCAGGTAATCCGAGTCCCAGCGCCGGTTCTGGTAGACGCTGAGCAGCACCTCATGGCGTTCGGCGGCGGTAATCAACGCCTGGGCCTGTTCGGCGTTGGCGGCGAAGGGTTTGTCGCTGACCACCGGGATGCCGTGCTCGATGGCTTCCAGTACCAGGGCCGGGCGGCCTTTGAGGGTGGTGGAGATGACCAGGGCGTCAACGCCGGCTTCAACGATCTGGCCGATGGAGTCAAAGGCCTTGAGGCCAGGATGATCGCTCGCTAACTGCTGGCGGCGTTCGGGGGATCGTGTGACGACGCCGACAAAGGTGGCGCCGGGCAAGGTTGCAATCAGCGGCGCATGAAAGAAGCGCCCTCCGTGGCCGTAGCCGACTAGTCCGATTCGCATGGTTTCACTCCTTCTAAAAAGTGGAAACCCAATCTAAATGTGGGAGCGGGCTTGCTCGCGAAAGCGGCGTGTCAGTCAGCCTATCTGTAGCTGATGTACCGCATTCGCGAGCAAGCCCGCTCCCACATTTTGAACTGCGTTCCACCTGTAGGATTGGGGTCAGCCGTAGAAGTGTGGGCGATCCGGCAAGCTCACTTTCACAATCTGCTCGCTGTTCTGCGCTTCGATACACGCATCCGCAGCGACGGCTGCCGCATACCCATCCCACGCCGACGGCCCACCCACCTGCCCGGCGCGCACGCTGTCGATAAACGCCTGCAACTCCACGTCATACGCACCGATAAACCGGTCCTTCCAGTCCATCAGAATCGCATTGGACAGCTTGGCGCCACTGCGCAGCTGCACCTGTGAAGGCTCCGGCAGCTTGGCAATACCGGTCTCCCCCACCACTTCGCACTGGATGTCGTAGCCGTATTGGCAGTTCACAAACACTTCCACGTCGATGCGCGTGCCCTTGGCGGTTTCCAGCAGCACGATCTGCGGGTCGCGCAGGTGGGCCAGGGCCTTGCTGGTCTTGCGCGGGAACACCACTTGCACCGACACGTAGTCGTCGTTGAGCAGCCAGCGCAGCACATCCAGTTCGTGGATCAGGGTGTCGGTGATGGCCATGTCGGTCTTGTAGTTCTCGCCCACCGTCGGGTTGCGGTGCGCGCAGTGCAGCATCAGCGGCTCGCCGATCTGGCCGCTATCGATTACGGCTTTCAGGGCGCGATAGCCTTCGTCATACGGGCGCATGAAACCCACTTGCACCAAGCGCTTGCCGTAGGCGACTTCGGCATCGACGATCTTGCGGCAGCCGGCAGCGGTGACCGCCAAGGGTTTTTCGCAGAACACCGGCTTGCCCGCAGCGATGGCCGCGAGCACGAACTCTTCGTGGCTCGGGCCCCAGGAGGTGACGAGCACCGCCTCGACTTCTGGCGCGTTGATCAGCGCGTGGCCGTCGGCATACACCTCGGCGCTGATATTCAAGTCCGCCACCACCTTGGCCGCTTGCTCCAGGTTGATGTCGGTCACCGCCACCACCTGGCTGTTGAGCAGGGTCTGGCTGCAACGACGGATGTGGTCACGGCCGATGGCGCCGGTGCCGATTACTCCAAGCTTCAACGACATGTAAAAACTCCTCTTGTTATTAGTACTGCCGGGCTTTCGCCAGCTGTTCATTGAGTTTTTTTGCAGCAGCATTCGTGCGCTCGCTGGTGGACACCTGCGCCACACCCACTCGCCACCACGACAGGTAGCCGTGGATCATGGTTTTCGGCAGGACCTTGATATCAATCAGCGTCGACACCGTTTGTGTACGCGCATCCGCCAGCGCCGCTTCGAGTTGTTCCACGGTGCTGACCTTGTAGGTCTTGCAGCCATACGCCGCTGCACTCATGGCGAAGTCCACCGGCACCAGGCCGCCGTCGAGCTTGCCGCTCTCGGGGTTGCGGTAGCGGAACTCGGTGCCGAAGCTGTCCATGCCATTGCCGATCTGCAGGTTGTTGATGCAACCAAAGGCCATGTTGTCCAGCAGCACCACGTTGATCTTGCGCCGCTCCTGGATCGAGGTGGCCAGCTCCGAGTGCAGCATCATGTAGGAGCCGTCGCCGACCAGCGCGTAGACCTCTTTGGTCGGCTCGGCGAGTTTTACGCCCAGCGCGGCATTGATTTCGTAGCCCATGCACGAATAACCGTACTCGACGTGGTAGGTGTTGACGCCCTTGCTGCGCCAGGCGCGTTGCAAATCGCCGGGCAGGCTGCCGGCGGCGGCGACGATGATCGCGTCGTCGGCCAGGGTGTCATTAAGCACGCCGAGCACGCGGCTCTGGGTCAGGCACGAGCCGGTCAGTTCGATGAATTCACGCAGTACGCCACGGTCGAGGTGGTCATCGACTTCGGGCACAAACGCATCGCCGTCGTATTCCACCTGATGCACGCGATCCACTTCAGCGTCGAGTTGCGCCTTGGCCTCGCGTACCTGTTCGCCCCAACCGCTGCGGTAGTCACCCAACGCATCCGCCAAGGCTTCAAGGGCCAATTGCGCGTCGCCCAGCACTTGCACTGCGTCGAGTTTCAACACATCGCAAGGGCTGATATTGAGGTTGAGAAACTTCACATCCGGGTGCTTGAACAGCGACTTGGACGAGGTGGTGAAGTCGGTATAACGGGTGCCGATACCGATGATCAGGTCAGCCTCTGGCGCCAGCAGGTTGGCCGCCAGGCAGCCGGTTTCGCCAATGCCGCCGACGTTCAACGGGTGGCTGGAAACCACCGCGCTCTTGCCCGCCTGGGTTTCCGCAAAGGGGATATCAAAACGCTCGGCAAACGCTTGCAGCGCCGCATTGGCGCCGGAGTACTTGACCCCGCCACCGCAGATGATCAGCGGTTTGCGCTTGCCCCGGAACGCGGCCAGCGCGTCACCAATCATCGCCGGTGTGGCCGGGCGGCGGTCGATACGGTGCACGCGTTTTTGCAAGAAATAGTCGGGGTAATCCCAGGCTTCGGCCTGCACATCCTGGGGCAACGCCAGGGTCACGGCGCCGGTTTCGGCGGGATCGGTGAGCACGCGCATCGCATGAATCGCCGCGGTCATGAGCTGTTCGGGACGGTTGATACGGTCCCAGTATTTGCTCACCGAACGGAACGCGTCGTTGGTGCTGATGCTCAGGTCGTGGAACTGCTCGATCTGTTGCAGCACCGGGTCGGGCTGGCGGCTGGCGTAGACATCGCCGGGCAACAGCAGCAGCGGGATGCGGTTGGCGGTGGCTGTCGCGGCGGCGGTGAGCATATTCGCCGCGCCGGGGCCGACGGAGGCGGTACACGCGTAGATCTTGCGGCGCAGATGCTGCTTGGCAAAACCGATGGCTGCGTGGGCCATGCCCTGTTCGTTGCGGCCCTGGTGCACCACCAGGTCACCGGCGTCCTGTTCCAGCGCCTGGCCCAGGCCGAGCACGTTGCCGTGGCCGAAAATGGTGAACACGCCGGCGACAAACTTGCTCTGCACGCCATCGACTTCGATGTATTGGTTGTCGAGGAACTTCACCAGGGCCTGGGCCATGGTCAGTCGGGTTGTGGTCATGTCGCGCCCCTTAAAGGTCCAGTAGCCAGCTGTGCTGCGGGTCGTTGTGGAAATGCCAGGCACGCTTGGGGCCGGCCATCACGTTCAAATAATAGGACTCGTAGCCGTACGGCACGCTGACCGGGTGATACCCCTTGGGCACCACCACCAGGTCGCTGTTTTCCACGGCCATGGCCTGGTCGATGCTGCGGTCGTCGGTGTACACGCGCTGGAACACGAAGCCCTGGGGCGGGTTGATCTGGTGGTAGTAGGTTTCTTCGAGAAAGCTCTGGTGCGGCAGATCGTCGGTGTCGTGCTTGTGCGGCGGGTAGCTCGACGAATGCCCCGACGGCGTGCGCACTTCCACCACCAGCAGCGAATGAGCCGGCGACGTGTCCGGCAGGATGTCGCACACGTAGCGGGTGTTCGCGCCCTTGCCGCGCACGCTGCGCTTGCAGTCTTGCGGGCGGATCAAACGGGGTTCATAGCCTTCGGTGCCAGGGGCGGCGCACACGGCGACCTGCACATCGCTCAAGGCCGTAACCTGGGCGATGGTGCCGGGCGGCAAGTAAGCGGCAAACGGTGATTTATCTTCAAACACCGACTGGCGATCACCGAGGTTTTGCCAATTGAAACCCTCGCCTTCGATGTTCACCCGACCGCTGAGCAGCACCAGGCACAACTCTTTATCGCCGGCGCTGACCGGCAGGGTTTCCCCCAGGCTCAATCGGTAGGCTTTAAAGCCCACGTATTCCAGGCGCCCGTCTTCGAGGGCAACCATGGTTTGCCCGCGTTTGTTGCTCTTGACCAACAGGCTCATGCTTTTGTCCTCTCAGTGAGAAGCGCACGCAGGGTGTCGTAGCCCTTTTTTGCATAGATATAGCTGGGCGCCACCGCCGGATCCTGCTCAGCTTCGACCACCAGCCAACCCTCATATTGGGCGGCCAGCAGCACGTCGAGCAGTTCACCAAACTCGATATCGCCATCGCCCGGCACCGTGAAGGTGCCGTTGACGATGCAATCCGGGAAGCTCCACATCTGGTTGCGCGCCAGTTGCACCACTGGCTTGCGCACGTCCTTGAAGTGCACGTGGCAGACGCGGTCGATGTGTTTTTTCAGCACCTCGAGCGGCTCGCCGCCGCCCATGTAGCAGTGGCCCGAATCAAACAACAGGCCGACTTCCGGACCGGTGCGCTTCATGAGTTGATCGATGTCGTCCGCAGATTCGACGTAGGCGCCCATATGGTGGTGGTACGCCAGGCGCACGCCTTGGGACAGGGTGAAGCGCGCCAGCTCAGTGAGCTTGTCGGCATATTCCTGCCAGGCCTGCTCGCTGTGGAAACGCGGGCGTTCGATCAGGCGGATGCGTGAGCCCTGGATCGAATCGGCCACTTCGCCGTACACCAGCACTGTCGCGCCGTTTTGTTTGAGCAGCTCAACGTGAGCAGCGATGGCCTCGATTTCTTCCGCCACCGAACGCCGCGCCAGGCGGCTGGAATACCAACCGGAGACCAGCGCCAGATCGTAGGGGCGCAGCACATCGCCGACGCCCTTGGCGTCCTTGGGAAACTTGCCGTTGAGTTCAAAACCTTCGTAGCCGATTTCCTTGCCTTCGCGCAGGGCGGTGCTCAGGGGCGTTTCACCGCCCAGGGCCGGCAGGTCGTCGTTGCTCCAGGAAATCGGGTTGATGCCAATTCGGATTGCGGGCATGGCTGCACCTTTTATTGTTTTTCAAAGTTGCATGAGAGCTGCTTTATGTGGGAGCTGGCTTGCCTGCGATTGCAGTGTGTCAGGCCATGAATCTGTCACTGGAAGACCGCTATCGCAGGCAAGCCAGCTCCCACATTTGAATGCATTTCAAGTCAAAGACGGTGTTCAGCTTCGGGCGCTGCGCCAGGCGTTGATCAGCTGTTCAAAGGTCGCCTGCACCCGCTGGATCAACGTCTCATCATCAATCTCCCCCGCCAGCCATGCACGGCTCGGCTCCTGGAAAATCGTGCGGCCCACCGCAAAACCCCGGCAGGTCGTGCTCTGGCTAGCTTGCTGGAAACCATCGGCCAGGCATTCGGCCGAAGCGTTCAGCCCCAGCAACACCACGCCACGGCAGTACGGGTCGCGTTCCTGGATCAGCTCATCGAGTTTTTTCCAATCCTCGGCCGACTGCGCCTCGATCTTCCACCACGCCGGGTAGATACCCAGGTTGTACAAGCGCTTGAGGCTGCGATACAGCACATCCGGGTAAGTGGACGGGTGATCCTTGGGCGGGATGACTTCCAGCAGCAGCTCATGGCCGCTGACCACGGAGGCGTCATACACCGCCTTGAGCTGGGCTTCCTGCTCAAGACGCAGCAGCGGTTCGTCGTCCGGGTGGTATTGCACCAGGCACTTGATGATTTGCTCCTGAGGCCAGGCGATCAGGTTGCTGCCCAGCGAACGGCCGTGTTCCAGCGCCAGGGGCCGCGAGTTCTGTACCTCCACCGGGCGCGCGATCCACCAGCCGCGACCGCTGGCGGCATTGAGCGCGTCCTGGCCGAAGCGTTGATCGGCCAGCAGGCCGACATCGGCCTCGACGCCCTGCTCGCTCAACTTGCGTTCCACACGTTCGATGGCCTGGATAAACAGTTGCTTGATCGCGCTGATGCGCGTGGTGTCCTGGCCGCCGCGCTGGGCCAGGTCCACCAGTTGCCAGCGGTGGTCGAAGGCAAAGATGAACAGCTGCTTCCAGGCTTTACGCGGCACTGTCACGCGGTGCAGGCGTTGCAGGGTTTCGTCGCGGTCCGGGCGGGTGATGGGCTCCGGGCTGTTGAACAGGTATTCCAGTTCCGCCGGGGTCGGCATGGCCGGTGCGCAGGCGTGGCGCGAGACAACGAGCCCACCGCAGGCATTGGCCAGCTGGCTGCAACGCTCATCGCTGGCGTCGTTGATCCAACCGCTGAGGAAGCCCGACATAAAGGCATCGCCAGCGCCGAGCACATTGAGCACTTCAACGCGCACGCCGGGGTAGATCGCGCCGTCTTCCAGGCGGGCCGGGATCGCGCCGTGGATCACCGTGCAGCCCTGCGGGCCGAGCTTGACCACCAAAGTCGCCGGCGTCAGTTCGCGCACCCGGCGCAGGGCCGTGAGCAAATCTTCGCTACCGCCCGCGATGAGGAATTCTTCTTCCGTACCGACAATCAGGTCGAAACGCGGCAGGATCGTCTGCACATGCGCACTGACATTCTGGTCGGCAACAAACCGTGTCTCGCCGTCGGCCTTGCCCGCCAGGCCCCACAGCACCGGGCGGTAGTCGATGTCCAGCACGCGCTTGACGTTGTGCTTGGCCGCATAGTCCAGGGCCTGGATGCTGGCCTTGTACACGCTGTCGGTGGAGAAATGCGTGCCGGTGATCAGCAGGGCTTTGCTGGAGGCAATAAAGGCTTCGTTGATGTCTTCGGCGCGCAGGGCCATGTCGGCGCAGTTTTCGCGGTAGAACACCAGGGGGAAGGTTTCACGGTCCTTGAGGCCCAGCAACACCAGCGCGGTGAGGCGCTCCGGGTCAACCTTGATGCCGCTGACATCGCAGCCTTCACGGGCCAGGGATTCGACGAGGAAGCGCCCCATATGGTCGTCGCCGACCCGGCTCAACATCGCCGACTTGAGACCAAGCCGGGCGGTGCCAAAGGCGATATTGGCGGAGGAACCGCCGAGGTACTTGGCGAAGCTGGACACGTCCTCAAGCCGCGCACCTACTTGCTGCGCATAGAGGTCGACGCCCAGGCGCCCGAGGCAAATCAGATCCAATTGACGCCCACTGGCAAAACGAGTCTGGCCCATGCTGGCTCCTGTTATTTTTATCAGCCTGCGTTGTGCCGCCGTGGCGACGGCAAACGCTCTTGGTGGGTGCAGACTAGAACGTCCGGCGACGGCAATCAATATTTATTCCATAATTATTTTTAGTGGAATATTTTTTCCAATACGTCAGCATAGGGGCATGCCAGCCGCCGTGCATCGTTTCAGCAGGCCACGCAGGCCGTGATGCCGGGGTATTTTTTTGCGCCTACCCTGTAGACTTGCGCCACCCATCAGCGCAACAGAACAACATGCCAGAAGGATTGCCCATGTCCCGCACCGATCCCGAGACCACCCTGGAAGACACCGTCGCCAGCCCTCCGATCAATGCCGAACGTCTGTTGCAGCTGATCACCGACGAATATGAAAGCCTGCCACGCCAGCTCAAGCGCATCGCCAGCTACATGAGCCAGCAGAGCGACCGCATCATGGTGGACCGCATCAGCGACATCGCCCGCGAATGCGAGGTGCACCCTTCGGCCATCGTGCGGTTTTCCCAGCGATTTGGCTTCAGTGGGTTCAGTGAGATGCAGGCATTGTTCCGCGAGGCCTACACCCACAAGACCACGCCGGTGCAGAACTACCAGCAGCGCATCCGCAGCATGATCGCCAACAAGTCGCAGAAAGCCAGTGGTGGCGACCTGGCGCGTGAGTGTGTCAACGCGACCTTGTCCGGCATCGAGCGCCTGGGGCTGGAACTGGATGACGTGGCCTTCGACAAGGCCGTGGACCTGGTAGTGAATGCCGACAATATCTACGTGGTCGGCGTGCGCCGCTCGTTCGCGGTGGCCGATTACCTGGTCTACAACCTGCAACACACCAACAAGCGTATCCACCTGATCTCCGGCCTGGGCGGCAGCTACCGCGAGCAGATGCGCAGCGTGCGCGCCAATGACCTGGTGATCGCCATCAGCTTCACGCCCTACGGCAAAGAGACCCAGCACTGCCTGCGCATCGCCCAGCATCATCAGGCCAAGACCCTGATCATCACCGACAGCAACCTGTCGCCCCTGGCCAAGCGGGCGAACGCGGTGCTGTTGGTGAATGAGGGGTCGTCGTTTGCCTTTCGCTCGTTGAGCGCCACGTTGTGTCTGTGCCAGGCGTTGTTTATTGCGGTGGCGTATCGCTTGGAATTGAAGGTGGATGAGATTCATGAGCAGGTTGGGTTTGATGGTTAACTCAAAGGGAGACTACCTCCCGGCATCCTTAATTACCGCTGCCATAAAAACCAAATGACTACCGGACTAAGAATTTTGCAGTCACTCGATAATCAGTGGCTGCATTACCACGCATGCAGCACTCGAAGGAACCTCTAGCTTCCCCCGCTCCAGGGAGAGAACCGAATGTCAAAACACCCTTGAAAGCCCAACCAATAAGGGACTGGCTGTGAATGGTATAATTGACACTCGCTATATCATCTCTGGATAAATCGTATTGGGGATCGGTCTGACCATCAGCGAGTGTGATAACGACGACGCGCGTGACAGCGGGTTGCCCGGCAACCCAAAACCCACGAACTAGCCAGTAGGCCGGCCGAGACCCCCACTGGGGCACATAAATCCGCTCCACATCAGTGGCTATAAAATCAGAGACACTATCCGGGCCTCCCTCGATAGAACCCACTATGTACCCTTCTCCGATGACTGATCCAGACGGGGTCATTCCACTCGACGGCGTTGCATCAAAACCTTTCAGATCCAAGTCGCCAGCTGTGATCGTTACCTCATTACCCAATCCTGAGTAGGCCTTGCCGGAAAACGTCGCAGTCAAATGATCACCGCTATTGGCAAGCGAAACCGTCATCGTTCCGGAGGCGAACGTGTGGGGTTCAGTGGAATTAAGGTTATTGACTGCATAGACGGAAAAAATCTCAGAGGTTGAAAAATCAAACTTTACATTAGTTTCCCCAGGGTTTAAGTCGCGAAAACTAAACGTCAAAAAATGACCCGTCATGCCAGTATGCGAAAGGCTTTGCCGAACACTTATATAAATTTTTCCATTTTGCCTCCACATTCGTGTCAAAGTACCATCATCTTTAAACTTATAGTTAGAAGGCACAATTTCAATATTGTGTATATCCGCCTCTGCCGTGCCGATGGTTTGAATATTCGCCACACTCGCTGAATTAGTCATCGCCGCCTCCGTTGCCGCCAGTAAGTTACCTTTCTGTAGGTGACATCACGCTACGGCCCATGCTAGTACCCCCCCGTAAAACGTGTCTACTGTGAAACCTTACAGGTATTACAGCGGCACATCAGGTGTAACGCTGCTGGAGCGACACATTGCGCAGCTGATCGAGAATCCGTGCGCGAATCCAGTAGATCACCGGTACCTGGATCAAGGTCACCGATGCGCCATTGCGTAGGGCCAGCGGGCCACGCAGGCCGTGATGCCGGGGTATTTTTTTGCGCCTACCCTGTAGACTTGCGCCACCCATCAGCGCAACAGAACAACACGCCAGAAGGATTGCCCATGTCCCGCACCGATCCCGAGACCACCCTGGAAGACACCGTCGCCAGCCCTCCGATCAATGCCGAACGTCTGTTGCAGCTGATCACCGACGAATATGAAAGCCTGCCACGCCAGCTCAAGCGCATCGCCAGCTACATGAGCCAGCAGAGCGACCGCATCATGGTGGACCGCATCAGCGACATTGCCCGCGAGTGCGAGGTGCACCCTTCGGCCATCGTGCGGTTTTCCCAGCGATTTGGCTTCAGTGGGTTCAGTGAGATGCAGGCATTGTTCCGCGAGGCCTACACCCACAAGACCACGCCGGTGCAGAACTACCAGCAGCGCATCCGCAGCATGATCGCCAACAAGTCGCAGAAAGCCAGTGGTGGCGACCTGGCGCGTGAGTGTGTCAACGCGACCTTGTCCGGCATCGAGCGCCTGGGGCTGGAACTGGATGACGTGGCCTTCGACAAGGCCGTGGACCTGGTGGTGAATGCCGACAATATCTACGTGGTCGGCGTGCGCCGCTCCTTCGCGGTGGCCGATTACCTGGTCTACAACCTGCAACACACCAACAAGCGTATCCACCTGATCTCCGGCCTGGGCGGCAGCTACCGCGAGCAGATGCGCAGCGTGCGCGCCAATGACCTGGTGATCGCCATCAGCTTCACGCCCTACGGCAAAGAGACCCAGCACTGCCTGCGCATCGCCCAGCATCATCAGGCCAAGACCCTGATCATCACCGACAGCAACCTGTCGCCCCTGGCCAAGCGGGCGAACGCGGTGCTGTTGGTGAATGAGGGGTCGTCGTTTGCCTTTCGCTCGCTGAGCGCCACGTTGTGTCTGTGCCAGGCGTTGTTTATTGCGGTGGCGTATCGCTTGGAATTGAAGGTGGATGAGATTCATGAGCAGGTTGGGTTTGATGACTGACCCAACTATGCGGTGACGTCAAACCGTCCAAGCCTTATGAAATAGCTGGGCTCGGTATTGAACCGCACAGTGGCGTCAAAATCGCCTGTCGACCGGCCAGAAGAAGGAAGGCTGGAATATTTCAGCACGCCGGCAATAGACGACGCCTCCTCAAGCGTTGTTTCGTCATATAGATAAACAATGGCTTCAGACGGATTGGCCAAGTTATAGGGAGGGGCTCCGGCCCCCGCATGCACAACAGCACTGACATGAAAGGGAAGCGACGGCCAAGGGCCAAAATAGTGAGCAACCGTATACCAACTTCCAAAGCCGTCATCGAATCTGTCAAACGTCGCCCCGCGGAAAGAAGTCCCGTCAAATGGACCGCCCACAAAGGTTGCAGTAAACGTATCGGCAGTGGCCATTTGGTTAAACCCGGTCATATCCACGGCCCCATCAATGTCCACTGACTTCAATGGGCTGTTACGTGCGGTACACTTTACCGTTGCCGTGAGGTGACCGCTTGCCGTCAGCGTAGCAATCACGACGCCATTGTCGAACAAATGGCCGACAAACCCACCGCTGGGAGAAAGATCAGTGAAATTACCCACCACGTCCTGCGGAACGTTGTAAGTACGGCTGACGCCGTCGGCCACAATATTCCTGAACCGCAGTGACAGGCTTCTTTTTTGCCGAAAGTTTGCGTCCTTCTGCCCGCCCGAGGCAAATACTTCAGATACCTGCTGCACCATACTTACATCATGCTGATCGGTGACAAAGTTCCTGTCTGGCTGACTTTGATCCAAATACTTTATAACTGCATTGATTTGGCCAACGGTATTAGATGCTGCCGACTTTAAATTAGCCATGCCTATTCTCCTGAACATAAGCAGATGGGCATACCCACCCAACGAAACTCTAGCGCGTTCAGGCATTGACTTTCTACTGTCAACATTTACAGGTTTAAAAACACTCGCCACTGTCGCAAAAATGCATGTCACGTTATCGCCGACTTTTGGCCAACCAGGTTTAACGAGTGACCACACAGACTTCCAATAACCGCGCCAACGTCCGGCCGTGATAACGGATCTGCGCCAGGGTCAGCGCGGTATAGCCAATGATCACCGCTGGCGACAGGGTCACTTGGGTACAGAACTTGCGTAGCGGTTGCAACGTCAGTCCTGCATGCAGGGCACGGGTGCAAAAATAGTCCTCCCCCACTCCCGCTGGCAACCACAACACAAAGTGCAAACCCGCCTGTTGACCGCTGACCCTGCAGCCCTCAGGCAAGCATTCGAGCAACGCATCGCGTCGCGCCTGATAGGCCTGGCGTGAAGCACGCAAATGCCGCACAAACGCGCCGCTGCGTAGAAACTCCATCAACCCCAACTGATCCGTCGCCCCCACCGAATGCCCGGTGAGTTGCAACGTGCGCAGCAGCGAGCGGCGTAGCCCTTTGGGCACCACCATGAAGCCCACACGCAACCCAGGGAACAGGTTTTTGTTGAAGCTGCCGCAGTAGATCACCCGGTCGCCACTGTCCAGGGACTTGAGCGCAGCCAGTGGCGCGGCGTTGTAGTTGTACTCGCTGTCGTAGTCGTCCTCGACCACCCAGGCATCGGCGCGGGCGGCCCAGTCCAGCAGCGCGAGGCGCCGCGACACCGACAGGGTCATGCCCAGCGGCGCCTGGTGGGCCGGGGTGACGTAGGCCAGGCGTGCCACATTGGGGAGTTGGTCGGTGTCGATACCGTCGGTGGTGACGGGAATGCGGTGCACATGCGCACCCGTCATACCGAACAAACGTCGCGCCGGCGGATAACCGGGGTCTTCCACACACGCAATGTCATCCGGCTGGAGCACAGTGCGGGCAATCAGGTCGAGGGCATGGCGAATACCGCTGGTGACGATCACTTCATCGGCCTCGCACTGCATGCCGCGAAAGCTGCGCAGGTAATCGGCGATCTGTGCGCGCAGCTCAGGCAAGCCAGCGGGATGGGCCGCTTCGAGCACGCCCGGGCCCACCGCCTGCAAGCCACGGGAGATACAGCGGGCCCAGCTCTTCAAATCGAACAGGCTGGCATCCGGGCGCCGGGCAACAAAGGGCACATGGCTTTGCACGCCGGTGTCCGGTTGATCGGGCACCGCCTCGCGGCGCGGCGCGGCACTCGCCACCGGTGCCGCAATAAATTGCTCGGGGATCACCGCACACACCCGTGTGCCAGAGCCGGCCAGCCGCTGCACATACCCTTCGCTGTGCAACCGTTCAAAGGCCGCTTCCAACGTGCCACGGGACACCAGCCAACGCTGCGCCAGGTTGCGGGTGGACGGCAGTCGGCTGCCGGCCGGCAACTGCCGATTGAGGATGGCGGCGCGCAGGGCGTCGTAGGCGCCCTGCTGCTTCCCGGCGTCCAGGCTGTCGGGGCGGGGTAGGTCCAGGGCAGATGCAGCTTTTCCGCGGCTCATAGTGGTCCAGTCAGTTCAGCCGTAAGTGGCCCTCAGGATTAAACCACAATGCCGCTAGAGTTTGAGCCCTACCCCTTGCGAAGAAACTTCCCATGACCCAACGCGCCCTTTCCACCGGGTTCTGGCTGGTGCTGCTGACCGTGCTGATCGCCCTGCCGCGCATCACCCTGGACATGCACCTGCCCGCCCTGCCGGCCATGGCCGACTACTTCCACAGCAGCGACAGCCAACTGCAATTGACCCTGACCCTGTACACCCTTGGCTCGGCGATTTCCCTGCTCGTGGCCGGCCCGCTCACCGACCGCTTCGGCCGCCGCCCGGTATTGCTGGCCGGCCTGCTGCTGTATGTCGTGGCGACTGTGGCCTGCGCCCTGGCCGACAGCCTCACGGTGCTGATCATCGCCCGGTTGTTCCAGGCCCTCGGCGGTTGCTGCACCACCGTGATCGGCCGCGTGATCGTGCGTGACTACTTTGACCGTCACGAGCAGGCGCGCTTGCTGGGGCTGATCTCCATGGCCATGGCCGTATCGCCGATGGCCGCGCCGGTGCTGGGCAGCCTGATGCTGCCGTTCATCAACTGACGTGGGCTGTTTGTGCTGTTGGGGTTGATCGGCGCCGTGCTGTGCCTGGTGGTTTTTCGCCGCCTGCCCGAAACGCGTCCGCCAGAGGTCGCCGCCGCGCCGCCGAGCAACCTGTTGCGCATCTACAGCCAGCTCCTGCGCGACCGTTATTTCCTGCGCTATTCCCTGGCCATCGGCTGCGTGTACAGCACGTATTTCCCGTTCATTGCAGAGTCGTCGGCGTTGTTACAGAGGGGCTACGGCCTGTCTGCCACGACCTATGCCCTGGTGTTTGCAGCGACCATTAGCGGCTACATGCTGGGCGCGAATCTGTTTCGCCGGCTGGTACTGCGGTTCGAGCCGGATCGCTTGATTGCAGCTGCCATCGCGTTGAATGTGCTGGGCAGCCTGACGCTCGCGGCAGCAACCACCGTGTTGCCGGGTGAATGGCTGGCGATCGTGTTGCCGATGGTGGTGATCATGGTGTCGGTGGGGATGGTGATTCCGGCTTGTCAGCTGGCGGTGTTGCAGCCTTACGGCACGATTGCCGGGACGGCGTCGGGGTTGTTCTTTTTTACCCAGATGTTTTTGACGGCGCTGAGTAGTTGGGCGACGGGGTTGTTGTCCGATGGTACATCTGGCCCCTTGGTCGTCATGACCTGCATGGCAACGGTGCTACTGGTGACCAGTTGGCTGACACTGCACAAAACCCAATGTGGGAGCGGGCTTGCTCGCGAAAGCGCAGTGTCAGTCGATGCATCCAGTGGCTGACACGCCGCCTTCGCGAGCAAGCCCGCTCCCACAGGGGGGACCGAGCCAGGCTCAGGTTTAGTGTATGAAGATGGCAATCAGGATGATGACCGGGATAGGCACACCGAGGAAGAAAAGCAGTATCGAGCGCATGATGTTCTCCTTTAATTAACGGACAAAGTGTTCGGTTTCGACATACACCACGGCATCGCGACGGCGACCGCCGTAGGTGGCAGCGAAGCTGGCAACGAATGCGCCGATCAGCAGGGCGATGAAGGTCCACAGCGAGGTATAGGCAGCCACCTTCGCAGCAGTATCCGCGGCCTGCTTGGCTTTGAGCTTGGCATCCTCGATCGCTTTACGGGCATCGCCATACACTTTGTCGATCCGCGCTTCGGCATCCGCCTGGCTGAGGTTGGTGCGCTGGCTGATCAACTGGGCCAGGTAGGCACGGTCTTCAGCGGCGAGTTGGCCATCGTTGCTCAGGGTGCGCGCGAAGATACGTGCAACCACGCCGTGGGCGGCGTCGTCGCTGACGGCCACTGGGCGGTCGTCGCGGAACAGACTGTCGACGTAGTAGCCGAAGTCGTCGCCCTTCACCGCCGTACCGACCGCCTGGGTCACACCCGAGGCCACGCTGGCACCGGCTTTCACGCCACCACCGACGACACTGCTCACGGAGCCGACGATCAAGGTTGCCGCCACCAGCGTGGCGACTGCCCAGGACAGGAAGCCATGGGCGGTATCACGGAAGTACACCTCATCGCCATGCATATTGGCCCACTTCACCCGCAACCGGCCGGCGATGTAACCGCCCAGGCCCGACGCGACGATCTGGGTAAAGGCCAGCCAGATAATCGTGGAAATGCCCAGTCCCTTGGCGCTGATACCGCTTTCGGCCCACGGCGACACCGCCGAAAAGCCCAGGCCGAAGCCCAGCAGTACGAGGATCAGGGACAAGGCCGCCGCAGCAGCGGCCCCGGCAAAAATCGCGCCCCAGGAAACCCCGGAGCGCGCGCTCGATTCTTGCAACGTGGATGAGGATGTGATCATTGTTGTTTTGCTCCCGGCAGGAAAAATGGTGTTACATGTCTCGGGAGGGACAGTGCAGGCGCCGTGCCAGTCGCATCGAAATTAAATACCTAGCATTTTCAACAATTTAAATAACTTGAACTTCCCAGGACCATGCAACTTGCAAGAAACGCCTCGCCAGGACGGGCGTTATGCAACTTCAAGCCGAACTCGGTCAGTGTGGGAGCGGGCTTGCTCGCGAATGCGGTGTGTCAGTCAGCACATCTGTCACTGAAAGAACGCTTTCGCGAGCAAGCCCGCGCCCACATTGACCCAGCCAGCCAGTAGAAAATCTGGTGGATCTGCCAACATGAAGTTTAATTTAGGAAGCGTTCAGGCATTTCTTGGCAAAATGCCCCCACTTCTAGTGTGAATCGCTCACCAGGTAATCCTATGACCCGCATTTTGACCATCGAGGATGATGCCGTAACAGCCCGCGAGATCGTCGCCGAGCTGAGTAGCCATGGACTGGACGTAGATTGGGTAGACAACGGCCGCGAAGGCCTGGTCCGCGCCGTGAGCGGCGATTACGACCTGATCACCCTCGACCGCATGCTGCCGGAACTCGATGGCCTGGCCATCGTCACCACCTTGCGCACCATCGGCGTGTCGACACCGATCCTGATGATCAGCGCCCTCTCCGATGTGGACGAACGGGTACGTGGCCTGCGCGCCGGGGGTGATGACTACCTGACCAAACCCTTCGCCTCCGACGAGATGGCCGCCCGCGTCGAAGTACTGCTGCGGCGTAAAAGCACCGTCAAGGAATTCGAAACCGCCCTGCGCGTGGCCGACCTGGAACTCAACCTGATCAGCCGCGAAGCCAGCCGCGCCGAGCAGCCACTGAGCCTGCTGCCCACCGAATACAAGCTGCTGGAATTCCTGATGCGCAACACCGGGCAGATCCTCTCGCGCATGATGATCTTCGAGGAAGTCTGGGGTTACCACTTCGACCCCGGCACCAACCTGATCGACGTGCACATCGGTCGCCTGCGCAAGAAAATCGATCCACCGGGCCTCACGCCGCTGATCCGCACGGTACGAGGTTCCGGTTATGTCATTGCTGAACCCCTCTAAGGGCTGGCGTTCCTCCAGCAGCCGCTTGTTGGCGCTGTACAGTTCGCTGTTCGTGGCCTGGAGCTGCATCCTCATGGGGGTGCTGTATTACGAGGTGTCCGGTTACCTGGGCGACCTCTCGCGCCATTCCTTGATGCAGCGCCAGCACCTGTTCCAGCGCTTCGACGGCGAGGAACTGGTGGAAGCGCTGACCACCAGCATGACCTTCGACATGAAGGGCGTGGACGCCTACGGCTTGTTCGACGAGCAATTCAACCCGCTGAGCGGGCCGATCCGTGCCGTGCCGCCCGACCTGCCGCTGGACGGCAAGATCCACGCCCTGGCCAACTGCGTCGACTCCGACGACCCCAAGTTGCCCAAGGACAGCTGCGACGCCGTGGCCACCCACACCGACGACGGCCGCTGGCTGGTGCTGGTGCGCGCCAACGGTTCGCTGTTTGGCGTGACCCGGATCATCTGGCATGCGCTGCTGTGGGCGCTGTCGTTGACCATCATCCCCGGCGCCGCCGGCTGGCACTTGCTGCGCCGCCGCCCGCTGCGGCGCATTCGCGGTATTCAAGCCAGCGCCGAGGCCATCGTCGCCGGCGACCTGACCCACCGCCTGCCGCTGTCGAATCGGCGCGACGAACTGGACATGCTCGCCGCCATCGTCAACGCCATGCTCGACCGCATCGAAAAGCTGATGAACGAGGTCAAGGGCGTGTGCGACAACATCGCCCACGACCTGCGCACCCCGCTGACCCGCCTGCGCGCGCAGCTCTATCGCATCCGCCAAGAGGCCGAACAGGACTCTAACTACACAGTAAAACTGGATGATGCGATTACGGAAACCGACACCCTGATGGCGCGCTTTCGCGGCTTGCTGCGCATCTCGGAGCTGGAAGACCACCAGCGCCGCTCGGGCTTCCTGGTGATGGACCCGCTGCCACTGCTGCGCGAACTGCATGACTTCTACCTGCCGCTCGCCGAAGAAGGCGAGCTGCAACTGGTGCTCGACACCCCGGAGTCCCTGCCCTGGATCACCGGCGACCGCGCCCTGTTATTCGAAGCCCTGGCCAACCTGCTGAGCAACTCGATCAAGTTCTCCCCGGCGGGCGGCGAAGTGATCCTGCGCGCCGTGAACGACGCCGGCAGCACGCGCATCGAAGTGCACGACTCCGGGCCGGGCATCCCGATTGCCGAACGCAACGCAGTGTTCCAGCGTTTCTATCGCGTGGATGAAAACGACCAGCAAGGCGGGTTTGGCTTGGGCTTGTCGATTGTCGCGGCGATCATCAACTTGCACGGGTTCAAGCTGGAAGTGGGCAGCAGTGAAAGCGGCGGTGCGCGGTTGGTGCTGGAGTGCCGGCAGCAGCTGATGCCCGAGGCCTGAGGCCTTTGATCGTTCCCACGCTCCGCGTGGGAATGCATCCCTGGACGCTCCGCGTCCGCTCTTGAAGGCGTGACGCAGAGCGTCACCGGCGGCATTCCCACGCAGAGCGTGGGAACGATCAATCAAGCCGGAAAATTCGCCCGCAACGCCTCAACCCCACCTTTGTAGACACCGGCAAACAGCTCTTCCACCGCCGCATCCGTCACACCCTCCTTCGGCGTGAACACACCCGACCAGGTCACCTTCGCCGACGCATCGCTCAACGCTTCAACCTGCAACGTCGCCAGGTAGGCACTCACCGGAAACGGCGATTGCTCAATGGTGTAGCTGTAGGTGTGCGCCACATTATCAAAGGTCTGCAACCGCTCCACGATCTCGCCACCGTCGGCGGTTGTCAGGTGACGCAGGCGGCCGCCTTCACTCGGTTCGCTCTTGGCGATCAACGGCAGCCACTTGGGCAGATCGTTGAAGCCACCAACCAATGCCCAGACCTTGTCAGCGGATACAGGGATTTCAATTACTGCGGATGCTGTTGGCACGGTAAATCTCCAAAAGTCGTAGGAAAACGTCGCCCAGCCTGCCACGCCCGGCGCTTCAATGCATCAACTCCCGCAACCGATACCACAACATCCCCAACGCCAGCAGCGGCGAACGCAACACCTTGCCGCCGGGAAACGTCATGTGCGGCACCTGGCTGAAAATATCCAGGCCCTGGCTATGCCCGGCGTGAATCGCCTCGGCCAACAGGCGTGCGCACCAATGGGTCACGTTCAAGCCATGGCCCGAGTAACCTTGGGCATAGAACACGTTGGGATACTGCTGCAATCGCCCCACCTGGGGAAAACGGTTGGCGGTAATGCCAATCTTGCCGCCCCACTGGAACGCGATGGCGGTGCCTGCCAATTGCGGGAATACCTTGAGCATTTTCGGCTGCATATACGCGGCGATATCCGCCGGATCACGCCCTGAATAGTGACAAGCGCCGCCGAACAGCAAACGTCGATCAGCGGACAGCCGGTAGTAATCCAGGCCGACTTTCTGGTCGCACAACGCCAGGTTCTGTGGGATCAGTTCATTCGCCAACGCTTGCGACAACGGCTCGGTGGCGATGATGTAGCTGCCCGCTGGCAGCACCTTGCCGCTCAGGCGTGGCTCCAGTTCTTCGAGGTGCGCATTGCACGCCAGCACCAGGCTGCTGGCGCGTACGGTGCCAGCGGCGCAGCGCACCTGCACCGTATCGCCGTGGATCAGTTCCAGCACTTCAGTGTGCTCGAAAATCCGCACCCCAAGGGACTCGGCCACCTGCGCTTCCCCCAGCACCAGGTTCAGCGGATGCAGATGCCCGGAGCCCATGTCCACCAGGCCTCCGGCATACACTGCTGAGCCGACCACCTGGGACATATCCTTCGCGCCGACGAGGCGGGTTTCATGGGCATATCCCATCGCCGCCAGATGCTCCTGCTCACCCCTGAACGCAGCGAATTGCGCCGGGGTATTCGCCAGCTCACAAAAGCCCCAGCGCAGGTCGCAGTCGATGCCGTGCGCACGGATACGCTCGCCCACCAGCGCCACCGACTCGATCCCGGCCCGCTCCAGGTAGCGCACGCCCTCCTCGCCCACATGCTTGGCGAACCCCGACACATCGTGGCCGATGCCGCGAATCAACTGCCCGCCATTGCGCCCGCTGGCGCCCCAGCCAATGCGCCGGGCCTCCAGCAGGATCACCGAAAGCCCGCGCTGGGCCAGTTCGATGGCGGTGTTCACACCGGTGAAACCTCCGCCGATCACACACACATCGGCGCTCAGGTCAGCGCCCAACGCCGGGCGCTCGGGCATGGCATTCGCCGAAGCGCGGTAGTACGACTGGGCGTGGTCACTGGATGGGATCATTTGTTGGTCTTCACTTTGCTCCAGGCGCGGGTCATCAGGCGCATGGTCGCCGGGGTCGGCGTGGTGGAAATATAGAGTTTGTCGAGCACTTCCTGGGACGGGTACACCTCGGGGTTGTTCACCAGCTCCGGGTCCATAAAGGCCTTGGCCGCCGGGTTGGCGTTGGCGTAGCCCACCGAGGCGCTGACCTTGGCGATCACCTCAGGGTCGAGCAGGTAGTTGATGAAGGCGTGGGCTTGTTTCGGGTTGCTGGCGTCGGCAGGAATGGCCAGCAGGTCAAACCACAGGTTGGAGCCTTCCTTGGGAATCGAATACGCAATGTTTACCCCGTTCTTGGCTTCCTTGGCGCGGTTGGCCGCCTGGAACACATCGCCGGAATAACCGAAGGCCACGCAGATATCACCGTTGGCCAGGTCCGAGATGTACTTGGAGGAATGGAAGTAGGTGATATACGGGCGCAGCGTCAGCAGCTTGGCTTCGGCCTGCTTGTAGTCCTCGGCATTCTCGCTCCGCGGGTCCTTGCCCATGTAGTTGAGGATCGCCGGGAACAGCTCATCGGCCGAATCAAGGAAGGCCACGCCGCATTGGTTGAGCTTCTTGATATTCTCCGGTTCGAACAGCACCGCCCACGAGTCGATATGGTCGATGCCCAGCACCTGCTTGACCTTGTCGACGTTGTAGCCGATGCCGTTGGTGCCCCACAAATAAGGCACGGAGTGGGCGTTGCCCGGGTCGTTCTTCTCCAGCAACGCGAGCAATTTGGGGTCGAGGTTCTTGAAGTTCGGCAGTTGCGCACGGTCCAGCTTGAGGAACGCGCCAGCCTTCACCTGGCGCGCGAGGAAGTGGTTTGACGGCACCACCACGTCATACCCGGTGCGCCCGGCGAGCAGCTTGCCCTCCAGGGTTTCATTGGAGTCGAACACGTCGTAGATCGGCTTGATCCCGGTCTTGGCCTGGAAATCCGCCAAGGTGGTTTCGCCGATGTAGTCAGTCCAGTTGTAGATACTGACCGTCGGCGCCGCCTGGCTGGTGCTGCTGAAGGCCGCCACCAGGGCCAGCGGGAAAAGCTTGTTCACAAGACGCATATCGACACCCCTTTTATGGATTTTTAGACGCTCAACAGCAGGAACTCACGTTCCCAGGAACTGATCACCCGCTTGAAATTCTCATGCTCGGCGCGCTTGACCGCGACGTAGCCACGCACAAACTTGTCGCCCAGGTAGTGCCTGACCGTGGCGCATTCCTCCATGCGCGCCAGGGCGTCCTCAATGGTGATCGGCAGGCGCAGGTTGCGCCGCTCGTAGGCGCGGCCCTCCACCGGCGCACTCGGCTCGATCTTCTCGATCATCCCCAGGTAGCCACACAGCAGACTAGCGGCAATTGCCAGGTACGGATTGGCATCGGCGCCGGGCAGGCGGTTTTCCACGCGCATCGCATCCGGGCTGGAGGTGGGCACGCGCAGGCCGACGGTGCGGTTTTCTTCGCCCCACTCCACATTGACCGGTGCCGAAGTGTCCGGCAGGAAGCGGCGGAACGAGTTGACGTTGGGCGCAAACATCGGCAGCAGTTTGGGGATGTACTTTTGCAGGCCGCCGATATGCTGGAGGAACAGCTCGCTCATCTTGCCGTCGGCGTCGACAAACACCGGTTTGCCGGTGGCGATGTCCACCACACTCTGGTGCAGGTGCATCGCACTGCCGGGCTCATCGGCGACCGGCTTGGCCATAAAGGTCGCCGCGACGTTGTGCTTGAGCGCCGCCTCGCGCAGGGTGCGCTTGAACACGGTGATCTGGTCGGCCAGGTCGAGGGCGTCGCCGTGGCGGAAGTTGATTTCCATCTGCGCCGGGCCGTCTTCGTGGATCAGCGTATCGAGGTCCAGGCCCTGGGCTTCGCACCAGTCGTAGACGTCCTCGAACAGCGGGTCGAATTCATTGGCGGCGTCGATGGAGAACGACTGGCGCCCGGTTTCGGCGCGACCGGAGCGGCCCACCGGGGTTTTCAGCGGCAGGTCCGGGTCTTCGCAGCGCTGGGTCAGGTAGAACTCCATTTCCGGCGCGACAATCGGCTGCCAGCCCTGCTCAGTGTAGAGTTGGAGGACTTTCTTCAGCACGTTGCGTGGCGACAGCTCGATGGGGTTGCCCTGCTTGTCGAAAGTGTCGTGGATCACAATCGCGGTGGGCTCGATGGCCCACGGCACCACGTACGTGGCGTTGGCCACCGGGCGGCAGACCATGTCGATATCGGCCGGGTCCAGCAGGTCGTAGTAGATGTCGTCGTCGACAAAATCCCCGGTCACCGTTTGCAGCAGCACACTTTCCGGCAGGCGCATGCCTCGCTCATGCAGGAACTTGTTGGTGGGCGCAATCTTGCCGCGTGCGATGCCAGTCAAATCACTGATCACGCATTCGACTTCGGTAATCTTGTGTTCTTTCAGCCAGGCGGACAGCTGATCGAAGGGGGCGTTCATAAAGACCTCGGCGTGGTTGCCCAGCTTGTGTTGCCGGCGCATTGAGGTCTATCTTGGGCCGGCCTTCGAACCGCATCTATCCACTTTGCACGAACCACAGCGCACCAATAGAGTGCGCACGGATCTCCCATGACCCAGGCAACCGCCTCTCGTGTACAGGCCTTCACCACCGGTGATGTAGCCGCCCAATGCAGTGCCACACCCGGCTGGGTGCAGCAGTACCAGCAGATGTCCCCGGGGCATTTTGCCGGGCAGATCCGCTACCTCGACCTGCAAGGCGTGGAAGTGTACGAAGAGTGCATGAACACGCGGGTGGAGCAGCATTTCAACGCGCCGCCGGGGTCATTGGCGTTCTGTTTCGACGGCAGCGATAACGCGCTGTACCTGCTCAACGGCGAAAGCCGCAACACCTGGATCACCCCGGAAAACTACCGCGAAGTGGCCGTGGTGTTCGGCCCGCAGTTCGTGCAGCGCCATGGCCTGGATGTGGCGAAGTTGGAAGGCCTGTTCATGGCCCCACTGAGCGGTCAGCAAAATGCCCTGTTCACCCGCTGGCTCAGTGGCACGCTGACGCGCCTGCCCACCGTGATCGACCCCGCCAGCCTCACCCGGCAACTGCTCGACGACTGCCTGTTTATCCTCGACAACGCCTGCGTGGGCCTGGACCGCAGCTCGTTGCAAAAACGCAGTGAAGAACGCCGCTTGATGGCACGCATCGGCGAATGGGCGGCGGATGCACCGGACGAGACCGTCAACCTGCTGGAACTGGCGCAGATCGCCGGCGTGCCGTTGCGCCATTTGCAGCAAGGGTTCAAGACCTACACCGGGATGAGCCCGGCGCAGTGGTTGAGGTTGCGCCGGTTGAACGGGGCGCGGCGGGAGTTGTTGAGCGGCGGCGATACCACCGTGGCGGAGGTGGCGATGAACTGGTCGTTTTGGCATTTGGGGCGGTTTTCGAACAGCTATCGGGCGTTGTTCAAAGAGCTGCCAAGCGAAACCCTGAAACGTCACTGTTAGAACTCGGTTAAAAATGTGGGAGCGGCGGTGCGACGATTCGACTTGCTCGCGAATGCGGTGGGTCAGCCAAAATATCTGTGCCTGATACACCGCTTTCGCGAGCAAGCCCGCTCCCACAGTTGATCGCGTCCTACCTTTGGATCTTGGTCAGGCTTGGGATTTGAGGAAAGTCGCCATCAGTTGGTTAACCTGCTCCGCCGCTTCCAACTGCACCATATGCCCCTGCCCCGGCAGCACCTCCACCTGCGCCTCCAGCCCCTGCGCATGCCGCACCGGGATGATTGCATCATCACTGCCCCAGATCACCAGGCTCGGCTGACGTCCCACCACATGGCGCAAGTCGATCTTCTGCTGCCCGCCGTCAAACAACGCGCTGTTGAGCTGGCACAACGCCTGATCCACACCCTCCAACCGCTTGAACTTGAGCATGTCCTCCAGCATCTGCCGCGTCACCAATGCAGGATCGCTGAACAGTTGCGTCAGTTGCGGCTTGAGGGCGTTGCGGTTGCTGGCCTCGGCAAACCCTTGCAGGTAATCGCCGTTGATGTCCGCGCCGAGGCCGGCGCTGGCGATCAGGGTCAGCGAGGCGACGCGCGCGGGGGCTTGGTCGGCAACGGTCAATGAAACCAGGCCGCCCATGGAATGCCCCGCCAGGTGCACGCGGTCCAACTGGAGATGATCGAGCAGGCCCAACACGGCCTGACTCAGCTCGCCAGCATCGCCGCTGTGCAACTGCTTGCCCGACTCGCCATGCCCCGGTAGATCCAGGGCAATCACCCGCCGCTCGGCAGCCAGCGCCGGTTGGTTGAACAGCCAGTTGTTCAAGTCGCCGCCAAAGCCATGCACCAGCACCAGCGGCGTGCCGCCCTCGCCCAGGTCGAGATAGCGCAGCAGACGCCCGCCGATCTCGACTTTCTGCGCACTCGGCCCCGACGCTTCGGCCTCCGCCGCACTGGCGACAAACCCGGCATTGAAGCCTTCGATCACCGCGTCGATCTCTGCCTCAGACGCCTCGCCCTCAACAACAATCCCCAACAACGCGCCCACCGGCAAGGTCTCATCGCTCAGCGCCAGGACGCGGCGCAGCACGCCACTGAACGGCGCTTCCACACTGCTGGAAATCTTGTCGGTCTCCACATCCAGCACTTCCTCGCCCTTCTCCACCCGGTCGCCGGGTTGCTTGAGCCAGATATCGATGCGCCCTTCGGTCATCGACAGCCCCCATTTGGGCATGGTCAGGGTATGGATCATGCGGCGTTCCTCTTGTCGGCGATCTTCAGCACGGCGGCCTCGATCTTCGCGGCGTTGGGGATGTACAGGTCTTCCAGCGCATCGGAGAACGGCACCGGCGTGTGCGGCGCGGTGACCATTTCGATGGGCGCGCGCAGAGCAGAAAACGCCTGCTGGGCCACCAGCGCGCTGATATCGGTGGCGATGGAACAGCGGGGGTTGGACTCGTCGATCACCACCAGCCGCCCGGTTTTCTCTACGCTTTCAAGGATGCTGTCGACGTCCAGCGGGCTGGTGGTGCGCAGGTCCAGCACTTCGCAGTCGATGCCCTGGCGCGCCAGGTTGGCGGCGGCTTCCAGGGCGATATGCACCATGCGCCCGTAGGTCACCAGGGTCACGTCCTGGCCTTCGCGCACAAAGTTGGCTTCGCCGAAGGGTACGGTGTACAGCTCTTCCGGCACCTCGCCTTGCAGGCTGTAGAGCATCTTGTGTTCGAGAAAGATCACCGGATCGTTGTCGCGGATCGCCTGGATCAGCATGCCCTTGGCGTCATACGGCGTGGCCGGGCACACCACCTTGAGGCCGGGAATGTGCGTCCACATCGAGGTGAGCATCTGCGAATGCTGGGCCGCCGCGCGCAGGCCGGCGCCGTACATGGCGCGGATCACCAGCGGTGTGGTGGTCTTGCCACCGAACATGTAGCGGAACTTGGCCGCCTGGTTGAGCAGTTGGTCGAGGCAGCAGCCGATAAAGTCGACGAACATCAATTCACACACCGGGCGCATGCCCCGGGTGGCGGCGCCGACGGCCATGCCGACGTAGCCGACCTCGGACAACGGTGCGTCCAGCACGCGGTCAGGGAACTGTGGGTACAGGCCCTTGGTCACGCCGAGCACACCGCCCCAGGCGTCTTGTTCACCGGGAGCGCCGGTGCCACCGCTGACATCCTGGCCGATGATAAACACGCTCTGGTCACGGCGCATTTCCTGGGCCAGGGCTTCGTTGATTGCCTGCTGGTAGCTGATTTTGCGAGCCATAGGATTCTCTCCGGATATTGTTGTTATTAGGGATAGGCGACGTAGACATCGCTGAGCAGGTCGGCGGCTTGAGGCTTGGGATCGGACTTGGCGCGGCGCACGGCGTCTTCGATCAACTGCGCGACTTCGCTGTCGATACGTTCGAATTGCGCCGACTCCAACCAGCCCTCGGCGCTGCAACGCTGGCGAAACAGCGCCAGGCAATCGGCGCTTTCCCGCAGGTTTTTCACTTCATCGGGGCCACGATAGGTTTGCGCATCGCCTTCGAAATGGCCGTAGAAGCGGCTCAATTTCACCTCCACCAAGGTCGGCCCCTCGCCTGAGCGCGCACGTTCGACGGCAACGCCGAGGGCGGCATGCACGGCGAAAAAGTCATTGCCATCGACGATCACCCCCGGCATGCCAAAGCCCACGGCACGCTCGGCGATGTCCTTGCACGCCACCGACCAGCCGGAGCCGGTGGCCTCGGCATAGCCGTTGTTTTCGGCGACGAACAGGCACGGCAACTTCATGATCGCAGCCAGGTTCATCGCTTCAAACACCGCGCCCTCGTTGGAGCCACCATCGCCAAAAAACGCCACGGCCACGCCCTGGCTGCCCTTGAGTTTCGATGCCAGCGCCGCGCCGGCCGCCAGCGGTGCGCCGGCACCGACGATGCCATTGGCGCCGAGCATGCCCTTCTCCTGGTCGGCGATGTGCATGGAGCCGCCCTTGCCGCCGCACACGCCGGTTTTCTTGCCGTAGATCTCGGCCATCATGCCGAACACATCCACGCCCTTGGCAATGCAATGGCCGTGGCCACGGTGGTTGGAGGCGATGCAGTCTTCATCGTTGAGGTGGGCCATGACCCCGGCGGCGCTGGCTTCCTGGCCGGCATACAGGTGCACGAAGCCGGGGATCTCGCCGGTGGCGAACTCCACGTGCAGGCGTTCTTCGAAATCACGGATGGTGCGCATCACGGTGTAGGCATGCAGCAATTGATCGGTGGACAGGTGAGTGGACATCTTGTTGTTCTCCAGGTTGTCTCGACACACAAAAGGCTGATCGTGTTCAGCTACAAGGCCTTCAGCACAGCCTGTGCCAAGGCCCGCAAAAACCTCGCAAAGCCTTGATCCAGAGCAGTTGTGGTGGTGCGGCACAGCACCGCAGAATGAGACGCGGCATTGCACCGCGCAGGCCGCGTCTCAGGCGCGATGAGACGGGGCGTCTCAGGCCGGGCAGTTGGTCAGGCCAGACTTGTCCCACGCGACCCATGCGCGCTTAATGGCGGGCATAACAACAAAGATCGAGAACCGGAGGCCTTATGCTCGCCGCGAACTCCAGGGAACACGTCGACTGCGTCAGTCGCGTGGTCCGCAATGCTGATCGCCTGCCCCAGGCGCCGGTGCCGTCGATGATTTTCGATTCGTGGCGGCGTTCCATGGAGCAACACCACCTCGACCCCGGTTCCTTGCAGGGGCCACGCATCCTCAGCGAACCCTTGCTCAAGGAATGCCGCGAGCGCGCCGAACTGTTCATGCGCATCGCCGGCGAGGCCGTCGGCCAACTGCACCACCGCGTGCGCCACGCCGACTACTGCGTGATGCTCACCGACGCCCAGGGCCAGACCATCGACCACCGCGTGGACACCGCGATCCGCACCGACTGCCGCAAGGCCGGCCTGTACCTCGGCACCTGCTGGTCGGAAGCCGAAGAAGGCACCTGCGGCGTGGCCACGGTGCTCACCAGCAAAGCCGCCGTGACCGTGCACAAGCGCGACCACTTTCGCGCCGCGTTCATCGGCCTGACCTGCTCCGCCGCGCCGATCTTCGATCCCCAGGGCAACCTGCTCGGGGTGATGGACGCCTCCGCGCTGAAATCCCCGGATGACCGACGCAGCCAGCACCTGGTACGCCAGCTGGTGACGCAAAGTGCCGAAGCCATCGAAAACGCCTTCTTCATGCACAGCGCCCGCGAGCACTGGGTGTTGCAGGCCCACAGCACGCCGGGCTTTGTCGACAGCCAACCCGACCTGCTGCTGGCCTGGGACCGCGACGGCCGCCTGCATGCCTTGAACAGCAAGGCACGCCAGGCCTTGCGCCTACGCTTTGGCCAGGTGCCGGAACATATCAGCGAGGTATTCGACCTCGACGCGTTGCGCGCGGTGACCGATCAATCCGCCCAACACCTGCACTGGCTGGGGCAGCCTGGCGCCTTGCACGCACGCGTCAATGCGCCCCGCCGCACACCGGCACGCACCGCGCTGGCGCCGCAGGTCGATGCGCGGGTGGAAGAACACCTGCGCCTGGCCGTAAGGGTCAAGGACCGCAACCTGCCGGTGCTGGTGCAAGGCGAAACCGGCGCCGGCAAGGAAGTGTTCGCCCGCCAACTGCATGAGCGCAGCGCCCGTCGCAACGGGCCGTTTGTGGCGGTGAACTGCGCGGCGATCCCCGAGAACCTGATTGAAAGCGAGCTGTTCGGCTATGTCGCCGGGGCCTTTACCGGTGCATCCAGCAAAGGCATGCCTGGGCTGCTGGTGCAGGCCGATGGCGGCACCTTGTTCCTTGATGAAATCGGCGACATGCCGTTGGCGTTGCAGACGCGCCTGCTGCGGGTGATGGCCGAGGGCGAAGTGGCCCCGCTGGGCGCGGCGAAGACTCGCGCAGTGGATATCCAGGTGATCTGCGCCAGTCACCGCGACTTGGCGGTATTGGTGGGTGAAGGCCGCTTTCGTGAAGACCTGTACTTTCGCCTCGGCTGCGCACGCTTCTGCCTGCCGCCGTTGCGCGAGCGCACGGACAAGCTGGCGCTGATCAACCGCTTGCTGGAGCAGGAAGCACGCAACAGCGGGGTTTCAGTGGGCATCGGCCAGGCTGCGCTGGAATTACTGCTGGGCTACGCCTGGCCGGGGAATGTGCGGCAACTGCGGCATGTGCTGGCGTATGCCTGTGCGGTGTGTGAGGGCGGCACGGTGCAAGTGGCGGATTTGCCGGTGGAGGTGCGTGGGGAGCAGATAGAAGCGTTGATTGAAGAGAGCGTGAGCCCCGAAAGGCAGAGAGTCCTGGATGCGTTGATTCGCCATCGCTGGAAGCCTTTGCCGACCGCGCAGGCGTTGGGGATCTCAAGGGCAACCCTTTACCGCCGGGTCAATCAACTGAGCATCGACATGCCAGGTAAACACTGACACAACTCGGTTAAAACTGTGGGAGCGGGCTTGCTCGCGAATGCAGAGTGTCAGTCGCTGGAGATGTTGACTGAACCACCGCATTCGCGAGCAAGCCCGCTCCCACATGGGATCTCAGCGGTAGACGAGGCCGCCGTCAATCAACGGCGCCTGCCCGGTCATGTAATCCGCATCCGGCCCAGCCAGGAATGAAACCAACCCTGCCACATCCTCCGGCGTCTCCGCGCGGCCCAACGCTATGCCATCCACGTACTTCTTGTACGTCGCGCCAACTTCAGCGCCGGTAATCTCGGCCATGCGCTTATCAATCTCGACCCACATGTCCGTGCCCACCACCCCCGGGCAGTACGCATTCACGGTGATCCCCGCACTCGCCAATTCCTTGGCCGCCGCCTGGGTCAATGCGCGTACGGCAAACTTGGTGGCCGAGTACACGCCAAGCAGCGCAAACCCTTCATGGCCGGCGATGGAGCAGGCATTGATGATCTTGCCCTTTTGCTTGAGCGCCTTGAATTTCTTGCCGGCGGCCTGGATGCCCCACAGCACGCCCTGCACGTTGATGCCCAGGGTGCGTTCGACTTGCTCCGGGCTCACGTCCAGCAGTGAATCGATCTGCGCCACCCCGGCGTTGTTGACGATGATGTCAAAGCCGCCAAGGGTCTGGTGTGCATGTTCGACGGCAGCCACCACTTGCTCCCGCTTGGACACATCGGCGACGAACACCGACGCCTTGCGGCCCAGGCCCACCACTTCGGCGGCCACGGCTTCGAGCTTGGCGCCATTGATGTCCACCAGGGCGATGTCGGCACCGTCCTGTGCCAGGCGCAGGGCAATGGCCCGGCCGATGCCCTGCCCGGCGCCGGTGACCAGCGCAACTTTTCCAGCAATAGCCATGACACTCTCCTGCAATCGATGAGGGAAGCCTTGTCTATCGCAGGTCCATGCCAGCGCTGTCGAGGCGCAACGGGATTGGCGTGAGGGCTGAGACGGGGCGTCTCAAGCCGCGAATCATTCTCGAAACCTTGTAAAACCGCGCACTTATGCCTAGCTTATGCGCCCCCCGCCCTGCGCTTTAAGGCCCTGCCCCCATGGTTTTGCGTTTTCGTCCCGTTGTCACTTCACGTTTCGCCCTCGGCCTGCTGCTGAGCGGCAGTATTGGCAGCAGCTTTGCGGCTGAGCTGGAACTGCCGGCGGTGAACGTCCAAGGCCAGGATGAGTCCGGCCTGCGTAGCCAAACCGCGTCGGTGGGGGGCTTCGACGAAGCGCCGCTGTTGGACACCCCCGCCTCGATCACCGTGCTCAATGCCGCACTGATCAAGGACCAGCAAGCGCGCCTGCTCAGCGAACTGCTGCGCAACGATGCGTCGGTGGGCGACAGCTACGCGCCCATCGGCTACTACGAAAACTTCGTGGTGCGCGGGTTCTCGCTGAATGCGGCGAGCAGCTACAAGATCAATGGGCGCACCATCACCGGCGAGCAGAACGTCGCCCTGGAAAACAAGCAACAGGTGGAGGTGCTCAAGGGCCTCGCCGGCTTGCAGAGCGGGATTTCCGAGCCCAGTGGCGTGATCAACTACGTGACCAAGCGCCCGGAAGACGTGCGTTCGGTGACCGTGGCCACCGATGACCGTGGCAGCGGCTATATCGCCACCGACGTCGGCGGCTGGTTTGGCAGTGAAAAACAGTTCGGCCTGCGCGCCAACGTCGCCCATGAAGATTTGAATTCCTACGTCGAACACGCCAATGGCCAGCGCGATTTCCTGTCCCTGGCCTTCGACTGGAACATCAGCCCCGACGCCGTGCTGCAACTGGACGCCGAATACCAGGACAAGCAACAACGCTCGGTGCCGGGTTATCAGCTACTGGGCGGCACCGAGGTGCCCCACGGTGCTTCGCCGAAGAAGCTGCTGGGGCACCAGAGTGGGTCCAGGCAGGTGGGGATTGATTCACTGAACCTCAACGGCAAGTTCGAATACCGTTTCAGTGATCAGTGGAAAGGCAGCGTCAGCGCGGCGCGCAGCAAGGTGGTGATTGACGATTACAGTTCGTTTGCCTACGGCTGCTTCTACGTGACCGATTGCGGCCTCGCCACCTTCGGCTCAACGGGCGACTACGACATCTACGACTACCGCAGCCCCGACGACACTCGCCGTGACGACGAAGTGCAGGCAGCGATGACCGGGCTGTTCGACACCGGTGGCCTTGGCCATGAACTGACCTTCGGCACCAGCGCCTTCCGCCGCGTGATCGACAAGCGCAAGTCGGTCAACGAATACATCGGCAGCTCCAATATCAACACCAACGCGCCGACCTTCACGCCCACCGACGTGCCGCTGAACGACAAGCACCGCCGTCTCGACAGCCGCCAATACGGCCTGTTCGTCACCGATCGCATCCGCTTCAACGAGCAATGGCAGACCATCATCGGTGGGCGCGAAGTACGCCTGGATGAAAAGGCCTTCGATAAGAATGGCGATCAGGAACGCCACACGCAGAAATACCAATTCCTGCCCCAGGCATCGTTAATCTACAAACCCGTGGAAAACGTGTCGCTGTACACCAGCTACAGCAAGGGTTTGTCCTTGGGCGGTGAAGCACCTTGGACAACCACCAATGACGGCGAAACCCTCGCCCCCACCACCTCCCGCCAAATCGAAGCTGGGGTGAAATACGACTGGCGCCGCATCAGCTTCGCCGCCGCCGTGTTCCAGACCCGCCAGGCGTACCAGTACGCCAAGCCGGACGGCACGGGCCTGTTCAATTACGTACAACAGGGCGAACAAAAGAACACCGGCCTGGAATTATCGGCCAATGGCTGGGCCACCGAGCGCTTGCAGATCGCAACCAGCGTCGCGGCGATTCGTGCACGGGTCAGCGGCAGCGGCACCCCGCAATACGAAGGCCACCAGGCGATCAACGTGCCCAAGCTGCGCGCCAGTGTGTATGCGGACTATGCCTTGCCGTGGGTCAACGGGTTGGCAGTACTGGGCGGCGTGCAATACAGCGCGAAGAAATCGGCCAATCGCGACGGCACCGTTGAAGTTGGGGATTACGCAGTGGTGAATGTGGGCAGCCGCTACACCACCAAGGTGGACGGCTATGAAACGGTGTTCCGCCTGAGCGTCGACAACCTGTTCGACAAGCGCTACTGGCGCGACGCGGGCGAGTACATGGGCGATGACTATCTGTTCCAGGGCGCGCCGCTGACGGCGCGCCTGAGTGCCTCCGTCAACTTCTGACGCAAAACCTGTGGCGAGGGAGCTTGCTCCCGCTGGGCTGCGTAGCGGCCCCAAAATTTTGGGAGCGCTGCGCACTCCAGCGGGAGCAAGCTCCCTCGCCACATTCAAATCCTCAGCTACAGCGGTGTTATTTCGGCATCTTGCGGAAACCCACTGCCAGGCGGTTCCAGCTGTTGATGGTGGCGATGGCCACGCTCAGGTCGATCTGTTCCTTGGCGCTGAATTGCTCGGCCAGGGCGTTGAAGTCTTCGTCCGGGGCGTGGGTGTGGCTGATCAGGGTCAGGCTTTCGGCCCAGGCCAGTGCCGCACGTTCACGCGGGGTGAAGAACGGCGTTTCACGCCAGGCCGACACGGTGTACAGGCGGCGCTCGGTTTCGCCGCCCTTACGGGCATCGGCGGTATGCATGTCGAGGCAGAACGCGCAGCCGTTGATCTGCGACACACGCAGGCGCACCAGCTCCAGCAGCGGCAGCTCGATGGACAGTTTGCCGACGGCAGTTTCCAGGGCCATCATGGCTTTCATGGCGTCTGGGGAAGCGGTGTAGAAATCGGTACGGGTTAGCATGGTGGAACTCCAGAACGGTGGGGATTGGCGGCTAGATTAGTCACCGCACCGTTCGGGAGGAATATCCAATTCGGCCTAAGAACAGGTGACCAATCGCGCTACAGACCGCGCTTGCGCAACCACTGCAAAAAGCCCTTCTTCACTGGCACCACCGGTGCCTCCTGAGTCAACACCTGCGCCGCATGCAGGCGGAAATCCAGTAGCGCCTTCATCGCCTCGCCAATGTCATGCCGCGCGTCCAGGCACGGCTTGAGGTATTCCTTTTCAATGCGGTACAGGGTGCAAAAAGTCTTCGCCGAAAAGTCCGCCAGCGCCGCCTTGTCGGCCAGGATACCCGCCTCGCCAATCACCTCGCCCGGCCCCATGCGCCCGGCTTCGAACGTGTGGCCGTCCTTGACCAGCATCACCGAGACCACACCGGTCTCGACGATAAACAAATGATCGCTGACCTCCCCCGCCGGCAAGATCATCTCGCCGGTGCGGTAAGTGTGAAGGGTCATGTTCTGGCTGAAGGTGTCTTTTTCTTCCTGGCGCAAGGTGGAGAAAATCGGCGAGCGTTCCAGCAAGGCGCGGGCGGCAGACATGGCCGATGGCGTGCTGCCTTCAGTGGCCGACAGCAGGCTCACACCTGCCGCTTGCAGGTGGCGGAAGGCCAAATCGTAAAGCTGGTTGCGCACTTCGCGCTTGAGGGCCATGGCCGGGACAAAGCCGCTGATCTCGTACTCCACGCCACCACTGGCACAGGTCTTGAACGCGACGCTGGGCGCCGGTGTGGCCAGCAGCGGCCGGCAACCTTGCATCGCCCGTTCCAGCGCCTCGATGACGATCTGCGGGCGCGCATGGGGGCTGACTTGCAGGCTGACCGCCAGGCCGAACATATCCGCCGGGCGCGAAAAGTTGATGATCTTGGCCTTGGCCGCCAGCGAGTTGGGAATCACCGCCATGCTGCCCTGGGAGGTTTGCAGGCGCGTGGCACGCCAATCGATATCGGTGACCCGGCCTTCGGTGCCGTCGATGGAGATCCAGTCATCCAGTTGGTAAGGCTTGGTGGTATTGAGCACGATCCCCGAGAACACATCGCTCAAGGTGCTTTGCAACGCCAGGCCGACAATGATCGCCACCGCGCCCGAGGTGGCCAGCACGCCCTTGACCGGCAGGTCGAGCACGTAGGCCAGGGCGGCGATGATCGCAATCAGGAAAATCACCGCGCCGAGCAAATCCTGCAACAGCCGCCCGGTGTGCCCGACCCGCTGCATCATCACCGCACCGAGCAACACTGTCAGCGTACGCGCCGCGAACAGCCACCAGCCAATCTGCAAGGCCGTGGCGGCCAGGTGCAAGGCGGTGTTGTCGGCATAGGGCGCGACTTGCATGGGGTTCATGCCATCGTTGAACAGCACGGTGCTGAACACCGCGAAGATCAACAGGCGTGCGGCGAGTTTCCAGTTGGCGAGGTTGACGGAGATCAGACGCCAGACGGCGATGTCGATGAAGATCAGCGCCAGGGCGCAGAACATCGGGTGATCGGAGATAAATGACGGCATCCAGGCGACTCCAGGGCGAATGCGCTGAAGATCGCATGAAATGGCAACGCTGGAAAACGAAATGTGGGAGCTGGCTTGTGTGGGAGCGGACTTGCTCGCGAATGCGGTGGGCCAGTCAAAGATGCTCTGACTGAACTACCGCATTCGCGAGCAAGCCCGCTCCCACATTGGTTTTTGTGTTCGACCTTTAATCGTGCATCTGGCCAAACCGTCCCGAGTGAAAGTCCTCGAACGCCTGATGAATTTCCTGCTCGGTATTCATCACAAACGGCCCATGCCCCACGATCGGCTCATCGATCGGCTCACCGCTTAGCAACAACACCTTGGCGTCGTCATTGGCCTCCAGGCTGATCTGGCTGCCATCGCGTTCGAACAGCACCAACTGCCCTTGCCGTGCGACTTCCTCGCCATTGACCAACACCGTGCCGCGCAGGATCACCAGGGCGCTGTTACGCCCGGCGTGCAGGTCCAGGGTTACGGGTTTGCCGGCGTTGAGACGCAGGTCCCACACGTCGATTGGCGTAAAGGTCCGCGCCGGGCCTTGGGTGCCGGCGAATTCACCGGCAATCAGGCGCAGTTGCCCGGCAGCGTTGGCCAGCGGCAGCACGGGAATATCGCCGTCGACGATGGTCTGGTAACCGGCATCGGCCATTTTGTCCTTGGCCGGCAGGTTGACCCAAAGTTGCACCATCTCCAGCGCACCACCTTGGCGGGCGAAGGCTTCGGAGTGGAATTCTTCGTGGATGATGCCACGGGCGGCGGTCATCCATTGCACGTCACCGGGGCCGATGATGCCGCCAGCGCCGGTGGAGTCGCGGTGTTCGACTTCGCCGTCGTAGACGATGGTCACGGTTTCAAACCCGCGATGAGGGTGTTGGCCTACGCCGCGACGCTCCTCGGTGGGGGTGAAGTCCGCCGGGCCAGCGTGGTCCAGCAGCAAAAATGGGCTGATGTGTTTGCCCAGGTTGTCGTAGGAAAACAGTGTGCGCACCGGGAAACCGTCGCCGACCCAATGGCCGCGTGGACTGGTGTAGATGCCGATGAGTTTTTTCATGGTGTTCCTCCAAAGTGGATACACCTTAAATCCGATACCAATAATGCGCTAGTCGGTAAAAACAGCCTTGATCGTTCTACTGATGGAACGATATGCCGGCACCTCACGACAAATCCGCGTTAATGATAATGACTCGTAGTAATATCCACCCTCTCCCGCTCAACCCACCGAGGGCTGCAATGCCGTTTGCCGCAGCAACTGTCGCACCGCGCGTGCTGGTGGTGGATGACCACCGCAAAATCCGCGAACCGCTGGCCACCTATCTGCGCCGCCACACCTTTGAGGTGCGCACCGCCGAAGACGCGGCCGGCATGTGGCAATTGCTCAAGAGCCAGGCGTTCGATGTGGTGGTGCTCGACGTGTTGCTGCCCGATGGCGATGGCTTTGAGTTGTGCAACCAGTTGCACCGGCGCAGCAATACCCCGGTGATCCTGCTGACCGCCCGCGACACCGCCGCCGACCGCATTCGCGGCCTCGACCTGGGGGCCGACGATTACGTCACCAAGCCGTTCGAGCCGCGTGAGCTGGTGGCGCGGATCAACAGCGTATTACGCCGCCAGGGCCGCAACACCGGGCCCGTCGCCCCTAGCTCTGGCGCACGCGCGTACCAGTTCGCCGGCTGGCATTTCAGCGTTGCCAATGCGACGTTGACGCGCGCAGACACCCCGTCGATTCAACTCAGCACCGCCGAAAGCCGCCTGCTGCAAGTGTTCCTCGACCACCCCAACCGCCTGCTGCCCCGCGAACGCCTGATCGACCTGACCGCGGCCGCCGACAGCGACGTCAGCGACCGCGCCATCGACCGCCAGGTCAGCCGCCTGCGGCGCAAGCTGGCCCAGGGCGACGCCACGCCGGACCTGCTGCGCACCATCTGGGGCGGTGGTTACCTGCTGGCCGCCGAGGTCAGCGAGTGCACGCCCTGAGCCGGCTGTGGCCGCGCACACTGGCGCGGCAACTGAGCCTGTTGTTGCTGCTGGCGCTGCTCGCGTCCAACGCCATTGCCATGCTGTTTCTGCAACGCACCGGCAGCCTGATCCACCCGCTGTCCCGCAGTTTCAGCCTGGAACGCCTGGGCATCGCGCACCACACGGCCATCGACTTGCCTGCGGATGAAACCGCGCACTTGTTGGAAGCCATGGGCACGGGCGACACGCGTTTCTGGATCGCTGCCACGCCGGAAGTCCCGCCGTTTGAACTGCGCCCGGAAGAACAACGCCTGGCCAACGAACTGCGCCGCCAACTGCAATTGGATAACGCCGCCAGCATCGGCATGCAGCTGGAACGCATCAGCGGCGCCAACGCCCGCACCCACGTGTTCAGCCCCGCTGGCTGGGCCCCGTTGCGCCTGCGCAGCAGCATCCCATTACCTGACGGCAGCTACCTGAACGCTGTGCAATATCCGGCCGGCGCCTATGAATGGGGCCGCGTATTGGCCTACAGCCTGCCCGTCACCACGCTGCCGGTGTTGCTGATCGTGATGTTTTTTATCGCCCGCGTGGTGCGCCCGGTGAAAACCCTAGCCCAGGCTACCGAACGCGTGAGCCGGGGTGAATGGATCGCCCCGCTGGCGGAAACCGGCGCGCAGGAAGCCCGCGACCTCACCGCCGCCTTCAACACCATGCAAGCCAACCTCGCGCGGCACGTCGAAGGCCGCACACGGATGCTCGCAGCCGTCAGCCATGACCTGAACACGCCGATCACCGAACTGCGCCTGCAAGTGGAGTTGCTGGAACCCGGCGACACCCGCGACGACATGTTGGAAAGCCTCGCCGAACTGAGTGCGATGGTGCGCGAAACCCTGAATTTCGTGCGCGACGATGCGGTGCAGGAACCCACTTCCACCCTGTCCCTGAGCGGCCTGCTGGATGACCTGGCCAAGCGTTATCAGCGCCTGCAACAACCCGTCACCTGGCACGGCGCGCCGCCGCTGATGCTGACCTGTCGCCCCTTGGCGCTGAAACGCGCCCTGACCAACCTGATCGACAACGCCTTGCACCATGCCGGCGACGCCTGCCTGGCCCTGCGCCGCGAGGCCGACGGCTGGCTGCGGATCGAGATCCTCGACCACGGCCACGGTTTGCCCGAGGACTGGTTAAGCAAAGTCTTCGAGCCCTTTGTGCAACGCGGCGTCAGTGACGGCGGCGTGGGGTTGGGCCTGGCGATTGCACGTTCGTGCATCCAGGCCCATGGCGGCGAATTGGTGCTGGAGAATCGCCCAGCAGCCGGCCTGTGCGCCGTGGTGCGCTTGCCCGCCGCGCTTTAGAAGTTCAGCGTGGCACCCATCCACAGCGTGCGGCCGTAGTTCACCGTGCCGTAGGTTTCATCGTCGAGGCGCTTGTCGGTGAGGTTATTGAGGGAGGCGTTGAGGGTCAGTGAGTCCGTCACGTCGAACGAACCGCCAAGATCCGCCGTGGTGTAGCCCGGCGCCGGTTTGTCGGTGGTAATGGTGTTGCCGGTTTCTTCGCCGTAGTAACTCAGCGAGGCCCAGGCCTGGGTGCGGTCGTTGATGCTCCACTCCGTGCGCACATTGGCTTTTTGCTCGGGGGTGAGGGCCAGCGGTGCGCCTTTGTTGGCGCCGCTTTTCTGCTCGGAATCGGTGTAGGTGTAGTTGGCCTTGAGCAGCACGCGGTCGTTGATGTCCCATTGGCCGTTGAGTTCGACGCCCTGGATGATCGCCTGGTCGACGTTGACCCGCTCCATCACGGTGTAGCCGTTCCACATACGGTCGGTGGTGACGGTGGAGAGCTTGTCCTGGAAGTCGTTGTAGAACAGCGTCACGCCGCCCGAGAGGTTGTCACGGTTGCTCCACAGCGCCGAGATTTCGTAGTTGGTGCTGGTCTCGGGCTTGAGATCCGGGTTGCCGAACATCACAAAGCGGTTGCGGCGCAGGTAGGCGTAATCGGCGACCACCGCGCGCAATTCCGGCGCCTTGAAGCCACGGGCGATACCGCCTTTGAGGGTCCACTGCTCGCCGGCGCGCCATACCCCGTAGACGCGCGGGCTGATGTGGGCGCCGTACTCTTCGTGCTCATCCAGGCGCAGGCCGGTGGTGAGGGCGAAGGTGTCGGTGACCGACCATTCGTTCTCGGCAAACAGGGCTTTTTGCGCGACAGAGAAGGTGTAGTCGACACGGTCACCCAGGCCCTGGTTCCAGTCGGTCAGCTCGCTTTTGTTCCATTGCAGGCCGACGGTGCTGACGTTATGCGCAGTGGGCACCACCAGCTTGGCGTCGAACACGGTGTTCTTGATCTCGGGCTTGCGTCCGTAGATATCGGTTTGTGCCGGCGTGGCCTTGCCTTCGCGGCTGGAGGTTTCCTGGGACAGCGCGATGTCCGACGTGGCCCAACCCCAACGCCCCTGATGGGACAGCGACCAGTGATCGCGGTTGTTCTCCTGCTCGCGGGTGGCCCAGTTGGCGCTGGTGCCATCACCGTTTTTCAGGCGGGTGGCGCCGGCCTCCAGGAGGATGTCGTGGTCGATGCTTGGGGTGAAGGCCAGGCGCGCGGTGAGGTCGCGGTGGTCGGCGCTGCTGAAGCCATTGGTCTGCTCGATGTCGTCGTCGGCCTGGCGGTCGAGGTAACGGCCCCACACCTGCAAGCCGAGGAAGTCTTCCTTGAGCGGGCCGCTGAGATAGAACTGGGTCTGGCGCGCATTGCCCTGGTCGCTGTGTTGGCGCGCGGAATAGTCATAGCCGATGGAGCCGCCCCAGGTCGGCGAAACCTTGCGCGTGATCACGTTGATCACCCCGCCGATGGCATCCGAGCCATACAGCGACGACATCGGCCCGCGCACCACTTCAATCCGCTCGATGGCGGCGGCTGGCGGTACAAAACTCTGCTCGTAGCCACTGTTGCCATTGACCCGTGATTCACGTGCGCTCTGACGTTTGCCATCGACCATGATCAAGGTGTAGTCCGCCGGCATGCCACGGATGGAGATGTCCGTTTCATTGGCGCCGCCGTTCACCGTCACGCCTTCCACATCACGCACCGCATCGCCCAAGTCGCGGTAGGACTTGCGGCGCAGCGCTTCACCATCGATCACCGTGACCGAAGCCGGCGCGTCTTCCACGCTTTGGGCAAAGCCGGCAGCCGTGACCACCACATCGTTGAGTTCCAGGGCAACAGGCTCGTCGGCATAGGCGTTAAAGCTACCGGCGACCAGCAGCACGAGGGGTGTGAAGCGAAAAGCAGGAAGCATGGGCGGGGACCTTAGGAGTGGACTCAAAAGAGAATCGTAATCATCCAGGCCCGGATAACTTGGACAAAGTGTGACATCGCCACAAGAAACCCAGCGCTGCTTTGATCGTTCCCACGCTCTGCGTGGGAACGCCGCCGGTGACGCTCTGCGTCACGCCTTCAAGAACGGACGCAGAGCGTCCAGGGATGCATTCCCACGCAGAGCGTGGGAACGATCATCAAGCCAGCTCCCACCTTTGATCCCGGGCGTTTTCAGATGACTGGGCCACCTCAAGACAGAAGAGGCTGGCTATATTTTTATTTCGGTCATAATATTCAACAAAATATTACCAACATAATTTTCTGCAATACCCCCCCGGAGCCCGCCATGCACCCTTCTCCCTTGCGCCACCTCCCCCCCCTGGCCCTGTTGATCCTCCTCAGCGGCTGCAACAGCCAGGCCGACACCGCCGCCCAAGCCCCCCAACCACGCCCGGTGCTCGCCGCCAAGGTGGAAGCCGCCCGCACCCAGCAAAACGCCTACACCGGCGTGGTCGCGGCGCGTACGGAAAGTGACCTGGGTTTCCGGGTCAGCGGCAAAGTCATCGAGCGCAAGGTCGACCCCGGCCAGCACGTCTCCCGTGGCGACACCTTGCTGGTGCTGGACATCGGCGACTTCGAACTGGCCCTGCGCTCGGCGAAAAACCGTGTCAACGCCGCCCAGGCGCAACTGCGCCAACGCCGTGACGACGAAAACCGCTACCAGCGCCTGGCCAGCACCGGCGCCGTGTCGCGGCAGATCTTCGACCAGTCGGCCACCAACCTGCGCGTCGCCGAAGCCGAACTGGCCGCCGCGCAATCCGATGCCAGCCAGATCGAAAACCGCCGCACCTATTCGGTCCTCAAGGCCGACGGCGACGGCATCATCACCGACGTGCGGGTGGAGCGCGGCCAAGTGGTCGCCGAAGGCCAAGTCGTCGCCCGCCTGGCCCACGACGGTGCCCGCGAAGCCATCGTCAACCTCCCGGAAAACCAGCGCGACCAAGCCTCGCAACGGGCCCTGGCCTTCCCCTTCGGTGCACCGGATCAAGCAGTGACCGCCACCCTGCGCGAACTGTCCGCCAGTGCCGACCCCACCACCCGCACCTACCGCGCCCGCTACGTGTTGCACGGCATCGTCGAGCGCTTCGCCCTCGGTTCGACCATCACCGTGCGCCTGCAAGGCAACGGCCAGGCCCAACACACCCGCGTGCCCATCGGCGCCTTGCAGGATGCGGGGCAAGGCACCGGCGTATGGCTGATCGGCGCGGACGACCGCGTCAGCTTCGCCCCGGTAAACGTCGTCAGCCTCGGCCAGGAAGACGCCCTGCTCGACGGCGGCGTGGCGCCTGGCCAGCTCATCGTCGCCCTCGGCGCCCACCTGCTGCACAGCGGTGACGCGGTACGCCTGCTGCCCGCCCAGGCACTGGCCCTCAACCGCAAGCAGGACCACTGAACATGCGCGGCATCAACCTCTCTGAACTGGCAGTCAAACACCGCGCGGTCACGCTGTTCCTGATCCTGGCGATCCTCGCCGCCGGGGTCTTCTCGTTCGGCAAACTGGGCCGCGCCGAAGACCCGTCGTTTACCGTCAAGGTCATGACCATCACCGCCGCCTGGCCCGGCGCCACTGCCCAGGAAATGCAAGAGCAAGTGGCCGACCGCCTGGAAAAACGCCTGCAGGAACTGGACTACTACGACCGCGTCGAGACCATTGCCCAGCCGGGCTTCGTGTCGATGCGCATGACCTTCAAGGAATCCACACGCCCTGGCGAGATCCAGGACCTGTTCTACCAGACCCGCAAAAAGCTCAGCGATGAAGCCGCGAAGCTGCCCAAAGGCGTGATCGGCCCGTTCTTCAACGATGAATATTCCGACGTGTACTTCGCCTTGTACGCCCTGGAAGCCGAACATTTGCCCCACCGGCAGCAGGTGCAGATAGCCGAAGAACTGCGCCAGGGCTTGCTCAATCTGCCAGGCGTCAAGAAGGTGAATATCCTCGGCGAGCAAGCGCAGCGGGTGTTTGTCGAGTTTTCCTACGAGCGCCTGGCGACGCTGGGTATCAAGCCGGATCAGATTTTTGCCGCACTGGCGGCGCAAAACGCCGTGGCGCCGTCAGGTTTTGTCGAGACGGCCGGTGCCCGCGCCTATATCCGTATCGACGGCGCTTTCGACAGCCTGGCGCTGATCGAAAACGTGCCGCTGGAAGTCAACGGCCGCGTCCTGCGCATCGCCGATGTGGCCACCGTCAGCCGTGGTTACGAAGACCCGCCCAGCTATCGCATCCGCCACCAGGGCGACCCGGCGCTGATGCTCGGCGTGATCATGGAAAAACACTGGAACGGCCTGGAACTGGACAAAAGCCTCAAGGCCGAGGAAGCCAGAATCCACGCCGACCTGCCCTTGGGCGTGAACTTCGCCAAGGTCGCCGACCAGGCGAAAAACATTCGCCTGGCAGTCAACGAGTTCATGCTGAAATTCTTCGTCGCCCTCGCGGTGGTCATGTTGATCAGCCTGTTGGCCCTGGGCTTTCGCGTAGGGCTGGTGGTAGCGGCGGCCGTGCCGCTGACCCTGTCCATCGTGTTTGTGATCATGCTGCTCACCGGTCGCGAGTTCGACCGCATTACCTTGGGTGCGCTGATCATTTCCCTGGGCTTGCTGGTGGACGACGCGATCATCGCCATTGAGATGATGGTGGTGAAACTGGAAGAAGGCTTTGACCGGATTCACGCTGCCACCTTCGCCTGGAGCTCCACGGCGGCGCCGATGTTGACCGGCACCTTGGTCACCATCATCGGTTTTCTGCCGGTGGGTTTTGCGCGCTCGGGGGCTGGGGAATATGCCGGCAATATCTTCTGGATCGTCGGTTTTGCGCTGATTTCATCCTGGCTGGTGGCGGTGGTTTTCACACCGTATCTGGGCGTGAAACTGCTGCCGCAGATCAAACCGGTACCCGGCGGGCACGACGCAATTTACGCAGGGCGGTATTACCAGAGGCTGCGCGATTTGGTCGAAAGCTGTGTACGACATCGCTGGCTGGTGACCGCTTTGGTGGTGACGGCGTTTGTGTTGTGCGGGTTGGGCATGGGTCTGGTGAAGAAGCAGTTCTTCCCCAATTCCGACCGCTCCGAGCTGATCCTTGAGGTGTATATGCCCCCCGGCAGTGCGTTCAAAAGCACCGAGGCGGTGGCGGCGCAGCTGGAAAAAGCCCTGCTGCAAGAACCACAGACCACCCTGGTGGATACCTACGTGGGCGGCGGTGCGCCGCGGTTTTTTCTGTCGCTGAATCCGGAACTGCCTGACCCGGCATTCGCCAAGCTGATCGTGCAAACGCCGGATTCCCACGCCCGTGACGCATTAAAGCTACGCATGCGCGAACGCATTGCAGCGGGCGAATTCCCTGCCGCCCGTGTGCGGGTGACCCAATTGCTGTTCGGCCCGCCCGTGCCGTTCCCGGTGGTGTTCCGCGTTTCCGGTCCCGACGTCGATGTACTGCGCGGCGTGGCCGAAGACGTGCGCAAGGTCGTCGCCGCAAACAAGCTCACCAAGGACGCCTTCCTCGATTGGGGCGAGCGTACCAGCGGTTACCGCCTGGTGCTGGATCAAGACCGCCTGCGCCTGCTGGGCTTCACCCCCAACGAGGTCAAATCCCAGCTCAATGCCCTGCTCAGCGGCAACCCCATCACCGAAGTACGCGAAGGCAACCGCACCGTGTCGGTGGTCGCCCGCGCCCAGGGCAGCCAGCGCGAAAACCTCGGCAACCTCAACAACATGACCCTGACCAACAGCACCGGCACGGCGGTGCCACTGGCCCAGGTCGGCCACTTCCAGGCGGTGATGGAAGAACCAATCCTCAAGCGCCGCAACCGCGCGGCCACCGTGGAAGTGCGCGCCGACATCATTGACGGCGTGCAGCCGCCCGACGTGGAAATGGCCGTGTACAAAGACCTGCAACCCCTGCTCGCAACGCTGCCCGCCGGCTACCGCATCGACATCGGCGGCCCGGTTGAAGAAAGCGCCAAGGCCAACGTCGCACTGGCGGCACTGTTCCCAATCATGATCCTGCTGACCCTCACGGTGATCATGTTCCAGGTGCGTTCGTTCGGCGTGATGTTCATGGTCTTCGCCACCGCACCGCTGGGCTTGATTGGCGCGGTGCCAACCTTGCTGCTGTTCAACCAGCCGTTCGGCTTCAACGCGATCCTGGGGCTGATCGGCATTGGTGGGATCCTGATGCGCAACACGCTGATCTTCACCGACCAGATCCGCCAGAACCAGGAGCACGGCATGGCCATCCGCGAGGCCATTGTGGAAGCCACCGTGCGGCGTGCGCGGCCAGTCATCCTCACCGCGCTGGCGGCGGCGCTGGCCTTTATCCCGCTGACGCTGTCGGTGTTCTGGTCGTCCCTGGCCTACGTGCTGATTGGCGGAGTGCTGGTGGGCACGTTGTTGACGCTGCTGTTTCTGCCGGCGCTGTGCAGCCTGGTGCTGGGGCGAGAGAAGACGCGAGTTGTCGAAACGTCCCACGTAAGCGCCGGATAAGCTCTACTCCCCGCCCCTGAAAACCTCTGCAAAGTCCCTCGCCTGATTTCACAGTGCGAGGGATTGCAGATGGATCTTCATGTTGTAGGGACACTTTCGTGAACCCGGCCATTGGCAGGCTGGCCCTGACCCCAATGGATGCGAAAACGGTAGATGCCGAAGGCGTCTTCCGCGATTTTCTCGAATGCCTGAACAGCTTTGATAAGTGGGCGCAAAACTTCTGGCTTTTTGCGGCGCTGGATGTCGAGCAGGTGTTCAAAGTCGGCGATGACGTGGCGCTGGTCGCGCCGGTCAATCGCTCGATCATACCCAGCAGCACCGTGTTCACCTGCCCGGCCAATGGCACGTTGACGCTGGTGCATATGTTTCAGAGCACGCGCTTTGTGCCCATCGGCAACACGCCGGTGGTGCTGCAACGCGTTGATCCCAATGGCGGCCCACTGGGCGAGCCTATTCACAAGACCATCGGCCCGAGCGGCATCCTCGAAATCACCGAGTGTGATCGCAACCAGCTGTACCGGATCAATTTCTACCCCAACGTTTCCCAAGATCACGTCAAGGCGCTGTACGCGTCCTACCAATCGGTGATCGCCGAGCTGGAAGTTCGCCTACGCGAAGCGTGGACGAATACCTTCCAGGACCAGTGGAAAACCTACACCGACGCCAGCCCGCTGGAGCGCCGCCGGCTGGAGGAAACGGCGTTTCTGGTTGGCATGGGTAAGACGCTCTACAACCTATGGGACAACATCCCACAGCTGTATGAGCTGCTAGCTGATATCAAGCCCAACAGCGAAAAGCTGTTGCAGTACCTCTCCCAAACCGAACTCGACGAGCTGCTTGCGCTGGGCAAGGACACCCTGGCCAACGGTTTGCTGGTGCTCAGTGATGAGCCGCTGTTGTTCATCTATGTGTCGGCGATGGTCAGCTGGATGCGCATGCTGCCACCGCAAGAAGTCAGCGAGCTGATGGGGGAAATTACCAGCGAGGTGTTGATTGCCCTGCTGCTGATCAAGGTGGGCGCCGCGATGGGGGTTGCGGTGCAACTGGGGGTGCAGGTGTTGCGCCGTATCAGGTCCGAGCGGGCGCGCGAGTGGGTGGCGTTGCTGGCCAAGCAGCTGGCGGGGCCGAAGCTGGATGCGCATGTCGAGGCGTCGAAGCCGTTGTTGCTGGGTGGGCCGGCGACGGCGATCAAGACGATCCCGGATGCGCCGTTGAAGGCTGGGGATCAGTTGGTTTCGAATCCGGTGCCGGTGGTGCGGGGCAAGGTTAAACAGCAGACCGTGTTGGTACGGCAGGAACATGTTGATGATGTTCCTGCTTCCGGCAGGAATGCCAACGGTGATGCGGCGGCTTCTGCGGACAAGACCGCTACCAATGGTTGTCCGGTGTCGATGGTCACCGGGGAGGAATTGCTCACCCTGACTGACGGCGTGCTCGACGGAGTTTTGCCGTTCGAGTGGACGCGGCTTTATCGCACCAGTGCGGTGGACGTGGATTGTGGGCTGGGGTTTGGCTGGAGTCATGCGCTGGCCCACAGGCTTTGTGTTTCGGGTGATTCGGTGGTGTGGACGGACCATGAGAATCGGTCTACCGCCCTGCCCTTGCCTACGGTTGCTCGGCCGGCGATTACCAACAGCCTGGCTGAAGCGGCCATTTATCTCGGGACGTTGCCTGACGAGTTGGTGCTGGCGCAGGCGTCGCGTTTCTACCATTTCCGGGATGGTTTGCTGACAGCCATCAGCGATGCGTATGACAACCGACTGCGCATTTCCCGGGATGTGTTGGGGCGCATTGAGCGGCTGGACAACGGTGTCGGGCGTTCGCTGTTTTTGCGTTATGAGTTGGGCCGCATCGTGGCGGTGGATTACCAGATTCAGCGGGCCGAGGGTTCTGATCCCTACGTCTGGGTGAGCGAGTACAGCGTCGTTTCCTACGCCTATGACGACCTTGGCCGGTTGGTTTCGGCGACCAATGCCGTAGGCGAAAGCGAGGTTTATCGCTACGACGATCAGCACGTGATCCTTGAGCGTGGCTTGGCCGGTGGGGCGAGTTTCTTTTGGGAGTGGGAACGGTCTGGCAAGGCTGCGCGGTGTGTCCGGCATTGGGCAAGTTTTTCGCAGATGGACACGCGCTATGCCTGGGGGGACGACGGGCGGGTCACGGTATTCAACGCCGATGGCAGCCAAGAGGTTTATGTCCACGACCAACGGGCACAGCTGGTGCAGCGGGTTGATCCGGATGGCTCGGCGCACTTCAAATCCTATGACGACAAGGGTCGGCTGACGGTCGAGCAAGACCCGCTGGGCGCGGTGACGGCGTATCAATACGACGACGCCGGACGCTTGGTGGCGCTGTTTCCGGGGGATGATGAGCCGACCTCCTACGAGCATGACAACGGTTTCGTACGGGTTGTGCGCCGTGGTGAGGCGGTCTGGAAGTACGAGCACAATGATCAGGGCGATGTCACGCGTAGGACG
>NZ_JBUZST010000028.1:0-50074 GCF_055407965.1 Pseudomonas sp. B611
TGGAACCACCTGATCCCATCCCGAACTCAGCAGTGAAACGATGCATCGCCGATGGTAGTGTGGGGTTTCCCCATGTGAGAGTAGGTCATCGTCAAGATTGAATTCCGAAACCCCTGTCTGCTAACGCAGACAGGGGTTTTGTCGTTTAGCAGGCACAAAAAAGCCAGCGCCGAATCACAGGCGCTGGCTTGGTTCGAGCGCTAGCGAATCAGAACTGATAACTCACTGTTGCGCTCACATTACGTTCCTCCCCCAGGTAGCAGAAGTTCAGACTGGCACAGGACGCGACATACGTCTCATTGGTCAGGTTGTTGGCATTCACCCGCACATCCATACCCTTCAATCCAACCTTGCCCAAGTCATATCCCACCGAAGCATCAAGCAACGTATAGGCCGGGACTTTCATCGTATTTTCCGCATCCGCCCAGCTATAGCCCACATACCGCACCCCGCCTCCAAGCCGTAAACCGTCTAACGCACCGCTATTGAATTTGTAATCCGCCCATACCGACGCCATATGACGAGGCGCCTGCGTCGGTGAGTTGCCCTTGTTTTCGATCAGATTGTCGGCCGTGCTCAAGGTGCTCACCATCGACTTGGAATACGCGATATCGGTGAATGTATAGCTGCCCAAAAGCTTCAGGTTATCCGTCAGTTGCATATGCGCTTCCAACTCAAGCCCCTGGGAGCGAACGGCCCCTACAGCGCGATAGAAGTTTTCCTGCGGCAGTTTGGTCGCCAGGTTCTCCTGATCAATACGAAACCACGATGCGGTAAACAGGTTGTCAGTACCTGGCGGCTGATACTTCAACCCCACCTCCCATTGCGTCCCATCGGTGGGTGCCAATGGGTTGCCTGCACTGTCCGAATAGGAGTTGGGATTGAAGGATTCGGAATAGCTGACGTAGGGCGCCAAGCCGTTATCAAACAGATATAGCGCACCTGCGCGCCCAGTGAGTTTGGTGCGCTTATCACTGATCTCGGTACCTGCTGGCCGGTTCGCTTCAGCAATCCGATTCTCATCGGACGTCTCGACCCAGTCCTGACGCAGTCCGAGGGAAAACCGCCATTTATCCATTTCGATCAGGTCTTGCAGATAGACGCCGGTCTGCTCCAACCGTCGCAAGTAGCTGGTCGGGCTGTAATAGCTGATCGCCGAATTGCCATACACCGGGTTGAACGCGTTGATCGGCTGCAACGAGCCGCTGGTCCAGTCCACCACCGTTTTACGTCGCTGATAATCCGCCCCCATCAGCACAGTGTGTTTGGTCGCCCCGGTAAAGAACTCAGCTTGCAGCATGTTGTCGATGATGAAGGCATGGAGCTTCTCATCACCCCCGGAGTAGTAGCGATTCAGCTCGTTACTGGTCGGGCTGGTCCAGCCATAGGCATACACCTGATCCAGTCGCACCTTGGAGTCCAGATAGCGAAAGTTCTGCCGCGCCGTGAAGACATCATTGAAGCGATGTTCGAATTGATAACCAAACGACTGTTGATCACGCTTGTAACCATCGACCCCAGGCTCGCCCTCGAAAAAATGGCTGGAGATTCGCCGACCATTGCGCTGATGCAATGCGCCATCTGCCGGCATGCCGCCGTGATAGCCGCCATCGGGATCATGTTGCAGATAGGCTTGCAGCGTCAGTGACGTGTCCTCGGTAAAGTCGATGCTGACGGTTGGGGCCAATGCGAAGCGCTTTTCCTTGGCATGGTCAAATTGGGTGTCGGACTTATCCGCCAGCCCAGTCAGTCGATAGGCAATACGCTTGTCGTCATCTACAGGGCCGCTGAAGTCAAAACCCATGCCCCGTTGGCCGTTACTGCCCAGCGTCGCCTGAACCTGATGATAAGGCTCGAACAGGGGCTTCTTGCTGGTCAATGCCACCAGCCCGCCGGGCGAACTGCGGCCATACAGCACCGAAGATGGACCCTTGAGGATATCCACTCGCTCCAGGAAATACGGATCGACCTGCATGGTGCTGTAGGTGCCGCTGTCCCCCATGGATTTGAGCCCATCCAGGTAAATGTTATCCACAGAGCCGTCGCTGAAACCGCGCATCGCCACATAATCGTAGCGATGCGTTGCGCCATAGGGGTTGGTCAGCACACCCGGCGTGTAACGCATGGCTTGAGCAACGGTCTGGGAGCCTTGGTCGTCCATCTGCTCGCGGGTGACCACCGAGACGGTTTGCGAAGTCTCCCGCAAGGCGGTGCTGGTCTTGGTCGCAATCTGGCTGTGCGTCGCGTTATAGCCTTCCATGCTGCCCAAGGCATTGCCCAGGGCAAAGCCTTTGATATCGGTGGTCGGTAAGCTGAGCGCGCTATCTTCTGGCGCCCGCTGTACTACAAAGCTCACGCCATCTGCGGAAACAGCCTGCAACCCTGTGCCGTTGAGCAAGTGATTCAAGCCCTGCTCGATGGAGTATTCGCCGTGTAGACCGGACGATTGCCGGTCCTGGGTGTAAGCAGGTGTGCTGGACAGCGTGATGCCCGCCTGTTGCGCAAACTGGTTGAGCGCCGCGCTCAGCGGGCCGGCAGGAATCTCGTAGCGTTGATGGGTTTGCTCGGCACCCGCTTGCGCGGCCATGCCGGCCAGCGGCACTGCACTGATCCCCATCGCCGTCGACAGCAGCGCCGCACGTACGGCTTTACTCAATAATGGGTAGGACGAGTTACGGGGAAAATACACAGTCATGATTAGGATCCGTGAAGGCAGATAGAGGGCTTACTGTCTAAGCCGGACTCACGGAAAAAAGCCGCCAAAAAAACTCAGGCCGATCGCTCCAGGCTCACCCACCAACGGCTGCGATAGCGCAATTGAACCGGCAGCGTCTGTGGCAGGATCGCCAGCAACTTATCGGTGTCCTCCAGGCGAAAAACTCCCGATAGCCGCAAATCGGCGATATCAGCCGAGCAGCCCAAGTAGCCATGACGATAACGCCCGACTTCTGCAAGAAAGTCGGCCAGGCGCATATCCCGCGTCACGATCAACCCGTCCACCCATGCGCCAATCTCCATATCCAAAGGCGGGGCGAGTAGGGCTCCCGTCTGACGCACCAGATAGCTTTCTCCGGCATGAACCTGCGTCGAAAGCCCATTCACCTGATGCGGTGAGTGGATGGCCACATTGCCGCTGACCACAGTCAACCGCGTGCAATCACTGGCTTGGCGCACAGCGAAACGCCCATCGATTCCTTCGAACAAACCATGGCGTGTCTGCACCAGCAAGGGCGCCGAAGAAGCAGCGCCGCATGTCACCAGGATTTCCCCGCGCAGCAGCGTGATCATTCGCTGCTGCGCGTTGAAGTCCAGGTCCACTGCACTGTCGGTATTGAGTTGCACACGAGTGCCATCCGGCAACTGCACGCTGCGGCGCTCGCCTGTAGCGGTGGCGAGATCCGCGGTCCAACGCTGCCAACCGGTGATATCCCGGCTGAGCCACGCCGCCGAGCCCACTGCCAGCACGCCAGACAGCAGCTTCAATGCTTGCCTGCGGCCCAGGCCCTGCGCGCTGTTTTCCAGTGCCCTATGCGCCCCCGGAATTGTCGCTAGCTGGCTGTTCAACTCCTGCTGTAACGCCTGCACCCGCTGCCAGGCCAATTCGTGGTCGCGGTGGGCTTCTCGCCAGTCTTCACATTGCGCGTGCAGGCGCAGATTGGCGCGGTTGTTACGCAAGCGCAGCATCCAGTGGATAGCCTGTTTGACCACCTCGGGGCTGGGGCCGAAGCGAACCACGTTATCCATGGGCGTCATGTTTCATAACGCAGTACATAACAGTGGTAGAGCGCCTCGGCGACGTAACGCTCGACCGAGCGCAGCGATACACCCATCTGCTGTGCGATCTGCTTGTATGCCAGCCCGTCGCACTGAGCCAAAAGAAATGCCTTACGCACCTTGGGCTTCAGCCCCTCAAGCAATCTGGCAATTTCTTCGAGCAACTCCAGCACCAGCGCACGGGATTCAGCGCTGGGTGCCAATGCTTCGGGTAGGTGGGCGATGGACTCCAGATAAGCCCGTTCGATTTCCTCACGGCGCCAGTGATCAATCACCAGGCCCCGGGCGATGGTGCGCAAAAACGCCCGAGGCGCCTTGAGTTCAAAGCGTTCGGTCTTCTGGAGCAGGCGCACAAAGGTGTCTTGCGCCAGGTCCGCAGCATCGCAGGCGTTGCCCAGACGGCTGCGCAGCCAGGTGTTCAGCCAATTGTGATGGGTGAGGTAAAGCGTCTGTACAACGCTTTCACGCGGGATGTACTCAGAAGATGGCATTCACACAGACCTGGCCAAACGTCACAAATGATAATTACTCGCATTGTTTGGGAGGCCGTAAAATTTTGCAACTCTGATCCTTGTACGACAACCGCTGGTCGGTTTCCTACGTAAAAATCAGATACATCCCACAATTTCCTCAGTTTTGCCGAGGCTTGGCCGAAAGCCTGACGAGCCATGCGTGCACCGAAATAGAGCGTTCGGTTCCATGCTCCGTTTGGCACGCTAACCCCCCTTTGGCAAAAGAAGTCGATGAAATGAATCTCAAGTTCAGTCATAAAATTCTGTTGGCCGCGTCAGGCGTCGTGGTTCTAGCCTTCGCGTTATTCACGCTTTACAACGACTACCTTCAGCGCAGCACCATCAAGCAGAACCTGGAGTCATCCATCCAGCAATCCGGTGAGCTCACCGCCAGCAGTGTGCAGAACTGGCTCAGCGGGCGCATCCTGGTCCTCGAGAACCTCGCGCAAAACGTCGCGCATCAGGGCAGCGCTGCGGACCTTCCAGGGCTGGTCGATCAGCCGGCGTTCACCTCGAACTTCCAGTTCACCTATGTTGGCCAAACCAACGGTGTATTCACCCAGCGCCCTGACGCCAAGATGCCCGACGACTATGATCCGCGTCAGCGCCCTTGGTACAAGCAGGCCGTGGCTGCCGGCAAGCCCATGCTGACGCCGCCATACATGGCTGCCGTGGGTGGGCAGATCGTGACCATCGCCATGCCGGTGAAGAAAAATGGTGAACTGCTCGGCGTGGTCGGCGGTGACCTGAGCCTGCAAACCCTGGTGAAGATCATCAACTCGGTGGACTTCGGCGGCATCGGCCATGCGTTCCTGGTCAGCGGGGACGGTCAGGTGATCGTCAGCCCGGACCAGGACCAGGTGATGAAAAACCTCAAGGACATCTACCCAGGTGCCCAACTGCGTATCGAGAAGCTCAACCAGGACGTGGTCCTCAACGGCCAGGATCGCATCCTGTCGTTTACCCCGATCAGCGGTTTGCCGGGTGCCGATTGGTACATCGGTCTGTCGATCGACAAAGACAAAGCCTACGCACCGCTGGGTAAATTCCGCACCTCTGCGTTGATTGCCATGCTGATTGCCGTGGTCGCGATCGCCGTGCTCTTGAGCCTGCTGATCCAAGTGTTGCTGCGTCCGCTGACCACCATGGGCGTGGCCATGCAAGACATCGCCCAAGGCGAGGGCGACCTGACCCGCCGCCTGGCCGTGACCAGCAAAGATGAGTTCGGCGAGGTAGGCAGTGCGTTCAACCAGTTCGTCGAGCGTATCCACGCCTCCATCTCCGAAGTGTCGTCGGCCACACGCCAGGTGCATGACCTGTCCCAGCGCGTGATGGCCTCGTCCAACGCCTCGATCATCGGCTCGGACGAGCAAAGCGCGCGCACCAACAGCGTGGCGGCGGCGATCAACGAACTGGGGGCTGCTACCCAGGAAATCGCCCGCAACGCCGCCGATGCTTCCCAGCACGCCAGCGGTGCCAGCGAACAGGCTGACGATGGGCGCAAAGTGGTGGAGCAAACCATCCTGGCGATGTCTGAGCTCTCGCAAAAAATCAGCCTGTCCTGCACGCAGATCGAAACCCTGAATGCCAGCACCGACAACATCGGCCACATTCTTGATGTGATCAAAGGCATCTCCCAGCAGACCAACTTGCTTGCGCTCAACGCCGCGATCGAAGCGGCCCGTGCCGGCGAAGCCGGGCGTGGGTTTGCCGTGGTGGCCGATGAGGTGCGCAACCTGGCGCACCGCACCCAGGAGTCGGCCGAAGAGATCCACAAGATGATCACTTCGCTGCAAGTGGGCTCGCGTGAGGCGGTAACCACCATGAACGCCAGCCAGGCTTCCAGCGAAGAAAGCGTCGAGGTGGCGAACCAGGCCGGTGAACGCCTGATCAGCGTGACGCAGCGGATCGTCGAGATCGACGGTATGAACCAATCGGTCGCTGCCGCGACAGAGGAGCAGACCGCCGTGGTGGAAACCCTCAACGTGGATATCAACCAGATCAACCTGCTGAACCAGCAAGGCGTTACCAACCTCAACGAAACGTTGAAGGATTGCGACGCGTTGTCCCAGCAGGCCAGTCGCTTGAAGCAACTGGTCGACAGCTTCAAGATCTGACGACGCGCGCAGGAGCGAGTGATCTCGCTCCTGCCGCTCAGCCGAGCATCCGCTGCACGTTGTCCAGGGCACTGTCGGCAAACGCCTGCATGAATTGTTCAAACCCCGCCCGCGCCGCTTCTACCGGCTCGGCAACAATTGTCCAAGTGGCCCTGGCGCTGTGTTCGCCCAGTGCTTCCACACGCATCGCCGCCCATAGCCTGGCAATTCCCAACGTGTTGTAGAGCGTCGTCCAGGTCATGCACATGACGTCGTCGTCCCGGCTGTTGAGTTGCTCGACGACGCAATGCCCATCGCGGAAAAATTTCGTACGCAAGGCGCCGATGCCAGCGCCGGTCATGGTGATGTGCGACAGGGCTGGAATAAACGTATCAAAGCCGGCGAAATCACCGACCAACGCCCACAGCTGAGCGGCATCGCAGGCGACCACCACCTGGGCCACCACTGGTGCGCCAACGGGGTTGCGGATCAATGTATCGGGTTGCAGCGGTTTCATGGAGATGTCCTGGCGCGGTTCAGAGAAAGCCGATGGCCTGTAGATAGTCACAACCCCGGCGTAACAACGCCGGGCTTTTTTCGGGGTACTGCACGCGCATTTTTTGCACGCCCCAGCGCGCGTTGGCGTGATGGATCATGACGGTATCGCCGATGTCTTCACCCAGGCCGTCCAGGTAAAAACCCAACACGCCAAACAGCGCGTTGTCGCGGCCTATCGTTTGCAGCGCGCATTGCCAGCGGGCCACGCTGACTCGCTCGAACCGATAGCCTGCCTGGCTGAATGCATCGAGGTAGTCGCTCCAACTCAGTGGCTGCGGATTGTGCAGGTTGAAGACGTTGCGCCCGGGTTCACACTGGCCACAATGGAAGGCGAGAAACTGCGCGAAAAAGTCCACCGGCATCAGGTCGTGGTTTGCCTCCAGGCGCGGCACCAAACCCAATTGCAACGAGCCCTTGAGCATCAGCATCAGGCGGTTCTTGTGCGGCTGGCAAACCCCGCTACGACTGTTGAAGCTGATATTGCCCGGGCGCAGGATATTCACCCAGGCGCCTTGTTCCACCGCGCGCCCGACCAGCCGCTCGGCGACCCATTTGGACAGGTTGTAACCGTTCTTGATGTACAGCGGCAGGCTGCTTGCGGCAGGTGTTTCGAGGACGTGCCCTGCGGCGTCGATGCTGCTGCACGCCGACAGCGTCGAGATGAAGTTGAAGACCTTCTTGCAGCGGGTTTCGCACAGGCGCAGGCATTCCAGCACCGGATCGACGTTATCCCTGGCCAGCGTGGCATAGTCCAACACATGGTTGACCCGCGCCGCGTTGTGCACCAGCACACCGAAGCCCCCCGCGAGGTGCTCATACACATCGTCGGTCAGGCCCAAGCGAGGCTGGCTGATATCGGCGGCATACACCTGCACCCGGCGCAGGTCGAGGTGCTCCAGGCGGTACTCGCACAGTGCCTGGGCAAAGCGCTCCTGCGACGAGTGGCCGGGTGACTCGCGCACGAGGCACGCGACCTGCGTGGCCCCACCGGCCAGCAGCGCCTCGACGATATGCACACCGATAAAACTATTGGCGCCCGTCACGATGACTTTGCGCGGATCGCCCGCGCGGTCTGCGGCCAGCACCTGCACCGGCAGCACTCGCTCGGCATCGCGAATCGCTTGGTTGCACGGCGCGGTAGAGGGCACACCATCTGCCATCAGTGAGGCGAGTGTGCGAATCGTCGGGGCTTCGAAGAACCGGTTCAACGCAAGGCTGCGGCCAAACCGCTCGCGGATACGCAGCAGCAGGGTAGAGAGCAAGATGGAGTGCCCGCCGAGGTTGAAGAAGCTGTCGTCGACAGACAACTCGGCCACGGGCACTCGCAACAACTCGCTCCACAGGCCTGCCAGCTGTGCTTGAAGCGGTGTTTGCGCCGGCTGGTCGGCGGCGCCCGGTATCGGTCGAGCCGACAAACCCAGCAGCGCCTGGCGATCGACCTTGCCGCTGCTTGTGTAGGGCAGGCTCGGCAACTCGGCCCACACGCCAGGTTGCATGTACTCCGACAGCCGCTGGCGCGCGTACAGCTTGAGCGCCGTCAGCGTGGCGCCGGGTTCCGGCTGGGCGACCACGGCATGGATTTTGTACTCGGGCCCCACCACCACGGCCACCTGGCGGTACAACCGACTGTCGCGCAGGCACTGCTCCACTTCCTGTGGCTCAACTCGAAACCCGCGGATCTTTACCTGCCCGTCACGCCGCCCGCCGAGCACGATGCCGTCGCTTGTCCACTGCGCCATGTCCCCACTGCGATACGCCTTCAAGGTCTGGCCGTCGGGCAGTGACAAGGTCATGAACGGGTTGTCCTGCGGTTGCACGGCGTCCACATACCCCAGGCTCACCCCCGGGCCGACGATAAACAATTCCCCGATCACTTCTTCGCCCACCGGTTGCAGGTCGTCGTCGAGGATCAGCACTTGGCTGTTGGCGATGGGATGGCCCAGGCTGCAATTGTTGTCGCCCGGTTGCAGGCGCCGATGGGTGACCAGCACCGTGGTTTCGGTGGGCCCATAGAGGTTGTGCAGTTGGCACTGGCCGGCTAGCCGCTCGATGACATGGGGTTCGCAGGTTTCACCGCCCGTCAGCAGGTGCTGCATGCCCAAGGGCGGATCCGGCGGCAGGATGCTGAGCAGCGCCGGCGGCAGAAACCCATGGGTGACGCGCTGCTGGCGGATCAGTGCGACCAATTGCTGCGGATCGCAGCGTTGCGCCGCGCTGGGCACGATCAACTGCGCGCCGGCGATCAGGCTGGGGAAAATATCCATCAGTGAAGCATCAAACCCCAGCGAGGCGAATTGCAGCACGCGACTGTCTTCACTCAGGGCCATGCGGCGGGCGAACCACGCGGTGAAATGCGCGAGGTTGCCTTGGCTGAGCTTGATGCCCTTGGGCCTGCCGGTGGTGCCTGAGGTGAACAGCACCATGCACGGTGTATCCAGGCTGGGGCGATGTTGCAGCAACGCTGGCGTGGTGGCCTGTTTGTCGATGGTGCTGACATCCAGCGCAACAAAATGCTCGCGCAACGGGTGCCGGCCATTGTCGAGCAACACGCGCGCCCCGGCGCTTTCCAGCTGGGCCTGCTGGCGTTGTGGTGGATGCTCCGGCGCCAACGGCAGGTACACCGCGCCGCAGCCCAGCAGGGCGAGAAGGCTGGCGTACAGCGCGGCGGATTTCTCCAGGCACACACCGACCACCACGGGCGTCGCAAGATTGCCCAGCAGCGGTCGTAGTTGTTGTTGTATCGCCAGCGCTTGAGTGTGCAGTTGCCGATAAGTCAGCACATCGCCCCCGATGTTCAACGCTGGCCGCTCGGCGAAGGTTTGAAGGCTGGCCTGCAAGCGTTCGATCATGGGTACTTGGGCGGCTTGCAGCAGGTCCGGGTCAGCGGTGCGATTGAATCGATGCAGGAACGCCACGGCGTCCAGGCCCAGCAAGCCCTGTTCAGGCCACGTGTTGGCGCAGGCCTCGCTGGGTAAATATCCTGGGTCGCGGGCGAAGCCGCTGACGTGCAGCGCCACCCATTGCGCCAATGTGTCGGTCGCCTGCTGGCGCAAGCACTGGCCATTGCCGCTCGGTTCCTCGGGTGCCTCCAGGGTGGCCAGCAGCCGTTGTTGGTGGTCATAAGCGCGCAGTTGCAAGGCGGGCAGGCCGTATTCGGTCAGCGGGCCAACCCCCAGGCGCAGGCTGATCCTGGGTACTTGGGCCAGGTGGGCCGGTAGCGGCAGGCTGGCATCTTCGATAAGCAGATCGGCCAACGCCTGCGCAGTCCCATGACCGTATTGCTCGACCCACTGCCTCACGGCCTGCAAGGCTTTGCTGGTACCGACCCAGCTAATGTGCAGGCGCCTCATGACGTGCTCCCGGTGACGGGCAGAAAATCCCCCAGCGCCTGTGCCACGCCGGGCGTCTGTAGCAACCCGCTGCGGTTCAGGAAGCCCATGATATTACCGATCAGCGGGTGTTGGCGGGTGATGGGAAACACCAGCGCCTCGACTTCATCTCTCAGTGCCTGGCGCACCGCCGTGTTGACGTCCAGGTGTTCGATCAATTGCAGGTCAAAGCGCTGTTGCAGGTCATTGGTCAGGTAGTGCGCCAGGAACGTGGGCAGGACATGGGCGATGGCGTTGCGGTCATCCGGGCTTGCTCCTTGCCAATAGTGGCGCACCAGGTGCGTCCAGAACTGCGCGTGGCGGCCTTCGTCACACAGATGATCCGCCATCAGGCCGCGCACGGATGCCTTGACGCTGTGGTCTTTGGCGAACGCCGCCACATCATGGGTGACGGTATTTTCAGCAATGGCCACGCAGATCAGTTCCACGGCATCGCGCAAGTGCTTTGGAGCCTGTGCCAGCGCGAGCGGCAGAGCGCGGCTCAGTTCGATCTGAGGCGGCAGGTCGAGCGGTGGGATGCCGGTCATGCCTACGGTCTGTTGCAGGAAGTCCAGCGCGACCAGGGCGTGATAGTCCTCGTCCACCACCACCGTCATCGCGGCGTATCGGACAGTGGCAGGGAAGGGCAGCGAGAAGCGGTTCTTGGCAATACTGCGCGCGGTCTTGTCGACGATCTCGGTCTCGAAGATCACCACGTCGTTGATGAATTTGTAGAAGCTTTGCAACAACACAAAGTCGCGCCATTGCGGACACTGTTCGAGAAAGGTTGCACTGAGCGCCAGCGGTTGGCGCGACAGGGGGTAGATCAACTTGTCGTCGTCTTCCAGCAAGCGGCGCGGGCGTGTGCGCACGGTGGCGCGGCGCTCCCAGTCTTCGGCCACGCAGTGGTAGTCACTGACATTCATGGATGTGCCTCCTGCAATGAGGCGTGCACGTCGTCCCAGAGCGCGATGCGACTGTTCACGGCCGCGAGGGCGGTATCGGCGGTTTGCTGCTGGCGCTCGGGGTCGGTGCCGGTGAGGCATTGCAGCAATCGCTGGGCGCCTGGCCCGTGGTCCTGGGTGTCCAGTTCGATATGGCGATTGAGGTAATGGCTTAGGGTGGGGGCGCGGCGATGGATGATTTCACAGCCCTGGAGCAAGCGTTCGAACATGGCTGGGATAACACTCTCCCGACCATGCAGGAAGGCCGCTGCCACGCAGTGCGTCGGCGCGTGCAGCGCGATATCCAGGGTCTTGGCGACAAAGCGCACCACGCCCGGCAGCACGTCAATCTGTTGCAGCGCAGCAGCGGCCTTCACACCTTGGCGTTGCAGGGCGATGAAGGTGTCGATGGCGACGGTGCTGGCGCCCACTTCTGCCATGGCGTCCCGGTACAGCTCGAAATGACTGCAATGACCGCGCTCCAGGTGCGCGTCCGACTCTTCGCTGAGCACGATTTCATTGATCAGCCGTGCGGCCTCGGAGTTGGTCGGTGGGAGCCAGGGCAGTTGTGTGCATGTCAGGTCTTGTTGCAGGCGTTTGGTGAGGGTCATGAAGTCCCAGACGGCAAACACATGGCTTTGCATAAACACTTGTAACTTGCCAAGAGAGTTGATTTCGGTAAATAACGGATGAGTGCACATCTGTGATTTTTTTTGTTCTAACAAAAGTTGATACATGGTTGATGCCTATGAGTTGCGGCGACTGCTCTGACAGCCGTGATGGCTTTTACAGATGAAGTTGGATCGACAATGCGTAAGCAAAGCGCATGCGGCGCCCGCAAATGCAAGGAGTTGCGCAGTCGATTGAAGTATTTGGTTTATTGAAAAGATAATAAGCTGATTAAACGTTTGGATGAGCTTATGAATGTATTAGATGTTTTTTCGAAAAGTTACTGTGTGCGTAACTTGTAGAATTGTAGGTGAGAAGTTTCCCTGGCGTGTGCGGGCGTTATTTAATCGAGAGGTTTTATAATCGCGCGGGGTTTCCTGGATTGGACGGTTACCCCGCAATGTCCGATGTGCACTAGCGTGCATTTTTCCTGTTGGCAGCATCAAGACTGTTCAGGTAGGTGGTGATCACCTCCATGCCGCGCGTCAGGTGATTGCGCAGCGTCAGCACGCTTTCATCGACTTTCTTCTGCGTTACAAGGTTCAGCAGCTCACGGTGGTCCTCTTGGGACGTCTCGCCCAGACCCATCGCTTCAAGGTTGAAGCGCAGGAAGCGTTCTTCCTCGTTCAAACCGTGTTCAACCAGTGTGAGCAACCGCTGGTTGGGAGCCTTGCCATACAGTGCCATGTGGAACAGGCGATTGAGGCGGCCCATCTCGGAGTAATCCTTTTCCCGCTCCAGGGCACTGATACAGGCGTCCGCCTCGGCGATGTCGGCCGCGGTGAGCAGCGGAATCGACAGGCGCAGCGCTTCGGACTCCAGCAACATGCGCAGGGCGTAGGTCTCCGCCGAATTGTCTTCGATCAAGGGTGCAACCACGGCGCCTTTGTGGGTCACCACATGCAGCAATGATTGGGCTTCGAGCTGGCGCAAGGCTTCGCGCACGGGCATGCGGCTGACCCCGAACAGACTGGCCAGCTCTTGCTGGCGCATGGCAGTGCCACAGGGCAATCGGCCATCGAGGATGGCATTGCGCAAGGTTTCTTCAATCACGGAGCGAGCAAGATGGGCGGGAATGGGCCCGCTGACTCGGATGCTACTCAAGGGGTTCGGCTTCTGCGTCACGACTACGCTGTCCTCCTTATTAAAATGGGGTGGCGCCAATTGGATCCAAAGAACACTAGAGGCTGCCCTACGGCTTGTCAAACGGGCAAGAATTGCCGCTTGTAAGCGGTTAAACACCTGGCTCAAGGCGCCCACATCGGGCTTTTCCAGCGTCTTACACGTCACTGTCATAGTGCTATGAACTGAGCGCTTCGTCGCCCTTGTTTATGCCTTAACCGCCGTACGGCATAGGTTGCGACGCTACTTTCCCGCATATGTATATTCTCTAACGGTATTTAAAATGCGGTTCTTATATCTATAAAGTCACTCTCCTGTCTGACCGGGAGTGACCTCATGTCCGCCACCTCTACTGTTCCAACAGCGACCTCTACCGCCCAACGCTTTGAGATTCGCCCGCTGCCCGGCAGTGTCGGCGCCGAGATCATCGGCCTGGACTTGTCCCGACCGGTCAACGACGAGGACTTCGCGCGCATCCACCGCGCGCACCTGGATCACCATGTGGTGGTGTTCCGCGACCAACGCATCACCCCCGAGCAACAGATCGCTTTCAGCCGTCGATTCGGCGTGTTGCAGATCCATGTGCTCAAGCAGTTCCTGCTGGCCAACCACCCGGAAATCCTGATCGTCTCCAACATCATCGAAAATGGCCAATCCATCGGCCTGGGGGACGCGGGCAAGTTCTGGCATTCGGACCTGTCCTACAAAGAACTACCGAGCCTGGGCTCGATGCTGCATGCCCAGGAGCTGCCGTCCGAAGGCGGCGACACCTTGTTCGCCGACATGCACAAAGCCTGGGACCAACTCCCCGAGCACCTGCGCAAGGCCGTCGAAGGCCGCAGCGCCGCGCATTCCTACACGGCGCGTTACAGCGAGACCAAATTCGAAGGCAACTGGCGCCCAACGTTGACCCCCGAGCAACTGGCCCAGGTGGCGGAAGTGGTGCACCCCATCGTACGTACCCACCCGGAAAACCGCCGCAAGGCGCTGTTCGTCAGCGAAGGCTTCACCACCCGCATCGTCGGCCTGCCGGAAGACGAAAGCCGCGACCTGCTTGCCCAGCTCTACGCCCACAGCGTGCTGCCGCAAAACATCTACCGCCACCAATGGCAGCCCCACGACCTGGTGTTCTGGGACAACCGTTCACTGATCCACCTGGCCGCCGGTTGCCCCAGCCACCTGCGCCGCAAACTCTTTCGCACCACCATCCAGGGCGACGCGCCTTTCTGATTCGGAGCATGACCATGTCCAAGAGAATTCCATTCGCACGGCTGGCCGCGACTGTCGGCCTGGGTGTCAGCCTGCTGGCCGGCAGCCTTGTTGCACCGACGGCCGCGCAGGCCGAAGGCGAGATCCGCATCGCCGAGCAGTTCGGTATCGTCTACCTGTTGCTTAACGTGGTGCGCGACCAAAACCTCATCGAGAAATACGGCAAGCAGGAAGGCATCGACATCAAGGTCGACTGGACCCAACTGTCCGGTGGCGCAGCGGTCAACGACGCCTTGCTGTCCGGTTCCATCGACATTGCCGGCGCCGGCACCGGCCCGCTGCTGACCATCTGGGACCGCACCCACGGCAAGCAGAACGTCAAGGCGGTCGCGTCCTTGGGCAACTTCCCCTACTACCTGGTGAGCAACAATCCCAAGGTCAAGACCATCGCCGATTTCACCGAGAAAGACCGCATCGCCGTCCCGGCAGTGGGCGTGTCGGTACAGTCGCGCTTCCTGCAATACGCCGCCGCCAAGCAGTGGGGCGACAAGGAATTCAACCGCCTCGACAAGTACACCGTCGCCGTCCCGCACCCCGACGCCACGGCTGCACTGATCGCCGGCGGTACCGAGTTGACCGGGCACTTTTCCAACCCGCCGTTTCAGGACCAGGCTCTGGCCAACCCCAACGTGCATGTGGTGCTGAACACCTATGACTTGTTCGGCCCGAACTCGCCGACCGTGCTGTTTGCCACCGAGAAATTCCGCAACGACAACCCGAAAACCTACAAGGCCTTCATCGACGCATTGACCGAAGCCGCGCAGTTCGCCCAGAACGACAAAGGCGCGGCTGCCGACACATACATCCGCGTGACCAAGGCCAAGATCGACCGCGCCGAGTTGCTGAAAATCATCGACAACCCGCAGTTCGAATTCAGCATCACGCCGAAAAACACCTACCCGCTGGCGGAATTCCTCTACCGCGTCGGCGCCATCAAGCACAAGCCTGAATCGTGGAAGGACTACTTCTTCCAGGACGCCAAGCCGCTGCAAGGAAGTTGAGATGAACGCGCCCTTGCAAGGCCACGCGGCCAGCAACCTGCACACCGTCGCCCCGTTGCTGGCGGTGGATAACGTCAGCCTGGAATACCGCACCCCCGAACGCGTGGTGCGGGCCACCCACCAGGTCAGTTTCGAGATCGACCCGGCCGACCGCTACGTGCTGCTCGGCCCCTCGGGTTGCGGTAAATCCACCTTGCTCAAGTCCATCGCCGGGTTTATCAAACCCTGCGAAGGCGAGATCCGCCTGCTCGGGCAAAAGGTCGAGCAACCCGGACCGGACCGCATCGTGGTGTTCCAGGAATTCGACCAGTTGCCGCCGTGGAAAACCGTCAAGCAGAACGTGATGTTCCCGCTGCTGGCGTCCAAAACCTTGAAGCGTCGTGAAGCTGAAGAACGTGCGCTGCACTACCTGGAAAAAGTCGGCCTGAGTGCTTTCGCCGATGCTTACCCGCATACCCTTTCCGGCGGCATGAAAGCCCGTGTGGCGATTGCTCGCGCGCTGGCCATGCAGCCGAAAATCCTGTTGATGGACGAGCCCTTCGCCGCTCTCGACGCCCTGACCCGACGCAAGATGCAGGAAGAGTTGCTGCTGCTCTGGGAAGAAGTGCGCTTCACCCTGCTGTTTGTCACCCACTCCATTGAAGAAGCGCTGGTGGTGGGCAATCGCATCCTGCTGCTGTCGCCCCATCCGGGGCGCGTGCGCGCAGAAATCCACAGCCATCAATACGACCTGCACAGCCTGGGCGGTGTGGAATTCCAGGCGTCGGCGCGGCGGATTCATCGCCTGTTGTTCGATGAAGCGCCCGAGGCCGAGCAAGCGCTGGGCTTCGCCGATATTCGCATCGCTTACTGAGGGGCAACTTGTGCGCCAAGAATACGAAATACACCTCGAACCCCTGCTCAGCGTCCCCGTGGAACGCGAGCTGCCCCTGCGTCAACGCCTGTGGCAGCAAGGCTGGCTGCGCAAGGGTTTGATCCTGATCGTGCTGGCGATCCTCTGGGAAGCCGTCGCGCGCTATCAGAACAACGACCTGCTGCTGCCGAGCTTCTTGCAGACCTTTGCTGCGCTCTACGACGGCCTGCTCAGCGGCGAGTTGCTGAGCAAGGTGAGCATCTCGCTGGTGGTGCTGCTCAAGGGCTACCTGATCGGCATCGTGCTGGCGTTTGCCCTGACTACCCTGGCGGTCTCGACCCAATTGGGCCGCGATCTGCTCAGCACCCTGACCTCGATGTTCAACCCGTTGCCGGCAATTGCACTGCTGCCGTTGGCGCTGCTGTGGTTTGGCCTGGGGCAGAACAGCCTGATCTTCGTGCTGGTGCATTCGGTGTTGTGGGCGCTGGCGCTGAACACCTATTCGGGGTTTCTTGGCGTGTCCGAAACCCTGCGCATGGCCGGTCGCAACTACGGCCTCAAGGGCATGCGCTTTGTGCTGTTCATCCTGATCCCGGCCGCGCTGCCGTCGATCCTCGCCGGCCTCAAGATTGGCTGGGCGTTCGCCTGGCGCACCCTGATCGCCGCCGAGCTGGTGTTTGGTGCAACCAGCGGCAAGGGCGGCCTGGGTTGGTACATTTTCCAGAACCGCAATGAACTGTACACCGACAAGGTGTTTGCCGGGCTGGCCGTGGTGATCCTGATTGGCCTGCTAGTGGAGAACCTGGTGTTTGACACCTTCGAGCGCCTCACCGTGAAGCGCTGGGGCATGCAGCGCTAAACAGGAATGATTGCTCTTTGCCCGCCGTGAACCCGATAATGCCGGCCGATTTTGACGCTACGATGGCGTCGAGCGGCTCTGGTAAAAGGATTTACGAACATGCGCTTTTTTGTCTTGGCGGCGGCCTTGTTGTTATCGACCTCGGCGTTGGCGGAGTTTGTGCCCGAAGCCGTGTCCATGCCCAAACCGGTTTATCCCGCATCGTTGACCAACACCCAGGGGCACGCGCGCATCAGCTTGAACATCCACAACGACGGTTCGGTCAGCGATGTAAAAGCGCTCTCTGCCACCCGCCCCGAGTTCGGCGTAGCGGCGGTGGAGGGCGCGCAGCTGTGGCGCTTCAAACCCTGGACGGTGACGGCCGAGCGGCTGGCCGTGCTGGAGGCGCAGAACGACATGATTTTCACGCCTGAACCGCCGAGGAAGGAATCCGAGCGGCTGACCTTCACCCAAACGACCTATCAATCCTGCAGCGCGTTGAACGACGAAGTCGTCCAGTTCCGCCGCGATCACCCCTCTCGCCCGCTCGTCCAGATGAAGAGCTTTGCCATCACCCGTGTTGCGGTGATGTTCTCGGCGCTGAGCGGTAAAAGCGACTACAACCAAAGCCTGATCCAAGCCGACGAGCTGGAAAACGCCCTGCCGGACATCGTGAAAAAGTGTCAGGCGAATCCCAAAGCCCCCTACGCCAATTACCTGCCCCGCAGCCTGCGGCGCTACCTGTAAAGCCTGCTACGATTGCGCGCAATTCACTCCCAACGAACCACGAGTGCTTGGCATGCAACTACCGGACATGAACCTGCTGGTCGCCCTCGACGCCTTGCTCGACGAGGGCAGCGTCGTCGGCGCCGCGCGCCGCATGAACCTCAGCCCGGCGGCCATGAGCCGCACCCTCACGCGGATTCGCGAAGCGGTGGGCGACCCGATCCTGGTGCGTGCTGGTCGCGGCCTGGTGCCGACGCCCAAGGCGCTGCAGCTGCAAGCCCAGGTGCGCAACGTGGTGGAACAGGCAGCGCTGGTGTTTCGTTCGGCGGACCAGGTGGACCTGAGCACCTTGCGCCGTCGTTTCAGCGTGCGCGCCAATGATTTCTTTATCGGCGTGTACGGCGGTCGCCTGTTCGACACCATGGAGCGCATGGCGCCGCTGTGCGAGCTGTGCTTCGTGCCCGAAGGCGACACCGACGACGAAGCGCTGCGCGAAGGACGCCTGGACCTGCGGGTGAGCAACACCATGCCCAGCAGCCCGGAGGTGAAGGTGCAGAACCTGTTTTCCACCACCTTTGTCGGCCTGGCGCGGGAAGACCACCCCCTGTTCGACGACGACATCACCGCCGCGCGCTTTGCCAGCTATTCCCACATCAGCATCTCGCGGCGCGGCATTGCCCGAGGGCCGATTGATACCGCGTTGAACGCCCAAGGCCTGGAGCGCCGCGTGGCGATGATCGCGCCGGGGTTTCATGGCGCGATGTTCATGCTGCCCGACTCCGACCTGATCCTGCCGGTGCCCAAGGAAGCGCTCTACAGCGCCAACCGCCTCAAGTTGCCACTGCGCGCGTTTGCCCTGCCGATCTCCCTGCCGACGCTGGTATTGGCGCAATCCTGGCACCCGCGCTTCGACAAAGACCCGGCACATAAGTGGCTGCGCGAGACCATGCGCGAAAGCTGCCACGCCACGTGGCTGGAAGCCCAACCGACCTAAAGTGAACGCGGTTCAAAATGTGGGAGCGGGCTTGCTCGCGAAAGCGGAGTGTCAGAAACACATTATGTGAATGACCCACCGCATTCGCGAGCAAGCCCGCTCCCACACAAGCCAGCTCCCACAGGAATTCGTGTTGGGTTTGAGCATTGCGTCTGGCGCACTTATAAGCTGCCGACATGTAACTTTTTGTCATGTGTGTGCCTGATTAAACTGCTCGGGTATTTCCCATTCCGAGTTATCCGTTCATGACTTCCCTCGCTGCCCCCGCACTCCAGGCCGCAGCCAAACCCATCGCCATCACCCCGCCCGTCTTCGGCCCGCGCATCATCATCGGCCTGGTCGGCGTGTTGTTGGCGGTACTGGTGTCCGGCCTCAACGAGATGGTCACCAAGGTCGCCCTCGCCGACATCCGTGGCGCGCTGTACATCGGCTTTGACGAAGGCACCTGGCTGGTCGCTGCCTACACCGCCACCTCCGTCGCGGCCATGGCGTTTGCGCCCTGGTGTTCGGTGACGTTTTCCCTGCGCCGCTTCACCCTCTGCGCCATTGGCCTGTTCACCTTGTTGGGCATCCTGTGTCCGTTCGCGCCGAACTACGAAAGCCTGTTGCTGCTGCGCACCGTGCAAGGCCTGGCCGGTGGCGCGCTGCCGCCGATGCTGATGACCGTGGCGCTGCGTTTCCTGCCGGCCAACGTCAAGCTGTACGGCCTGGCCGGCTACGCGCTCACCGCCACCTTCGGCCCGAGCCTCGGCACGCCGTTGGCGGCGTTGTGGACCGAATACGTCGGCTGGCAATGGGCGTTCTGGCAGATCGTCGCGCCGTGCCTGTTGGCGATGGCCGCCGTGGCCTACGGCCTGCCGCAAGATCCACTGCGCCTGGAGCGCTTCAAGCAATTCAACTGGCGCGGCCTGCTGCTGGGGTTCCCGGCGATCTGCATGCTGGTGATCGGCATCCTCCAAGGCAATCGCCTGGACTGGTTCGAGTCGGGGCTGATCACCTTCCTGCTCAGCGGCGGTACGGTTTTGCTGGTGCTGTTTATGATCAATGAATGGTCGCACCCGATGCCGTTCTTCAAGCTGCAAATGCTCGGCCTGCGCAACCTGGCGTTTGCCCTGATCGTGTTGGCCGGCGTGCTGATGGTGCTGACCTCGGTGATTATCATCCCGTCGAGTTTTCTCGCTCAGGTGCAAGGCTATCGCCCACTGCAAACCGCGCCGGTGATGCTGCTGATGGCGCTGCCGCAATTGATCGCGCTGCCGCTGGTAGCGGCGTTGTGCAACTTGCGCTGGGTCGATTGTCGCTGGGTGCTGGGCCTAGGCCTGGGCATGCTGGTGCTGTGCTGCGTGGGCAGTGCGCATCTCACGTCTGAATGGATTCGCGACGATTTCTACGGCCTGTACCTGCTGCAAATCTTCGGGCAGCCGATGGCGGTGTTGCCGTTGCTGATGCTCTCCACCGGCAGCATCCAACCCACCGACGGGCCGTTCGCCTCGGCCTGGTTCAACACCGTCAAAGGCCTGGCCGCCGTGATCGCCACTGGCGTGATCGACACGCTGACCACCCAGCGCCTGCACTTCCACTCGACCATGTTGGTGGACCGTCTGGGCAATTCGCCCCTGGCCGACGGCGACGCGCCGGGCCTGGCGCACCGCCTGCACGAGCAGGCCGTGGTGCTGACTTCTTCGGATCTGTATTACGTCATGGCCGCGGTCGCGGTGGCGTTGATCCTGCTGATTTTCTGGATGCCCACGCGGATCTTTCCGCCGCGCGCACCGACTTGATTAAAGGACTGTTCATGAAACGCAAAGACAAAATTGCCGTCACCGTTATCGCCGTATTTGCCGTCGGCATGCTGGTGTACCTGGTTGCACCGGGCGTGCTCGGCAGCAAGCGCCAGACCACCAACGACGCCTTCGTCGCCGCCGACTTCACCCTGGTGGCGCCGCGTGTGGCCGGTTTTATCAAGGAAGTGCTGGTCGAGGACAACCAGCGCGTCAAGGCCGGGCAACTGCTGGCGCTGATCGACGACCGCGACTTTCGTGCCGCCGCCCAAGCCGCCGACGCCGATACCCTGGTCGCTCGCGCCCAACTGAAAAACGCCAGCGCCACCCTGGAGCGCCAAAGCTCGGTGATCGCCCAGGCCCAGGCCACCGTCGCCGCCGACCGCGCCGAAATGGCCTTCGCCGAACACGAACTGAACCGCTACAACCACCTCGCCGGTGTCGGCGCGGGCACTGTGCAGAACGCCCAGCAGGCCAAGACCCGCATCGACCAGGCCACCGCGCGCCTGGCCAACGCCACGGCGGTGCTCGCGGCCGAACGCAAGCAAGTGGAAATCCTCAGCGCCCAGCGCGATGCCGCCGAAGGCGGGCTCAAACGCGCCCAGGCCGCGCTGGAAATGGCCAGCTACCAACTGTCGTACACGCGCATCGTCGCGCCGGTGGACGGCATGGTTGGCGAGCGCGCGGTGCGCGTCGGCGCCTATGTGACGCCGGGCAGCAAGATCCTCGCCGTGGTGCCGTTGGCCGAGGCCTACGTGGTGGCCAATTTTCAGGAGACCCAGCTCTCCCATATGCACGCCGGCCAAACCGTGCAGGTGCGCGTCGATAGCCTCGACGGCGAGCTGCTCAATGGCCATCTGGAAAGCCTCGCGCCGGCGACGGGGGTGACGTTCGCGTCGGTCAAGCCAGACAACGCCACCGGCAACTTCACCAAGGTGGTGCAACGCATTCCGGTGAAGATCGTGCTGGAGCCGGGCCAGGCGCTGACTGAGCGCCTGCGCGTGGGCATGTCGGTGGAAGCCAGCGTCGATACGCAACCGGTGGCGCAGCAGCGTGAGGTGGCCCAGCAATGAAACGAGTCGCCTGGCTCACCTTGAGCCTTATCAGCCTGAGCGCCTGCACCGTCGGCCCGGATTTCCACAAACCGCAAAGCGCAGCAGTGACGCAATGGAGCGAACCCCAAGGCCGCCAAGCCGCCAGCCGCGCCGTCAGCGACCCGCTGCAAGAGCGTTGGTGGGACGTGTTCCACGACGCGCAACTCTCGGCCCTGACCCGCCGCGCGCTCACCGACAACCTCGACCTGAAACTCGCCAGCAGCCGCCTGCAACAAAGCCGTGCGGTGCGCCAGGTAACCACCGCCGAGCGTTACCCCAACGTCGATGCGACAGGCGCTTACCAGCGCAAGCGCAACAGCGGTAAAGGCTTGAGCGACCCGTCCGGCGAGAACGGTCGCGCCGCGTTCAACCAGTGGGATGCGGGCTTCTCGGCATCCTGGGAGCTGGATTTCTGGGGCCGCGTCAAACGCGAAACCGAAGCCGCCGATGCCACCTTGCAAGTCGCCGAAAACGACCGTCGCGCGGTGCTGCTCGCGGTACTCGCTGAAACCGCCCAGGACTACATCCAGCTGCGCGGCGTGCAAAACACCCGCGCCGTCACCGAGCAAAACCTCGACGTGGCGCGCCACAGCCTCAAGCTCTCGCAACTGCGCCTGGCCGACGGCGTGGCGACCGACCTGGACGTGGCCGAAGCCGCCGCCCAAGTCGCGACCATCGAAGCGCGCCTGCCGGATTTGCAGCAGCGCCAGGACCAGTTGATCAACGCCCTGAGCCTGCTGATGGGCGAGCCGCCGCAAGCGCTGCACGCGCAACTGTCCAAAGACGCCGCCGTGCCGCAAACCCAGCGCCAGGTCGCCATTGGCCTGCCGTCGGAGCTGGCCGAACGGCGCCCGGATATCCGTCAGGCCGAAGCGCGCTTGCACGCGGCCACCGCGAATATCGGCGTGGCCAAAGGCGATTTCTACCCGCGCATCACTTTGTCCGGCAGCCTGGGTTCCCAGGCCATGCAATTGACGGATTTCGGCTCGTGGGGCTCACGCGCTTTTGCCTTCGGCCCGCAGTTCAGCCTGCCGCTGTTCAATGGCGGGCGTCTGGAAGGCATGCTGAACCTGCGCGAAGCCCAGCAACAGGAAGCGGCGCTGGCGTACCAGCAGACCGTGCTGCGCGCCTGGCATGAGATCGACGACCAACTGACCCGCTACAACGCCAGCCAACTGCGCCGCGACAGCCTGGCCGAAGCGGTGCGTCAGAACCAGATCGCCCTGGTCACGGCACAACATCAGTACGTCGAAGGCGTGGTGGATTTCGTCAACGTCCTCACCGTGCAAGGCGCGCTGCTGGCCACGCAAGAGCAATGGGTGGAAAGCTCCACCGGCGTGTCCCTGGCCATGGTTGGCCTGTACAAAGCGTTGGGCGGTGGCTGGGAATCGGTGTATCCGCTGCACACCGCCGGGCGTTAAGTACAAAGAGTTTTTGTCAGTCGCGAAATAAACTGTAATGATAATTGCTCTCAATAGTGTATCTGAGCTTTTTCATGGACAGCGCGACTGACGGCCAGCAACAGCTTCACCTCCTGTACCGCGACCATCACGGTTGGCTGCAAGGCTGGCTGCGCAAACGCCTGGGCGACCGTGAGCACGCCGCCGATGTGGCCCAGGACACCTTCCTGCGCCTGCTGGTGTCGGGGCGCTTTCCCGGTGACAAGGAAAGCCGCAGCTACCTGGTGCAGATCGCCCGCAACCTGGTGATCGACCAATGGCGGCGCCTGCGCATCGAGCGCGCGTACCTGGACAGCATCGCGCACCTGCCGGAGCCGGAGTCACCGTCCCTGGAAACCCGCGCGCTGATCCTCGAAACCCTGATGCAGATCGACGCCATGCTCGACCGCATGCCCGACAACGTGCGCCGTGCCTTCCTGCTGTCGCAGTTCGAAGGCCTGAGCTACGCGCAGATTGCCGAGCGCCTGGGGGTGAGCCTCAGCTCGGTGCAGAAGTACATGACCCGCGCCATCGTCGCCTGCTACCAAGTGGCCTACGCCGAATGAGACACGACGCGCCCATCGCCCCGGCCGTTGTCGAGCAAGCCAGCGAATGGCTGATGCTGCAATGGGGCGGCGACCTGCACGGTGAGCAACGCCAGGCGTTTGCCCAGTGGCAGGCCGCCGACCCGGAGCACCGCCGCGCCTGGCAACGCTTGCAGCACTTGCAACAAACCCTCGGCGGCGTGCCCGCCGACAGCGCCCGCGCGGTGTTGCGCGACACCCCGGACCCCCAGCGCCGCGCTGCCCTCAAGCTGCTCGGCCTGTTGTTGCTGGCCGGCGGCAGCGGTTACCTGGTGCAGCGCAGCGAACCCTGGCAAGCGGCGTTCGCCGAGCATCGCACCGCCACCGGTGAAATCCGCCATGTCACCCTCAGCGACGGCACGCGCCTGGACCTCAACAGCGACAGCGCAGTGGACCTGCGTTTCAGCGCCACCGAGCGGCGCATCCGCCTGATCCGTGGCGAGGTCTTGCTGACCAGCGGCCACGATCCGGTGCGCCCGTTGATCGTCGAAACCCCGGCCGGTGATGTGCAGGCGCTGGGCACCCGTTTTGCCGTGCGCGAAATGGCCGACGGCAGCCGCGTCGATCTGTACGAAGGCCGCTTGCGCATAACCCCGTTGCACGGCGCGGCGGTGCAGATGAAGGCCGGCGACAGCCTGTGGTTCAACCCCCGGCAAAGCTCGGCGCTGATGGCGGTGGACGCCAACCGCAGCAGTTGGACCGAGCACCGCCTGATCGCCGAACGCCAGCCGTTGGGTGAGTTCGTCGCGCAACTGAGCCGCTATCGTCCCGGGTTGCTGCGCTGTGATCAGGCGGTGGCCGGGTTGTTGTTGACCGGCGTGTTTCCGCTGGACGACACCGATGCCATCCTCGCCGCGCTGGAGCGCTCGTTGCCGGTGCAGGTGCAGGCGGTCACGCGCTACTGGGTGACGATCAAGGCGCGGGTCTGAAAAAAAATTTTTGCAAAGCACTTGTCGGTTTCTGCGGCCCGCTCGGGATACCTCTTGAAAGCCAATCAAGAAGCGATTTCACGGGGAGTCCTGCAATGCCGCACCACCAGATCAAACCCTTGGCCCGCGCCCTGCGCCGTGGCGTGTTTGTCGGCCTGCTGGCGACGGTGCCCTTGGCGCCGAGCCTGGTGCAAGCCGCCGAAAGCGCCGAAACGCAACGCGCCTATAACATCCCGGCGGGCAACCTCGACCAGGCATTGAACCGCTTCGCCAGCGCCTCGGGGATTTTGCTCTCGGTGGACGCTTCGCTCACCGAGGGCAAGCGCAGCGCCGGCCTGCAAGGGCGTTACGCGGTGGGCGCCGGGTTGGAGCGGTTGCTGGCCGGCAGTGGGTTGGTGGCGGTGCAGGCCCAGGGCGGTTGGTCATTGCAGGCGATTTCCGGCAGCGGCCCGTTGCAATTGGGCGCCACCCAGATCAGCGGCGAGCAGGCCCAGGAAAGCGCTTGGGGCCCGGTGGACGGTATCGTCGCCACACGCAGCGCCTCGGGGAGCAAGACCGACTCGGCGCTGGTGGAAATCCCCCAGACCATCAACGTGATCAGCGCCGCCGAGATCAAGGCGCGCGGTGCGCAGAGTGTCACCCAGGCGTTGCTCTACACGCCGGGCATGGCGGCGGGCGGCTTTGCCGACCGGGTCAAATTGTTTGACGAACCGACCTCGCGCGGCTTCTCGCCGACGCCGCTGTACCTTGATGGTTTGCACCTGCCCTACGGCGGCGGCAGCACCGGTGGCGCGTTGCAGATCGAGCCGTATTCCCTGGAGCGTATCGAAGTGCTCAAGGGCCCGGCCTCGGTGTTGTACGGGCAGAACCAGCCGGGCGGCATCGTCAATATGGTCAGCAAGCGCCCCAGCGAAACCCCGGTGCACCAAGTGGTGCTGGAAGCCGGCACTTACGAGCACAAAAGCGCGGCCATCGACCTCGGCGGCCCACTGGATGAACAAGGGCAGTTTCTCTATCGCCTGACGGGCTTGTTCAGCGACGGCCAGGACGAAATCAACTACGTCGAAAACAAACGCCAGTTCATCGCCCCCAGCCTCACCTGGCGGCCCAACGACGACACCAGCGTGACCCTGTTCGCCCAGTACCAGAAAGACAAAGGTGTGCCCGAGGCCCAAGGCCTGCCGGCGTCCGGCACGTTGTGGGCCAACCCCAACGGCAAGATCAAGCGCGACCTGTTTATCGGCGAGCCCGGCGTCAACCAGTACAACCGCGAGCAGTACGTGCTGGGCTACGAGGTTTCCCATCGCCTCAACGACACCTGGACCCTCAAGCAAAACGCCCGCTACGCCGAGGTTGACGACCGCTATACCGCGCCGTTGCACGGCTACGCTTTCATCGCCAACCCGGCCACCGGTGTGCAGGACCAACGCTACCTGCAACGCTACGCGGTGGACTGGGCGCAGAACAACAAAGTGTTTGGCGTCGACAGCATCGCCCAGGCTGAATTCGACACCGGCGCGCTGGCCCATACGATGATTTTCGGCCTGGATTACTACCATTCCGGCTCGCTGTTCCACGGCCTGTACGACCGTACTGCGCCGGCGATCGACCTGTTCAAGCCGGTCTACGGCCAACGCATCGACTACCGCCAGCCGTACCGCTGGGACCGCACCCTGAGCCAGACCGGCCTGTATGTGCAGGACCAGATCAAGTGGGACAAATGGGCGCTGGTGCTCGGCGGCCGTTATGACTGGGCCAGCGTGGTCAACAAGGAGCCGATGCAGGGCACCCGCTTCGCCAGCAAGGACGAAGCCTTCACTGGCCGCGCGGGCTTGGTGTACCTGTTCGATAACGGCCTGGCGCCGTTTGTCAGCTACTCCGAATCCTTCCTGCCGCTGACCGGCACCGATGCCGATCGCAAGCCGTTCGATCCGTCTACCGGCAAGCAATATGAAGTCGGCGTGAAGTACCAGCCGCCGGGCCAGAAGAGCTTCGTGCAAGCGTCGGTCTACCAACTCGACCAGGAAAACGTGATCACCACCAACCCCAACGACACCTTTAGCACCCAGAGCGGCGCCATGCGCTCTCGGGGCGTGGAGCTGGAAGCCAAGGCTGTCCTCAGCGACGCCTGGGACATCATCGCCTCGGCCGCGCGCAACGACATCAAGTACACCAAGGACGAAGAGGGCCGCCAAGGTCGTCACCCGGCTGGTATCTCGCCGCTCACCGCCTCGATGTGGGTCAACTACACCGTGGTCGGCGACACCCCGCTGGCCGGCCTCGGCGCAGGACTGGGCGTGCGTTACGCACGGCAAAGCCTAGGCGACTACTACGAAGGCGCGTTCAACGTGCCGTCGTACAGTGTCTACGATGCCAGCCTGAGCTACGACCTGAGCCGTTCGCCGCTGAAACTCAAGGGCGTGAAACTGGCGTTGAACGTGCAGAACCTCACCAACAAAACCTACGTGTCGCAGTGCACCAGTGATCTGGATTGCTACTACGGCGAAGGGCGTACGGCGGTGTCGAGTTTGACGTACGACTGGTAAGTAATCCTTCGTAGGAGCGTTCTTGATTTTGTGGGCACAGAAGGCATTGCCGGTTTTGGGCATTAGCCTTCAGGCCCCAATCAAGGACGTGATTCAATGTTTATCGATAATCCCTACGCCCCCCCGCGTGCCAATCTACGTCATCCGGCTGTGCCTCAGCCCACGTTTTTTGTGGTTTCACCGCGCAAATTGGTGCTCATGGTTGTGTTGTCCCAAGGTCTGTACCTCGTTTATTGGAGCTACAAGCATTGGGCCAATTACCGCCAGGCAAGTGGTGCTCGAATTTGGCCATGGGCGCGTGGTCTGTTTGCGGTGTTTTTCTACTATTCACTGGCGATGAAAGTCAGGCAAAAACTTGCGTTGACTGACGCGCGCCACCGCTGGTGGCCTAGGTGCCTGGCCCTCGCGCTGACGGCGAGCGCGCTGCTACCGCAGGCAATCACTTGGCTGGTTGAACCCATGACGGCGATGAAGCTCAGCTTCTGCCTGTTGATCCTCGACGCCGCCTTGGCGGTTCAGATCCAGCACGCGGTCAATCTCACCGAGGATGACGCCGACGGTGATGCAAACGGCCGACTTACCTGGGCGAATGGGCTCTGGATACTCATCGGAATGGGAGTGTTTGGCTTGACCTTTGCCTGGACGCTGCAACCGCCTGAGTGGTATCACCCCTAGCGTGACGCTCCACGCCAGTGTTTGTAGGCACTGGCGTTCGCTAAGCCTTCAACGATTCTGCAAAAACACCACATACCCCCGAAACCACTCACTCCCCTTCAAATACTCCGGCTCCTCCCACACCCCACCCTGAATCAGTCCCACCTTGAACGGCAGCCCCATGCGATTCATCCTGGGCAAATACGCCGCGTAATCCGCAATGCTGTGGCGCCCTTGATAGGTCTGCACCACCACTTCATCCACCACGCCTTTGAGTTGGGCGATAGCAGCCGGGTCGGCGTTGCTGCTCCAGTCCATCAGGCCGGTGATACTCAGGCGCAAATCGGCCGGCAGGCGTTGGCGCAGGTCGCGCAGGAAATCGGCGTATTCGTGCAGGTATTGGGTACGGGCGTCGAAGTCGATCTGGATGCCGACCACGGGGTTGCCGGCGTCGCGCCAGCGTTGCACTTGGCCCAGCACTTGGCTGTAGACCGGTTCGGGCCAGTGCAGGGTGTGGGCGCGGTAGACCACCCAGATGTCGCCGTGAGTCAGGCGCGGTATGCCGATGCCCTGGGCGATGAGCTGCACGCCGCGTTGGGGCGCGCGGCGGGTGGAGTTGATCTGGCCCTGGAGGATGTACAGGGTGTTGGCCTGTTTGAGGACTGGCTGGGGCGCGACGCCGCTCCACAGCCAGAAGGCGTCGTAGTCGCGGGCGTCCACCGCGCCGAACACCGGGCTTGCGAGGAGCAGCAAGCCGAGCCACAGGTGTTTCACCAGTAGTACTGCGCCGATTTGCCCCACTGGGTGTCGGCGAAACCGCTCTTGAGCTGGCGGAACCAGGCTTTGCGCACCGCCGGCGTCACGTCCTGGCCGCCGCAGCTGTTATAGCCGGCCGGTGCGTAGCAGTTGATCGCCCGAAACAGCGCATAGGCCTTGTCGTTCTTCGGCGCCTTGGCGTCGCCGATCACCTGTTTGTAGCCGTCCAGGCGCGAGAAGGTTTCGCCCTTGAAGTCCGACGCGCTGCTGCCCAGGCTGCCGGCGGCGCGGGCCTGTTCCAGTGGCATGCCGTCGAGGTTGTTGCGCAGGATGAACTCACCGAGGCAGTTCAAGCCCTGTGGGTTTTTGGCGTCGGCCTGCAAGGTCGCGGCGGTTTGCGCGATGCTGGGGCAGGCGTAGCCGGATTCGGCTTTGTCGCCGTTCCACTGGAACAACCGCAAGGTCTGGCTGGCGCTGTAGACATAGCCCAGGCTGGTGCCGAGCTTGTCCTCGGGGGCCGGCGTCGGCAGTTGCTTGAGGTCTTCGGCGAAGCTGGCGAACTGGCCGCGCAGCAGGTTTTTGTAGAGCAGCACGAATTGTGCGGTCTCGCGTTCCAGCGGGTCGCTGGCCTGGGCGAGTTGTTGGCGCAGCAAGTCAGGCCCGGCAACGTTGCGCAGCAAGATGTAACGCACCTGTTTGGCGCTGATCGGCGAGTCGGCGGCAAACACCTTGGCCAATTGGCCGCTGCGCTCGTAGTGCAGGGCCAGGGCCAGCTCCAACTGGTCGCGTTGCAGCGGTTGTTTGGCCAGCGGCAGCAGTTGCAGCCACAGGGTCTCGGCGGCCTTCCAGTCCTTTTTATCTTCCAGCGCCAGTGCGCGCAGGGTCTGTTGGCTGAAGGCGAAATAATCCAGGCTCGACGGCACATCCTGGGGCAAGTGCTTCAGGGCGCTGTCGGGTTGATGCTCGACGTACAGCGCATACGCCGCGAGCAGGTAGTCGTACAGCGCCGGCTCATTGGCAAACACGGCTTTGCGCTGGGCGAGGTCGTCGCGGGTGAGTGTCGGCGGGGTGTGGGCCCGCATCCGCATCAGGTCGCTGACCAGTTGAATCATCGGCGTGTCGATCGGCCCGCCGGTCACCGACAGCAGCTTCACGTCGGCTTCTTCCACCAGTTCATCCACCGACACATTGCGCTGCGCCTCGGTGGCTTGGGTCAGCCCCCAGGCGTAGGCGTCGGCGAGTTTGACGTTGTCATCTGCCAGCCAATACACGCGACGTAGCAGGCCACGTGCGGAGGCGCTGTAGGCACCCTGTGGATAAGTTTTCAGGTAGTTGCCAAAGCCCTGCTCGGCAGCGGTCAGTGCAGACTTATCCACACGCTCAAGGTTGGGTACACCGTATTCATCGTAGGTGTTGGCCTGGGCCTGGTTCAGCGCGGTGCGGGCGGTCATGTACAGCGCGGTTTCTTTCAGCCATGGCGAATTGGCGCTGGCGAGCGCCGAGAAGCCGCGCTCAGCCTCGGCAAAGCGGCCGCTGTAGAAGTCGGCGGCGGCTTGCAGGTACGTGCGAAACAGTTGGCCGTCGCTGGACTGGATCTGCTGCGGGTCGGCGATGACCGGGCCATCCCAGGTGCAGGCGCCCAGCAGTTGCAGGCGGGATTGCGCCAGAAGCTGGCGCTCGGCCGCTGGCATGTCGGCCTTGACCACTTGGCGGATAAACGCGGTGGCGCTGTCATCGTCGTTGCTGCGGCAGCGGCTGCCTTCGCCGTTGAGGAAGGCTTCGCCGGCGGTTTTGTACTCTTCGCGCTTGATGCCCAGGGGTTCCAGCAGGGTGTCGAGTTCGGCGGTGGGGGAATCGTCGGAGTCGGGTTGCGTTTCGCCGCTGCCGACCGGGGTCAGGCGGTACACCGCAAACGGCACCGGGCCGAAACCCTGGGCCAGGTCATCCTCGTTCAAGGCGTTGGGCGTCAGCGCCACGGTTTTTTTGTCGGCCAGCAACAGGCGCAGGTTGACGCGGCTGTCGTTGCCCGGGCTCAGGAAAGGCAGGTTGTTGCACGTGTCGAGGCTGTCACGCGAGACCCGCCAGTCGGGGTAGCAAGAGTCGTCGGAGCTGGCCAGTGCCGGCAGGGAAGTGCTGGCCAACAGAGCCAGTGCCAGAGGTGACAGAAAACCGATGCGCATGACGTGTCCTTGATCCTGAGTCCTTGGAGGGAGGCAATCATAGCCTGATCTCACAAAAGCTTCGGTGAAGGCCTACGCAAATCACTGATTTATCCGATACCAGCAGCGAGTTGCAGGCTTTTGTCCTAGAGTGGCGGTGTTTGCGCAGTGGCAGGGGAATCGAGGTGCGTCGGTCTGTGGTGGAGCAAAACGAAAAGGTCAGGGCGTTGCCCACCTACAACCGCCTCACGTGGGAGCGCGCCGGCTGGATCAGCCGCCTGTGGTGGGTGCCGATCCTGGCGTTGGCCATGGCCGTGCGGTTTTATCAGCTGACGGCAGCGGCGATCTGGGGCGACGAAGGCTCCAGCCTGCTGCTCAGTGAGTACGCGGTGGGTGACCTGTGGTTTCACGCGGCCCACGATGTGCATCCGCCCCTGTATTTCTTGATCCTGCGCGGCTGGATCGAACTGTTCGGCGACAGCATCGGGTCCATTCGCAGCATGAGTGCGATCCCCGGCGTAGTCGCCGTGGGCCTGGGTATCTGGCTGACGCGGCAACTGTCCACCCGTCGCGCTGCGGTGCTAGCGGGAGTGTTGTTGGCGCTGCTGCCGACGGCGGTGCGCTACAGCCAGGAAGTGCGCATGTATTCGCTGCTCGGCGTGTGGCTGCTGGGCGCGACGTTGGCGCTGGTGTACTGGGTGCGCAACCCCGAGCGCACGCGTTACCTGGCGATGTATGTTGTGTTGATGAGCGCCGGTTTCTATACCCATTACTTCACCGCGTTGTGTGTGCTGGTGCATTGGGCCTACCTGGGCGTGCTGTGGCGTACCCAGCCGCGCGGCGAACGCCTGCTGGCGCGTCCGGCCTGGTGGGTGACCAACGGCGTGATCGTGTTGTTGTACCTGCCCTGGCTGCCGAACCTGCTGGACCTGGTGCAGCACGTCGAACAACTCAAAGTGGGCGGCGACATTGGCTGGGAAGACCCGGTTGGCCTGCTGTCCCTGCCGTCGATGATCTGGCAGTTCGTGTTGCAGGACGAAGGCGTGGGCTTCTGGCCGCCGCTGTTTTGGGCACTGCCGTTGCTGCTGCTGAGCATCGTGGGCATTACTGTCTGGCGCGACCGCGAGCGCTACCGGCCCGCCAGCCTGCTGGCCCTGTTTTTACTGGTGCCGCTGTTGCTGGTGTACGGCGTGTCGTTTGTTTCCCCGGTGTTTATCGAGCGCTACCTCACGGTGTATGCCTTGGGCTTGCCGATCCTCGTGGCCCTGGCCATCGACCGCCTGCCGTCGCGCCTGGCCTGGCTGGGGACGGCGTTGTTCGTGCTGTTTGTCGGGGTGGAACTGGTGGGGCTGAAGAACAACTTCACAGTGGATGAACACGACCAGTTCAACGTGCCCGTGGAATTCGTCAACCGCAATTACCAGGAAGACGACCGCATCGTCCTCAGCGACATGATGTGGTACCTGAGCTACGTGTATTACGACCAGACCGACGCGCAATTGCAGCTCTACACCCCACCAAAACCTGACGGCACGCCCACCCGGCCCAACGCTTATGGCTTCGGCACCTTGGTGGACCAGGACGGCGGGCGTATCTACCTTGACCGTCTATCGGCATTGCCCGCCGAGACCCGCCGCGTGTGGCTGATCAGCAGCAACGAGGCTCCGGACGACTTTGCGCCCTTGCCAGAAGGCTGGCGCGAACTCAGTCGCCAGGACGGCGGCGGTGCGCGGGCGCGTTTGTTTGTGTTGTGCAACGTCGCGTCAGCGCAACCCGAGGGTTGCCGCTAGACTCGGTCTAACTTTCATTGATCAGGGACTCACCATGGAACCGCCTGTGCACGACCTGCCTGCATTGTTCAAACAGCTTGGCCTGCCGGATGACCCGGTGAGCATTGACCAGTTTGTGGCCGTTCATTCGCCGCTCAAACCAGAGCTGGAATTGGCCGATGCGTTTTTCTGGACACCCAGCCAAAGTGCGTTTTTGCGTGAAGAAAAACGCAAGGATGCGGATTGGGCCGAGGTGGTGGATGAGTTGGATGTGTTGTTGCGTAAGGGGCGCGGGGTGTAAAAAAATATCCGACAAAATGCTCTTATGTAAAAAAAAATGGTGAGCGGTAAAAAAATCTGGGCTTTAATCGGTTCACTGAATTTTTTCCTGGGACGCTCACCTTGGCTACCGTCGGATATGCCCATCTCTGTGAGGCACTGGATTTAAAAGTCATCGCACCCAATCGGGTCGCGATGATCAAACCCGTGACCAGAATCACCTTGATCGGCAACTGCCTTGCTGTCCCTCTTGCTGTCGCGCCTGCGCAACACGCCTTGTTTGACCATGTGCTGTTCGCGCTTAAGCATGAAGGCGTCAATCTCGCCGTACTCGCTCAGGTATTTGAAAAGCTTGGCCCAGAGCCGCTTCTGGCTGCGCTGGTAGACTCCCCAAATGGCGCGTTTATCCGAAAAGCCTGTTTTTTATGGGAAGCCTTTACGGGGCAGTCGCTTGATTACGCGGCGCCTGTTCGGGGGGGCGTCGTAGCCTTATTCGATCCTTCCCGGTATGTGACCGGCCCAAGCATCCGCAATAGCCGTTGGCGAATCGACTTCAATGGCCTGGGCTCTTTGCATTACTGCGCGACCGTGGAGCGAACGCCCGAGTTGGATGCGTTGCTGGCGCTTGACGTGTTGCGCCGCGCCAAAGCCTTCATGGCCACCCTGCCACCTGAAATGATGGATCGCGCGACCCAGTGGGCTTACCTCCACGAAACCCGCGACTCGTTCGCCATCGAAAAAGAGCAGCCCAGCGAAGAAAAATCCCGGCGCTTCGTCCAGTTGCTACGCCAGGCCCACGAAGGCCGCTTGCTGACTGAGGACTATCTGGTCGAACTGCAAAACAGCACCGTCTCCAATCCCTTCGACAAAGCCGTCGCATTTCGCCACGAACAAAATCATCTGCACAACGGCTTGCGCGGCGCGGCGGGTGTCAGCTACGTGCCACCGGCGCCTGAGTTGTGTCACGAGCTGATGGAAGAGTTGATGGCCTTTGCCAATCAGCCTGTGCGGGAGGTTGATCCTCTCGTCGCTGCGGCCGTTACCGCGTTTGGTTTTGTATTTTTGCATCCCTTCATGGACGGCAATGGGCGACTGTCGCGCTTCCTGATCCACCAAACGCTGTGCCACTACGGCGCCTTGGAAAACGGCTTGCTGTTGCCGGTTTCCGTGGCGATGAAACACGAAGAGCCAGCCTACCTGGAGGCGCTAAAAGCCTTCTCCCAGCCGACACGAGACTTCTGGAACGTCACCTGGCTGGACGGCGAGCAAATGGCCTTCGACTTCGTCGGCCACCCCTCGATCTACCGCTATTGGGACGCCACCCGCTGCGTCGAATTCACCCTGAAAATGGCCCACCGCGCCCTCGAAGTGGAGTTGCGTGAAGAAACCGAATTTCTCGACCGTTATGACCGCGTGATCAAGGCGGTCAATCAGCGTTTTGACGTGCGTGGCAGTGATTTGTCGAAGCTGGTGATGATGTGCCTGGATAACGAAGGCAAGGTTTCCAGGCACCGCAGAAAGCAGTTTCAGTACAGCGTGGCGGAGGAGGTGTTTGAGTTTATCGAGGCGGAGGCGGGGCGGGCTGTGTGTGAAGTTGGGAAATATCCTATCGACTAAGGGGAAGTGGACGATGGTGGCCAGTGTGAGGAGCCCGCTATTAACAGGCGCTGACTTCCCTTTCTGGACACATCATGAAGCGTCTGATCCCACGTGCCGACATTGAAAAATATGACCTCACCAAAATCGAAAGTCCTTATTTTTCCAGGATAGAAGTGAGGGCGTTCTTTCGTGCCCCCTATACGTTGCCTGGACTGTGCGAGCTGCTGAGGGAGTGCAATATTTCTCCAGTGTGCGGTGTCGCAGAAAAAGATCAGCGGCGCGTTCTGGAAAAATTGGCAGAGGGTGATTGGTTGTTTGTGATGGATCGCCCTTTTCTCTCATTAAGCCGAGAGTGTCGCGTCAAGTACGGCCATCTTATGGGCCGCCGACTCTATGTCGGGCCAGGCAAATGGGAGACGGTCAGCATCGATTTTGACGGCGTGAAAAACACTGCGATTCTTGCCGCCAATCGGCTGGTTTCCGCGGGCGATGAGGGACGGTTGTTTTTATCGGATGGGAAGGACTTTGCGAACACCACCAGGGTCATGACCCAACGATGGGTAAGGCTTGATGGTCGCAACGAGCAACTTATCCAACGGTCTGTCGAACGTCGGTATGGGGAGTTGCGGCATATAAAACAGCGTTATCTGGAGGGTGATGACAACTGGCAGGTGGGCGGTAAGTCGTGGCACTGGCAGCCCGTGACGCCAGATGTGGCCTACGAATACAAGGATGCAGGGCAATGACACGCAAGCAGGTCTTTTGGTTTTGGGGGGCTATGGATGCCTTTTTTCTAGCCAGATATGCCGTGAACAGTGCGTTGGGGGGAAGGGTCCCCTTTTTAAGCGATATTGAGAGTGCTTTATGGCTGCTGCGTGAACATAGTGTTGTGCAGCTTTACCTATTCGGCCTCGCCATGTTGTTGCAAGTTTCCATGGTGATTTCTTGCCTGTTGTTCTTTTTCGGTCGTGAAACGGTGAAGTGGGTTGTCTATGTTCAAACCCCTTTGCGACTGGCTTTTATAGTCCCTTCTGTTTCGTTATTGCTGGTGGGTGCCCAGTTCGTTCTCAACTACAACCCGGTGTTGCTGGTCGCTTTGGTGATTACCTCCGAGGCACTGAAGGTCTGGAGCGTGCGGCGCTGGAGCAAAACCGGCCAGCCTGAGCCACAATCCTGACAGCCAGTACTGATCCAAAATGTGGGAGGAGACGTGCTCCCTCCCACAATTTTTCCATTCATCCGCAAAATTGTTTCAAAACTTGACGGCCTCCCGTTCATCCATCATATTGATAGTTAGCAAACTAACTGTATGCGAACTATCCAGTGTCTCAGTCCCTCGAACAACTCCAGATGAACCTCAGCAGCAGCATGGTGGTGGGCGCCCGTAACTGGCGCAAAATCTGCCAGACCACGCTGGTGAGCTACGGTATTTCCGAAGCCTGCGCCGTGCCGCTGTTGATGATCGGCCGCCTGGGCGACGGTGTGCATCAGGTAAAAGTAGCCCAGGCGTCGGGGATGGAAAGCCCGTCGCTGGTGCGCCTGCTCGACCAGTTGTGCAACGGCGGCTACGTGTGCCGCACCGAAGATATCCACGATCGTCGCGCCAAGGCCCTGAGCCTCACCGAGCGGGGCCGTGAGCTGGTGCAAGCGGTGGAAGTGCAACTGGTGCGCCTGCGCAAGGAAGTCCTCGCCGACATCGCGCCCGACGACATGGCCGCCGCCTTGCGCGTGCTGCGCGCCTTTGAGGCGGCAACCCTTTGAACGGATTTTTCAGCGGCTTCCCGCCGGCCCGCGACTGGTTCTACGGTGTGCGCACCTTCGCCGCCTCGATGATCGCGCTGTACATCGCCATGCTCATGCAAATGCCGCGTCCGTATTGGGCGATGGCCACCGTGTATATCGTCTCCAGCCCGTTTGTCGGCCCCACCAGTTCCAAGGCGCTGTACCGCGCCATCGGCACCTTGATGGGCGCGGCGGCGGCGGTGTTTTTTGTGCCGATGTTTGTGCAGTCGCCCTATGTGCTGGTGGTGGTGATTGCCTTGTGGACGGGCATTTTGCTGTTCCTCTCCATGCACCTGCGCACCGCGAATAACTACGCGTTGATGCTGGCCGGCTACACCTTGCCGCTGATCGCCCTACCGGTGGTGGATAACCCGCTGGCCGTGTGGGACGTGGCCGAAGCACGTACCGAAGAAATCTTCCTTGGCATCGCCGTGGCGGCGGTGGTCGGCGCGATGTTCTGGCCACGCCGCCTGATGCCGGTGTTCGATGGCTCGGTGAGCAAGTGGTTTGCCGACGCCCAGGTCTACAGCCAGCGCTTTTTGACGCGCAACGTGACGCCGGAAGAAGTCAGCAGCTTGCGCGGCGGCATGGTCGCTACCTTCAATACCTTGGAATTGATGATCGGCCAGTTGCCACACGAAGGCGCGCGGCCGCAGACGGTGCGCAACACCAAGGAGCTGCGTGGGCGCATGATCCACCTGTTGCCGGTGGTGGAGGAACTCGACGATGCGCTGTATGCCGTCGAGCAGCGTGCGCCGCAGTACCTGGAGCAACTCACGCCGCTGCTGGAGGCGGCCAGCCAGTGGCTGCAAAGCAGTGCCCAAGACGCCTCGCTGGACAGTTGGCGCGCCCTGCGTGATCAGGTCGAAGCCTTGCAGCCACAAGGCGAAGCGCTGGACGAACGCCACACGCTGCTGTTCTCCAATGCCTTGTACCGCCTCGGCGAATGGATCGACCTGTGGCAAGACTGCCGCAGCCTGCAAGCCGCCATCGCCTGCGAAAGCCAGGTCACCTGGCGCGCCGTCTACCGCCACTGGCGCCTGGGCCGGCTCACGCCGTTCCTCGACCGTGGCCTGATGTTCTACTCGGCGTTTTCCACCGTCACCGCGATCATCGTCGCCTCGGTGCTGTGGATTCTATTGGGCTGGACCGACGGCGGCAGCGCCGTGATCCTCGCCGCCGTCGCCTGCAGCTTTTTCGCCTCGATGGACGATCCCGCGCCGCAGATCTACCGGTTCTTTTTCTGGACGGCGATGTCGGTGCTGTTCGCCAGCCTCTATCTGTTTCTGGTCCTGCCCAACCTGCACGATTTCCCGATGCTGGTGCTGGCGTTTGCCGTGCCGTTTATCTGCATCGGCACGCTCACCGTGCAGCCACGGTTCTACCTGGGCATGCTGCTGACGCTGGTGAACACCTCGTCGTTCATCAGCATCCAGGGGGCCTATGACGCGGACTTCCTCAACTTCGCCAACGTCAACCTGGCCGGGCCCGTGGGTCTGTTGTTTGCCTTTGTGTGGACGCTGATTGCGCGGCCCTTCGGCGCCGAACTGGCGGCCAAGCGCCTGACCCGTTTCAGCTGGCACGATATCGTCGGCATGACCGAACCGGCAACCCTCAACGAACACCGCCACCTCGCCGCGCAAATGCTCGACCGCCTGATGCAGCACCTGCCGCGCCTGGCGATCATCGGCCACGACACCGGCGTCGCCCTGCGCGACTTGCGGGTGGCACTGAACCTGCTCGACCTGCTGGCCTACTCGCCACGCATCCTCGGCGTGCCACGGGTGCTGCTCAACCAAGTGGTCGAAGGCGTCGGTGGCTACTTCAAGGCCTGCCTCAAAGCCGGTGAACGCTTGCCCGCGCCGAGCGGTCTGCTGATGACCCTCGACCGCACTCGCCGCGCCCTCAACGGCCAAGGCCTGCAAGACGAAGACGACACCCGCGTGCACCTGCTGCACGCGCTGGCCGGCCTGCGCCTGGCGCTGTTGCCCGGCGTGGAATTCATTGGCGGCACCGAGCAGGAAGCGCCGCTACCCGATGGAGCGCCTTTATGATCGGTGATCTGGATATCAGCGGGGTGTTCCTGCCCACGCTGCTGGTGCTGATGGGCATTACGTACGTGTTGTTTCTGGTGGTGCATGGGTTGTTGACCCGGCTCCATTTCTACCGCCTGGTCTGGCACCGGGCATTGTTCAACGTGGGGCTCTACGCGCTGTTGCTGGGCGCGGTGGACTCACTCAGTCGATACCTGATGACATGAAAAAACCCTTTTTGACCATCGGCCGTGTAGTCCTCACGTTGTTGATCGTGACCTTTGCGGTCGTGGTGGTGTGGCGCATGGTCATGTACTACATGTTTGCGCCCTGGACCCGTGACGGGCACATCCGTGCCGACATCGTGCAGATCGCCCCCGACGTGTCCGGGCTGATCCAGCAGGTGGACGTGCGCGACAACCAGTTGGTGACCAAGGGCCAGGTGCTCTTCGCCGTGGACCAGGACCGCTTCAAGCTGGCCCTGCGCCAAGCCCAGGCCGCCGTGGCCGACCGCCAGGAAACCCTGGCCCAGGCCAGCCGCGAATACAAACGCAACCGTGGCCTGGGCAACCTGGTGCCAAGCGAGCAACTGGAAGAAAGCCAGTCCCGCGTGGCCCGAGCACAATCGGCCCTGGCCGAAGCCCAGGTGACGGTGGATTCGGCTCAGCTCAACCTCGACCGCTCGGTGATCCGCAGCCCGGTGGACGGTTACGTCAACGACCGTGCGCCGCGCAACCAGGAGTTCGTCACCGCCGGGCGCCCGGTGTTGTCGGTGGTGGACAGCAATTCCTTTCACATCGACGGCTACTTCGAAGAAACCAAGCTCGACGGTATCCACGTCGGCATGGCGGTGGATATTCGCGTGGTCGGCGACAACGCCCGCCTGCGCGGGCATGTGCAGAGCATCGTCGCCGGGATCGAAGACCGTGACCGCAGCAGCGGCGCCAACCTGTTGCCCAACGTCAACCCGGCGTTCAGTTGGGTGCGCCTGGCCCAGCGCATTCCGGTGCGCATCGCGTTTGACGAGGTGCCGGCAGACTTCCGCATGATCGCCGGGCGCACCGCCACCGTGTCGATCATTGGAGACAAGCCATGAAGCAACGGCTGGCCATTGCCGCGCTGGGGCTGATGCTGTCGGCCTGCCAGGCGGTGGGCCCGGACTACACGCTGCCGAATGAGGCCGCGGTCAAACGCGGCGACCTGCAAGGGCAGATTGCAGGCGAGGGCAGCAACGTGGTGTCGGCGCCAGTGCCGGCAGATTGGTGGAAACTGTACAACGACCAGCGTCTGGATGAGCTGGTGCGCCAGGCCATGGCCTCCAACACCGATTTGCGCGTGGCCGCCGCCAACCTGCAACGTTCGCGGTATCAGGTGCAACAGGCCGAATCCGCCGGCGGTTGGAATGCCGGCGTGAAGGCCGAGGCCCAGCGCTTGCAGGAGTCCGGCGAGGCGTTTTTGCTCGCGGACAAAGTCCCGGTGGCGAATATCGGCAGCGTTGGCATCAGCACTTCGTACCAGTTCGACCTGTGGGGCACCTTGCAACGCGGCATCGAAAGCGCCCAGGCCAGCGCCGACGCCGCCCAGGCCGCCGCCGATATTGCGCGCATCACCCTGGTGGCGGATGTGGTGCGCTCCTACACCCAGGTGTGCGCGGCCAACGAAGAATTGGCGATTGCCAATGAATCCCTGGAGCTGCAAGCCCAGAGCACCACCCTGACCCAACGCCTGCGCGATGCCGGGCGTGGCGATGAAACCCAGGTGACGCGCTCGCAAACCCAATACAAATCCCTGCGCGCCGACATGCCGCGCTACGAAGCCGCGCGCCAGGCCGGTTTGTTCCGCCTGTCGATGCTGCTGGCCAAGCCGCTGGACCAACTGCCAGCGGGCACCGGCACCTGCGCCGAGCTGCCGCATATCGCCCAATTGCTGCCGGTGGGCGATGGCGCCGCGCTGCTCAAGCGCCGTCCCGATGTGCGTCAGGCCGAGCGCCAACTGGCCGCCGCCACCGCACGCATCGGCGTGGCCACCGGTGCGCTATACCCGGACATCAGCATCGGCGCCACGGTGGGCACCGTCGGTATTCTCGATAACCTCGGCACCGCGCCCACCAACCGCTGGGGCTTTGGCCCGCTGATCAGTTGGACCGTGCCGACCAACGGCGCCCGCGCACGCATCCACGAAGCGGAAGCCGCGACCCAGGGCGCCCTGGCGCATTTCGACGGCGTGGTGCTCAACGCCATCCGCGAAACCCAGACCGGCCTGGCGCAATACACCGCGCAACTGCAGCGTCGCGACGCCCTGAACGAAGCCGGTGAGTCGGCCAAGGAAGCGGCGGACCAGACACACCGCTTCTTCCAGGCCGGCCGCGCGTCGTTCCTCGCCGACCTGCAAGCCACGCGCACCTACACCGATGTGCGCGCGCAGCTGGCGGCGGCGAACACCCAGGTTGCCATGAGCCAGATCGACTTGTTCCTGGCGTTGGGCGGCGGTTGGGAAAGCGGACGAACGCAAGCGGCGCCAGCCAGCAAACCCTGAGCTTATAGCTATGCTTTGTCAGGTGAGTCGCCGTGACGATTCACCTGACACTGCTCGCGTTTGCTCATGGGGATTCCAATAATGAAAAACCCTTATGCTCCCGCTTTCTGGTGCGTGTTCTTCGCACTGGTGTTGTTATCGGCTGCCTACTTCTACGGGGTCATGCTCGCTCACCAGATCGACAAGGCCATGGTGTTTCTCGACAGCGCCTGCCTGGTGATCGGCACCTTGTCCATCGGCGTGGTGGCCTGGGCGTCGTACCAGAACCATCGGATCAAACGCCGACTGCTCGAACAGGGCAAGACCCGCGTGGCGATCTGGGACACCAAGGTTGCGCTACGCCGCGTCGAAACCGTGTTCGACCGCTATTTCTGGGGCAGCTACTGGCAGCCGGGGCGCACCTTCCAGGAAGTCATGGGCGAACTCACCGGCACGCCCCTGGAAAAAAGCCTCGAAGCCTTGAAAAAGCAGTGCGTGGCGTTGGATCAGCAAGTCGCCGACGGTAGGCATTGGCTGAATAACGCGCGGGAATTGTCCGACGTCGCCACGCAAATGGCCCGTGAGCGCTACCAACTGGACTTCTGCGACCCCAAGGCCGACACCCCGGGCAACGCGGTGATACACCGCGAGTTTGAGGTGTTGGTGTACACCTGGACGGCGCGGTTGAAGAGTTTCGATCACCAGCTCGACGAGATTGAATCGGAATATTCGTGAACCATCTGCTGACCTGACCCCTCTGAAAAGCTGGGCCGTTCGCGGCCGCGAGTGCTAATCTTCCCCCGCTTTTGGCGGGCTTGAGCCAACCCCTTCGGGGTTCAAGGAAGACAGCCCACTTCTCACAGGATTTGATCAGGTCACTTCATGAATAAGCCAGCCGTAGTTCTTTTGGGTTTTGTCGTCGCTGTAGGCGCTGTCAGTGCAGGCGGCGCCTGGTACACCGGCAAGCAGCTGGAGCCGGTGCTGCAAACGGCGGTGCAGGACGCCAACAAGGAACTGCAACGTTCCATGGCCGGCGTCGATGGGCGTCTGGACCTGGAACTGGTGTCCCTGGACCGTGGCTTGTTCAGCAGCACCGCGCACTATCGCCTCAAGGCCCAGGGTTCGTTCTTCGGTGAGCAGAACCCGAACCCGGAATTGCTCTTCGTCGACCATATCGAACACGGCCCGCTGCCGTTCTCGCGCCTGGTGTCGCTGAAGTGGCTGCCGGTCATGGCCACCAGTCACTATTCGCTGGAAAAGAACCCGACCACCGAAAAATGGTTCGCCGCCGCCAAAGACGTGTCGCCGCTCAAGGGCGTGGCCAATATTGGCTACAACCGTTCGGTCAGCGGCAATTTCGAGTTGCTGCCCCTGGAGTTCAAGGACGACAAGTCCTCGGCCAGCTTCTCCGGCCTCAACCTGGACTTCGACAGCAGCGCCGAAGGCAAGAAGGTCAAGGTCAACGGCTACATGAACAGCCTCAAGCTGACCGCCGTCGATGGCGACGGCACACCCTTTGCGGCCGACCTGGCCGGCCTGACGGTGGCCAGCAACCTGGAAAAATCCACCTTCGGCTTCTACACCGGGCAGAACACCGTTGAGCTGACCGACACCAAGCTGACCGTCGGCCCGCAACAAACCGTGCTGACCCTCAAGGGCTTCGAGCAAAAAGACACCAGCGCCGTCAAAGACAACACCATGGACGGCCGCGTCGACTACAAGATCGACGAGATCGGCTACCAGGGCAAACCGGTCGGCTCCGCCGCCATGGCCGTGAGCGTGAAGAACATCGACGTGCCGTCGGGCCTGCTGCTGACCAAGCTGTACCAGGACAAGATGCAGCCGGTGCAAGCCGCTGCCGCTGCGGGTCAACCCGTGCCGGAACTGCAACTGACCGAAGCCGAACAAACCCTGGCCGAAGCCAACGTCAACCAGTTGCTGGCGGCCAAGCCGCAAGTGGCCCTGGAAAACCTGTCGCTGAAAACCACCCACGGCGAAAGCAAATTCAACCTGATCCTGGACCTGACCAAGCCGTCGTCCATGGAACTGCCACCGGTTGAACTGGGCAAGCAGATCATCGCCTTGCTGGATGCCAACCTGACCCTGTCCAAGCCCATGATCGGCGACATTGCCGCCCTGCAAGCCCAGGCCGGTGGCGTGACCGACCCGAAAGCCATCGAGCAGCAATCGCAGATGGCGGCCGAAATGGTCAGTGGCATGGCGGTCGGCACCCAACTGGCGACCCTGGTTGGCAACGACGTCGTTTCCAAGCTGCACTACGCCAACAATGAAGTGACCTTCAACGGCCAGAAGATGACCGTGGAACAATTCATTGGCTTCGTCTTGGCCAAAGCCGGTGCCATGAGCGGCGCGCAGTAAAGATTCTGCCTTCACCCAGAAATAAATAATGGGGGAGTGGAAGTGCCTGTGATCAGGGTCAAACAATCGACGTTCAGGTTGATTGAAGCCCCGTTATCGTTGGCAAGTCCGCTCCCCCATTCGTATTTCAGATTCGCTACCAATTCTGAACAATTGTTCTGAATTAGGCTTTCCCCTACTTTCTTAAGGGATAGTTCCTACAGGAAAGCTAGGTCGGGTCACGAGACGCCGACACCCTGATGCAAATTGCTCAGGACCACCTATCGTTACAGCTTTCCGTGTGTAAGGAAGCTCACGATATGCTGCGAAACCTCCCACTCAGTGCATCAGGCCGGTTACGACTGCTGATCGGGGCAGCCTTGTGCAGCCAGTTGCTGATGCCCGCTTTCGCGGTGGCCGACCCCGCCTACGATGCCCTGATCATTCAGGCGCGCAACGGCAATTTCACGCCGGCCCTGACCCAATTGCGCCAACTCCCTGCCGAGCGCCAGACGCCGGGCCAGGTCAGCGATCACCTGGTGATTGCCGGCTGGGCCGGGCAGGACGCCGAAGTGCTCAAGGTGTACGAGGCTCAGGGCAAAAATCGCAGCCTGACCCCTCAGGCGCTCGCCACCGTCGCGCGTACCTATCGCAACCAGAAGCAGTGGGCACAAGCCGAGGCGGTGTATCGCCAGGCACTTGTGCGTGAGCCGAACAATGTCGACCTGCAACTGGGCCTGGTCCTGGCCCAGGCGGACGGCGGTAAAACCACCGAAGCCGTGCAACGCGCCCGCGCGCTGGTGGCGGCCAACCCGAATGACCCCAACCGGCGCATGGCCCTGGGCTACGCGCTGACCCGCTCCGGTTTCAACTACGACGCGTTGTTTGAATTCGACCAGGCGTTTATCCGCGCCGGTGACAAACCGGAAGTCGCCCGCGAATACATCGTCGCCCTGCAAAAGGCACGCTTGCCGGAGCCGGCGTTACGCCTGGCAGCCAAGCGCCCGGGCCTTATCGATCCAGTGACCCAGCGCCGCCTGGAAGGTGACCTCGCCGCTGAACGCGTGCGCATGGCCGAGTTCGCCACGCGCAGCGAAAAGGAACGCTACGTCATTGCCGACCGCGCCCTGCAGGATTACGACAAGCTTCTCGCCCGCTGGACCCCGGACCCCACCGCCAAGGGCGACGTGGTGGTGTGGCGCATCGACCGCCTCGGCGCACTCAAGGCGCGGGCGCGTACGGCTGAGGTGATCCGCGAGTACGAAACGCTCCAGGCCGAAGGGGTGAAGTTGCCCACTTACGCCGTACGTTGGGTAGCTGCGTCCTACCTCGACCAACGCCTGCCGGAAAAGGCCGCGCCGCTGTATCGCCAGGCGATCACGGCGCCCGATGCCGACGTCGGCGACCGTGTGGAAGACAGCACAGCCTTGTTCTACGCCTTGCTCGAAAACGACCAGGTGGACGAGGCGCGCACCGTCGCGAAGAACCTGGCCGACAGCCAGAAACCCCGGGTTGAACTCAAGGGCCTGCCTATTGGCAACCCCAACGATGAGTGGATGGACGCCCAACAATTGGCCGCTCAGGCCGGCACCTATGGGGCCGATCTGCCGTCCAGCGAGAAATCCCTGGAAGAGCTGGTGGGCAAGGCGCCTGGCAGCATCGGGCTGCGCCTGGCGCAAGCAGAAATGTACCGCGCCCGCGATTGGCCACGGCGCGCCGAGCGTGTCCTCAAGGAAACGGAGGCGCAAAGCCCGCGTGACATCGGCCTGGAGATGTCCCAAGGTTTCACGGCCCTGGACCTGCAGGAATGGCGTCAACTCGACATCCTCACCGACGATGTGGTCGCCCGTAACCCGGACAATCGCCAGGTACAGCGCCTGCAACGCCTGCGCGACGTGCATGACATGGCCGAGCTACGGGTCGAGGCCTACACCGGCAAAAGCTTCGGCGGCGGCAACAACGGCGACGCCGGGGCCGTCTCGGGCAGCCGTGACTGGGGCATTGAGAGCCGGATCTACACGCCGCCCATCGACGAAGATTGGCGCCTGTTCGCCGGTGCCGGTTATGCCACCGCCGACTTTGAAGAAGGCACCGGCCACCACCGTTGGCAGGTGGTCGGCGTCGAGCGGCGCACCCGCGACATGACCATCGAGGCCGAGGTGTCCAACCACTCTTACGGTGATGGCTCCAAACAAGGCGCGGCGGTGTCGATTGCGCGGGACATCAATGACAACTGGCAATACGGCGGCAGCCTCGGCTACCTGCTGTCCACCACACCCCTACGGGCGTTGAACGAGGGGATCACGGCCAACGGCGGCAGCGGTTTCATCCGCTGGCGCGCCAACGAAAGCCGCGAGTGGAAACTGACCCTCAGCCCGTCCCATTTCAGTGACGGCAACGACCGTTTCGAAGCCTTGCTCAGTGGCCGTGAAGGCCTCTACAGCTCGCCGAAAGTGCAAGTGGACCTGGGCCTGGAAGTCGGCGCCAGCCGCAACAGCAAGGAAGACACGATCTACTTCAACCCGAAGTCGGACTTCACCGTGCTGCCGGTCATCAACATCAATCATGTGCTCTATCACCGCTACGAGACTCAGTGGAGTCAGCAGTTCCAGGTCGGTGCGGGCACCTATAGCCAGCAGGATTATTCCACCGGTGGCATCGGTCTGGTGGGTTACGGCCAACGCTACCGCTGGAATGACGTACTGGAAGCCGGCGCGAACCTGAGCCTGATCAGCCGACCTTACGACGGCGATCGCGAACGCGATCTGCGCCTGCTCGTCGACCTCACTTACCGTTTCTAGAAGAGCCTGACCATGACCGTCCTCAGCCGTTGCTTGTTGATTCTGGGCGTAATGCTGGCCAGCGCCTGCGCCCAGCAACCCGCACCTTTTACCCCACCCGCCGAGCGGCCGATTGCGCCCAACGAAGCGCCGTGGCCGAAAAACCATTTCCTCGGCATTGGTTACCATGACGTCGAGGATCGTGACCCCGATCAGGCGGTGGTGGCGGTACGCACCGAACGTTTGATCGAGCAGCTCGCCTGGTTGCGCGAGAACGGCTACCAGGCGGTCAGCGTCGACCAGATCCTCGCGGCCCGCAACGGTGGGCCAGCGCTGCCGCCCAAAGCCATCATGCTCAGCTTCGACGACGGCTACTCCAGCTTCTACACGCGGGTGATGCCGATCCTGCGTGCCTACCGCTGGCCGGCCCTGTTGGCGCCGGTAGGTTACTGGATCGACACGCCGATGAACCAGCCGGTGGACTTCGCCGGCCAACCACGGCCGCGCGGCGAGTTCCTGACCTGGCAGCAGATCCGCGAAGTGTCCCAGTCGGGCCTGGTGGAAATAGCTGCGCATACCGACAACAGCCACAAAGGCATCCTGGGCAACCCCCAGGGCAATCTGGAGCCGGCTGCCACCACGCGGCGTTATGACCCGGCGACCAAGCGGTATGAAACCGAAGCGCAGTTCCAGGCGCGCATGCGCGCTGACGTGAAGGCGATTTCCGACAAGATCCGTGCAGTTACCGGCAAGGCCCCACGGGTGTGGGTATGGCCATACGGTGCGGCTGACGGCACGTCGCTGGCAGTGGTCGGTGAACACGGCTACCAGATGGCGCTGACCCTGGACGATGGTCTTGACGACTCCACCAAGCTGATGAATAGCCCGCGTTTCCTGGTGGCCTCCGACCCGGACGGCGAACATTACGCCAACAGCATCGTCGCCGTGCAGACCAAGGCGCCGATGCGGGTGCTGCACGTGGACCTGGACCATGTCTACGACCCGGACCCGGCCCAGCAGGCGCGCAACCTCGACCAACTGATTCAACGCGTGGTGGACATGGGCGCTGTGACGGTGTTCCTGCAAGCCTATGCCGATCCAAAGGGCGACGGCCTGGTGCATTCGCTGTATTTCCCCAACCGTCACCTGCCGATGCGTGCCGACCTGTTCAACCGTGTCGCCTGGCAACTGCACACCCGTGCCCATGCCAGCGTCTATGCCTGGATGCCGGTGCTGAGTTTTGCCCTGGATCCCAAGCTGCCACGCGTAACCCGCTGGGACCCGAAAACCGGCCAGATCGGCCTCGACCCCGATCAATACCAACGCCTGTCGCCGTTCGATCCAGAGGTGCGCAAGATCATCGGCGAAATTTACGAAGACTTGGCGAGTATCAGCAACAGTGGTCTCGATGGCGTGCTGTATCACGATGATGCGGTGTTCAACGACTTTGAAGACGCCAGCCCTGCGGCGCTCAAGGCCTATGCCGCCAACGGTCTGCCGAACACCATCGAAGCCTTGCGCGCCGACCCGGCTGTGATGCAGCGCTGGACCCGCTTCAAGAGTCGCTTCCTGATCGATTTTACCAACGAGCTGACCGCCAAAGTCCGTGCGATCCGTGGCCCGCAGATCATGACCGCGCGCAATATCTTCGCCGAGCCGATGCTTAACCCGCAGAGTGAAACCTGGTTCGCGCAGAACCTCGACGACTTCCTCCAGACCTACGACTGGACCGCACCGATGGCCATGCCGCTGATGGAAGGCCAGACGCTGAAAAACTCCAACGCCTGGCTGGAAAAACTGGTGGCTACCGTCAAGGCGCGTCCCGGTGCGCTCGACCGCACCGTGTTCGAACTGCAAGCCAAAGACTGGCGGACCAAGGAAGCGCCGGACATCAGCGCCGAGCAGTTGGCTGAATGGATGGGCGTGCTCAAGCGCCAGGGTGTCACGAGTTTTGGCTACTACCCGGACAACTTCCTGGAAAACTCCCCGGACCTGAAGACGATACGTCCGGCCATTTCCAACCAATGGAACCCTTGACCATGTTCGACAGAATCCTGGCTTTATTCGTGCTGGCATTGGTGTTGGGTGTGCCCCTGGGCCTGATCTTCCTGGTCACCGGGCAGTTCCTGATGGACTTCGTGTTTTTCTACCCGCTGTTCATGTCGGCGCTGTGGATTGCCGGCGGCCTGTACTTCTGGCTGCACTGGGAACGCCACTGGCCGTGGGAAGAGGACACCCCGGCGCCGACCCTGGCCGGCAACCCGCTGATCTCGATCATCATCCCTTGCTACAACGAGGGCGATAACGCGGCCGAGACCATTCATGCGGCGCTGGACCAGGTGTACCCGAACATCGAAGTGATCGCCGTCAACGACGGCTCCAAGGACAACACCGCCGCGGTCCTCGATGCGCTGGCCCTGGAACACCCGCGCCTGCGCGTGTTGCACCTGGCGCAGAACCAGGGCAAGGCCGTGGCCTTGCGCATGGGCGCCGTGGCCGCGCGCAGCGAGTACCTGGTGTGCATCGACGGCGATGCGTTGCTCGACCGCAATGCGGCGGCGTATATGGTCGCGCCGATGCTCGACAACCCGCGCCTCGGCGCGGTGACCGGCAACCCGCGCATCCGCACGCGCTCGACCTTGATCGGCCGGGTACAGGTGGGCGAGTTCTCTTCGATCATTGGCTTGATCAAGCGTACGCAGCGGGTATTCGGGCGGATCTTCACGGTGTCCGGGGTGGTGGTGGCGTTCCGTAAAAAGGCGCTGGACCGCATCGACTACTGGAGCACCGACATGATCACCGAGGACATCGACGTCAGCTGGAAGCTGCAACTCGATCACTGGGCGATCTTCTATGAGCCGCGTGCACTGTGCTGGATCCTCATGCCGGAAACCGTCGGCGGCCTGTGGAAACAGCGCCTGCGCTGGGCCCAGGGCGGTGCCGAAGTATTGTTCAAGAATATCCGTGGCATCTGGCAATGGCGCCATCGCTACCTGTGGCCGCTGCTGTTCGAATACTGCCTCTCCACCGGCTGGGCCTTTACCTTCCTGCTCTCGGTGATCTTCTGGGGCCTGGGTAAATTCATGGTGTTGCCGCAAGCGATTGCCGTGGATTCCCTGGTGCCACCGGCATTTACCGGCCTGGTGCTGGCGATGGTGTGCCTGGTGCAGTTTGCCGTGAGCATCCTGATTGACCGACGCTACGAAAAAGACCTGTGGAAAACCCTGTTCTGGACGGTGTGGTACCCGATGGTGTTCTGGCTGGTCAGCTTGTTCACCACCCTGGTCAGTTTTCCCAAGGTGCTGTTCAACCAGCACCAGAAGCGCGCGCGCTGGGTCAGCCCGGACCGCGGGATCAAACCAGCCAATGAGGACGTGTGATCATGAAACTGATCAGAACTCGCCAAAACTCGCTGATGTGGATCATCGACGTGGTGCTGACCCTGTTGGCCTGGGCCGGGTTGATCTGGCTGCTGGCGCGCGGGATCAACGCCATGCTGGAAACCCACGGTGGGCCGCGCATCGAGGCGCCGATCTTCGCGGCGCTCAACACCCTGCAGATCTACCTGTGGATCGCGTTGTTCAACGCGCTGATCCTGGTCTCGTGGGCGCGCTACCAGCAACGCAAAGGCCGCAAATTCGCCCAGCGCCGCGCCGAGGCCAACGCACTCAGCGACAAGAACCTCAGCGAAAGCTTCAAGCTTGGCGAGGGTGACCTGGAGCAACTGCGCAAACCGGGTGTGCTGGTGATCCACAACGACGAAGAGGGCGGTGTGGAGGAAGTAAAATCCCACGTCTCCCGTGATGTGGAAAAGCCGACATTGACCTTGGTGCCGGGGCAGGATCGCGGCAAAGACGCCAGTTGATCTGCGCCCTGTAGATCATTTGGAATGCAGTCAATGTGGGAGGGGGCTTGCCCCCGTGACGGCCTGGCAGTCGGGCGATTTTTACCGGGTGTAAACCGGCTCTAGTGTGGGAGCGGGCTTGCTCGCGAAGACGGCCTGTCAGGCGGTTGAGTTGTGTTGGTTGCACATCGTTCTGAGGTGGGAGCTGGCTTGCCTGCGATGACTATCTATGTGGCGCCGGGGCTTTTGGGTCGGAGTACATATCCATTGCTGCGGTAACGGCTACTTAGGGTTCCGCTCTTACAGCGGCTCACTTTTGGAAGGACCCAAAAGTAAGCAAAAGGTCCTCGCCCGGTATGACTCACCCACATGGGTTACAAATCAGTTCACGCACATAGGTAACAGTTTTTAACTGGCAGGGTCGATTTCGCGAGGATCTGACCATGCCCT
>NZ_JBUZST010000029.1:0-48728 GCF_055407965.1 Pseudomonas sp. B611
TTTAACCTTGCCCCGCACCACCGGCACCGGATTCGAAACCAACTGATCCCCAGCCTTCAACGGCGCATCCGGGATCGTCTTGATCGCCGTCGCCGGCCCCCCCAGCAACAACGGCTTCGACGCCTCGACATGCGCATCCAACTTCGGCCCCACTACCTGATCAGCCAACATCTGCAACCACTTACGCGCTTGAGCAGACTTGATGCGCTCCAATACCTGGGCACCCAGACGTATCTGCACCCCCATGCCCCGCGTTGCCCACACCAGAAGCAGATTGATCAGCACTTCGCCGGTGATCTTGCCCAGCAATTCGTACATCTGCGGCGGCGGCAGCATGCGTATCCAGCTGACCGCCGCTGACAGATAGATGAACAGCAGTGGTTCATCACTGAGCACCAACAGACCCTTGGCGAGCGCGTCCTTGCCCAGTGCCAGCAGCTGATTCAGTTCGCTTTCGGACATGAATTTCAGCAACTTCTTGCTGTTGGCCTTGAGGTCACTCAGCAGTTCGTACAGTTGTGTGAAATTGCCCCAAAGGTTGTAGAGCGCACTGCCAAACCCCGTCGTAAACCCAATGCCTTGCTTCACACTGCGCTCTAAAGGCGTGGCGTTGGCAAAGGTGTCCCATTGGGCTTTGAAGGTCTTTGTCCACTCATCGCGCAGCTGACTTTCCAGCCCGCTGATCACCGACTGATAAGACGCATACAGCGCCTTGACGTGATCCTTGGAAACGTTGGGATAAAAGGTGATTTGGTAGAGCTGGTCGCGGGTGCAGTCCTTGATTTCAAGAATCCCGCTGGGGCCGATGGTGTGTGGGATAGGCGCACCTATCGGGCTTTTGTCCTGCGCAAGCGCTTGCAGCATCACCGGTGTGTTGCCGATGGGCACGAACCGCGTGCTTTCGAACATGTGCACCAGGGTCAGCGAGCCTTGGGCCTTGCAGACGGCAGTCGTACGACTGGGCTTTTCTGACGACGCCGGTGCGACGAGAGTGACCTCTTCGCCAACCTTGAATACCTGCTCGACTTCCAGCGCCGAGCGAGTCCAGTAGTTATCAGCCCATTTATCGAAGGTGTTCAGGCAATTGCGGAAATCGCGTAGGACGCTTTCGACATCCGGCTTTTCGCCATCCATTGGGGCCAGGACAAAGCTGGCGATGACCGGAGTCAAGCGACAGCCCCAGCATTCAGAGCATTCACAACAACATCCATCTGCAATCCCTCGCACGGTGAAATCAGGCGAAGGACTTTGCAGGCGTTCCCAGGGCAGGGCAGTAGAGCTAATCCGGCGGTTGCGTGGGACGTTTCGACAGCGCTTGTGTTCCCTCTTGCGACTGGCGGCTATTGTCAGAAATTTCCCACAGGAGTACAAATGTACTCCATGACGACTCTAACCCCTCGCCGTACCGCCATCCTGACCTTCATCCGCGACCGTATCGCGCAACAAGGCCAGCCCCCCAGCCTCGCCGAGATCGCCGAGGCGTTCGGTTTTGCCTCGCGCAGCGTGGCGCGCAAGCATGTGCTGGCGTTGACCGAAGCCGGTTTTATCGAGGTCAACCCCAATCAGGCGCGTGGTATTCGCTTGCTCAACCAGCCGCCGCGGCCGGAGTGGCTGGATGTGCCGGTGCTTGGTCGTGTCGCGGCGGGCTTGCCGATTGGTGCCGATGCCGACGTGCACAGCCGCCTGCAACTGGACCCCGCCACCTTCGCGAAAACCCCGGACTACCTGCTGCGGGTGCAGGGCGATTCGATGATCGAAGACGGCATTCTCGACGGCGACCTGGTGGGTGTACGCCGCAGCGCCGAAGCCTTGAACGGGCAGATTGTGGTGGCGCGCCTGGACGGTGAAGTGACCATCAAGCGTTTCGAACGCCATGGCGACAGCGTGCGCTTGTTGCCGCGCAACCCTGCGTATCAACCCATCGTGGTCAAGCCTGACCAGGACCTGGCGATCGAAGGGGTGTTCTGCGGTTTGGTGAGGCAAGGCTGATGGGCGCCGTCGTTGCGTTGGACACGCTGTTCAATGGCGGCCGCGTCTGGAAAGGCAGACCCGCCGCGCCACCGGCCAGCGTGCATCCCACCGGGCTTGCGGGGTTGGACGCGGTGTTGCCCAGCGGCGGTTGGCCGGAGGCGGCCTTGAGTGAAATCCTCATGGCCAAGGAGGGCGTCGGCGAGTTGCAATTGGTACTGCCCACCCTGGCGCGCTTATCCAAGGCTGGCGAGCGCATTGTGTTGGTGGCGCCGCCCTACACGCCGTATCCCCACGCCTGGCAGAACGCCGGGGTGGATTTGCGCCTGCTCTCGGTGATCCAGGCCGAGGAGCGTGATGCGCTGTGGGCGGTGGAGCAATGCCTGCGCTCCGGCAGTTGCGGCGCGGTGTTGTGTTGGCCGCGCAAGGCCGATGATCGTGCGTTGCGGCGCTTGCAGGTGGCGGCGGAAACCGGGCAGACCCTGGCGTTTGCCTGGCGCTCTTTGAGCGAGGCGATCAATTCATCGCCCGCTGCTTTGCGTCTGGCGGTTGAAGCGAAACCCGCGCAAGTGCGGGTGCTCAAGTGCCGTGGCGGCCGGGCCCATCCGGCGCCGATTGCCCTGGCCGGGCACTGAGGTTGGCATGCGCTGGGTGTGTATTGTCTTCCCGCAATTGGCGCTGGACGGGGTGCAGCGCGTGCATCCCGAACCGGACCAGCCCCTGGCCCTGCTGGCCGGTACGCCGCAGCGCCGGGTGCTGCAAACCGTCAATGACGCCGCCCGCGCCCTGGGCCTGCGCCCCGGCCAGTCGCTGACGGCGGCCCATGCCCTGGCCAAGACGTTTGCCAGTGCCGAATACGACCCCGCCGAGATCGAGCGCTGGCAGCAATTCCTCGCGGCCTGGGCCTATCGCTTCAGCTCCCAGGTCAGCCTGTATTACCCGCGCGCCTTGTTGTTCGAGATCGAATCGAGCCTGGGTTTGTTTGGCCCGTGGCCGCAGTTCGAAGCGCGCTTGCGCGCGGAACTGACGGAGCTGGGCTTTCGTCACCGCATCGTCGCCGCGCCCAACCCGGCTGCGGCGCGGGTGCTGGCCAATCTCTACGACGGCCTGGCCGTGGCCGATGATGAACGCTTGATGCAAGCCCTGGCGCCGCTGCCCATCGACCGCGCCGGCCTTGACCCGCAGGCGGCCACAGCCTTGTCGCGCATGGGCCTGCGCACCCTGGCCCAAGTGCAGGCGTTGCCCCGGCATACTCTGGCGCGACGCTTTGACGCCAGCCTGCTCAAGCACCTGGACGCCCTGAGCGGGCAGCGCCCGTTGGCCCTGGCGTTTTATCAGCCACCGGATCAGTTCGATGTGCGCATCGAGTTGAATTTCGATGTGCAATCCCATCAAGCGCTGCTGTTTCCCTTGCGCCGCTTGACCGGCGATTTGTCCGCCTTCCTCTGTGGGCGTGACAGTGGCGTGCAGCGTTTTGACCTGCACCTGGAGCATGCCCAGGCGCCCGACAGCGTGATCAAGGTCGGCCTGCTCAGCGCCGAGCGTGAACCGGCGATGCTGTTTGAACTGGCCCGTGGCCGCCTGGAGCAAGTGCAAGTCACCTCGCCCGTGCGCGGCTTTCGCCTGGTGGCCGAGGATCTACCGGTGTTTGTGCCGCAACGCCAGGACCTGTTCGACGACCGCCCGCACCAAACCCTGCCCTGGGAGCAATTGCGCGAACGTCTGCGCGCACGGCTGGGGGATGAAGCGGTACAGGGCCTGCGTTTTCACGCCGACCATCGCCCCGAATGCGCCTGGCAAGCGGTGGCCGACAGTCGCCCCAGCCCAACCCTGGATAAAGTCCAGCGCCCCGGCTGGTTGCTGAGCGAACCGACCTTGCTCGCCGAGCAGGGCCTCCAGATCCTCATGGGCCCGGAGCGCATCGAATCCGGCTGGTGGGACGGCGCGGATATCCGCCGCGACTACTACCTGATCCAGACCCGCGCCGGCCAACAAGGCTGGGCCTATCGCACCGTGGGCCACAACGATGGGCTGTGGCTGCAAGGCTGGTTTGCATGAGTTACGCCGAGCTGCATTGCCTGTCGAATTTCAGCTTCCAGCGCGGTGCGTCCACGGCGCTGGAGCTGTTCGAGCGGGCCAAGCGCCAAGGCTACAGCGCCCTGGCGATCACCGATGAATGCACGCTGGCGGGCATTGTGCGGGCGTGGCAGGCGGCGAAAGCGGTGGAGCTGCCGCTGATTATCGGCAGCGAGATGCGCATCGAGAACGGCCCGAAAGTGGTGCTGTTGGTGGAAAACCTCAGCGGCTACCAGCAGCTGTGTCGCTTGATCACCCTGGCCCGGCGCCGTGCTGAAAAGGGCAGTTATCGCTTGCTGCAAGAAGACTTCGACCAGCCGCTGCCCGGCCTGTTGGCGCTGTGGATCGCCGCAGATCACGACACCCAGGCCGATATCCAATGGCTGCGCCACACCTTCGCCGAACGCCTGTGGCTGGCGGTGCAGCTGCATTGTGGCCAGGACGATGCGCGCCACTTGCAACAACGCCTGCAACTGGCCGCCAGCCTGCAACTCCCCGTCGTCGCTTGCGGCGATGTACACATGCATGCCCGTGGCCGCCGCGCCCTGCAAGACACCATGACCGCCATCCGCCATCACGTGCCGGTGGCCGAAGCCGGCACGCGCCTGCATCCCAACGGCGAGCGGCACCTGCGCAGCCTCGACGCCCTGGCCGCGTTGTACCCGCAAGCCTTGCTCGACGAAACTGAAACCATCGCTCGCCGTTGCACCTTCGACCTCAGCCAGTTGCGCTACCACTACCCGCGCGAGCTGGTGCCCGCCGGCCATGACGCCAAATCCTGGCTGCGCGCCGTGACCGAAGAGGGCATCGCCCAGCGCTGGCCCCAGGGCGTCGATGCAAAGACCTTGCAGCAGATCAACAACGAGCTGGAGCTGATCAGCGAGCTGGGCTACGAAAGCTACTTCCTCACCGTGCACGACATCGTGCGCTTCGCCCGCAGCCGCTCGATCCTGTGCCAGGGCCGGGGCTCGGCGGCCAACTCGGCGGTGTGTTTTGCCTTGGGCATCACCGAGATCAACCCGAGCCTGACGAGCATGCTGTTCGAGCGTTTCCTGTCGCGCGAGCGCAACGAGCCGCCGGATATCGACGTGGACTTCGAACACGAGCGCCGCGAAGAAGTGCTGCAGTACGTGTTCCAGCGCTACGGCCGCACGCGTGCGGCGTTGACGGCGGTGGTCAGCAGTTACCACGGCGCCGGCGCCGTGCGCGATGTGGCCAAGGCCTTGGGCTTGCCACCGGACCAGGTCAACGCGCTGGCCGAGTGCTGCGGGCGCTGGAGCGACGAAGCGCCGCCCCTGGAGCGTCTGCGCGAAGGCGGCTTCGACCCTGACAGCCCGATCCTGCGCCGAGTGCTGACGCTGACCCAGCAATTGATCGGTTTCCCCCGGCACCTGTCCCAGCACCCCGGCGGCTTCGTGATTTCCGAATACCCGCTGGACACCCTGGTGCCGGTGGAAAACGCCGCCATGGCCGAGCGCACCATCATCCAGTGGGACAAGGACGACCTTGACGCCGTCGGCCTGCTCAAGGTGGATATTCTCGCCCTTGGCATGCTCAGTGCGATCCGCCGTTGCTTCGACCTGTTGCGCCGCCATCGTCATCTGGACCTGGCGTTGGCGAGTATTCCCAAGGAAGACCCGGCCACCTACGCGATGATCAGCAAGGCCGACACCATCGGCGTGTTCCAGATCGAGTCGCGGGCGCAGATGTCGATGTTGCCGCGCTTGAAACCGCAGACGTTCTACGACCTTGTGATCGAAGTGGCGATTGTGCGCCCGGGGCCTATCCAGGGCGGCATGGTGCATCCGTACCTGCGGCGGCGGAACAAGGAAGAAGAGACCACCTATCCCTCGCCGGAGCTGAAAGCGGTGCTGGAACGCACCCTGGGCATTCCGCTGTTCCAGGAACAGGTCATGCAAATCGCCATGGTTGCCGCCGATTACGGCCCCGGCGAGGCGGACCAGTTGCGCCGTTCCATGGCGGCGTGGAAGCGTCACGGCGGCCTGGAGCCGCATCAGGCGCGCCTGCGCACGGGCATGTTGAAAAACGGCTACAGCGAAGCCTTTGCCGCGCAGATCTTCGAGCAGATCAAGGGCTTTGGCAGTTATGGCTTTCCCGAATCCCACGCGGCCAGTTTCGCCTTGCTGACCTACGCCAGTTGCTGGCTCAAGTGCCACGAACCGGCGGCGTTCGCCTGTGCGCTGATCAACAGTTGGCCCATGGGCTTCTACAGCCCGGACCAGATCCTGCAAGACGCGCGGCGCCATCACTTGCAGATCCGCCCGGTGGATGTGCAGGCCAGTGACTGGGATTGCAGCCTGGAGCCCATCGACGGCGCGCAACCGGCGATTCGCATGGGCTTGCGCATGATCGCGGGGTTTCGCGAAGAGGATGGGCGGCGCATCGAGGCGGCGCGCCAACGTCGCCTGTTCAGCGACATTGCCGACCTGGACGAACGCGCCGGGTTGGATGCCCGCACCCAGGCGTTGCTGGCGGATGCCGGCGCCTTGCGTGCCTTGGCGGGCAACCGGCATACGGCGCGTTGGGAGGTGGCCGGGGTGCACAAGCAACTCGGGCTGTTTGCCGGCCTGCCCAGTCCCGACGAAACGCCGGTCGAACTGCCAGCGCCGACGGTGGGCGAGGACGTGCAGGCGGATTACGCGACGGTCGGCACCACCCTGGGCCCGCATCCGCTGGCGTTGCTGCGCGCTGAATTGCGCCGGCGGCGCTGCCGCAGTTCCGAGGAGCTGATGGCGGTGGAGCATGGGCGCAATGTCAGCATCGCCGGGTTGGTCACCGGTCGTCAGCGTCCCGGCACGGCGAGCGGGGTGACCTTTGTCACCCTGGAAGACGAGTTCGGCAACCTCAATGTGGTGGTCTGGCGCGACCTGGCCGAGCGCCAGCGCCAGGCACTGGTGGGCTCGCGGCTGCTGAAAGTGGACGGGCGTTGGGAAGCGGTGGGCGAGGTGCGGCACTTGATCGCCGGGCGCTTGACCGACCTCACGCCGCTGCTGGACGGGATCAATGTGCGCAGCCGGGATTTTCACTGAGGGCGGTGGTGGCTGCGCGGTTTAGCGCCTAACGTACATGCGGTGAAACCATCTACGTTTGCAGCGCTCCAAACTTAACGATGTCTTCTTTGCGCACAGAGCCAACCGATGCAGTTTTTATCCAACCCTCACGGCTGTGAAGGCTGGGCCGGCGAAATGGCCCAGCGCATCCGCGCGTTCGATTGGTCGGCCACCGACCTTGGGCCGATTGACCGCTGGTCCACCAGCCTGGCCTGCAACGTGCAGATGCTGCTGGCGTCCCCCGTGCCCATGGTGATGCTGTGGGGGCGGCTGGGCTACATGATCTACAACGACAGTTATTCGCGGTTTGCCGGCGGCCGCCACCCGTACCTGCTGGGCACGCCGGTGGAGCTGGGTTGGCCGGAGGTCGCCGAGTTCAACCGGCATGTGGTGGACACCTGTTTGGCGGGCGGCACCTTGTCGTTCAACAACAAGGACCTGGTGCTGCTGCGCAACGGCCAGCCGGAAACCGTATGGCTGGACCTCTACTACAGCCCAGTGGCCGGCGATGACCAGCAGCCGGCCGGGGTGTTGGCGATCGTGGTGGAGACCACCGAGCATGTGCATTCCGAGCGCGTGCGCCAGGAACTCACCCACAACCTGGAACAGCGCGTGGCCGCCGAAGTGCAGGCACGCTCCGCCGCCGAGGAGCAGTTGCGCCAGTCACAAAAACTGGAAGCCATCGGCGGCCTCACCGGTGGCGTGGCCCACGACTTCAACAACCTGCTGCAAGTGATCGCCGGCAACCTGCACCTGCTGGCGCGCCATGAGCCGGACAACGCCCAGGTGCAGCGCCGTGTGGCGGCGGCGATTGCGGCCGTGGAGCGCGGGGCCAAGCTGTCGGCGCAACTGCTCGCGTTTGCCCGGCGCCAACCGTTGTCGCCTGCCGTGTACAACCCGCAACGCATCTATGCGGGCTTGGGGGAGTTGCTGCAACGGGCGCTGGGGGAAACCATCCATATCGACGTGCAAATGCCCCAGGATGCCTGGTTTATCAATGTCGATCGCAACCAGCTGGAAAATGCGCTGCTCAACCTGGCAATCAATGCCCGCGATGCGATGAAAGGCGAGGGCGTGATCCGGATCACCGGGGAAAACATCATTCTCAACCCCGCCGATTGCGCGGGTAAAAGCATCAAGCCGGGCGAGTATGTGCGCTTGGCGGTCACTGACACGGGGGTTGGCATGTCCCCGGTCACCCTCAAGCGTGCGTTCGAGCCGTTCTTCACCACCAAGCGCGAAGGCCACGGCACCGGCCTGGGCCTGAGCATGGTGTTTGGGTTTGTGCGCCAAAGTGGCGGGCATGTGGAGATGTGGAGCGAGGAGGGCAAGGGCACGGTGGTGCAGATGTATTTTCCCCACAGCCTGGAGCCGGAAAGTCTCGATGTGCACATTGACCAGGTGCTGCACGCCGGCGGCCAGGAAACCATCCTGGTGGTGGAGGACAACGAAGGCGTGCGCTTGACCGTGGTCGAACTGCTGCAACAGTCGGGCTACACCGTGCTCACCGCCGAAGACGGCGACCGCGCCATGCAGGCGTTGCAAGGCGGGTTGCTGCCGGACCTGATTTTTACCGACGTGGTCATGCCTGGCCGCGTCAAAAGTACGGACCTGGCCGACTGGGCCCGTACACAGAACCCGCCCGTGGGGGTACTGTTCACCTCGGGCCATACCCGCGACATTCTTTCCAGCAATCATCTGCTTAGCCCCGACATTCACCTGCTGAGCAAACCCTACAGCCCCGAAGCCCTGACGCAACGGGTACGCAGCGTGCTCACCGCGCGATAAGGTTGACCATGACTTCACAGCGCAACATCCCTCAATTCCACGGTTTCGTGCGGGTGCGCGGCGCCCGCGAGCACAACCTGCGCAACGTCGATGTGGATATTCCACGGGATGCCCTGGTGGTGTTCACCGGCGTGTCGGGTTCGGGCAAGTCGTCCCTGGCATTTTCCACGGTGTATGCCGAGGCGCAGCGGCGTTATTTCGAATCGGTGGCGCCGTATGCGCGGCGGCTGATCGACCAGGTTGGCGTACCGGATGTAGACAGCATCGAAGGCCTGCCGCCCGCCGTGGCCCTGCAACAACAGCGCGGCACGCCGAGTGCGCGCTCATCGGTGGGCAGCGTCACCACCTTGTCGAGCCTGATCCGCATGCTCTATTCCCGCGCCGGCAGCTACCCGCCGGGGCAGGCGATGCTGTATGCCGAGGATTTTTCGCCCAACCTGCCCCAGGGCGCGTGCCCGCAATGCCACGGCCTCGGCCGCGTGTATGAAGTGACCGAGGCGCTGATGGTGCCGGACCCTTCGCTGACGATTCGCCAGCGCGCAGTCGCCTCCTGGCCGTTGGCGTGGCAGGGCCAGAACCAGCGCGACATCCTTGTGACCCTGGGCTATGACGTGGATATTCCTTGGCGCGAGCTGCCGAAAAAGCAGCGCGACTGGATCCTGTTCACCGAAGAAACCCCGACCGTACCGGTGTACGCCGGTTTTACCCCGCAGCAGACCCGCGATGCGCTCAAGCGCAAGCTGGAGCCGAGCTACCAAGGCACCTTCAGCGGTGCACGGCGCTACGTCCTGCACACCTTCACCCACAGCCAAAGTGCGCTGATGAAAAAGCGCGTGTCACAGTTTATGCAGGGCAGCGCCTGCCCGTTGTGCGAGGGCAAACGCCTGAACAAGGCGGCGCTGTCGGTGAAGTTCGCCGGGGTGGACATTGGTGAGTTGTCGCAGTTGTCGTTGACGCAGTTGGCCGAACTGTTGCGGCCGGTGGCGGCGGGGCAGGACAGGATGCAGCTGTCGGTGGAAAAGCGCCTGGCCGCGCAACGCATCGCCCAGGATCTGCTGGAGCGGGTCAGCACCTTGACCGAGTTGGGCTTGGGCTATTTGTCCCTGGAGCGCAGCACGCCGACGTTGTCGTCCGGCGAATTGCAGCGCTTGCGCCTGGCCACGCAACTGGGGTCGCAACTATTTGGGGTGATCTATGTGCTGGATGAACCGTCGGCGGGGTTGCATCCAGCCGATGGCGAAGCGTTGTTCACCGCGCTGGAACGGTTGAAAGCGGCGGGCAATTCGTTGTTTGTGGTGGAACATGACCTGGAAACCATGCGCCGCGCCGATTGGTTGATCGACGTGGGGCCAGCGGCGGGTGAGCAGGGCGGGCAAGTCTTGTACAGCGGGCCACCGGCGGGGTTGGCGCAGATTGAAGCGTCACAGACCCGTGAGTATCTGTTTGCCGAAAAAAGCGGCTTGCCTCGGGTGTGTCGCGAGCCGCAGGGTTGGCTGAAGCTCGACGGCGTGACGCGCAACAATCTCAAGGAGCTGAGCGTGGATTTCCCCTTGGGCTGCTTTACGGCGGTCACCGGGATTTCTGGCTCGGGCAAGTCCAGCCTGGTCAGCCAGGCGCTGCTGGAACTGGTGGGCAGCGGCCTGGGTCGTGTGGTCGAAAACGATGAAGAGCCGAGCCTGGAAGACGACGCCCCGCAAACCAGCGGCGGACGGATCAGCGCCGGCCTGGAGCAGATCCATCGGCTGGTGCAGGTGGACCAGAAACCCATCGGCCGCACGCCACGTTCCAACCTCGCGACCTACACCGGGCTGTTCGACCACGTGCGCAAACTGTTTGCCGCGACACCGGCGGCAAAAAAGCGCGGTTATGATGCCGGGCAATTCTCCTTCAACGTCGCCAAGGGCCGCTGCCCGAACTGCGAGGGTGAAGGCTTTGTCAGCGTGGAATTGCTGTTTATGCCCAGCGTGTACGCACCGTGCCCGACCTGCCATGGCGCGCGCTACAACCCCGAGACATTGGCGATCCAATGGCAAGGCTTGAGCATCGCCGAGGTGCTGGGGCTGACGGTGGAGCAGGCCGTCGAAGTGTTTGCCGAACAACCCAGCGTGTTGCGCTCGTTGCAGGTGCTGCGCGATATCGGCCTGGGCTACCTGCGCCTCGGCCAGCCGGCCACCGAGCTGTCGGGCGGCGAGGCGCAGCGCATCAAACTGGCGACTGAGCTGCAACGCAATGCGCGGGGCGCCACGCTGTACGTCCTGGATGAACCGACCACCGGCCTGCATCCACGGGATGTGGACCGCTTGCTCAGCCAACTCAACCACCTGGTGGACGCCGGTCACACCGTGGTTGTGGTGGAGCATGAGATGCGCGTGGTGGCGCAGAGTGACTGGGTGATCGACATCGGGCCGGGGGCGGGGGACTTGGGTGGGGAGGTGGTCGTACAGGGAACGCCACAAACGGTGGCCAAAAACAAAACCAGCCGCACTGCGCCATTTTTGGCCCGAGAGCTACCCTGACAGACAGCACAGATGATGATCGTTCCCACGCTCTGCGTGGGAATGCCGCCGATGACGCTCTGCGTCATGCCTTCAAGAACGGACGCAGAGCGTCCAGGGATGCATTCCCACGCAGAGCGTGGGACCGATCCACCTGTGGAGCGGGCCAGTGTCCACATTTAGAGCAGTGTCTTGACCTCAAACATGACAAGACCCCGCGCAATGGTCTAGCTTCAAGGGCGTAAGCCATTGATCAACTTGCGGAGGTACGCCATGCCAGTGAAACACGACCTGTATCAGGACTTGGGGTTGAGCAAGGACGTCATTCACGAACGCAGGGCGAGCGACAAGCGTCTGGATTCGCTGCTCACTCAATACGACGACGCCGACAAAGAGGTGTTGAAGGCGGAAGCGGCCAGTGCCAGCGATGAGGATGTGGAGAAGCTGAAGAAGAAGCGGCTGTTGATCAAGGACAAAATTGTGGAGCAGCTGGGTTAACTGATACTCCTGTAGGGGAAAGGTCATATTTGTTCAGAATTGTCATAGGGACAGTGCCCGGCGCAGTCCCTATGATGCCCACCGCCCACCCGGCTCTTGGGGGCTTTTACGGTGTAAGGATTACGCCGGTGAGCTGGGTGGGTATCTTGTTTCAGGCATGCAGCGCTTTAATGCATGCCTCTATCGACCGCTGCTGCGTCTCTTCATACAGCGTCAACTCATCAATCGTCCGCCGCCCCAGTGCGTTCTCAAACTCGACCCTGTTCGAGTTGGCCGCGTAGTGACTCTGCGCCGCATCCCCCAGGTTTGACTGAAAAATCCCCGCCGCACTCACCGGCAGGAAATCTTCGTACACCAACGGCTCCACCGCCACATGACCTGCTGCGATCAGCGCCTCCAGTGTGCGCGGTTGATCGACTCTGCCGCGTGCCGCCAGGCCTTGTGCGGTGGCGAAGTAGCGGAAGTACGCCAGGCCCTGCTCGCGCATCTGCGCGTGGTTGTCGGGGAAGGCCTGGAAGTGCTGTTCCATCAATTGCACATAACGAGTGGCGTTGCCTTCAGTGGGGAACGCGCCGAGTTCATCGCGTGCGGCATTCAATAATTGGTCATACAGGGCGCGGCCTTTGGGGGTGAGTGCCACGCCGCGCTGTTCGATCTCGCCGAAGCGGGCGCTGTGGCTGCCTTGGGCGTCGGTGAAGGCGATGGCTTCGTCGAGGGCCTTGAAGCTGGTCTGGCGCAGCAGGATCGGGCACTGGCGGCGCGGTGGGCCTTCGATCACGGCCTTGGGGGTGATGCCTTTGCCGGGCATGGCGGCCTGGACCTGGTCGATGTCCAGGGTGCGCGGCGTCAGGTGGTTGATATGGGGGCCCTTGAAGGCCACCACGTCGGCGATCAGGCGGTGCTGGTCGCTGAGTTGCTGGTATTGGGTTCGGGTGACGGTGGCAGCGTGGTGCCAGCGAAAAGTTTCCAGGGCCTCGCGGATAAATTCCTCGGCGTCTACGGCGTTGAGTCCGTCAGCCTCTTCCGCCTGTTCGATCAGCGCCAGGGCGCGGTCGGTGAAGATGTTGCGTTTGGCCAGGGCGGTTTCGGCAAAGGCGCGCAGTTCGGGGTTTTCGATCAGTTCCAGGCGCAGCAACGAGGTGAATACGCGAAACGGGCTGGTTTGCAACGCCTGCTCATGCACCGCACGAAACGCGGTGGAATGCACCGGCACGCCGGCCGGGGTCAGGTCGTAGTAGCCCACCGGTTGCATGCCCATCACCGCAAACAGGCGGCCGATGGTGGCCAGCTCAAAGGCGGTGCCCAGGCGGATGGCCCCGTGGCGCTCCATGTCCAAACGCTGGATTTCGCCCGTGCGTTGCAGCTGTTGCGCCAGCGCTGGCTGGGTGTCGAGCACGCGGGTGTTGGTCTCGGCCACCAACGCCATCAGTGCGCCATAGAGTGGAACTTCATCTCGGTACATGTCGGACATGGCCTTGGAAAAGCCCTTGCGGATCTCGTCGGGGCTGACATGTGCGGTGGTAGGCATAGAAAAATTCCTGATGACGGTGGCGATGAAAGTGGCCTTGTTCTGGATTTTGTTGAGCGCCCGCCGCACTTGCAAACGAAGAATCCTCTGGACTTCATTCCCTGGATGAATGAGATGACGTGAATATGACAAAAATCGGCCAGATGAAAATTTCATTTTCCACTGTTTTTCCTAACTAATTCTTCACGCAGTCGCCCCCACCCGGCATGAAAGAATCGTCACGTTCGCAAGGATGAAAACGCCGTTTTGCACATCACACACATAAAAAAATGTTTAGGGGCCGTCGTTAATGAAAATTTCTACACTGGCGTTGTCGATCACCGCCGCCGTTCTTGCACAACACGCGTTAGCTGATGATTTTGGGCTCGGCTCCCTGGGCACGGGCACCGGTCACAGCGGTTTCCTTGAAGACAGCCATGCGTCCGTCAGTTCGCGGACCATGTACTACAGCGCTGACAACCGCTCGGGCAGCAACAACGACCTGCGCGAAGCCGCCACCGCGCTGCGGTTTGACTACAAATCCGGTTTCACCCAAGGCACCGTTGGCGTCGGTTTTGACGTGATGGCGTTCGGCGCCCTGCGCCTGGACGGTGGCGATGGCCACACCGCAGGCGCGGGCTTGTCGGGCAACGGCAACAGCTTCTTCCCGACCAAGAACAACGGCACTGAACCGGCTGACTCCTTTGGGCGTGCGGCAGGCAACGTGAAGTTCCGCATTTCCCAGACCGAGTTGCACGTGGGTGGCGGCTTGGCGCCGGTGTTGCCGATCCTGGTGTCCAACGACAGCCGCGTGGCACCGCAAACCTTTGATGGTGGCATCCTTACTTCCAACGATATTCCCAACGTCACTTTCACCGGCGGTGAGCTGAACCGTGCCGAAGGCCGTGCGTCCAGCAACTCCACCGGTTTGAGTGTGGCGGGCGGTCAGCGCGACAGTGATAGCTTCAAGTTCGGCGGGGTGGACTACAAGCCGTTTGGTTCTTCCGACAACGTCGTCGCGAAAAACCTGACGCTGCAGTACTACTACGCCCAACTGCAAGACTTCTACAAACAGAACTACTTCGGCCTGGTCCACGTATTGCCGCTGGGCAATGACCAATCGTTCAAGACCGACCTGCGCTACTTCGACAGCAGCAGCGATGGCAAGAACGGCCAGAGTGGCTACCAGTTCAACAACAACGGCGGCTATGCCAGGCACGCCAACGAAGTCGACAACAAAACCTACAGTGCGGCCTTCACCTACCAACTGGGCGGCAGCAGCTTGATGCTTGGCCATATCGGGGTGGGTGACGACGGCGGCTTTGTGTGGGTGAACCAGGGCAGCCTGGCCGATCCGCACGCACAAGGTGCCGGTGGCAGCGACTTCTACCTGTTCACCGACGCCGTGGTCGGCCAGTTCTCCCGGGCGGGCGAGCAGGTCAACTTTGGTCAGTACTCCTATGACTTCAAGGCCTACGTGCCCGGCCTGAAGGCGTCCGTGGCGTACCTGGATGGCCGGGACATCAAGGCGAAGGTGGCCGGTGGTCCAGACCAGAAAGAAAACGAAGCCGACTTCCGCCTGGACTACGTGGTGCAGGCCGGTCCTCTGAAAGGCTTCGGTACCACCTTCCGTACCGGTACCTACCACGGCAAGAACACCGGCACTGCCGATCAGGATCAAACCCGCCTGATCTTCAACTACACCTACGCCATCTTCTAAACCTTCATGTGCACACGGGCGTGGATGGGCCCTACACTGCACCTCACCTTGTAGGCGCAGGAGGACCCATGACGGCCACGCCCGTAACCCGGATTTCTGACACGATCGAAGGCCAACGCCTGGCAACCGGAGATGCCGAGCGCTGGCGCGAGTGGGGCCCGTACCTGAGCGAACGCCAATGGGGCACGGTGCGCGAAGACTACAGCGCCGATGGCGATGCATGGGCCTACTTCCCCCATGACCATGCGCGCAGTCGCGCCTACCGTTGGGGCGAGGACGGCCTGGCGGGGTTCAGTGACAAGGCGCAACGCTGGTGCCTGGGCCTGGCCCTGTGGAACGAGCGCGATGGGATCATCAAGGAACGCCTGTTCGGCCTGAACAACGCCGAGGGCAACCACGGTGAAGACGTCAAGGAGCTGTACTTTTTCGTCGATGGCGTACCGAGCCATGCCTACATGCGCATGCTCTACAAATACCCCCATGCTGTCTTTCCGTACGAGGATCTGATCGCCGAGAACGCCCGCCGTGGGCTGGCTGACGCCGAGTACGAAATCCTCGATACCGGCGTATTCGAAGACAACCGCTACTGCGATGTCAGTGTCGAATACGCCAAGCATCAACCGGATGATATTTTCATGCGCATCACCGTGCATAACCGCTCGGACCAGCCGACGCGGTTGCAGGTGTTGCCCCAGTTGTGGGCGCGCAATGATTGGAGCTGGACCGTCGGCGCGCCCAAACCACAGTTGACGCTGGACGGCGACCACGTGCTGGCACGTCATCATGCGTTGCCTGACCGCCATCTCAGCGCGTGGGGAGAGCAGGGCGTTGAGTGGTTGTTCTGTGAAAACGAAAGCAACCATCCCCGGCTGGAGGGGCAACCGGCGCCGGGGCCGTTCAAGGATGGGATCAACGATTACGTGGTAGAGGGTGTCCAGTCGGCGATCCGCCATGACTGCGGCACCAAGGTTGCCGCGCGGTTCATCCTCGAATTGGCGGGCCTGCAAAGCACAATCCTCTACCTGCGGTTTGCACCGGTGGACGCTGTGCAGGTCAACGCGCGCAAGCTGTTTGAGCAGCGTCGCCAGGAGGCCGACGATTTCTACGCGGCCTTGCAACAGGGTATGGCGTCTGAGGACGCACGCAACGTACAGCGTCAGGCATTGGCCGGTTTGCTGTGGTCCAAGCAGCTCTACTATTTCGATGTGAACCAATGGCTCGATGGCGACCCGGCCCAGCCCGCGCCACCGGCCGAGCGCCTGCATATCCGCAATACCCATTGGCGGCACCTGTCCAACTTCGACATCCTCTCCATGCCCGATACCTGGGAATACCCCTGGTATGCCTCCTGGGACCAGGGCTTCCAGGCCGTGGCCATGGCGCTGATCGATCCGGCGTACGCCAAGCAACAGCTGTTGCTGCTGGTGAAGGATCGTTTCATGCACCCCAACGGCCAGTTGCCGGCGTATGAATGGCGCTTCGACGACGCCAACCCGCCCGTGCACGCCTGGGCCAGTTGGCGCGTGTATCAGCAGGACAAGGCACTGACTGGCGTAGGCGACATGGACTTCCTGGAGCGCATATTCCACAAACTGCTGCTGAATTTTTCCTGGTGGGTCAATCGCAAGGACGCCGAGGGGCGCAACCTGTTCCAGGGCGGCTTCCTCGGCCTGGACAATATTGCCTTGTTCGACCGCTCGGCCGCACTGCCGCCGGGTTATCAGCTGGATCAGGCCGACGGCACGGCGTGGGTCGCCGCGTATGCGCTGGACTTGATGCGCATCGCCCTGGAGCTGGCCAAGCGCAATGCGGTGTACGTGGATATCGGCGTGAAGTTTTTCGAGCACTTCTTGTACATCGCCGGGGCCATCAACCGCGTGGATGACAGCGCCGAAGGCCTGTGGGATGAACAGGACCAGTTTTTCTACGACGTGCTGCACCGCCCCGACGGCCAGAGTGAACCGGTACGCCTGCGTTCCATGGTCGGGCTGATGCCGCTGTTTGCCGTGTTGGTGCTGGAACAGCACGAACATGAAGGCCTGGAAGGGTTGCGTGAGCGTTTGCTGGGGTTTATGAAGCATCGGCCCGACTTGGCCAAGCTGGTGTCGCGCTGGAATGAACCGGGCCAGGGCAATCGCCTGTTGCTGGCGTTGCTGCGGGGTGAACGCACCAAGGACCTGTTGCGGCGCATGCTCGACGAGGCTGAGTTCTTGTCGGCGTTTGGTGTGCGTTCATTGTCCAAGGCGTTTGCCGAGCAGCCGCTGGCATTGAAGATGAACGGCAACACCTTGTGTGCGCGCTACCAGCCCGGGGAGTCCGATTCGCGCTTGTATGGCGGCAACTCCAATTGGCGCGGGCCGTTGTGGATGCCGGTGAACTACATGCTGATCGAATCGCTGCGGGAATTTCACCGCTACTACGCCGACAACTTCTCGGTGGAGTACCCGACGGGCAGTGGTTATCTGGCATCGCTGGAAGAAGTGGCTGACAGCCTCAGCGCGCGGCTGACGGGGTTGTTTCTAAGGGATGAGGAGGGGGTGCGGCCATCGATGGCGGGGTATGCGCAGTTGGAAGCGGACCCGGCGAGCCGTGACCTGGTGCTGTTCCACGAGTATTTCCATGGCGAGACCGGGCGCGGGTTGGGGGCATCGCATCAGACGGGGTGGAGTGCGTTGGTGGCGTTGTTGCTACAGCCCAAAACCTGAGCATCACAGCCAATCAAAATGTGGGAGCGGGCTTGCTCGCGAATGCGGAGTGTCAGCCAATGAATCTGGTACTGATACACCGCATTCGCGAGCAAGCCCGCTCCCATACAAGCCCGCTCCCACACAGGGATTCAGGCTGGCCCTTGAATCAGGAAGGGAACAGCTCGCTCAGCTTCATCGCCAACATCATGTCGCCTTCGGTGCGCAGTTTGCCGCCCATGAAGGCCTGCATGCCGTCGGTGGAACCGTCAACGATACCTTCCAGGGTTTCGCTGTCCATGACCAGCGTCACTTGGGCGTCTGGGTTTTCGCCTTCCTGCAGCTCGCAGGTCTTGTCTTTGACAACCAGGGAGAAGTTCTTGGTGTCGTCGATGCGGAAACCGAATACCAGGTCCAGGCCGTCAGCGGCGCCTGGGTTGAATTTGGCTTTCATTGCTTCTACAGCTTTGGCTACGTCAGTCATGGTTTCGATCCTTTTATGGTGAGTCCAGTGACCTTGGGGTCACGGTTGGCCGCAGTTCATCGGAAGGTGATGAGCTGCGGCGCCTTCAACAGTTGCAAGTGGGTGTGGCTGTTGAAGGAAGCCAGGGCCACCTCGCGACCGCGAAACTTCAGCTGGTTGAGCGAGGTGTTAACAATTTGCCAGTTCAGTTCGAAGGCCTGGGTGGCAGGCATTCGGGTGATCAGGTGGAGCAGGGCGGTGATGGTGCCGCCCGAGGTAAACACGGCGATTTTCTGTGCGTTGTCCGCCGCTTCAAGAATGCGTTGCAGGCCGCCCTGGACCCGTTCGACAAACCCCAGCCAGCTCTCCAACCCCGGTGGATCATAGGTGCCGGCCAGCCAGCGTTCGATGATCAGGGCGAAGATGCGCTGGAACTCGCTGCGGTTCTGCGCGGCATTGCGCAGGATCTCCAGGGCTTCGGGTTCGGTGGTCAGCAGGTCGGGGAGCAGGGCGCGGATGATCGCATCGGCGTCGAACTCGTTGAAGGCGCTGTCCACTTCCACCGTTGGAACGGATAAACCGAGGGCGCTGTACTGCTCGAACGCGGCGCTGGCGGTGTGCTGCTGGCGGCGCAGGTCGCCGGCGATGCAGCGGTCGAACGTCACGCCCAGATCGGCCAGGTGACGCCCGAGCACTTGCGCTTGTTCCACGCCGACGGGCGACAGGACGTCATAGTCGTCTGCACCGAAGGAGGCTTGGCCATGTCGAATCAGATAGATGCTGCCCACGTCCGTTTTCCCGGTACGTTGAAAGTCTGGCGAGGTTATGGGGATGCCTGCGAGCTGTCAATGGAAAAACATACGCTTGTTTTAAAAGCCCGTTGGAGGCCCGCTTGCTGGCGGTTTGATCACTGGCCCCAACGCGGTGCCGCCGGTATGCTTGGGCGATCCGCGCCTGGCGCACTGCACTTGTAAGGAGCAACATGGATTTTTTGGCCGAATACGCGAGCTTCTTAGCGAAGACCGTCACCCTGGTGGTCGCTATTCTGGTGGTACTGATCAGCTTCGCCGCCTTGCGCAGCAAAGGTCGTCGCAAATCCGCTGGCCAATTGCAGGTCAGCAAACTCAATGACTTCTACAAGGGCCTGCGCGAGCGCCTGGAATCCACCCTGCTCGACAAGGACCAGCTCAAGGCCCTGCGCAAGTCCGAGAGCAAAGCCGAAAAGAAAAACAGCAAGAAAAAGCCCGAAGCCAAGCCACGGGTATTCGTGCTGGATTTCGACGGTGACATCAAGGCCTCGGCCACCGAAAGCCTGCGCCATGAAATCACCGCGCTGCTCAGCCTCGCGACGCCTAAAGACGAAGTGGTGCTGCGCCTGGAAAGCGGCGGCGGCATGGTCCACAGCTACGGCCTGGCTTCGTCGCAACTGGCGCGTATCCGCCAGGCTGGCGTGCCGCTGACCGTGTGCATCGACAAGGTCGCGGCCAGCGGCGGCTACATGATGGCGTGCATCGGCGAGAAAATTATCAGCGCCCCGTTCGCCATCCTTGGTTCGATTGGCGTGGTTGCACAGTTGCCTAACGTCAACCGCCTGTTGAAAAAGCACGATATCGACTTTGAAGTACTGACCGCCGGTGAATACAAACGCACCCTCACGGTGTTTGGCGAAAACACCGAGAAGGGCCGCGAGAAGTTCCAGGAAGACCTGGATATCACCCATCAGCTGTTCAAGAACTTCGTCTCGCGCTATCGCCCGCAGTTGGCAATCGATGAAGTGGCGACCGGAGAAGTGTGGCTGGGTGTTGCGGCACTCGACAAGCAACTGGTGGACGAGCTGCAAACCAGCGACGAATACCTGGCGACCAAGGCCAAGACCGCCGAGGTGTTCCACCTGCACTATGCCGAGCGCAAGAGCTTGCAGGAGCGTGTAGGCCTGGCGGCCAGTGGTTCGGTAGACCGCGTGTTGCTGACCTGGTGGAGCCGGTTGACCCAGCAGCGCTTCTGGTAACCCGGTCCTTCAGACAGAAGTGATCCCCTTGTGGGAGCGGGCTTGCCCGCGAATGCGGTGTGTCAGTCGATACATGTGTGACTGAACCACCGCTATCGCGGGCAAGCCCGCTCCCACATTTGTTTCAGGGTGAAGGGTTGATCGGGTGCCGCATCAACAGCCCCACCACCAACGCCCCCAGCAATCCCAACCATCCCGCCACCCACAACACCCCACCGAAACCCCCGACAAACGCCTGCTGTGCCAGCGGCTGCACACTGGCCCTTGCCGACGCCGGCAACAACCCCATCGCCGCTGTCATATCACCCGCCACCACCCGCGACGCGATCCCGGCCACCTGGCCCTGCCACTGCGCACCGATACTCGCCCCCAACAATTGCTCGCTATGGCCGCTCAACAATGCCCCATACACGCCAATGGCCAGCATTATCGCGCTGAAACGCATAGTGGTACTCATCCCCGAGGCCATCCCGACGCGGTCGCGCGGCACGCAGGCCATGATGTTTTTCTGCGTATCGCCATTGAGCAAGCCCGCGCCGGCCCCCGTGACCGCAATCGCCAACGCGAAGGGTAGATACCCGCCGACATTCACCGCCCACGCGCTGAGCAGGTTGCCGCAGCCCACCAGGGTCAATCCCGTTGCCATCATCGTCGCCGGGGTAAAACGCCCCGCCAGGCGCGCACCGATGCGTGGGCAAACCAGCATGGTCAGGGCGAACGGCAACATGCCCAGCCCCGAAGCAATGGCGGAGAACCCCAGGCCGTTCTGCAAGTAGAAGGGCAGCAGCGTCATCATCACCTGGGCGCAACCGGCGTAGGCAAACATCCCGAGCAAGGCGCCGATAAAGCGCGGGTGGCGAAACAGTTGCAGGTCCACCATGGGCCGTTGCTGCACGCGCTCGACCAGCACAAACACCCCCAGCAGCACGGCGCCACCCAGCAGGCGCGCATAGGTCAGCGGGCTGTCCCAGCCGATGCGGTTGGCCTCGATCAGCCCCCAGATCAGGCACAGCAGGCTGGCACTGAACGCCAGGCTGCCCCAGGGATCAAGGCGGGCGGACTGGGTATCGCGGGATTCCGGGATGGCGCGCAGCACCAGCGCCATCAGTGCCAGGCCCACGGGCAGGTTGAGGTAGAAAATCCAGCGCCAGCCCAGGTACTCGGTGATCAAGCCGCCAAGGGTCGGCGCGGCGGTCATCGCCACGCCCATGCACGCGCCCCAGAACGCCCAGGCTTTGGCGCGCTCCACTTCATCGTGGAAGGTGTGGCCGATGGACGCCAAGGCCGACGTCAGCAATAGCGCCGCGCCGACGCCTTTGACGGCGCGGGCGATGTCCAGCCACAACGCGCTGGGCGCGGCGCCGCAACCCAGGGATGCAAGGATGAAAATACTCAAGCCCCACACCAGGGTTTTCTTGCGCCCGAAGCGGTCGGCAAGGCTGCCGGCCGGCAAGAGCAGTGCGGCGAAAGCCAGCATATAGGCACTGACGACCCACTCGATATCGGCGAAATTGGCCCCCAGGTCGCGGGCGATGCTCGGCAGGGTGACGGCGACGATATTGGTGTCGAGCACAATCAGAGAGCAGACGCCGGAGGCGGTGAGCAACGTCAAGCGTGGGCTGACGGGCCTCATGAATGGATTACCCAGTAGGCAATGGTAGGTGTGAAATCGCAAGGCATCGCAAAGGCGCTCTGGCTGTTAGGATAGGCCCAGCTTATCGCCGTGCAACGCTGCCTTTGTTAGGTAGGAATAAGCACTTCATTACCTTTGAGCTAATCCTGCGATGGAAATCCGTCACTTCCGCTACTTCCTGGCCGTCGCCCGGCAACGCAACTTCACCCGCGCCGCCGAGCAGTTGGGCATTGCCCCGCCGACCTTGAGCCGGCAGATCCAGGACATGGAAACCGCATTGGGCACGCGCTTGTTTATCCGTCAGCAGCGCGAAGTCAGCCTGACCGAAGCGGGCGCGGCCCTGGTGCAGGAAGCCGAAGCCACCGTGCGCCAATTCGAATGCGCCCAACGCCATGCCCAGCGGGCCGGGCGCGGGGACATCGGGCATATCGAACTGGGTTATGTGGCGTCGGCGGTGTATGGCGGCGTGCTGCAGCGGCAGATGCAGGCGTTCAGTCAGGCGTTTCCCGATGTGAGCGTGAATGTGCGCGAATGCGCCATGGCCGCATTGCCAGGTGCGGTGGCGGATGGGCGGTATGACATTGGTTACGTCCGCTCACCCATGACCCTGCCCGATGGCGTGGAAGCGGTGCGCCTGGACAGTGAGGGGTTTGTCCTGGCGGTGGCACAGGGTTCCTGGCTGCTGGGATTGAAGGCCATCGGTTGCGAACACCTGCAAAACGAGACCTTTATCCTGCCGGAGCAGATCAGCGGCACGCTACATGTGGCCGCCCAGGGCGGTTATGCGCCGCGTCTGGGGCCGCAGCCGGGGGGCTTGGTCGCGGTGCTGGCGCTGGTGTCGCTGGGGCAGGGCGTTGCGGTGGTGCCGGCGTCGGTGGTGGGGCATGTGACGCTGCCGAATGTGCTGTACCGCCCCATTCAAGGCAATGACGCGTCGTCGTGGCTGTCGCTGATTCACCGCAGGTTTGAGAAAGCGCCGGCGGTCGCGCGGTTTATCCAGCAGGTGAAAGCGGCTCGCTGAACACGGTTACAGATCTTGTAATAGTTTTGCGTTGTAGGAATTTTGTCTTTCGGCTGTACGATTCAAGTCCTTTTTTATCGCAGGATTTGCATGAACACCCTCTCGGAGCCCCCCAGTCGTCTTTCCCCAAGACATCCGCTGCTGCCGTTCCCGCTGAAGCATCCCGTATTCCGACTGCTAACCTTGTCCCGGTCCACTGACCGCGTATCGCCGTGCCCGGCATTCTGAACTTCGAATCAAAGAGACTCTATAAATGGAATGGTTAGCGGATCCAACGGCCTGGCTCGGCCTGTTGACCTTGATTGTGCTGGAACTGGTGCTGGGTATCGACAACCTGGTGTTTATCGCGATCCTCGCGGACAAACTGCCACCCGAGCAGCGTGACCGTGCGCGCTTGATCGGTTTGTCCCTGGCGTTGTTGATGCGCCTGGGCTTGCTGGCGAGTATTTCGTGGTTGGTGACCCTCACCCAGCCGCTGTTCGAGGTGTTCGACAAGAGCTTCTCCGGCCGCGACCTGATCATGCTGTTTGGTGGTGTGTTCCTGTTGTTCAAGGCCACCATGGAATTGCACGAGCGCCTCGAAGGCCATGTCGCCCAACGCAGCGGCAATGCGGCCTACGCGATGTTCTGGCCGATCGTGGCGCAGATCGTGGTGCTCGACGCAGTGTTCTCCCTCGATGCGGTGATTACCGCCGTGGGCATGGTGGATGAACTGGCGGTGATGATGATCGCGGTGATCATTTCCATCGGCCTGATGATTGTCGCGAGCAAGCCGTTGACCCGCTTCGTCAATGCGCACCCGACGGTGATCATGCTCTGCCTGGGCTTCTTGATGATGATCGGTTTCGCCCTGACCGCCGAAGGCCTGGGTTTCCATATTCCGAAGGGCTATCTGTATGCGGCCATCGGTTTCTCGATCCTGATCGAAGTGTTCAACCAGATTGCCCGCGCCCGTCGCAAGAAGTCGGCGCAAGGCGTGTTGCCGGTACGTGAGCGCACCGCCCATGCGGTGATGCGCTTGCTCGGCGGGCGCAGCCTGGCGGTGGAAGAGGTGGGTGAAGAGGTCGCCGACCTGTTGGGCGAGCCGGATACCGCGCAAGGCCCGCTGTTTGATCGCCGTGAGCGCGTGATGATCAGCGGTGTGCTGCAATTGGCCGAGCGGCCGATCCGCACGTTGATGACGCCACGGGCCAAGGTGGACTATATCGACTTGGCGGACGATGCCGAGACAATTCGCTTGAAACTGATGCATTCGTCCTACTCGCGCCTGCCGTTGATCCGTAATGGCGCGGTGGATGAGCCCCTGGGCTTTGTGCACAAGAAGGAGTTGCTCAAGGAATACCTGGCCGGCAATGAGCCCAACCTCGAACACCTGGCGCGCCGGGCGATCAACCTGCTGGAGAGCTTCTCGGTGCTCAACGCTCTGGAGCAGATGCGCCAGGAATCCACGCACATCGCCTTTGTGATCAACGAATTCGGTGACTTCATGGGCGTGTTGAGCATGACCGACATTCTCGAATCCATCGCCGGTGAACTGCCCGACGCCAGTGAAATCGAGGGGCCGGACATTGTCGAGGACGGTGCAGGTTTTCGCGTGAACGGCGCCCTCAATCTCAACCAGATCCGCCAGCGCACCGGTTTCACTGCCACGGCAACCGAGGACTACCAGACCCTCGCCGGCTTGGTGATGAGCCTGCTGGACCGCTTGCCGGTGGTGGGTGACAGCCTGGTGTACGAGGGCTGGCGCCTGACCGTGGCGGCCGTCGAGGAGCGACGGGTGACCCTGGTGGCTATGGTGCGTGAAACGTAAAGCGGTCCTTGCCCGCATGTTTTGACACATACAACGCCTGGTCCGCCTTGATCAGCACCTGGTTCAAGGTTTCGCCATCCTCCACCCGGGCCAGGCCGATGCTGATGGTCACCGGGTGTTGGCTGGCGTCCTCCCGCACTTGGGCGCACAACTGGTCCGCCAACTGCGCCGCGTCTTCGCGGCGTACCCCGGCCAGGTAGATGGCGAATTCTTCGCCGCCAAGGCGGGCGTAGTCGTAGTCGTTCATCACGGCACGGATGTCGTGGGCGACGCGCTTGAGCACGTCGTCACCGACGTCGTGGCCATATAAATCATTCACTTTCTTGAAATTGTCGATATCGATCATCGCCAGGTAATGGTCGTGCGTGCGCGGCTGGTGGGCGAGCTTCTGCCCGGCGCTGGTCATGAACGAGCGGCGGTTGGGGATGTCGGTCAGGGTGTCCACGTAGGCCTGGTCCAGCAGCAGCTTGGCCATGATGTAGTTGCTCAGCTTGACCTGGCGCAGCTTGAGGAAGCTGTAGAGGGTCAGCAGGCTGAGGAAGCTGGAGTAAAAGAACACCGTGGTGCCTTTGACTTCCAGCACCGACGTTTCCGTGAGGTAGAACGGGTTGAGCACCACCCAGGTGATCACCAGCGTGGCGGCGAATGCCCAGCGCCTCAGCGGCAGCACGGAGGCACTGTACAAAATGGTCGAGGCGCCAAGGATCAGCCAGCCGGGGTGCAGGTCCATGGGCAGGCCTTCGATCACCAGGCGGATGCCGATGGCGATGATGCTGACGAAGATCAGGTTGATCCATTGGAAGTGGCGCACCTGGGTGTTGAAGGCCAGCACCAGCGTGGTGATCAACAGTGCGCTGAGAAATATCACCGAATAGAACGTAAAGCCTTGGCCGCCGCGAAAGCTGACGATCAGGTTGAACACCAGCCAGATGCTGATGCTGGCGAGGTAGATCAACAGGCAGAAAGGCTTGAGTCGCTCGAAATCATGCTGGGCGAACTCAAGTTGCAAGGCGGGTGAGGGGAGTTTCTTGAGGACTTCGGCTTCAATGGTCTTGAACATTGCTGACCCTGGCTCGGCTGAGACTGCATTGAGCAGCGTAGACGTCTGTCAGGGCCGTGCAAGGGCTAACTGGCGTAGCGGGCGAAGGTATCCTCGACGAGTTGTGCCTGATCTTCCAAGGGGCCGAAGCCCTTGAGTTTCTCTTTCAGTTCCCCGTTGACATAGACCAGCCCGGTCGGGGTGCCCGTCACCTCGGGATGCCTTGGGGTTTGTGCGCAGTCAAGCACCATGCTCAAGACGTTGGGGTACTTGGCGGCAATCATTTCAAACAGCGGCACGGCTTCGGTGCACGCAGGGCAGGAGATTGAAGTAAACAGCAGAAACACCGGATATGGCGAACTCAATACCCGTTGGTAGTCCTCGGCATTGGCAATCGTTGCGGTGGCAAGCCCCATGGCGGTCGTCCTCCTGCGCAGCGTCAGTTGAGTGCCAACGCTAAATCGAGGATTCGCTGCCGTCTACTGTCAATCTTCACAGGTTGGCATCACGCTCCAGACGCTCGCGCGCCTTTCGGGCCTGGCTCGCGCATTTCTTGTATTCCAGGTTATCCCGCGAGGCCTTTGCCTGGCGGTAGCCGTGGTGGTTCTGGCTGGTGTAGTTGGTGCTCAAGGCTTCGTTGAGCTTGCGCAGTTCCATCTTGCAGTCGCGGCGGTCGTTGCTGGCCCAGGCGCTGGTGGCGATCAGAAAGGAGCATAAAACCAGGGTGAGGCTGAGCTTCATCGGGGCACGATCCTTGTCGGCGGGGATGTGCAAAGGCTAGTCCAGCATGGGGATTTTTCCACGCTGCGCGTGCACTGCAACGGTGCGCGGTAACGCTGTAAAGACGCACCCGACTGGGGCCTGTCACCGCAGTGTGGGGCCTGGGGTAGCAGGTTGACGTCAGGTGCTGGCGTAACGCTGTATCGCCCAATAATAATTATCTGGCTGATTTATAAAGAGTTTATCCCCTGTGTATTTTTCTGTTACCGCGTGTGGCACACTTTCTGCTGTCTATTCCGTTGTTACATACTTCGTTCCGGTATAGCGGAATACACAACCCCTGGAGTGCTTGTCATGCATCACCGACCTTCCGTGTTCAAAGCGTGTGTTTTTCTCTTCGCCGCATCGGCTTCCCTCGCAAGCCTCGTGCAGGCGGCGGACAGCAAGCTCGACAACGTGCTCAAGCGTGGGCATCTGATCGTGGGTACAGGCAGTACCAATGCGCCGTGGCACTTCCAGGGAGCGGATGGCAAGTTGCAAGGGTTTGATATCGACATCGGGCGCATTGTCGCCAAGGGATTGTTCAACGACCCCAGCAAGGTCGAGTTTGTGGTGCAGTCGTCTGACGCACGGATTCCCAACCTGCTGACCGACAAGGTCGACATGAGCTGCCAGTTCATTACCGTCACCGCCAGCCGTGCCCAGCAGGTCGCGTTTACCCTGCCGTACTACCGCGAAGGCGTGGGCCTGCTGCTGCCCAACAACAGCAAATACAAAGAGATCGAAGACCTGCAAGCCGCCGGCGACGGCGTGACCGTGGCCGTGCTGCAAAACGTGTACGCCGAAGAGTTGGTGCACCAGGCGCTGCCCAAGGCCAAGGTCGACCAGTACGACAGCGTTGACCTGATGTACCAGGCCGTGAACTCCGGCCGCGCCGATGCCGCCGCCACCGACCAGTCTTCGGTCAAATACCTGATGGTGCAGAACCCCGGCCGCTACCGCAGCCCGGTTTACGCCTGGAGCCCGCAAACCTATGCGTGCGCGGTCAAGCGTGGCGACCAGGACTGGCTGAACTTCGTCAATACCGCCCTGCATGAAGCCATGACCGGTGTGGAATTCCCCACCTACAAGGCCTCGTTCAAGCAATGGTTTGGCGTCGACCTGCCCGAGCCGGCGATTGGTTTCCCTGTCGAGTTCAAGTGATTCGTGACAACCGGGGCGCCGCCAACGGCGCCCCTATTAGGTATTGCTGACCATGAACTATCAGTTGAACTTTGCCGCCGTGTGGCGCGATTTCGACACCTTGCTGGCGGGGCTCGGTCTGGGCCTGCAACTGGCACTGCTGTCGATCGCCATCGGCTGCGTGATCGGCCTGCTGATGGCCTTTGCCATGCTGTCCAGGCACCGTGCGTTGCGCATCTTCGCCTCGGTGTATGTGACGGTGGTGCGCAATACGCCGATTCTGGTGCTGATCCTGTTGATCTACTTTGCCTTGCCTTCCCTGGGGATTCGTCTCGACAAAATCCCCTCGTTCATCATCACCCTGTCGTTGTACGCCGGTGCCTACCTGACCGAAGTATTCCGCGCCGGGCTGTTGAATATTCCCAAGGGCCTGCGCGAAGCCGGCCTGGCCATCGGCCTGGGCGAATGGCGCATCCGTGCCTACATCACCGTGCCGGTGATGCTGCGCAACGTGCTGCCAGCACTGTCGAACAACTTTATCTCGCTGTTCAAGGACACCTCGCTGGCCGCGGCGATTGCCGTGCCGGAGCTGACCTATTACGCCCGCAAGATCAACGTCGAAAGCTACCGGGTGATTGAAACCTGGCTGGTCACGACCGCGCTCTACGTGGCTGCCTGTTACCTCATTGCCATGCTGCTCCGTTACCTGGAACAGCGTCTGGCGATCCGTCGTTAAGGAGGGTTCCCATGTACGAGTCCCCCAGCTGGCTGCATGAGTTGTGGATCGCCCGGGATACCCTGTGGGCGGGCTTTCAAGCCAGTGTGTCTGTGTCGGCGCTGGCGATTATCTTTGGCACCCTGATCGGCATTGTCGCCGGGTTGATCCTGACCTACGGCAAATTCTGGATGCGTGCGCCGTTTCGCCTGTATGTCGACTTGATCCGTGGCACGCCGGTGTTTGTGCTGGTGCTCGCGTGTTTCTACATGTTGCCGGCCCTCGGTTGGCAGATCAGCGCGTTCCAGGCCGGTGCGGTTGGCTTGACGCTGTTTTGCGGCTCCCACGTGTCGGAGATCGTGCGCGGTGCGCTGCAAGCCATTCCCCGTGGGCAACTGGAAGCGGGCAAGGCGATTGGCCTGACGTTCCAACAGTCCCTGGCCTACGTGCTGTTGCCCCAGGCGCTGCGGCAGATCCTGCCGACCTGGGTCAATTCCTCCACGGAAATCGTCAAGGCGTCGACGCTGCTGTCGGTGATCGGCGTGGCGGAATTGTTGCTGAGTACCCAGCAAGTGATTGCGCGCACGTTCATGACCCTGGAGTTCTACCTGTTCGCCGGGTTTCTGTTCTTTGTCATCAACTACGCCATCGAATTATTCGGGCGCTACATTGAAAAGCGGGTGGCCTTGCCATGAACCAACCTCACATCGAGCAACCGTTGCTCAACATCCGCGGCCTGCGCAAACAGTACGGCGAGGTGGAAGTGCTCAAGGGCGTGGACCTGACCATGCAGCGCGGCAACGTGGTCACGTTGATCGGCTCCAGCGGCTCGGGCAAGACCACGCTGTTGCGCTGCGTCAACCTGCTGGAAGAGTTCCAGGGCGGGCAGATCACTCTTGACGGTGAGTCCATCGGCTACAGCGAAGTTGCCGGCAAGCGCGTGCGCCACCCCGAGCGGGTGATTTCCCAGCATCGCGCCATGACCGGCATGGCGTTCCAGCAGTTCAACCTGTTCCCGCATTTGACGGCGTTGCAGAACGTCACCCTGGGTTTATTGAAAGTTAAGAAAATGCCTAAGGACGAGGCAGTGGCGTTGGCAGAAAAATGGCTCGACCGCGTAGGGCTTTTGGAGCGCCGCAACCACTTCCCGGGCCAGCTCTCTGGCGGCCAGCAACAGCGTGTGGCGATTGCCCGCGCCATTGCGATGAACCCGAGCCTGATGTTGTTCGACGAAGTCACCTCGGCCCTCGACCCGGAGCTGGTGGGCGAAGTGCTCAGCGTGATCAAGGGCCTGGCGGAAGAGGGCATGACCATGTTGCTGGTCACCCACGAAATGCGCTTTGCCTATGAAGTGTCCGACAAGATCGTTTTCATGAACCAGGGCCGCATTGAAGAGCAGGGGGCGTCGAAGGACATTTTCGAACGCCCGCAATCGCCGCGCCTGGCGGAATTTCTCAAGAACATTCGTTTTTAATCAGGAGGCTATTTTTATGAGCATTACTCGTTACGGCACCGGCAGCACCGCCGGCGGCGGCCAGCCCCGTCCCTTCGCCCGCGCGGTGGAAGCGGACGGCTGGCTCTACGTCTCGGGCCAGGTGCCAGCGGTGGACGGTGAAATCATCAACGGCGGCATCGTCGAGCAAACCCGGCAGACCATGCGCAATGTGGTGGCGATTCTGGAAGAGGCTGGCTACGAGTTGAAAGACGTGGTGCGTGTCGGCGTATGGCTGGAAGACCCGCGGGACTTCTGGAGTTTCAACAAGGTGTTCGGCGAATACTTCACCCCGGAACACGCCCCGGCGCGGGCCTGTGTGCAGGCCAACATGATGGTGGATTGCAAGGTGGAGATCGATTGCGTGGCCTACAAGAAAAAGGGCTAAATGATCGTTCCCACGCTCCGCGTGGGAACGCTGCCCTGGACGCTCTGCGTCCGCTTTTGTGACGCAGAGCGTCACCGCATGCATTCCCACGCAGAGCGTGGGAACGATCATCTGTAACGGGACCGACATTGCCATGACCGAAGACACCATCAAACGCCGCGCCAAAGGCCTGGACCGGGCGTTCGATATCCTCGATTTTCTCAAGGAGATCGGCCAGCCCCTGCGCCCGAATGATATTGCCAGCGGCATCGGCAGCCCCAAGTCCACGGTTTATGAACTGGTCGCCTCGCTGCTGGAGCGGCGCATCCTCGAAACCGTGGGCAAGGACGGTCACGTCTACCTGGGCCGCCAGCTGTACTTCCTCGGCCAGGCGCACCTGCGTCACTTCGACCTGACCCGCGAGGCCGACCACGCCTTGCAGGAGATCGTCAGTCAAACCCACGAAACCGCGCAGATGTGCCTGCTCAACGGGCGCAAATACACGGTGGCGCTGATGCGCGAGGGCGAGCGGCATTTCCGCATATCTTCGGATATCGGCGAAAACGCACCGATCCCCTGGACCGCTTCCGGGCGCCTGTTGCTCGGGCATTTGAGCGACCGGCAGATCACCGACCTGATCGACCACGACGACTTTATCCTTCCGGACGGCCAGCGCTTGCCGCTGGAAACCTTCCTCGCACAAATCCGTCAGGCTACCCTCGATGGGTTCTTTTCCTTCGACAGTGTGGCCGACACCTTTACCCATTGCTTTGCCGCCCCGGTCCGGGACGCGCAAGGCATCAGCATTGCGACCCTGTGCATCGTCGCCCCACGGGCCGATGCGCTGAAAAACTACAACGACTATCGCCGGGTGTTGATCGACAGCGCCAACAACCTGGCCCGTCGCATCAACGAATAGGAGCATTTCATGTCTGCCATCAATGCCGTTGCAAAGGGTGCCGCCGCCGTCGGTGCCCACTTGGTCCGTGACGTCAGCCTGCCTGCCCTGGTGCTGCACCGCGAGGCCCTGGAACACAACATCCGCTGGATGCAAACCTTCGTCAGCAACAGCGGCGCCGAGCTGGCGCCCCATGGCAAGACCAGCATGATGCCGGCGCTGTTCCAACGCCAAATCGCCGCTGGCGCCTGGGGCATCACCCTGGCCAGCGCGGTGCAGACCCGCGCCGCCTATGCCGGTGGCGTGCGCCGCGTATTGATGGCCAACCAACTGGTGGGCGCGCCCAACATGGCGTTGATCGCCGACCTGCTGGCGGATAAGGATTTTGACTTCCACTGCATGGTCGATCACCCGGACAACGTCGCCGACCTCGGCCTGTTTTTCGCCGCCCGTGGCCTGCGCCTCAACGTGATGATCGAATACGGCGTGGTCGGCGGCCGTTGCGGTTGCCGCAGCGAGCAGGAAGTGCGCGACCTGGCCAAGGCGATCAAGGCCCAGCCGGCCCTGGCCCTCACCGGTATCGAAGGTTATGAAGGGGTGATCCACGGCGAGCACGCCATCAGCGGCATCCGCGACTTCGCCGCGAGCCTGGTGCGTCTGGCGGTGGATCTGCAGAACAACGGTTCATTCGACCTGCCCAAGCCTATCGTCACCGCCTCGGGTTCGGCCTGGTATGACTTGATCGCCGAATCCTTCGAGGCGCAAAACGCTGCCGGCCGTTTCCTCAGCGTGTTGCGCCCCGGCAGCTACGTGGCCCATGACCATGGCATCTACAAAGAAGCGCAATGCTGCATGCTCGACCGTCGCAGCGACCTCAACGAAGGCCTGCGCCCGGCCCTGGAAGTCTGGGCCCATGTGCAATCGATGCCCGAGCCGGGTTTTGCGGTGATCGCCCTGGGCAAGCGCGACGTGGCCTACGACGCCGGTTTACCGGTGCCGCTCAAGCGTTACAAGGCGGGCGTGGTGGGCGCCGAAGGGGATGATGTGAGTGCGTGCAAGGTCACGGCGGTGATGGACCAGCATGCGTTCATGACCGTTGCCGCTGGGGTTGAGCTGCGCATTGGCGACATCATTTCCTTCGGCACTTCGCACCCTTGCCTGACCTTTGACAAATGGCAGGTGGGTTGCCTGGTGGATGAGCAGTTGCAGGTGGTTGAGAGTTTGCATACCTGCTTCTAGACCGAGTCGCTCCCTTCGCGAGCAAGCCCGCTCCCACACTTGACTGTATTCACAAATAGAAATCTGTGAGCCCAATCCAATGTGGGAGCGGGCTTGCTCGCGAAGAGGCCATCAGCCACACCCGAGAATCCACCATGACAGCCCACCCCCACATCGCCCTCATCGGCGAATGCATGATCGAACTGCAACACCGCGCCGACGGCAGCCTGCACCAAAGCTTCGGCGGCGACACCCTGAACACCGCGGTCTACCTGCGCCGCGAGCTGGGCGATAGCGGCCATGTCGACTATGTGACCGCGCTAGGCGATGACAGCTTCAGCGACGCCATGTGCCAGCAATGGGCCGACGAAGGTCTTGGGCTCGCCATGGTCCAGCGCCTGCCCGGGCGCTTGCCGGGTTTGTACTGCATCCAGACCGACGCCAATGGCGAACGCAAGTTTCTCTACTGGCGTAACGAAGCCGCCGTGCGCGACTGCTTCACCACACCCGCCGCCGAGCCGATCCTGGCCGCATTGCCGGCTTACGACGTGGTGTATTTCAGCGGCATCACCCTGGCGGTGCTGGGTGAAATCGGCCGTGAGCGCTTGCTGCAAACCCTGGTCGAAACCCGCCGACGCGGTGGCAAGGTGGTCTTCGACAACAACTACCGCCCGCGTCTGTGGGCCAATGTCGAGGCGGCACGCGTGGCGTATCGCAAAGTCTTGGCCGAGGTGGACATGGCCTTGCTGACTGAGGATGACGAGCGCGCGTTGTTTGGGTATGCCAGCAGTGAGCTGGTGTTTGCGGCGTATCCGGGGATTGAGGAAGTGGTGCTCAAGCGTGGCGCGGAGGAATGCCTGATCCGTTGCAAGGGCGAGCACTTTGCTGTGCCGGCCGTGAAAGTCGAGAAGGTGGTGGATACGACGGCGGCAGGGGATTCGTTCAGTGCGGCGTATCTGGCCAGCCGGTTGAAGGGTGGCTCGCCGCAAGAGGCGGCGGTGGCGGGGCATCGGTTGGCGAGTCGGGTGATTCAGATGCCGGGAGCCTTGATCCCCCGATGATCGTCCCCACGCTCCGCGTGGGAACGCAGCCAGGGACGCTCCGCGTCCCCAAGGCGGACGCAGAGCGTCCGGTGAGGCATTCCCACGCAGAGCGTGGGAACGATCACCCCTCAGTCGCGGTAAAACACCTGCACCAGGTGATACCCAAACTTGCTCTTGATCGGCCCATGCACCACCCGCAGCGGCTTCTTGAAAATCACCGCATCGATCACCCCCACCATCTGCCCCGGCCGAATCTCCCCCAGATCACCGCCGCGCTTGCCCGACGGGCAGGTGGAGTACTTCTTGGCCAGCACGTCAAAGGCTTCGCCCTTGGCAATGCGCTGCTTGAGTTGTTCGGCTTCTTCGCTGGTTTTCACCAGGATATGACGGGCTTGGGCTTTCATTGATCTCTACCAGGTACCTGCAACGGCGGGCGATTATGCCTGAACTCATTCGACCACGCTGATCATGCTGCGGATTTTCGTGGCCAGCAGGTCGATGGAAAAGGGTTTGGCCACCATGTCCATGCCGTCCTCCAGGAAGCCTTGGCGCTCGGCGGCTTTTTCTGCGTAACCGGTCATGAACAACACGCGCAGGCCCGGCCGATGTTGACGGGCGATCTCTGCCAGCTGCCTGCCGTTCATGCCCGGCAGGCCGACGTCGGTGACCAGCAGATCCACGCGTAAATCCGACTCCAGCAACGGCAGCGCGGTGCGTGCATCCGCCGCCTGGTGCGCGGTGTAGCCCAACTCGTCGAGCACGTTGACCACCAGCATGCGCACGGCGGGGTCGTCTTCGACCACCACCACGGCTTCACCGGCCAGGGCCACTGGCGCTTCACCGAGGCTGGCCGGCAGGCTGCTTTCCAGCGCGGTGCCATGCAGGCGCGGCAGGTACAGGCGCACGCAGGTGCCCTGGCCCGGTGCGCTGTGGATGGTCACGTGCCCGCCGGACTGCTGGGCAAAGCCGTAGATCATCGACAGCCCCAGGCCCGTGCCTTGGCCGATGGGTTTGGTGGTAAAGAACGGGTCGAACGCCTTGGCAAGAATCTTCGGCGCCATCCCTGCGCCGTTGTCGCACACGCCGAGCATCACGTAGTCACCGGCTTTCACCGGTTCCAGGGTGGTGATATCGGTGCCATCGAGGTAGCTGTTGGCGGTTTCGATCAGCAGTTCGCCGCCGTCGGGCATGGCGTCGCGCGCGTTGATCACCAGGTTGAGCAGGGCGTTTTCCAGTTGGCTGGCGTCGGTGTTCACCGGCCAGATGTCGTGGCCCAGTTGTACCTTGAGCGCGATATGCGCGCCCTTGGTGCGGCGGAACAGCTCTTCCAGGGACGCCACCAATTGGTTCGGGTTCAGCGGACGGCGGTCCAGCGACTGGCGCCGTGAAAACGCCAGCAGGCGATGGGTAAGGGCGGCGGCACGGTGGGCGGAGGACACGGCGGCATCGGTAAACCGGCCGATTTCGTCACTGCGCCCTGCGGCGATATAGCGTTGCATCAGGTCCAGGCTGCCGATAATCCCGGTGAGCATATTGTTGAAGTCGTGGGCGATACCACCGGTGAGCTGGCCCACGGCTTCCATCTTCTGCGCATGGCGCAGGGCGTCTTCGGCGCGTTCGCGTTCGAACATCTCGTTTTGCAGGCGCTCGTTGGCTTCGGCCAGCGCCTGGGTGCGCTGGGCCACACGCTCTTCAAGGTTTTCGTTGAGATTGCGCAGCGCTTCTTCGGTGAGTTTGCGTTCGGTTTCGTCGATCACAAAGATGTAGAAACCATTCACCGAACCGTCATTGCTGAAACGCGGCAGGTACTTCATCAATGCGTGGCGCGGGCGTCCGTCGCGGTGCGGGGTGATGGTCTGGAAGCTGCACGCCTTGCCCTTGAGCGCCGCGTTGATCTGGTCCTCACGGCCGGCATAGACCTCGTCGCCGAGTACTTCGCGGATGCTCTTGCCGTACAGCTCCTGGGGCGTCATGCCGTACCACTCCAGGTACGCGCTGTTGTTCAGGCGAAAACGTTGCTCGTGGTCGACATAGCCAATCAGCACCGGCATGGCGTTGATGATCAGCTGCAACTCGGTCTGGCTTTGGCGCAAGGCCTGTTCGGTGTGCTTGCGCTCGGTGAGGTCCAGCGCCGCGCCGAGAAAACGCGCCGGGCGGCCCTGATGGTCCTTGTAGCAACGCCCCCGGGCGAACACCCAGCGCACCTGGCCGTCGGCTTGCTGCAGGCGGTATTCCTCGGCGTATTCGGTGCCGTAGGTGATGCAATGCTTGATGCTGCGCGCCACCATGCCCCGGTCTTCCGGGTGCACGCCTTGCAGGTAGGCGCTGATGGGCAGCAGGCCAGCGTTATCGGGGGCCACGCCGTGCAGGTAGGCGAAATGGGCGTCGGCGATAAAGCGGTCTTCGCCGATATCCCAATCCCAGGTGCCCACCGCATCGGTGGCGGCCAGCGCCAGTTGCAGGCGTTGCTCGGTGTTGTGCTGGGCCTTGCGGCGTTCGTTGGTTTCGATGGCGGTGACCAGGATCCCGGCGACGCTGCCGCTTTCATCGCGCACGGGGCTGTAGGTCAGGTCCAGCCAGATCTCGGTGTCGCGGTGATTGCGTTGCAGGATAAACCGCTGCTCGGTGAAGGTGCGCACCTGGCCTTCGAGCACCGCGTTGTAGATCGGCGCGGTGAAGCTTTGCAGCTCCGGCCAGGCCTGGTGCGCCGGCTGGCCCAGGGCGTCGGGGTGCTTGTTGCCGGCCAGCAGGGCGAAGCCGTCGTTGTAGAGCTGGGTCAGTTGGCTGCCCCACAGCAGGAGCATCGGCATCGGCGAGTGAACAACGATATCCACGGCGGTGCGCAGGCTTTGCGGCCAGTCGTTGATCTCACCGAGTGGGCTTTGTGCCCAGTCCAGCCGTGCAATCAATGCAGCGGCTGCGCTGACGGTGGGTGTTCCATTCATGAAAAAGCCCTGAGCGTAACGCTTTGAATATGACAAACGCCGATTATCCCGTGAGGCGGGAACGGCTGACTACCCCTCGAAAAATAGCATGCATTGGGGTTTTGTCTTCAAATGAGTGCATCAGGGCTGAAACCTTTCATCTTTCAAGCCAGTTCGGGGCGGTCGCGAAACTCCTCCAGGGCCTGTGGGTTGGCGAGGGCGTCGGTGTTTTTCACCGGTTCGCCATGCACCACGTTGCGCACCGCCAATTCGACGATCTTGCCGCTGATGGTGCGGGGGATATCCGTGACAGCGAGGATCTTCGCCGGCACATGGCGTGGCGTGGTGTTGGCGCGGATCACCTGGCGGATCTGCTGTTCCAGGGCTTCATCCAGCACGACGCCATCGTTGAGGCGTACAAACAGCACCACCCGTACGTCATCCTGCCATCGCTGACCAATGGCCAGGCTTTCCATCACCTGGGGGACTTTTTCCACCTGGCGATAAATCTCCGCCGTGCCGATGCGCACGCCGCCGGGGTTGAGCACTGCGTCGGAGCGTCCGTGAATCAACAGGCTGCCGTTCGGCCGTTGCTCGGCGTAGTCGCCCTGGGCCCACACGCCGGGAAACTGGCTGAAATACGAGGCGCGCAGCTTCTTTTGTTCGGGATCGTTCCACAAACCGATGGGCATGGCCGGGAAGTGCCGGGTGCAGACCAACTCGCCTTTCTCGCCGATCAGCGCCCGGCCCTGGTCGTCCCAGACCTCGATTGCCATCGCCAGGCTCTTGCACTGCATCTCGCCCCGGCGCACGGGCAGCACCGGGTTGCCGATCACAAAGCAGGACACGATATCGGTGCCGCCGGACATGGACGACAGACACAGCTCAGCCTTGATCTCGCGGTACACGTAGTCGTAGCTCTGCGGCGACAGCGGCGAGCCGGTGGAAATCAAGCCCTTGAGGCTGCGCAAGTCGTGGCTCAGGCGCGGTTGCAGGCCGGCCTTTTCCAGGGTGGCGAGGAACTTGGGGCTGGTGCCGAACACGCTGATCTGTTCGGCGTCGATCAAGTCGAGCAGACGCTCCGGGCCCGGATGAAACGGCGAGCCGTCATACAGCACCGCCGTCGCGCCGATGGCCAGCACCGAGACCAGCCAGTTCCACATCATCCAGCCGCAGGTGGTGTAGTAGAACAGGCAGTCCTCGCGGCTCAGGTCGGCATGCAGGCCGTGTTCCTTGAGGTGGGTGAGCAGCACGCCGCCGGTGCCGTGGATGATGCACTTGGGCACGCCGGTGGTGCCGCTGGAATAGAGGATGTACAGCGGGTGATCGAAGGGCACCGCGACGAATTCAGGCTCCCCGCCGGGTTGGTAGAAGTCGCCCCACAGGCTGACGCTGGCTGCGGTTTGATAGTCCTCGACCCGCGCCTGGGGCCGTGCGTACGGCACGATGATCAGTTGCTCCAGGGACGGCAGCCGTTCGAGGATTTCGTTGAGCTTGGCCGTTTGGTCGATATCTTTGCCGGCGTAGCGGTAGCCGGCGCAGGTGATCAGCACTTTGGGTTCGATCTGGCCGAAACGGTCGATCACGCCCTGGGTGCCGAAGTCGGGCGAGGAGCACGACCAGATCGCCCCAAGGCTGCTGGTGGCAAGCATGCCCACCAGGGTTTGCCAGGTGTTGGGCATGCACGCGGCCACGCGGTCGCCCTGGGTCACGCCGATGGCCCGCAGGCTGTGTTGCAGGCCGGCGACGTGGGCCGCCAGTTCGGCGTAGGTCAGTTGTTCGCGCTGGCCGTCTTCACCGATGGCGACCACGGCGGGGTGGTCGTCACGGCGGCGCAGCAGGTGCTCGGCAAAGTTCAGGGTGGCGCCGGGGAACCACTGGGCGCTGGGCATTTCGCGGTCTTCGACCAGCACGGCGCTGGGAGGGCTGCGAAATTGCACGTCAAAGAACGTGACGATGGCCTGCCAGAAGTCGGGGCGCTGGTCGATGCTCCACTGGTGCAGGGCGGGGTAGTCGGCGAGTTGCAAGGCGTAGCGGTCGTTGATGTAGCGGCGGAACTGGTCCATGCGCGTGGCGGCGATGCGTTCCGGGGAGGGTTGCCAGAGGATGTCGGACATAAATTCGCTCTCTCGTTCCCACGCTCGGCGTGGGAATGCCTCTTTGGACGCTCTGCGTCCGCTCTTGGGGCGCGGAGCGCCCGGGGCTGCATTCCCACGCGGAGCGTGGGAACGATCGTCTGGTCTATTGGGCCAGCCAGCCGCCGTCGATGTTCCACGCGGCTCCACGCACTTGGCTGCCGGCTTCGCTACAGAGGAACAGCACCAGCTCGCCGAGTTGCGGCGGTGTCACAAACTCCAGCGACGGCTGCTTCTCCGCCAGCAGGTCATGCTGCGCCTGCTGCGGGTCCACGCCGGTGGCGATGCGATCATCGATCTGCTTCTGCACCAGCGGCGTCAGCACCCAGCCCGGGCAGATGGCGTTGCAGGTCACATTGCTGGTGGCCGTCTCCAGGCCCACCACTTTGGTCAAACCGATCACCCCATGCTTGGCTGCTACGTACGCGGCCTTGCCCACCGAGCCGACCTGGCCGTGTACCGAGGCGATGTTGACGATGCGCCCCCAACCCTTGGCCTTCATCCCCGGAAGGCTCAGGCGCGTGCTGTGGAACACCGACGACAGGTTGATGGCGATGATCGAATCCCAGCGTTCGGCAGGGAAGTCTTCCACCGCCGCGACGTGCTGGATGCCGGCGTTGTTGACCAGGATGTCCACGCCGCCGAATTCACGCTCGGCGTAGGCGAGCATGTCGGCGATCTGCGCCGGGTCGCTGACGTCGGCCGGGTGATGGCCGACCTTGCCGCCAAACGCCTGCACCTGGGCGACCACCGCGCTGGCGTCGCCGAAGCCGTTGAGGATCAGGTTGGCGCCGGCCTTGGCCAGGCTCAGCGCAATCCCCAGGCCGATGCCGCTGGTGGAACCGGTGACCAGGGCGGTCTTGCCGTTTAAAGTCGTCATGAAAACCTCACACAATGCCGGTGGCGTAGAAAGTCCCGATCACCACGAACACCGCAAGGGTCTTGATGATGGTGATGCCGAAAATGTCCTTGTAGGCTTCGCGGTGGGTCAGCCCGGTCACCGCCAGCAGGGTGATCACCGCGCCGTTGTGGGGCAGGGTGTCCATGCCGCCGCTGGCCATGGCCGCCACGCGGTGCAGCACTTCAAGGGGGATATTGGCCGCATGGGCCGCTGAAATAAAGCTCTCGGACATGGCCGCCAGCGCAATGCTCATGCCGCCCGAGGCGGAACCGGTGATGCCGGCCAGCAAGGTCACGGTAATCGCTTCGTTGACCAGCGGGTTGGGAATGCCCTTGAGCCAGTCTGCCAGCACCAAAAAGCCCGGCAGCGAGGCGATCACCGCACCAAAGCCGTATTCCGACGCGGTGTTCATCGCCGCCAGCAGCGCACCGCTGACCGCGCTTTTGCTGCCTTCGGCGAGCTTGCTTTTGATCGCCGACCAGCCGAACGCCAGGACCATCAAGATGCCCACCAGCAGCGCCGCCTGCACCGCCCAGATCGCGGTGAGCTTGGCGATTTCAGTGGTCACCGGCGCGCTCATGCCCGGCAGGGCGAGGCTGTGGGTCTTGCCGTACCATTGTGGGATCCAGTGGGTGAACAGCAGGTTCATCACCCCCACCAGGATCAACGGCGACAGGGCGATCCAGGGGTTGGGCAAGCTGAGGTTTTCGGCGGTTTCCGGCTCATTACGCAAGTCGGTGCCATACCCTTCGCCAGCACGCTGGGCCTTGTTGCGCTGGCGCGCCAGGTAGAGCATGCCGGCGCAGAACACGAAAATCGTACCGATCACGCCCAGCCACGGCGCGGCCCAGGCGGTGGTGTTGAAAAACGTGCTGGGGATGATGTTCTGGATCTGTGGCGTGCCGGGCAGGGCGTCCATGGTGAACGAAAACGCGCCGAGGGCGATGGTCGCCGGGATCAGGCGCTTGGGGATATTGCTCTGGCGAAACATCTCCGCCGCAAACGGGTACACCGCAAACACCACCACAAACAGCGACACTCCGCCGTAGGTGAGCAGGGCGCAGACCAGCACGATCACCAGCATCGCTTGGCGGGTGCCGAGCAAGCGGATCGCCGCGGCCACAATCGAACGGGAAAAGCCCGACAGCTCGATCAGCTTGCCGAACACCGCGCCGAGCAGAAACACCGGGAAATACAGTTTGATAAAACCGACCATCTTCTCCATGAACACCCCGGTAAAGGCAGGCGCGACGGCGGACGGGTCAGTCAGCAGGACAGCGCCGAGGGCGGCGATGGGGGCAAACAAGATAACGCTATAGCCACGGTAGGCAGCCAGCATCAGCAGCGCGAGGGCTGCCAGGGCGATGATTACACTCATGGAGTGTCTCCGGATCGAATTGTTATTTTTGTGGGGTGTTGCTGTAGGAGGAAGCTATAGCTAGATCTGTGCCAAGATATTAAGTTATTGAAATATAAGGTAAATATAAAAAAATCTGATGGCGATTTTAAAGGTTGTCTCTAATTTGAGACAAATGAACATCCCCTGTGGGAGCGGGCTTGCTCGCGAATGCGGTATGTCAGTACCCAATATGCTGACTGACACACCGCATTCGCGAGCAAGCCCGCTCCCACATGGGAATGTCTTTGTATTGGGATTTTTGTCTCTTTATTGAGATTGCGCGATGCCCAACGCCACCATCTTCTTGTACAGCGTCGACCGCCCCAGCCCCAACCGCTTAGCCGCCTCCACCACATTCCCCCCGCAAGCCGCCAACGCCGCCGCAATGATCTGCCGATCAAACCGCTCCCGCGCCGCACTGAAGCTCTCTCCCTCTACCGCCGCCACCGCATTGCGCGCGACCGGGGTAAACGTGCCGATGGCCGCGCGAATCTCCCCGGCATTCAACACCAGGTCATCACTGAGCAACGCCGCCCGTTCCAGCACATTGCGCAGCTCGCGGATATTCCCCGGCCATGCGTGTTGCGCCAGCAGCGCCAGGGCTTCGCGGTCCAGTTCGTGCTGGCTGCGCAGTTCCTCAAGGATCGCCTCGCTCAGCGCCGGTATATCTTCCAGGCGCTCGCGCAAGGGTGGCACCTGGATCGGCAGCACGTTCAGGCGGTAATACAAGTCCGCACGGAATTCACCGCGCTTGATCGCCGCTTCCAGGTCCATGGACGTGGCCGCGATCACCCGCACGTCGCTGTGCAGCATCTCGTTGGAGCCTACCGGTTCGAATTCCTTTTCCTGCAATACGCGCAGCAGTTTGCTTTGCAGCGGCAGGGGCATATCGCCGATTTCATCAAGGAACAACGTGCCGCCCTGGGCGATCTGGAACTTGCCGGGACGGCCCTTGCGGTCGGCACCGGTAAACGCGCCCGGCGCGGTGCCGAAGAATTCGGCCTCCAGCAGGTCGGCAGGAATCGCCGCGCTGTTGACGCTGACAAACGCCTTGTGTGCCCGCGGTGATGCGCCGTGGATCGCCTGGGCCAGCAATTCCTTGCCGGTGCCGGTTTCCCCCAGCAACAACACCGGCGACTCGGCACTCGCACTGCGCCGGGCGCGGCGTTTGACTTCGAGGCTGGCGGCGCTGGTGCCGATAAAGTGCGCGAAGTTGTATTTGCTCTGCCGCGAACGCAGCAGCGAGCGGGTCGAGGCCAGTTCCTGCTGCATGCTCAGGTAGCGCTCGATCAGCGGCGATAGGTTGCGCAGCTCATCAAACAGCGCAAAACCAATCGCGCCGATCACCGCGCCGGCATCGTTGTGAATCGGCAGGCGCATCACCACCAACGGGCCTTTGGGCGTGTCCTGGATGTCCAGCAGGATCGGCAGGTCGGTGCGCACCACCTGGCGCAACAGGCTGTTGGAAATCACCTGCTCGCACGGCTGGCCGATGGCTTCATCGGCGCTTTTCAGGCCGAAGCGCTTGGCGTAGCGCTCGTTCATCCAGACGATATTGGCGTCGCGGTCGACAATCACCGTGCCTTCGCTGGACTGTTCGATGATCTCGAACAGCGACTGGATGGCCAGGCCGCGCACCTGTTGGTAGTCCTTGAGGCTTTCGCTGGTGTTCATGCTTTTGCCGCCAACACAAAATAGGAGTGGGAGTGGGAGTGCGATCTTGTGGGAGCTGGCTTGCCTGCGATGGCGGTCTATCAGTACCGAATATACTGACTGATACACCGCCATCGCAGGCAAGCCAGCTCCCACAGGAGGACGTGTTTACAAGGGGATATTGGCTGCGGCCAGTAGCTCCTGAGTGTAGGTATGCTGCGGCGCCTCGAACACCTGATGACTCGCCCCGGCCTCCACCACCTTGCCATCCTTGATCACGATCATGTCATGGGCCATCGCCCGCACCACCGCCAGGTCATGGCTGATGAACAGGTAGGTCAGGCCGTACTTCTCCTGCAATTCACGCAACAGCGCCACCACCTGCTTTTGCACCGTGCGGTCGAGGGCCGAGGTCGGTTCGTCCAGCAGCATCAGCGCCGGTTTGAGCACCAGGGCGCGGGCGATGGCGATGCGTTGGCGCTGGCCACCGGAGAATTCGTGGGGGTAGCGGTGGCGGCTGGCGGGGTCGAGGCCCACGTCCTTGAGCACCTGGATCACCTGCGCATCGCGCTCTTGCAGGCTGCACGGCGCGTGCACTTCCAGGCCTTCGCTGATGATCTGCTGCACCGACATGCGCGGGCTGAGGCTGCCGTAAGGGTCCTGGAACACCACCTGCATCTGTTTGCGCCACGGGCGCATCTGCTGGTGGTTGAGCGGGTCGAGGGCGGTGCCCTGAAAGCGGATGCTGCCGGTGGAGTCCAGCAGGCGCAGGATCGCCTGGCCCAAGGTGGACTTGCCCGAGCCGGACTCGCCGACAATCCCCAGGGTCTTGCCGCGCTGCACGCTGAGGCTGATGCCGTCCACCGCGCGCAGATAGGTCTTGCGTCGGAACAAACCGCCGCCGAGGGGGAATTGCACGCTCAGGTCGTCCACCTGCAACACCGTTTCACGGGTGTCGCTGCACAGCACGTCACCCGAGGGCTCGGCGTCCAGCAGCAGGCGGCTGTAAGGGTGCTGCGGCGCGGTGAACAAGGTCTGGCAGTCGGCCTGTTCGACGATCTCACCGGCGCGCATCACGCACACACGCTGGGCAATGCTGCGTACCAGGTTGAGGTCGTGGCTGATCAGCAGCAGCGACATGCCCAGGCGCTGTTGCAGGGACTTGAGCAGCAGCAGGATCTTGCGCTGTACCGTCACGTCCAGCGCGGTGGTGGGTTCGTCGGCGATCAGCAGTTCCGGTTCGCAGGCCAGGGCCATGGCGATCATCACCCGTTGGCGCTGGCCGCCGGAAAGTTGATGGGGGTAGGCCTTGAGGCGTTCCTGGGGTTTCTGGATGCCCACCAGTTCGAGCAGTTCAAGGATGCGCGCCTGCGCCGCCTTGCCGCCCAGGCCCTTGTGCAGCAGCAGGGTTTCGCCGATCTGCTTTTCGATGCTGTGCAGCGGATTGAGGGAGGTCATCGGCTCCTGGAAGATCATCGCGATGCGGTTGCCGCGCAGCTTCTGCAAGGTGCTGGCCGATGCGCCCACCAGTTCCTCGCCGCGATAACGAATGGAACCGGTGGTCAACGTGCCGGCTTCGGGCAGCAACTGCAGGATCGAATGGGCCGTCACCGACTTGCCCGAGCCCGACTCGCCCACCAGCGCCAGGCACTCGCCGGGGCGTACGTCCAGGCACAACTTGCTGACCACGGTCTGGCCGTTGAAGGCGACGCTGAGGTCGCGGATCTCGATCAGATTCATATGCAATCACTCATGAGCGGGGGTCGAAGGCGTCACGCAGCGCCTCGCCAATAAAGACCAGCAGCGACAGGATCAGTGCCAAGGTGAAAAACGCCGTCAGGCCCAGCCACGGCGCTTGCAGGTTCTGCTTGCCCTGGGCGATCAACTCGCCCAGGGACGCGCTGCCGGCGGGCATGCCGAAGCCGAGGAAATCCAGGGCGCTCAAGGTGGAAATCGCCCCGGTCAAAATAAACGGCAGGTAACTCAAGGTGGCGGTCATCGCATTCGGCAGGATATGCCGACGGATGATCTTCGCGTCGCCCAAACCCAGGGCCCGCGCGGCCTTGACGTATTCCAGGTTGCGCCCGCGCAGGAACTCGGCGCGCACCACATCCACCAGGGCCAGCCAGGAAAACAGCGCCATGATCCCCAGCAGCCACCAGAAATTCGGCTCGACAAAGCCCGACAGAATGATCAGCAGGTACAGCACCGGCAGCCCCGACCACACTTCCAGCACGCGCTGGCCAATCAAATCCACCCAGCCGCCGTAATAGCCCTGCAACGCACCGGCGGCGATGCCGATGGCCGCGCTGATTGCGGTGAGCGCCAGGGCAAACAGGATCGACACCCGCGCGCCAAAGATCACCCGCGCCAACACGTCCCGCGACTGATCGTCGGTGCCCAGCCAGTTCACCGCCGAGGGCGGGCTGGGGGCAGGGCGGGTCAGTTCGTAGTTGGGCGTGTCGTCGCTGAACGGGATCGGCGGGAACAGCATCCAGCCGCCATCCTGCTCTATCAGCTTTTGCACGTAGTCACTGCGGTAATCGGCCTGGAACGGCAACTGGCCGCCGAACTGCTGCTCGGTGTAGCGCTTGAACACCGGGAAATACAGCTCGTTCTTGAAGCTCAGCACCAGGGGTTTGTCATTGGCGATCAACTCGCCGCCGAGGGTGAGGACGAACAGGCCGATAAACAGCCACAGCGACCACCAGCCGCGACGGTTCTTCTTGAACCGCTCGAAACGCCGACGGGCCACGGGAGACAGATTAAGCATCAGGCGTTCCTCGCGGCGAAGTCGATACGCGGGTCCACCAGGGTGTAGCAGAGGTCACCGATGAGTTTTATCAAGAGGCCGAACAGCGTGAAGATAAACAGCGAACCGAACACCACCGGATAGTCCCGCGAGACCGCCGCTTCGTAGCTCATGCGGCCCAGGCCATCGAGGGAGAAAATGACCTCGATCAGCAAGGAGCCGGCAAAGAACACGCTGATGAATGCCTGGGGAATGCCTGAGATCACCAGGAGCATGGCGTTGCGGAACACATGTCCGTACAGCACGCGCCGTTCGCTGAGGCCCTTGGCACGGGCAGTGACCACGTACTGACGGGTGATTTCATTGAGGAACGAGTTTTTCGTGAGGATGGTCAACGTGGCGAACCCGCCGATCACCAGCGAGGTCACCGGCAGCACCAGGTGCCAGAAGTAGTCGGCGATCTTGCCCACGGTGCTCAGTTCTTCGAAGTTCTCCGAAACCAGCCCGCGCACCGGGAACCAGTTCAGCGAGGTGCCGCCGGCGAAGACCACGATCAAGAACATCGCAAACAGGAACGCCGGCATGGCATAACCGATGACAATGGCGGTGCTGCTCCACACGTCAAAGCTGCTGCCGTGGCGCACCGCCTTGCGAATCCCCAGGGGGATCGACACCAGGTACGTGATCAGCGTGGCCCACAGGCCGAGGGAGATGGTCACCGGCATTTTTTCCAGGATCAGGTCGATCACCGTCTTGCCGCGAAAGAAGCTGTTGCCGAAGTCCAACTGGGCGTAGCTGGTGAGCATCAGCCACAGGCGTTCCGGCGCGGGCTTGTCGAAGCCGTATTGTTTTTCGATGTCCTTGATCAGCTTCGGGTCGAGGCCACGGCTGGCGCGGGAGCCGCCGCTGATGCCGTCACCGCCTGAGCCGCCGACCGCGCCGCCGCCGATGCCTTGCAGGTGGGCGATGGCTTGTTCCACCGGCCCGCCGGGCGCGGCTTGGACGATAACGAAGTTGACCAGCAGGATAATCACCAGCGTGGGGATGATCAGCAGCAGGCGCCGTACGATATAAGCAAACATCAGTGGCGGCCTCCGCGTTTCTGCATCTGTTCGTTGGTCAGCGGCGTGGGGCTGATTTCCCACCAGCTTTCCAGGGCTTCATCGTTCTTCGCCTCGACGGCCGGGCGGCCGAAGCGGTTCCACCACGCGGCGGACGTGCCGGGCGGGTAGTAGTTGGGAATCCACAGGTAATTCCATTGCAGTACCCGGTCCAGGGCGTGGGCGTAGGTGAGCATCTGCGCCTGGGTGTTGGCCTTGACCAGGCCTTTGATCAAGGTATCGACGGCCGGGTCCTTGAGCACCATGTAGTTGTTGGCGCCCGGGTCGAATGCCGCTTCCGAGCCGAAGTAGTTGTACAACTCCATCCCCGGTGAGGTGGTGACCGGGAAGCCGATCACGATCATGTCGTAGTCGCGCGCCATCATGCGGTTCACGTATTGCGAGGGGTCGATGCGGCGGATGTTCAAGGTGATGCCGATCTGTGCCAGGTTGCGTTTGTACGGTAGCAACAGGCGTTCCAGGCCGTTCTGGGTGTTGAGGAAGGTGAACTCCAGCGGTTCGCCCTCGGCGTTGACCAGCTTGTCGCCGTCCGGTTTCCAACCGGCCTCTTCCAGCAGGGCCAGGGCTTGCAGTTGTTTGTCGCGGATCATGCCGCTGCCGTCGGTGACCGGGGCCTTGAACACTTGCGTGAAGACCTCGTCAGGAATCTGCCCGCGCAGGGGCTCGAGGATCGCCAGTTCTTCTGGGGTGGGCGGTTGGCTGGCGGCCAGCGGGCTGTTGGAAAAGAAGCTCTGCTGGCGGATGTACATATTGCGCATCATCTGCCGGTTGGCCCATTCGAAGTCCCAGAGCATCGCCAGGGCCTGGCGCACGCGGCGGTCCTTGAACATCGGCTTTTGCACGTTGAACACATAGCCCTGGGCCGGTTGCGGCGCCTCTTTGGCCAGGTGCGCACGTTGCAGGCGGCCATCGTCGAGGGCCGGGCCGTTGTAGCCGATGGAATAGCCAGTGGCGGAAAACTCGCGGTTGAAATCATAGGCGCCGCCGCGCAGGACCTGGCGCGCCACTTCGGTGTCGCCGAAGTATTCCAGGCTCAGGTGATCGAAGTTGTACAGGCCACGGCTGACGGGCAGGTCCTTGCCCCACCAGTCGGGGTCGCGGGTAAAGGTGATGGTGCTGCCGGAGTCGATCTTGCTGATTTTGTACGGGCCGCTGCCCAACGGTATCTCGTAGCCGCCGCCATTGGCGAAGTCGCGGGTTTTCCACCAGTGTTCGGGGAGCACCGGCAGGGTCGCCAGGTCGAGGGGCAGGGTGCGGTTTTCATTGCTGGAGAAATCGAAGCGCACTTGGCGCTCGCCTTCGACTTCGACGTGCTTGACGTCGGCGAACAGCGTGCGAAAGCCTAGCCGGCCTTGGGTCATCAGCAGGTTGTAGCTGTAGCGCACGTCTTCGGCGGTGATCGGCGTGCCATCGGCGAAACGCGCCTTGGGGTTGAGGAAGAAGCGCAGCGACAGACCATCTTCGGCGCGTTCCATCTTCTCGGCCACCAGGCCATAGACCGTGTAGGGCTCATCCAGGGAGCGCTGGGCCAGGGGCGAATAGAGCCAGCCGTCGACCTGGGACACGCCGATGCCTTTGTCGATATACGGCAACACATGGTCAAAGCGCCCGATCTCGATGGCCGAGCGCTTCAGGCTGCCGCCCTTGGGGGCGTTGGGGTTGACGTAGTCGAAGTGGTGGAAGCCGGCGGGGTATTTGGCCGGTTCGCCGTACACGGTGAGGTACGGTTGCGGCGCCGCCATAACGGCGGTGCTGGTCAATAGCAGGGAAGCAGTAAGCAGTCTTAGAAAAGCCAATCGCATTATCAGCCTTGAGCACCGGGTGAACAGGAATAGGGATTTGTACGCTAACGGCTCCAGCGTCGCCAGTCGTCACATGCACAACGGCCCACCAAAAGGCGGGCCGTTGTGTAGGGCATCAGCGCAGACTGGATCAGTCCTGGCGGCTGGTGACTTCCAGCAGGTGGTAGCCGAACTGGGTTTTTACTGGGCCTTGTACGGTGTTGACCGGGGCGCTGAAGACGACGGTGTCGAATTCCTTGACCATCTGGCCTGGGCCGAACGAGCCCAGGTTGCCGCCGTCGCGGCTGGATGGGCAGCTGGAATTGGCTTTGGCGATTTCTGCGAAATCAGCGCCGCCTTCGATTTGGGCTTTGAGTTCGTTGCACTTGTCTTCAGTGGAAACGAGGATGTGACGGGCGGTGGCTTTGGCCATGGGGAAGGTCTCCTTGGGGTAAAAAGGGGGAGCGTACCGGATTCAGGCGGTTATTTCTTGGCAAAGTTCCGCTGGTTTGGCTTTTGGTTGGAGTGAGTACATATCCGTTTCTTCGGTAACGGCGGCTTATGGTTCCGCCCTTACGGCGGGTCACTTTGGAAAAGCCCCAAAGTAACCAAAGGGCTCTTGCCCCAACACTCGGTGCCTCGCCTA
>NZ_JBUZST010000030.1:0-43233 GCF_055407965.1 Pseudomonas sp. B611
TGAAAACCGGCGAACGTTAATAGCGTTCCCAGGGTTCGAATCCCTGGTTTCCCGCCAAGATTCATACGAAAGCCTCGCGAAAGCGGGGCTTTTGTGTTTTTGGGGTTTGGGTGGAACGCGACGGTTTTTCAGAGGCGTTCCGAAACTTTTGGGTAGGCGTTCCGAAACTTTGCCTATTTTGATGGTTTAGCAGTGGCGCCAATCCTCCTGTAAACCCGCTTCGTGATCTCCTGCTTGCTGTGTCCCAGTAGCAGGCTTGCATCGCCAATATCGATGATTTCCGATGCTGCTTTAGGTCGGATGTCGCGAAACTGAAAACCGCCAATCTTTGCGGCGAGCAGCGGATCGCCCTGTTCGATTGCTTTGGCGCAAGCTTTTTCCCGCGCCTTGTCCCAGCGCAAGCGCAGCATTCCCTTCGTCATCCGCTTTCCGTGCCTGTTTATCAGCAAGTACTTCGAGAGGTGACCGGCATTCCTCTCCGTAATTTCCCGAATCAACCTACCCAAGCTGTTTTCTCCCTCCTCTGTGCACATCAGGATCCTTAGCTTCAGCCCTGTCTTGCCTTGCGTGACCAAGAAGTAATCCCCCTCAACGTCGTCCCTGCGCATGACGATCACGTCTGCTGGCCGCTGGCCTGTCAGGTAGCCCAGGTCCATGGCTTCCTTGAGTTCCGGTTCAGCCATCCCGTAGACCGCATCCCAAACCGCGGCGTTGGCGTAGTAATCACGTGGTGTTTCCTTGTTCTTGCGGATGCCCTGGCACGGATTCTCCCGCTCGGTCAGGCCCCATTCGCGTGCCATGTTGAACACGTGGGAGAGTAGGGCGATTTCCCGATTGGCCCGTACCCTGGCGGTGCGGGCGTCGCGGTATCCGGCGATGCTGGCTGGTGTGATCGAGTCGATGGGCGCCCCGTCGAACATGGGCCGCAATTGTTTGAGCTCGGCCAGGTTGTCTTTCTGGGTACGCTCGCCTTTTTTCGGAATGACATCGCGGACGTATCGATCAAAGATCCCCTTCATCATCGTCAGATCGGCTGGCTTTTCCTTGGACTCAAGCTCTGCCCACTTCAATCGGGCTTTGCTCAAGTCTCCCCCAAGCGGGATCTCCTTTCCCGTTGAGTCTCTATAGTAATAACCAACCCACACCTTACCGTTCTTGCGAGGGCGTTTTCTACGCACCATTCCCGGCGGTAAGTCCCTGTTTTCAGTGTTTCGAGGTCGCATCTCAGTTCACCCTGGAGAAGTCAGGGGTCCAAGCTGGTCTCGCCTGCGGTGTGCTCTGTTCTGCGAACGTTGGACTGGTCATGCCAAGCTTCATGCGAGCGTACATGCGCCCGACCAATGGCCGACCACCACGGCTCTCAACGAATACCCAATTGCGGTCGTTGAGCCATCTCCGTTGATGGGCACGCTGCTTGTATCCAGTCAGGTCGGCCAGTTCTTCGTCCGAGAAAATTTCAGTTTCTAAAGTTCTGGTGAGTGAGTGGTGCGTATACCCCACAACAGGCTGCGCGAGCGGGCGTTCCTGAGCGTTTAGCGTTGCATCAGCGAGCGCTGCCCCGCGCAGCTTTTCGTGGGGTATAAGTGCCTCGGCAGTGGCGCTGAGAGGAGCAATAATGCCTGCTGCTGCGCAGCAGAGACTGTTTGTTTCTAGCGTGTCGCCACCATTGGCTGTGCGGAGCAAAGCGGACAGGGCGCTGGTGTTGTCCTGGTGGTTCTTCATGCCGCTTTCCTCCGGTGTTCGATAGCGAGTTGGTCCATAAGGCGCTGGTGGTAGGTGAGTCGGGCTTCTGCGGCAGGCCATGGGCGAATGGTTTCGGCCATGGGTTCGATGCCGACCAAGCAATCCCAGATAGCCGGATCGGTTGGCATGAGGTCGCGGCGCTCTGTCGCCAGTGCAATCAGGTCGGCCTTGTAGATGCAGGCGGGGAGTTCTGGAGCGATGTCGAACCGCTCGCAAACGCGCCACCAGATGCAGTCCTCGAAGTGCTGGAAGGCGCTAATCCACTGCTTGAGGGGCCGAGTCATGTCGCCCACGTACGCCTCGGCGGCATCGTGGAGCAGGGCCGCGAGCTTGTACTCTTCCGGCACCAGCTCGGCGACGATGCAGCTGTGCTGGGCCACGCTGTAGAACTCGCGGGTGTGGCCGTTGAAGCGGCACAAGTGGGCCAGCGAGTGCGAGATGTCCCGTGGGTCGATCATGTCAGCGTCGGGCTCGAACAGGTCGAAGCGTTTGCCGGTGGAGGTGAGGATCCAGTTCATGCGGCTTCCCTCACAAGATCGGCCAGCAGCAGGGCGTTGGCGGTGGTTTTGTGCAGCTGACGCAGGGAGTCATGGCCGATCAGCGCTTTCAGCTGGCGGTCGAGCTCCTTGTTGTAGCGGGTCAGTGCGCGCAGTTCCTGGGTCGCCTTGGTGTGCTGCTGTTGCAGGCTACCGGCGGCTTGGGGTGTCAGGCGTAGCATTGGGACGGCGCGGTTCATGCTGCTTTCTCCTGTGCAATTACCTCCAGAAGAGCAGCCATGCCGAGGGCTTTATCACGCAGGTCGAGGGCTTGAAAGGCCTGGCTTTTGGAGTTCATTGCTCGAAACGTGTCTGCAGCAAGTTTGAGTTTCTCCGCAATCGCCAGAAGGAGCAGGCGATCTGCCTCGCCGAGTTTCGCTGCTGCCAAGGCACGGGTGTAATGCTGGTAGAGGGATTTGTGGTTGTCCCTGGCTTGTTCGAGCAAGAGAGTCAGATTCCGGATCGCCTCTGAGTGGTCCGACTGTTGAATGCACTTTCCCTCCTCAATGCCTTCAGCTCGGCCATCAATAATGCCGCCCTTGTAGCCGACCCAGTAGAGGATCGCGAGCCCGGTAAAGATGGTGATCAGTGCGCAGAGTTGAATCGCAGTCATGTGGTGTGCTCCTGGTAGTTTCGTGGCTGGTGGTGGCAGCCGTCTGGGTTACTGGTCGTGCTCGGTTGAGTCGTTTTGTGGCCGAGGCATGTCTTCGTCCGCTCGGTAAGCGCGGATGTCGATCAGTGCTGCGACGTGTTTGATGTGGGCATACCGGATCGCCTTGACGCTGTGGTCCAGGGTGGTCACCGGCAGCTGAATACGCCCGTTGGCGATCGCCTCGGTGAAGGTCTTTTCGTTGAGGTTCTTGAAGTAATGCACGCGCAGCTTTTCCAGGGGGATAAGCACGTCGCCGAAGAGTTGGTGCAGCATCTCGACGGTGGCACTATCCGGGGCGGGTAGCAGTCGTAGCGGTGTCTGGCTGTTGTTGCTCATGGGCTGCGGCCTCCTTGCGTTTGAGTCGTGAAGGGTGGTTCCAGGCGTTCAGGCAATGGCGTTTGGTCAGCTCCCGCAGATGCTCCGGCACTTCGAGGAGCGCAGCGTTGCGCTCCTCGCGTGTGCCCATGGCGACGATCTGGCGGGCGAACTCCCTAGGCCACGTCACGGTTGTCTGCCGGGATGGCTGGCAGTTCGAGCCCTAACTGGTCAGCGAGCCAGCGGATGCCGGCTTGTCGGACCTTGGTCGACTGGCTGTACTGCATGCCGGCGGTTGCGTGATACCAGTTGCTGTCCTTGACACGCAGGTACTCGCGATCCCGCACCGGGAAGGCCGGCAGGTTGCGGTCGTTCAGCAGACCTTTTTCGCGCATTAGTGCAATCAGCTTTGGGCGTGTCAGGCCGAAGTACTTGGCGGCTTTTTCAAGGCTACGTTCCATCGCGATCTCCTAGGCTGCATGCGCGGCGGGAGTCGCCACGGCAGCCAGGTGGGTGATGGATTCCGCGACCATGGAATAGATCTCCACGTCGCTGCCGTACACCGTGAAGCACTTGGAGCGCGGCTTTCGGACGCCGATGCTCATGATGGTGGTGATGCCGGCGCGGGATTTGTTGCGGTGGATCGCCAGGTTGATTGGTTGCTCAAAACCCATGTCGAGGCTGAGCGCGCCGCCGGTTCGCACTAGGTCGAACACCTGTTGTCGGTGCTCTGTTTCAAACACACCGTAACGGCGGTCTGCGTGCGGCGTGGCAGGTGCTTCGGCAGGGTTGGAAGGTCCGTTGACGATCTCTTCAATGAAGTCCGCAAGCTTGAGGTGCATCTTCTTGCTGTTGGTCAGGGTCAGCGTGTGGCGTTCGCTGCCCAGCTCAACCGTGAAGTGCGTGTCGGCAATGCGGCGTTCGACTTTCAGGCGAAAGGACAGAACCTGGCGCTGTGTCTCGGTGCGCAGGAGGTGGTTGAAGGTTTCGGTCAGGCTGACCTGGGCCTTGAGCAGGGCAAGGGTGCGGTTGTCGAGTTTGTACTTGTTCATGCCGCTTGCCCTCCGCCGTTCGGATCGAACGGAGCAGGCGCGGTGCGCTGTTTCAGCTTGGGTTTGGACGCGATGAAGGCGCAGCCGCAGTCTTGTGCCAGGCGGCGAATTTCGAAGATGCGGGAGGGGTTAGCAGCGGCCGGGTGGACGTGCAGGGTGGCTGTGGTGTGCATGGTGTTGCCTCGCTCTGTGGTGGAAGAGTGAGGCAAATATCAACCAAAGGTTGATCTTATGTCAATCAATAGTTGATTTTTCGTGGGGAGGTGTTCTGATTTGCTTTTTTTGCGATGATGGCAAAGGAATGGCTCTTGTGGCCAATTTATATATTTAAGGAGACATCGGATGTCAACGGTTGTAGATGCCAAACTGAAGAAATGGTCAGAGCTATCAGATATTTCTTGGGACGATCTTCTGCTGGGGAACGGTTTCAGTATAAATATCCATCAGGGATTTAGATATGACAAGCTCAAGGATGTTGCAAGTCTAGATGTACTCGATATTCCATTGAGTGGAGCCTCTAAATCTCTTTTTGATAATTACGAGACTAGTAACTTTGAGGATGTGTTGCGTGCGCTATATCATGCCTTGATGGTTGATTCTTGTTTGAGTTTGGGGAAGAAGGGAGAGTTGTTGGCTGGGTATGATAATGTTAGAAATGCACTGGCGAATGCTGTTAATTATTCTCACGTCCCTGAAGGTATGAGCGTTGCTGGTCGGATTAAATCCCAGTTTTGTAGCTTTAAGAAAATCTTCACGACGAATTATGATTTGATCCCTTATTGGAGTATTAATTCTACAGGTTTAGGGAGTTTTAAAGATTTTATGTGGGGGGAGGGGTTTGATAGTTCGGAAGTAAAAAATTTATGGGGGAATTCAACTTATCTGTATTTTTTGCACGGTGGTTTACACTTGGTCGAAGATCGATATGGTTTCACGACGAAGCGTAGGTCTACAGGCTTTGGCTCCTTGAGAGATTTATTCGACATAACGCATTCGGAATTGTTTCCATTAATCATTACTGAGGGGCATTGGAGTAAAAAGCTTGCAAAGATAAAAAGAAATGAGTATCTCTCTTTTTGTTTTTCGGCTTTTAGTGAGTCGAAAAATAATCTCCTAGTACTGGGGCACTCGCTTCATGCAGATTATGACAAGCACATCGTTGATGCTGTTGCTCAATCGCCTAGAAAACATATTGCTATCAGTGTATGGCCAGGAATGCGGCCTGCAGAGATAATTTCTTTTAAAGCTCGAATCAATGAGTCTGTGTCGGCCTATACGAAATTTGTGTTTTACTTCGACTCTACCACCCATCCTCTGACATCAGCGGATATGATAAACATTCCGGGGGGTGTGTAGTTTTGTGTTGGGCTCATTCGGGGATAAATGATCCAACTACCTTGCCGCAGATATGAGTTTCTTCCGTAATGTCTATTATTGGGTATTGCGGATTTATAGGCCTTAAAAACTGACGCCCGGCGTCCTCCACCAACACTTTGAAGGTTGCTTCATTAGTGCGAGGAACTCGGGCGATTACACGATCCCCTGTCTTGGTTTCAGCTTCAGGATCTACAAAAATGATGCATCCCGTTGGGTAGCTTCGACCGGGCCCTGGATTCGTCATAGAGTCGCCAAGTACCTTCAGCGCATAACCGCTGTCGCTGATAGGCACAGGGCATGACAGCCATGATTCGCCGTCATGCTGCTCAAAGTTAGACTCGCACCATGCGCCTGCCTGTACCCACGAAATCAGTGGGACTTTTCCAAATCGCCGAGTAACCTCACGGACATTGCTCTCACCCACATCACTAAGCTGGCGAACATTACTGTCCCCCGTCTGCTCTTTAGGCAGCACGCCATACTCCAACCACTCCCTCCGAACCTTCAGCCATGAACACAGCACAACCATGCTGTCCGCCTCAGGTATGGACTCGCCGTTCAGCCACTTACTGATCGCCTGAGTGCTTTTTTCAGCCCCAACCTTCACCAAATGCTTATGAATATCCACACCACGTCCCCGGGTGCGTACACCGGCATCGTCGAGTGCTTCGTGAAGGCGCGCCGTGAAAGCTGCCCGTAGCTCGTTCTTATCAACCATGAGTTGATACTCTCACAGGGGTTGCGCAATAGTCAGTTGATGTTAATATCAACCGCGAGTTGATAAATGGAGGTTGCCATGCTGGACCCCGCAGATTTTCCGAACGCCATCGCGTTCGCATTTGAAGCAGTAGGCGGCATTGGTGCCGCCGCCAAGGTGTGTGAAAGGAGTTATCAGGCGCTCAACAAATGGCGCCTGGCAGCCAGTCTTCCTCGCACCGATTACACCGGTGAAACCCACTACGCGAAACTGCTGGCGACCGCCGCAAAGCAGAAGGGCAATGCGTTTGACGCTGCCTGGTTGCTCAATGCATCGGCGCCGCAGAAAGCCACAGTGTAGATAGAAAAAAGGCGACCCAAAGGCCGCCCAGTTCCTCCCGGCACACACCACCACAGTGCTGTCGGGTCGCGACGAAGGTAGGAGGGCACACCACATGCAAACCACCTCCCTTTATCGCGCTGCCAAGACACGGATGTCTTGGGTTGCTGCCTTTTCCACCACAGATTAGGCAGCTGTTGCGCCAGAGGTGAGCAACGGATTGTTCGCCTCAGCACGGTGCCGGTTTCGATCCCTAAGATCTGGCCGGCGTTTGGGCCCTTTCAAGCCACGCGGCAAATGTAACACCACTGCATGTCGCGGGGCACTGGCAACTTAGTAGGATTAATGCCATGAGCCGAGTAGCTTTAAGCTGTGTTGATAGAGCGCAAAGGGAAGTCCTGACGCTCGAATTAGCCCTGTACCACGCCGCACGGGATTATCCCGGCGGTGCCGCTGCAATCGCCGCCACCACCGGCCGCAATGCCACCACCTTGCAGCACAAGTTGTCTCCTACCCATCCCTCCCACGCCATCAACATTCAAGAGTTCGGCGAGATCCTCGAACTGACCAAGGACCGGCGCATCCTCGATGCGGTGCATGCCCTGGTCGGTGATACGACCTGGCAGGAGCTGGCTGAAACCTACACCAGCGACATGCCCGAGACCTTGACCACAGGTATTGCCGCGTACTTCCGGCAGGTGGCCGATCTGGCCGACACCTGGGCCAAGAGCATTGGCGATGGCGTTGTGAGTGATCAGGAACTGGCCGAGATTCGCCTGCAGGTGTTTCGCGGTATTCAGGGGCTGCTGGGGATGTTCAACCGCGCCAAATACGTCAACCAGACAACTCGGGGGACGGACCGTGGCTGACATCGCTGATTTTGCAAATGACCTGGTGCAGGAGCGGATCGACCAAGCCGTGGCTGCACGCCTGGCGCTGATGCCCAGCACGGCACCGCATTCCCTGATGTTCTGTGACGAATGTGACGAACCCATCCCTGAGGCTCGCCGCTTGGCACAGCCGGGTTGCACGCTCTGCATTGGTTGCAAGTCTGCTGATGATCTGAGGGCCTCTCGTTATGCTCGATGAAGTGCTCAATCAGTTCGCCGACTACGGCCTCGAACCCGCCCAACCCCTTATCTTCGGCAAACTCACCCGCTGCAAAACCACCCAGGACAAGGGCAAGGAAAAAAACGGCTGGTACGTCATCCACGAACACCGCACCGAAAAAAATGAGATTCTGATCTTCGGCAGCTTCGGTGACTGGCGCTCCGGCGACACCCAAAAAATCAAGGTCAAGGCTGGGCGCATGAGCCCGGAAGAACGCGAAGTCATGCGCGCTCGCCAGGAAGAAGCCAAGCGCAAGGCCGCCGAGATCGCGGCCAACGCATCGCGCCGAGCGGCGAACCGTGCTGCCGGCCTGTTCAAGCGCATGCCCGAAAAGGGCAAGAGCGCCTACCTGGATCGAAAGCAGATCGTCGGCTTCAAGGTCCGCTATGCGCCCCGTACCGGCGCATTTTTGGTGCCCATGTGCAACGTGCGCGACCAGATCGTCGGCCTGCAGGTGATTTTCCCCGCGAAGCAAGAGGACACCGGGCGCGACAAAGCGTATTGGCCCTACGGCATGTCGAAAGAGGGCGCCTTTCACCTGATCGGCCCGCACCCTGAACCAGGTGAGCCGGTGCTGGTGTGTGAGGGCTACGCCACCGGCGCAAGCCTGCACATGGCGACCTCGCTCACCGTCGCCATCGCCTTCGACGCAGGCAACCTGCTGCCGGTCTCCAAGGCCATGCGCGAGCGCTTCCCCGGCTGCCCGCTGATCATCTGCCGCGACGACGACTGGAAGACCAAACGCCCCAACGGTGACGCCTGGAACCCAGGCGAAGAGAAGGCCGCCAACGCCGCGCTGGTCGTCGGCGGTCAAGTAGTCGCCCCGGTGTTCTCCGGCGAGCGCGAGATCAAGTGGACCGACTTCAACGACCTGCACGTCGCCGAAGGTTTGGAGGCCGTCCGCCGCCAGGTGCTGGCGGTGGTCAAGCCACCTGCAGCGGGTGGCTGGAAAGACCAGCTCGCCCGCTCCGAAAACGGCTCCCTGATCGCGCACATGCAAAACGTCGAACTGATCCTGGGCAACGACGAGCGCTGGGCCGGCGTCATTGGCTACAGCGTGTTCAGCTCCAAGATCGTCAAGCTGCGGTCTGCGCCCTTCGGTGGCGGTGCCGGCGATTGGGCCGACATCGACGACATGCGCGTGATGAAGTGGCTCGCGCAGCAATACAACCTGCGGGTCAAAGCCTCCCATGTGATCGAGGCGGTTAGCGTTGTCGCCCACGATCATGCCTTCCATCCAGTGCGTGAGTACCTGGAGAAGCTGGAGTGGGACCGCGTGCCTCGCATCGAAACCTGGTTGACCGACGTGCTGGGCGTCAATGCCAGCGAGTACTCGGCCAAGGTCGGCAAGCGCTGGCTGATCTCCGCAGTCGCACGGGTGATGCGCCCAGGCTGCAAGGCCGACTCGGTGATGATCCTTGAAGGCGGGCAGGGCGCGGGTAAGTCCACGGCCATGGGCGTGCTCGGCGGCGAGTGGTTCATGGACACGCCGTTTGCCCTCGGCGACAAGGACAGCTTCCAGGCGATTCGCGGCAAGTGGATCGTAGAGCTGGGTGAGCTGGACAGCTTCAACAAGGCCGAAAGTACCAAGGCTAAGCAGTTCTTCTCCGCGTCCACTGACACCTACCGCGAGAGCTACGGCCGCAGAACGAATGACGTGCCACGCCAGTGTGTTTTCGTGGGCACCACCAACCAAGAGGAATACCTCAAGGACGCCACGGGCAACCGTCGCTACTGGCCGGTGTTCTGCAACAAGGTCGACCTGGAGCAACTGCGCGAGATCCGCGACCAGCTGTGGGCCGAGGCGTTGTTCTGCTTCGAGGCGGGCGACATCTGGTGGGTGAACAAAGACGAATCCAAGATGTTCGCCGAGGCCCAGGAAGAACGCTTCGTCGTCGACGAATGGGAAGGGCCGATCCTGGCCTGGATGGAAGAGTCGCAGATCGGCGAGACCGCTACCGGCAACGAGATCCTGACCCAGGCGCTGAAGCTGGACTTCGGGCACTGGGGCAAGCCCGAGCAGATGCGTGTCGGCGCGATCATGCACCGGCTGGGTTGGCGCAAGCGGCGTATGCCGGCATTGCCGAAAAGCGGGGTGCGGCCATGGGCCTATGAAAAACCTGCGGGCTGGGGACGTGCGTCTGCGTTGCGGCAGTCGGTGATCGAGGAGCCTTGCTTTGATTAAGCGAATCGACGAGATGCTCAAGCTGTGGGCTCAGGATCTGCATTCGCCTGTGCCGGAAAACGTGGGCGGGCCGAGTGGCGGCAACATGATCGCCATGCTGATGGACTGCAAAGGGGAGTTGATACGTGGCACGCGGGGTAGTCGGGTGCTGCTGGATGAATCGGCGGACATCGAGCTGATCGTCAACAAACACCTGCCGCCGCAGCTGTCGGTCGTCGTGCGCGAGCACTACTGCAATCACGAAAGCTTCCTCTCTCAGAAGATGCTGCACTGCGGGTGCAGTGCGCCGACCTATTACCGACGTCTTCATGAAGCCCACGTCTCCATCGACGGCATGCTGATGGGGAAAGCTGCATGACCCTCGGCATTAATCCGCGTGCTGCTGTCCTACTGTCCGGCCTTGTCCGACTGCCGTTTAGTGCAGTCGGACAGGCGCAGGCCGCGCCGTTGTTGGCCTGTCCTACCGTCCAACCTTCACCCGCCCCACGCACACATAAGCATAGCGGGCACGTAGTCGCGCCCATGGCGCGCACGCGTGCTTTTAGCTTTCTCTCTATACACAAGAAAAAGGAAGTAAAGGTAGGACAGTAGGGCAGAGCCCCGAATTCAGGCGCCTGTAGCTGTCCTACTTCGATCCAGAGTAGTGGGACAGGTCAGGCAGGGCACCAGAAGCGATAGCCGATTGAATGCGTTGTCCCTCCGTTGTACCTGCGTCACACCCACGTCACACCCGTATTGCTCCATGGCATTAAAACCTGCTTGCTGCCATGATAATCCACCTGTAAAAAGTACCCATCTTCGATAGGTGCGACCGCAAGCAGCGGGACACACCACCACACTGAACCCGGCCATTGCGCCGGGTTTTTGCGTTTATGGGGTAGGGCGTTTAGGTCGGAGGGCTCCGCAATGGAAGTACAGATTCGTAACGAAAAGGGAATGTTGATTTGGTCTAGGAATTGCGTAGGCGGATTTACGTCCCCGGCCTACGCATTCGACACGACACTGGAACAGATCAGGGACGCGCTGAACTCAGCACTTGAGGAGTGTATTGGGGAGTTAGCTGTTTCGGATGATGTTGATCGAGTGGCGGATGTTTCCGCTGCCGCCACCTAGATCAATCGTAATGTTCCAATGGCCCGTGCTTGGAGCTGGAATGCGTGCCGGCAACATCTTGTAGAACCCCCCGAAGTATTCGTGTGCTCCACCCCGTTTGAATTTTGAAAAATTCGTATCAGTGGTCAATCGAACATTGCATTGGTGTGAGCATTCGACAACCACGATATCGCCTTGCTCAAGGTATTCACGCGTGTGCAGAAAGTTCATATGGCCTCCTAGCCATTGAGATGTGCGCATTGAAGTTAGCAGAACAATCTTAAAGTGCCATTACGCGGTATCAGTGGCTTGTCCTTATGGAGACAGTTGATGACAAACGAGCAGCAAGCGCTTATTGAGATGCCGATCTGGATGGTGATCGTACTGTCCCTGGTCGGCGGGATTTCCGGCGAGGCATGGCGGGCCGACAAGGCGGGGGTGAGCGGTTGGTCTTTGGTTCGCCGCTTGCTGCTTCGCTCCGGGGCCTGCGTGGTCTGCGGGGTTTCCACCGTGATGTTGTTGCACGCATCGGGCATGTCGGTCCTGGCGGCGGGGAGCATTGGCTGCCTCACCGCGATGGCCGGCGCCGATGTCGCCATCGGCCTGTACGAACGCTGGGCCGCCAAGCGGTTGGGCGTGTGCGATGTGCCTCCCTCGGGGGGAGGTCAAGGGTGAGACGCTGGAGGCCACGGATTACGTGGCCCGCATGCCTTTGCACCAAAATGTGGCGCCGAAAAGTCGCCGGGGACCCTGGCGATATTCGAGGGACACGGGGCATGAAACCCGCGGGAAAGCGTTAGCGGATGGGCTGCCAGCTTACTGAAATTCAATCCATTGAAATTGAAAGGTTTCCATTGAAAACCCGTTGAAAAGGAGGGCTTATGACGGATCCACTGTTCCTGTCTAAAAGCGCTTTCGCGGTTCGCATCGGCAGGACGCCGAGTTACATCACCTGGCTCAAAGGCAACAACCGCCTGGTGCTGTCGCCGGACGGCAAGAAGGTCGATGTGCTGGCAACCGAAGCACTGATCCTCGAAACCGCCGACCCCAGCAAGGCCGCCGTCGCGGCTCGCCACCAGCAAGACCGGATTCAGCGTGACGTTTACAGTCAACTTTCGCCCCTGGTCGAGCCGACTAACACGGCTGCGCCGCAGCAGCCAATCACCGTCAAGGGCCACGACTTCCAGAAGGCTCGCGCCATGCGCGAACACAACCTGGCGCAACTGGCCGAGATTGAGTTGCACAAGGCGCAGGGCTCGCTGGTTGCCAGGGATGCTGTGGAGCTGGGGGCGTACAACGCGGGTCGCCATCTGCGTGACCAGCTGTTCGGCCTGCTGCCCCAGCTGTCCCACAAGCTGGCAGCCATGACGGACCCTTGGGACATCGAAAAACACCTGACGGCGACACTCCGTAAATCATTGGAAGAGGCTGAGCGCATGTCCTCGTCCGACCTTGAACGAGCGATGACAGCGAGTTGACCTATGAACACGGAGTTTCCTGACGGTGACCGTGCGTACCGTGAGGCGTATTTCCGTGGGCTACGTCCCGACCCAGACCTCTGGATCGACGAGTGGGCCGACGAGTACATGCGCATTCCGCGTGATACCGGTGCCCCTGAACCGGGCCAGTACCGCACCGACCGCACGCCGTATGCCCGCGAGCCGATGCGTTGCCTGTCACCGGCCCACCCGTGCCGGCGCGTCGTCACCATGGTGGCCTCGCAACTGATGAAAACGCAGATCGCCTTGAACTGGATGGGTGGCCTGATCCACATGGCGCCGTCCAACATCCTGGCGCTGCTGCCCAGCCTGGGCTTGTCCAAGCGGGTTTCCGGGCGGATCAGCAAGACCATCAAGGCGACCCCGGAGTTGGCTAAGCGCGTGGCTGCCAGCCGCTCGCGGGATGCCCGCAACACCATGGACACCAAGGAGTTCGAGGGTGGCTCGCTGTACGTGACCACGGCAGGCTCGGCGGCCAACTTGTCCGAGCTGTCGGCGCGCTACATTTACGGTGATGAGGTCGACCGCTGGGAAAACGATGTGGGCCAGGAAGGTGACCCCATCGTGCTGGCGGAAACGCGAGCGACCAACTTTGGCCGCAACGCCAAGATCTACTTCTCCAGCTCGCCGACCATCAAGGGTGCCTCGCGGATCGCGGATCTGTTCGAGTCCAGCGACCAACGTTACTACTACGTGCCGTGCCCAACCTGCGGGCACATGCAGGTGTTGGAATGGGAGCGGCTGCATTACAACAAGGACTACAGCACGGTTCACTACGAGTGCGCTGCGCCTGAATGTGACGTCCTGATTGAGGAACATCACAAGACCGACATGCTCGCCCGTGGTGAGTGGCGCGCCCATGGCAGCGGCGATGGCAAGACGGTGGGCTTCCACCTCAACGCCCTGTACTCGCCGATTGGCTGGAAGGACTGGCCCTCGCTGGCCGAGGAGTTCGAAGACGCCAAGAAGGCACAGGCCAAGGGCGACATGGGCCTGATGCAGGTGTTCTACAACACCCGCCTCGCCAAGGTCTGGGACAGCGCGCAAGAGCAGACCAAGGCCGAAGTGCTGGTCGCTCGGGCACGGCTGGAGACCTACACCCTCGGCAGCATGCCGGTGGGCGTGCTGATGCTGACCGGCGCCGTCGACGTCCAGGCCAATCGCCTGGAGCTGATGGTGATGGGCTTCGGAGTCGGCATGGAACGTTGGGTGGTCGACCACCAGGTGATCTGGGGCGACCCAGCCGACGAGCGCACCTGGGCGGTGTTGGACGAAAAGCTCAAGGTTCGCTACCGGCATCCGTGCGGCGTTGCGTTGGCGATCCTCGCGACGGGCGTCGACTCTGGAGGTCACCACACCGACGAGGTGTACCAGTTCTGTCGTGTGCGGCGCTGGCGCAACGTGTTCGCCATCAAGGGCGCGAGCAAACCCGGCAGGCCGGTGATCGCTCAGCGGCCATCCATGGTTGATGTGACCTGGAAAGGCCAGACCGAACGTGGCGGCGCCGAGTTGTGGTTTGTCGGTACCGACACCGCGAAGGACTGGATCTACAACCGCTACGCCTTCGAAGACGGCCCAGGCGCGCTGCACTTTGCCAATGACCTGCCGGACGAGTTCTTCGCCCAGTGCGTGGCCGAGCGCAAGGTCGCTCGATACGTCAAAGGCTACAAGCGTATCGAGTGGGTCAAGGGCAAGGCCGAACGCAACGAGGCGCTCGACCTGATGGTGTATTGCCTGGCGATGGCGCATTACCTCGGCATCAACCGCTACCAGGAACATGACTGGGAGCGGGTGCGACAGGCTCTGGCTCAGTCCGGTTTGTTCGACGATGCGTTGGGCGTCAAGCCTGTGCAGGGCGAGCGTGTCACTGCTGAAGAAACACCGGTACCGGTAGCGGCACGTCAGTCACAGCCTGCACCGCCGCCTTTTGCACCCGTTGCCCAACAGCGACCCGCCGCCCCCCCACAACGCCGCAGCTCCACGAGCGGTTACCTGAAGAGACGCTGATATGTCGTTTACCCCGAAGCACCTCGACGCCATCGAGCGCGCCATCGCACGCGGTGAAAAGACCGTGCGCTACAGCGACCGCACGGTGGAGTACCGCTCCATCGACGAACTGCTCAAGGCCCGCGACGAGATCCGCACGTCGTTGAGCCAAGCCGCCGGGCCGCGCTCTCGCGTGGTTCGGCTTACCCACGGAGGCAAGGGACTCTAATGGCCCGACATTATCCGACGCTGACCCGTAATGGATTCTTGCTGCCGTCGAACATCAAGGCCAGTTACGAAGGCGCCGGGGAGGGCCGGCGTTCGGCCAGTTGGGAAGCCACCGACAACGGCATCAACAGCATCAACACCCCGGCCCTGCGTAACCTGCGGGCACGTTCGCGGGCGGCGGTGCGCAACGACCCGTATGCGTTCAACGTCATCGACAAGCGCGTCAGCAACCTGATCGGCACCGGCATCACGCCCAGGCCGACCACTGACGACGCGGCGCTGCGCAAGCTCAAGCAGCAGCTGTGGGATGACTGGGTGGACGAAGCGGACGCCGACGAGCTGACCGACTTCTACGGCATGCAGGCCCTGGTGGCGCGCACCGTTGAAACGGCCGGTGAGTGCTTTGTGCGGTTGCGGCCGCGCAGCCCGAGCGACGGCTTGGCGGTGCCGCTGCAGCTGCAGGCGCTGGCCCCTGAGTTTGTCCCGCATGACAAATTCGAAACGGCCAAAAATGGCAACGTGATCCGCGCCGGGATCGAGTTCAACCCGGCCGGCAAGCGCGTGGCGTATTGGATGTATCTGTCGCATCCCCGCGATTCATCGTCGCTGAATGCCGGTTACAACCAGTTGGTGCGTGTACCGGCAGCGCAGGTGCTGCACATCTTCGAACCGATGGAGCCGGGTCAGTTGCGCGGTGTACCGCGTCTGGCCCCGGTGTTGAAGCGTCTGCGCAGCCTGGACAACTACGATGACGCGGTGCTGTTTCGCCAGGAAGTGGCGAACCTGTTCGCGGGTTTCATCAAGCGGCCGGCGCCGGAATTAGGGCCACAACCGCGTGATCCGGTGACGGGGCAACCTCTGACCACCGACCGCGACGGCTTCACGCCGATGGTCGCCCTGGAGCCCGGCACCATGCAGGAGCTGGGGCCAGGTGAAGAGGTGGAGTTCTCCAAGCCACCGGACGCCGGCAACAACTACCCGGACTTCATGCGTCAGCAACTGATGGCGGCAGCGGCGGGGTCGGGCACGCCTTACGAGATCCTCACCGGCGACATGCGGGAGGTCAACGACCGGGCGCTGCGGGTGGTGCTCAACGAGTTCCGACGCCGCCTGGAGCAGCTGCAATTCGGCGTGTACGTGCATCAGCTGTGTCGCCCGGTGCGGGCTGCCTGGATGGACATGGCAGTGCTGTCCGGTGCCCTGGTGCTGCCGGACTACGCACAACGTCGGCGCGAATACCTGCGCACGCGCTGGGTGCCGCAAGGCTGGGCCTACATCCAGCCGGTGCAGGACGTACAGGCGCGGCGGATGGAAGTGCAGGCGGGCTTTGGTTCGCGCAGTGAGATGTGTCTGCGTAACGGTTACGACGCGGAAACCATCGACGCTGAAAACGCCGCCGACCTCGCCCGGTCCACGGACCTCGGCCTCAACTACACGACTCTTGATGCCATCGAGACGATTGATGACAAGGAACTACCATGAGCAAAAAAGCCAAACCTCGCGTTTATGACAAGGCTGGCAAGCAGGTCACCGTCGCGGACAAAAGCTGGTACACGCTCCAGGCCAGCGGCGAAGCCGAGCAGCGCAACATCGAGATTTTCGTCTACGGCGAGATCGGCGCCTGGGGCGTCACCGCCAATCAATTCGTGCAGGATCTGCGCGCAATGGATGACGGCGTGTCGCCGGTGATCGTTGCGTTCAACAGCATCGGCGGTGATCTGTTCGACGGCCTGGCGATCCACAACGCGCTGTCGCGTTTGGGCGAGCGCTGCACCGGCCGCATTGATGCCCTGGCGGCGAGCGCGGCCAGTGTCGCGGTGTGTGGCGCTCACCGCGTGGTGATCGCGGCCAACGCCATGCTGATGATCCACAACCCCTACACCTTTACCGGCGGCGACGCCGAGGACTTCCGCCGCGTCGCCGATGTGCTGGACCAGACCCTGGAAGCGATCATCGCGGCCTACAAGGCCAAGGCGCCGGACATCGACGAAGCCGAGCTGCGGCGCATGGTCAACGCTGAAACCTGGCTCACGGCCAACGAGGCGGTAGCGCTGGGCTTGGCCGATGAAGTGGGCGACGGCCTCAAGGTCAGCGCCTGTCTCGGCCAGGGCAGCGTGTTGCAGCGTTTCCAGCATGCCCCGCCTGAATTGCTCGCCCAGCTGGATGAAGAGCCTGACGTCGAGCTACCGGAGCCCGATTCGGCCCCGGTGCTGGACGCGGCAAAACTCGCGCTGATGGTCACGCAAGGTTGTGCAGCAGCGGGCATCAGCAACCTGGTGGATCCGCTGCTCGCTGTCACCAAGCTTGAAAGTGAGGCGGTGATCCAGGCCGCACTGACCAATGCCAAAGCGCTGCACGGTCTGTGTGTCGCGGCCCGACTGCCAGAGCTGACCGGCGAATTCATCACGGCCGGCCTCGACGAAGCCGCCGTCCGCGCTCGTCTCTTCGACAAGCTGGTCGGCAGCGGAGGTGGCTTTGAAATCAACAACAGCCTGCCGCTGGACGATGACCCTGTACCCAAGGTCAATGCCAAGCAGGTTGATACCCACTCGATCTGGGCTACCCGTCAGGCGGCGCAGAACGGAACCTCGAAAGGAGCAAGAGCATGAAAACCGAATCGATGCACGCAGGTGAGTTCCTGCTGTCCGAGGGCGCCGGCAATATTTCCCGCGAGGCGATCAACGTCGCAGCGGGTGCGGCCCTTGAACCGGGCCAGATCCTCGGCCTGATCACCGCCACCAGCGAGTTTGCCCCGTACCAGCCGACCGCCGAAGACGGCACCGAAAACGCCGTCGCGATCCTGTACGGGCCGCTCGGCGAGTCGGATGTTGTCCGTCGCGGTCGCGCCGTGGTGCGCTTGGCGGAGGTCAGCGAAGCACACCTGACCGGCCTCGACCTCGCCGCCGAAAAGGCCCTGGCCGCCCATTTCCTGATCGTCCGCTAAGACGCTCATCCCCGTTTATCCATCCCGCCGCGTGCGGGATTTTTCGTTTCTGGAGAGTACCCCCATGGCCGAGATCGCCATTTTTGAAGACGATGCGTTCAGCGTCTCCTCGTTGACCGCTGCAATCAATGACCAGGAATACCTGCCGGGCCGCATCAGCAGCCTGGGCCTGTTCCGCGAAGAGGGCATCAGCACCCTGACCGTGCAGATCGAGAAGGACGGCGACACCCTGGCCCTGGTGCCGGCGGGTGAGCGTGGTACGTCGGGCCTGGTGGTCGGCGCGACCAAGCGGACGCTGATCCCTTTCAACACCGTGCACCTGCCGGAACGTTTCACCATCAAGGCCGATGAGATCCAGGGCATCCGCGCCTTCGGCACGCGCACCGAGTTGCAGGCGGTGCAGGATGTGGTCAACAAGCGTTTGGCGAAGGCCCGCCGACAGTTGGATGCGACCCATGAATTCCAGCGCATGGGCGCCCTGAATGGGCAAGTACTGGACGCCGATGGCAAGACAGTCCTGTTGGATATTTATAAATCCTTCGGCGTGAATCGCCAGAAGCTGCAGATGGGCTTGAACAGTCCAGACACCGAGCTGCGGGTCAAATGTGGCGAAGCGCTGGATATGCAAGAGGAGGCGCTTGGTAGCGTCACCAGCAGCGGTTCCCGTGGTCTGTGCGGCAAAAACTTCTGGAACAAGCTGATTGCCCACAAATCGGTCAAAGACACCTACCTCAACACCATGCAGGCCGCTGCGCTCCGTGGCGATGCGCGTGAAAGCTTCGAGTTCGGCGGAATTGTCTGGGAGCGCTATCGCGGCAAGGTGGCGGGTGTTTCGTTCGTCCACGACGACAAGGCGCTGCTGATCCCCGAAGGCGTGCCAGACCTGTACATCTCGTGCTTTGCACCGGCTGACTACATGGAAACGGTCAACACCCAGGGCATTCCGTACTACAGCAAGATCGAGCCATTGCAGTTCGGCAAGGGTGTGGCCGGTGAGGCCCAGTCCAACCCGCTGCACCTCTGCACGCGGCCTCGAGCGCAGATCCTGCTGGAGATGTGACCGTGGCCTTCCGCGAGCTGATCGACGACATCGACGACGTGGTGTTTGAAACCCTCGGCGACAGCGCCTTGATCGAAGGCCGCGCCGAGCCGGTGCTGGGCATGTTCTCGGCACCGTGGAAGCAACCGGCGTTCGGCAAGGTCCAGACCGCCATCCGCGAGCCACGCTTCGAGATTCGCGTGAAGGATTCGGAAGGTCTGAGCAGAGGTCTGCGGGTCACGGTCGATGTGCCAGCCCTGGACGGCGGCGGTGACTACGACCTGCTGCAACTGGAACCCAACGGCAACGGCCTGGTGGCCCTGATCCTGAGGAAGCGCCCATGAGTATCGGCAGCTACGTACACCAGACCCGCGACAGCGGGATGCTCAACATTCAGCCATCAGCGGTGCATTCCCAGGCGTTGCGCGAGTTCGGGCAGTTGGTGCCCAAGGCTGCGGCAGCGGCGCAACGTCGTGCGATCAACAAGACGCTTGGCTGGCTGCGCACCCACATCGCCCGCGCCGTGGGCAAGCAGGAACGCATCGCCATCGGCGCCGTGCGGCAACGCCTACGGGCTTACCCGGTCAGCGGCGGGGCGATGCGCGGCAAGTTGTGGTTCGGGGTCAACGCCATCGAAGCCAGCCGCGTCGGCAAGGCTCGGCAAACCCGCGCCGGGGTTTCGGTGGCGGGGCGGCGTTACCAGGGCGCGTTCTTCAAACAGGTCTATGGCGGCAGTCCTGACATCTGGATTCGCACGTCGAGCAAGCACTTCAACGCCACGGACTACCCCGGCAGCACGCAGGGCCGACGCAGCTCCGGCTTCATCGCGGAAAGCGACAACCGCTTCCCGCTGGCGAAAGCCAAGGTCTCGCTGGACCAGGTGCGGCCGCACTTCGACAACTGGGTCAAACAGGCCGATGAGCGCTTGCTGGAGATCCTCAAGCAGGAACTCAACTTTGAACTGCAGAAGTACCTCAAGGGGACCGCCCGTGCCTGATCAACCTTTCAGCCTCGACCGTTTGTATGAGGCCATCGAGCAGCACCTGCAGGATCAGTTGCCGGGCCTTCAGGGCGTTTCGTTCTGGCCGGACCTGTCAGCAGACACCAGCCTCCCCACACCCGTGGTGCTGCTGGAGATGGCCGAGATGGAGCCCGCGCAGGATCTCGGCACGGGTGAAACCGCGCTCACCTGCAAGTTCGAAGCGCGGATTGTCGTCGATTCCATCAGCGTGGATCCGCAGCGTCAGGCGGTGCAGCTGGCCTCCCAACTGGCCGTGCTTTTGCGCGGACAGAGCTGGGGCCTTGAGGTGGATTGCGCACAGTTCATTCGCTCCACCCAGGACTGGACCAAGCCTGAGCTGGACGGTTATTTCGTCTGGCTGGTGGAGTGGGACCAGACGGTTTACCTGGGCGTCGAGGAATGGCCGTGGCCGGACGAACCGCCGGGCACTTTGGTCATCGACCTCGGGCCGGGTGTTGGGCAGATCAAACCGGAGGATCTGCGATGAGCTACGCCACGGCCCAGCATGATCGGATGATCGCTTCCACGGTGATGCCCTGCGTTGTTGTCGCGGTGGACTTGCCAGCTGCCATGGTGCGTGTGAAGTCGGGTGACTGGACCAGCGCCTGGGTGCGCTGGCACAGCCAGGCCGCTGGCAAGGCGCGCCACTGGCGGGCGCCGAGCCTGGGCGAGCAGGGCGCATTGATCAGCCCCAGCGGAGAACCGGCGATGGGCACATTCATCGCCGGCCTGTACGGCAATGCCGGCGCGCAACCGGACAACCGCGACCATGTAGAGGTCTGGCGTTTCGATGACGGTGGCTCGCTGGTCTACGACTGGGCGGCACACAGCTACACCATCGATCTGCCGGCGGGCAACGTCACGGTCAAGGTCGGTGACTCGGTGTTGGAGATAACGCCGGACAGCATGCGGCTGGCGTCGGGCCAGATCCACTTGGTGGGCGTGGTCACAATCGACGGCGCGACCCAGATCAACAGCACGTTGAACACGACCGGTGACATCAACAGCGACGGCAAGGTCATCGATGTCGGTGGCAACACGCCGAACCACAAACACTGACCCATGCCCGCCTTGTGCGGGTTTTTCGTTTTAGGAGCCTCCGTTCATGAGCAAGACCAAACCCGACAGCCAGGATGAGGTGGTGCCCGGCCGCGTTTTCCGCGACACGCTCTTCACCTCGCGCACCCTGATCCTGCCCGATGGCAGCACCCTGGCGGTGACCAAGGCCCACGTGACGGCCACCACCGACGAGCAGCTCGCGTTCCTCAAGGCTCACCCGGAACTGGTGCAGGAGTAACCCGATGATCGGAATGGATCGCCGCACCGGCAAACCGATGTCCGGGCTCGACCATCTCCGGCAGTCCATCGAGGACATTCTCGCCACGCCCGTGGGCAGTCGGCGGATGCGACCCGAGTACGGCAGCCAGATCCGGCGCTTCGTCGACCTGCCGGTTAATGGCGGCTGGAAAAGCGCCGTCCAGGCCGAGGTGGCCCGTTCGCTGGGTCGCTGGGAGCCGCGGCTAAAGCTGGAACAGGTGCAGGTCGTCGCCATCGTCGGTGGCCGCATCGAATTCAAGTTGACCGGTGAATATCAGGGCGAAAGCCTGTTGTTGGAGGTGTCGGCATGAGCACGGTGGATTTATCGGCGTTGCCGGCGCCGCAGGTGCTGGAGACCCTGGACTACGAAGCACTGTACGACGAAGGGCTCGCGGCGTTTCGAGGGTTCATGGGCGACAACTGGTCGGCGGCGCTGGAGAGCGATCCGGTGGTCAAGCTGGTGGAACTGGGCGCCTACGGCAAGATGCAGAACCGGGCACGGGTCAACGATGCGGCCAAGGCCTTGCTGCTTGCTTACGCGGAAAAGGAAGATCTCGATCAGCTCGCGGGCAACGTCAAGCTGCAGCGCTTGGTCATTCAACCGGCCAACCTGCTGGCGGTGCCGCCGGTCGAAGAAGTCCGGGAATCGGACGACGCACTGCGCGAGCGGATCCAGCTGGTGTACGAAGGACTGACCACGGCCGGCCCGCGTAACAGCTACATCTTCCACGCACGCAACGCGTCGGCGTTGGTGGCCGATGCCACGGCGGAAAGCCCGTCACCGGCCGTCGTGGTGGTGACCGTGCTCAGCCTGATCGGCAGCGGTCAGGCGGATCAGCCGCTGCTGGATCAGGTGTACGCCACGCTCAGCGACGACGACATCCGCCCGGTGGGCGACCGCCTCACCGTGCAGAGCGCGCAGATCCTGGAGTACCGGATCGACGCAGTGCTGCACATGATCGGCGCCGGCCCGGAAAACGACGCGATTTTGTCCGAAGCCATCAAGCGCCTCGCTGCCTGGATCAACCCGCGCAAACGTCTCGCGCTGGAAATCGCTCGCTCCGGCATCGACGCTCAACTGCACATCAGCGGTGTCGGGCGGGTCGAGTTGAAAAACTGGGTCGACCTGAAACCGAGCAAATCCCAGGCGGCGTACTGCACTGGCTTCAGCGTGGTGCTCGGAGGATGACATGAACAGCTTATTACCCCTCAACAGCACGCAACTGGAGCGCGCCGTTGAAGTGGCGTTCGCCGAAAAGACCGAGATCCCGTTGCGCTCGCTGTACAACCCGGACACCTGCCCGGTGCAGTTGTTGCCGTGGTTGGCCTGGACCTGGTCCGTCGACCGTTGGGACAACAAGTGGTCGGAAGCGGTTAAGCGCTCGGCCATCCGTTCCGCGTTCTACGTGCATGCGCACAAGGGCACCATCGGCGCCCTGCGGCGAGTGGTCGAGCCGCTGGGTTACCTGATCGAGGTGATCGAGTGGTGGCAGACCACACCGAAAGGCGTCCCCGGCACCTTCGCCTTGAAGGTCGGTGTGCTGGACACCGGCATTACCGAAGATATGTACCTGGAGCTGGAGCGCCTGATCGACGACGCCAAACCCGTCAGCCGGTCCCTGACCGGGCTGGCGATCAGTATGGAAACCCAAGGCGCCATAAACATCGGTGTCGCTCTCTACGAAGGCGACGTAATCGACGTGTACCCACCTGTGCAGCGTGACATCGAAGTCACGGGCTACATCAGCATGGTCGGGCGCGAACACAGCATAGACACTCTGGACGTTTACCCATGATTGATCGCAACTCGCAATTTATGGCGATCCTCACCAACGTGGGGGCCGCGAAACTGGCTAACGCCAACGCTCTGGGCATTCCCTGGAACCTCACAGCGCTGGGTGTTGGCGATGCCAATGGCACCGACCCGATTCCCAACGCGAGCCAGACCAAACTGATCAACGAGCGGCGACGGGCACCTCTGAATCAAGTGATAGTCGATCCCGTAAACGCGGCGGTGATCATCGCCGAGCAGGTAATCCCGGCAGATATTGGCGGCTGGTGGATCCGCGAGATCGGCTTGTACGACGCTGACGGCGATCTGGTCGCGGTTTCCAACTGCGCGCCCAGCTTCAAGCCTGCATTGGATCAGGGGTCAGGTCGCACACAGATTGTGCGGATGAACTTCATTGTTTCCAGCATCGCCAATATCGTGTTGAAGATCGATCCCGCGATTGTGCTGGCAACACGGGAATATGTGGATCGAGCGATTGACGCGGTATTGCCGGCGAATAAAAAAGCCGGAACCTACACCCAGGTCACGATCAACAAATATGGCATCGTCGTATCTGGTGCAAATCCAACGACACTTGCTGGGTACGGCATCACCGATGCGCTTCGGGTAGGCGTGGTAAGTCGTCAGTTGCCCGCGCTTTCTGCACCGCAACCGGGTGGAACCGATGGTTCTGGCGGCGGTGGTGCGCTGCTGATTCGCGAAGCGCAGGAAGTCGAAGGCAGTAAGACTGACTTGGCATATGCGCCGCGTATTGTCTTCACGTGGAAAGGATTGTTCGCCAGGGACATGGCGATGTCGCCTATTGGCGACTTGCTCTGGGGCGGATCGAAGGTATGGACGACCGCCAACCTCAACCTTGACTCGAAGGCCGATAAGGCAACAACACTCGGCGGTTATGGCATCGGCGATGCTTTTACCAAAACTCAAACAACCGCAGCGATTCAAGCTGCCACTACTGCATTGGTTGGTACTGCGCCAGGTGTCTTGGACCAGCTGGGTAAGATCGCTCGGGCGCTTGGCAATGATCCGGACTTTGCCAATGCCATGAACAGCGCTTTGGCTGCGAAGCCTGACAAAGCTACAACGTTGGGTGGTTATGGGATTGTTGTTCCAACTCAATTGCAAGCCGAGACCGGGACAGACAATGCTCTGCCGATGACGCCTTTACGTGTTCTCCAGGCCTTCAACAAGTTTTTAGTTCAAGCCACAGAAGCGACACTAGGTGCGGCAAAGGTAGCTAGCCAGGCACAAGCCAATGCTGGGCTTGACGACAGCGCCATGATGACGCCGCTCAAAACTGCCAAGGCAGCCCCCTCGGTTCGTGGAGCGAGCGGAAATCTGAGGCTCTCCACTACGGGTTCAAATGCCGTGGTTTCAATCACAGCAGATCAGTTGGTGTTGCAAGGCCCGTCAGGTGCAGCATCGACCATAAAGTTGGTCAACCTTGCTGCATCTACAGCCGTTACGGGCGCTGGTGGTCTTGACGTCGGCGTCATTGCTGCCGGTACGTGGTACAGCGTTTGGGTTATCTACAACCCGGCTAATGGTGATCTGGCAGCTCTCCTGTCGACCGGCGCAACGCCTCCGACGCAGCCCTGGGCAGGTGACATTCGCTATGCGCGCGTGGGCTGGATCATGACCGACACGACGGCCAATAAATTTCCACTGGCTATGGTTCAGTTTGGAAATCGGGTGCAGTGGAGGCTTGGAACCAACATTCCGTTTACACGCGGGATGGCTTCAGGGGTTCAGGGGGTGGCGAACCATCCTCCCACTTTCGTGACCGTCAGCGTGGACCCTTTCATACCGCCAACAGCGCGGGCAATTGCTTGCACCGTGCATATTCAGACGGGTCCAGCGGGTGTCATTGCGGCGCCCAACAATGCCTATGGGGGCTATGACTCAGCGACCAACTTGGCACCGCTGTGTGTCACGACGCCGGGCAGCACGCCAATGAATATGAACAGCAGCGCGTTGATCCTGCTGGAGTCGAGGAATATCTATTACGCGAGCGGCAGTTCTTCTGGACAGCTTGTCGCCACGGGCTGGGAGGACAACCTATGAATGGTTTTGCGGTGCGTAACGATGGGATGCCGGGCTGGCGGGCAGTAGGTAGCGATGACGAACTGCTCCCCAACGAAGTATTCACGGAAGTAGAACCTCCGCCACTCATTCAGATTCCGCCCGGCATCGGCGAACTTACCCTCCAGGCCAAAGAGGCTCGCGACAAGTTACTGGCAATAGCGGCCAATCGCATGGGGCCGCTGCAAGATGCTGTGGACACCCACACTGCTACCGAAGAGGAAATAGCGTGCCTGGCGCTGTGGCGGCAATACCGCATCGCCCTGAACCGTATCGAAGGGCAGTCGGACTTCCCGACCGAAATTCTGTGGCCGTTGTCACCTGACGAAGCCAGCACAACGGATTAACCGTCCGTACATCCCGTTCAACCATTAAGCCCCGCCAGTGCGGGGCTTCGTCATTTCTGGAGACCGCACAATGAGTGCAAGTGGATTCTTTCACGGTGTCACCGTCAGCAACGTCGACACCGGTTCGCGGCCTATCGCGGTGCCGTCGTCGTCGATCATCGGCCTTTGCGACACCTTCACCCCCGGACCCGCTGCCAGCGCGTTGCCCAACCAACTGGTGCTGGTCACCCGCGAAAGCGAAGCGGTTGCCGCCTGGGGCCCTGACGCCGCAATCACCCAGGCAATCAAGGCGATCTACGTTCGCGCCAAAGCGGTGATCGTTGCCTGCGGCGTGGCGAAGGTTGAAGACGCCGCCGCGCAGACCTCGGCCATCATCGGCGGCGTCCTGGCGAACGGCACCCGTACCGGCATGCAGGCGCTGCTCGACGGCAAGAGCCGCTTCAACGCACAGCCTCGTTTGCTGGCCGCGCCAAAACACACCGCGACCTTGCCCGTCGCCACGGCGTTGGTTGCCTTGAGCGACAAGCTGCGGGCCATGGCGATTATCGACGGCCCCAACACCACCGACGAAGCCGCGATGGAATACCGCGAAAACTTCGGCAGCAAGCGCGTGTTCCTCGTCGACCCCGGCGTGCAGTACTGGGACACCGAGAAGAGTGCGACCGTCAATGCACCGAGTTCCGCGTGGGTCGCTGGGCTCTTCGCCTGGACCGACTCGGAGTACGGCTTCTGGGCCTCGCCGTCGAACAAAGAGTTCGTCGGCCTCACCGGCACCGGTCGCCCCATTGAGTTCCTGGACGGCGACGAAACCTGCCGGGCCAACCTGCTCAACAACGCGCAGATCACCACGATCATCCGCGATGACGGCTACCGCCTGTGGGGCAACCGCACCTGTTCCAGCGATCCGAAGTGGGCGTTTGTCACCCGCGTGCGGACCATGGACATCGTCATGGACGCGATCCTCTACGGCCACAAATGGGCGGTCGACCGCTCGATCACCAAGACCTATGTCAGCGACGTGACCGAAGGCCTCGCGGCGTTCATGCGTGACCTGAAAAACCAGGGAGCGGTGATCAACTTCGAGGTGTTCGCCGACCCCACGTTGAACACGGCCAGCCAACTGGCGCAGGGCAAGGTGTATTGGAACATCCGCTTCACCGACGTCCCGCCGGCAGAAAACCCCAACTTCCGGGTCGAGGTCACTGACCAGTGGCTGACCGAAGTCCTCGACACCAACGCATAAAGGAGAGCCGCCGATGGTTCCGCAAACGCTCTACAACATGAACGCCCATATCGACGGCGTTGCTTTTAACGGGGAGATGACCAGTGTGACGCTCCCCAAGCTCACCTTGAAAACCGAGGAGCATCGCGCCGGTGGCATGGATGCCCCGGTGGAGATGGACCAGGGCATGGAGAAACTGGAGGCCGGTTTCGCTGGCAAAGGTGCGCGCCCTGAAGCCATGAAGTTTTTTGGGCTCGCCGATCAGACGGCGTTCAACGGTGTGTTCCGGGGTTCCTTCAAAGGCCAGAAAGGTGCGACCACGGCAGTGGTCGCCACCCTGCGCGGCATGCTCAAAGAGATCGATCCGGGCGACTGGAAAGCCGGCGAGGCGGGGGAGTTCAAGTACTCCGTGGCAGTCAGCTATTACAAGCTCGAAGTCGGCGGCCGCCTGATGTACGAGATCGACCCAATCAACTGCGTCCGGGTTATCAACGGCGTCGATCAACTTGCCAGCGTCCGTCGCGACTTGGGCATGTAAGGGAATTAGCTTTCATGAAAACACTGAAAAAGCTGCCGTCCTGGCTTACCGTCGAAGCGGATAGCGCGACGATCACGTTGACGCGCCCCAGCGATATTAACGGCGTAAAGGTCGACCAACTGACCCTGCGTGCTCCGACCTTGCGTGAAGTCCGCGCCTCCGACGCAATCGGTGGCGACGACGAGGTATTGCGCGAAGTGACGTTGTTCGCATCCCTCGCGGATGCCGGCATTGTTGACCTCGACGGACTCAAGCTGACGGACTATTCACGCTTGCAGTCCGCCTACTCGCGGTTGTTGCAAGACGCCGGTATGCCCGAAAACAAGGGCGACACGCCGACCTGGTTAGTCGTTGGCTCCGATGGCGCAGTGGTCACGCTGTCCAAGGCGTATGACATCAACGATATCAAACTCGACCGCCTGACGTTCCGGGCGCCCACGGTGCGCGACGTGCGTACCGCAACTTCAGCTTCCAATGGCGACGACGAACAGCGCGAAACCATCCTGCTTGCCAGCCTCTCTGAATCCAACACCAAGGATCTGGAGGGGCTCAAGCTGACGGACTACCAGCGGCTGCAAGCCGCCTACTTTCGCCTGGTGCAGGATGACGGGGTTTAGCGCCTCCCTGCAGCGACAGGTCGCGAAGCGTTTGGCGACGCAGTACTCATTCGCCGCCAATGAAATCGAGACCATGCCCTTTTCCACGATGATCTGGTGGCTCACGGACTGAGCCCCGCATCCCTGCCTGGAGTGTTCTCATGGCAAACAACCTGGCGCTCGGCCTGGTCATCGGCGGCGTCGTCAGCTCCACGGTCGGCGCCGCCTTCAAGGACGTTGAAGGCCGCATCAAGAAACTCGGCGAAACCGGCACCAAGGCCCGCGTGCTGCAAAGCACCATCGGCGACACGATCCGCCTGCGCGACGAATGGAAAAAAGCCCACGACACCGGTTCAGCTTCGGCCGGTGACCTGCTGCGGAAGCTGGAAGGCAACCTCAAAACCCTGAAAGAGCAGGGCATTGAAGTCGGCAAACTGCGCAAGGAATACCAGGCCCTCGGCCAGGTAGCGCGGGGCGCCGAACTCAAGGCGCTGGGCCACACGCAGATCCAGCAGGGCAAAGAGGGGATGAAGAACTCCCTCGGCAAAGCGGCGGCGCTCACGGCGTCGTTGGCGATCCCGACCAAGGTCTCCGGCGATTACCAGGCGCAGATCCGCCAGATGTCGTTGTGGGCACACACTGCCGGCACAGGCGATGAAGCCGAGCTGGCAGCAAGCATCAGCAAGGTCGCGGCGGAAAAGGGCATCAGCCAGCAACTGTTGGCGAAGTCGGTCGGCGCCTTGATCGAAAAGGGTGTTGAGTGGGACGTGGCTGCCGGTTACGCCGGGCAGATCGCCGACTTGATCGACGGCCAGGGGATGGAGCCCGAAACCATCGCCACGCTGATCAACGCCTTCAAGGAGGCCGGGGTAAAGCAGGCTGACATGGCCGCCTCGCTGGGGCAGGTGGCCGCCGCCGGTGACATCGGCGCGTTCGGTCCCAAGGAGATGGCCAAGTACCTGCCGGCCATGCTCGGCAACATCAAGCGCCTGGGCATGGAAGGCCCCGAGGCGGTGCGCTTCCTCGGTGCCAGCCTGCAATCGCAATTCTCGCAAACCCAGGACGCGGCGGCTGCGGCCACCAACATGAACAACCTGCTCAACGCAGTGATCAGCAGCACCAGCCAGGAACGCTTCGCCAAGGAAGGTTATGACTTGGCCGGCTCGATCCTCGCCGCGACCAAAAGCGGCAAGGCAGCGAACCCGGTCGATGCGTTCATCATGCTCAGCGAGCAGTTGATCAAGAAGCAGGATCCGGCCAAGGCCAAGAAAATCGAGGCGTTGAAGGCCAAGATCAAGGGCTCGGTCGATGGTAGTGCGGAGGAAGCGCAGGCCATGGTCGCGCTGACTGAAGCGGCGGGGTTGGCGACGATTGTCAGCGATCAGAGTGCCAGTGCGGGTTTGCTTGCGCAGATCAAATACGGCGACAAGATCAAGGCCGACATGTCGGTGATCAAGGGCACGGATGGCAAGGCTAAGATCGAGGCGGATGCGGCGAAGGCGCGGGAGACGTCCAACAGGAAGTGGGCGACGGCGACTGCTGGCATTGAATCGTCGATGACGCGGATTGGAGATGCGGTGCGGCCGTTGACTGACCTGGCTGCCGATGGGTTGGCGAAGGTCGCGTATGGGCTTGGGGAGTTGGCCGGTAAGTTTCCAACGGTAATCAGCGGGGCGACGGTGCTGGCCGCTGGTGTGGTCGGACTGGGTGCCGCGATCAATGCGATCAAGATCGGCAAGGGCTTGGTGAATGTGGCCCGTGGTTCGCTGATGGGCAACCCGAATGTGATCCAGCGGGTGTTCGTCACCAACCCTTCCGGCGGTGCTGGTGGGGTCGACGTCGGGGACGGCAAGCGGCGGCGGGGCAAGGGCAAGCGTGGTCGCGGTGGTCGAGGGGCTGTTGGTAGCGCTGCTGCGGCGGCTGCGCCGATTGGTGCGACGGCCAGCCGATTTGCACCCAAGGCGATGATGGGCAAGGGGCTTGGTTTCGCTAAGGTCGGTGCGCCGATGGCGCTGATCGAGGCCGGGTTGATTGCCGCTGACACTTATCAGAACGCCGAAACCCGCGACGAAAAGGCCGAGGGTTATGGCAATGCCGCTGGCACGCTGGCCGGGACACTGGCCGGTGCAGCAGCTGGGGCAGCGATTGGTTCTGTTGTCCCGGTGATCGGCACCGTGGTCGGCGGGTTGATCGGCGGTTTCCTTGGTAGCTGGGGCGGCGGTGAGCTGGGCGGTGCAGTCGGCAAGGCTGCATTCGGCGGGCCGGACGCACCGGCTGAACGATTGGTGCTGCCGGTTCAGCCTTCGCCGTTGCTGCTGCCACCACCTGGTACATCGCCCATGCCGCGATTGGCGCAGATGGCGCCGCCAATAGCGGCAGGTCCATTGAGGCTCAGGGCTCCCGCAGCACCTGGGCCAGCCTTGGGCGACGTGTCGCGTTCGTTGGGTGCTGCCCCGGCAGCGGCGGTTGCTCCTGCCTTGCTCAGTGCCGGGGTTGCCGCGAAGTCGGAACCCCCTCGGATTGATCAGCAGTGGCAATTCTCCCCGACCGTGGGTGTCACGGTGCAGGGCGACGTCAAGGATCCACGGCAACTGGCGCAGGAGATGATGCCGCACATGCGTCAGCTGTTTGAGGAATTCAGCCGGGAGCAGGCACGACGCAACCTGTTCGACGCGCCACATGTTTAAGGGGGAGCAATGATCTATATGGAGCAATTGCAGGCCGGCTTTAAATCCCTGGTCAAGGCCGGGGAGGCTGGCCGGCACAGCATTGACGACATGATCGGCCCGGTGAATGGCGCGATCAGCGAGATCACCGGGGCGGCTGAGGAGATCGCCAGTCTTCCCGGTGTACCGCCCGAGGTTGGTGCAAAGCTGCAGCGCGTCATGCGCGGGATCGGCGCCGCTCAATCCAAAGTCGGGACGGTGCTGGCAACCTACAATAAAGCCACCCGAACGATGACGGGCATTGATGAGCGTATGGGAACGCTCAAGGAACAAGCCTACCGGGCCGGGACGGCAATCAACCAGGTTGCCGGGAAGGTCGATCCCCGGCTGGCAAACATCCTGCCCACCAGCGCCCTGGCGCCCAATGCCACGCCGATGGCGGAAGCGGTCAAACCGTTCCCGCATCTGCTGATTTTGCAGCCGCTGCAAACCAACGCGCAGCCGTTCTACTTCAACTTGGACACGGCAGCGTTCGACGAACTTCGCCGGCAAACAGAGTTCCGCTGGGCCTCGCAAGAGCGCCTCAGTCGTCGGCCGGCGCAGCAGGCCGTGGGCATGGGGGAAGAAAAGCTGAGCCTCAAGGGCGCGATCTTTCCTGCGTTCAAAGGCGGGCTCAAACAACTGGATACCTTGCGTTCCATTGGTGCCCAGCTGCTGCCGTTGAACCTGACCACTGGCTACGGCTTTGTCCTGGGCACCTGGTGCTTGCGCAGCCTGGAGGAAGAGCAGGGCGCGTTGCTGGCAGGCGGGATCCCGCGCAAGCAAACCTTCAGTTTGGAGTTCACACGCTATGGCGATGATATGCAGAACGTCTGACGGCGACCTGCTCGACACGCTGTGTTACCAGCATTACGGGCACCTCAATGGCACGGTTGAAGCGGTTCTGGCTGCCAATCGCCTGCTGGCGGATGAGCCGCAACCCTTGCGTACGGGGCTGCTGATCACTTTCCCCGACATCGAACAGTCGGGTGCCGAGCAGGTGCAGTTGTGGGATTGAGGAAGACAACGGCTGCGCAAGATTGGTAGCATCCGGCCATTACCTAATATGGGTTTTCATAAGGAAGTGATGTGATGGGAAAGAAGTTGATCGCAGGCGCTCTTCTGGGAATGGGCCTTCTGGCTACCTCCTGGGGCGCGATGGCAGCAGACAACCTGTTCAAAAACTACACGTACGGCACTTCGGTCACTGACTTCAAAGAGTCCCAGGGTTACTACGACTGCTCCGAAGACGTGGGGGGCGTTGCTCGCTGCATTGATGATGTGGATTTTATCGGGCACAAGTTTACAGCCGCACTGATTTTTTCCGGATCCAAACTGATCATGCTTTCATTGATCAGCGATTACGATTCTGACCTTCTTGCAACCTCGGTAGGCACGTTGGCAAAGACGTTTAAGCTCTCGATATTGTCAGATGATAAATCTCAATTTGACGTTATTCAGGCCACTGCTAATGCGAAAAGTAGAGATGACCTTTCATCTAAACTATCCAGTTACGAAGGCGGCGCAATGAACAGCGGTACGTTGACGTATACCTTCTATGAAGGCGTCGACAAAAATAAGAAATATCCAACCGTGACCAGTCAGGTTGCAGATTTGCCCGATAATGTGCGCTCGGCTGAAATAATCATAACGGGTGAAGGGCCGGAAGCCGCGCTACTTATCAGGTTTGGTTTTCCAAAGCTGGAGGGGAAGAAAGTGGCTGAAGCCGCAAAGAAACCTATCGAATCGTTCTAAACCATCTGTCACAGAACTAGCCTCGCACTCGCGGGGCTTTTTCGTCTCTGGGGATCTATCTTTGAAACCTGTCTTCAAGATTATTGCTGATGGCGCTGACATTACGGCCTTGATCAATGACCGCCTGTTATTGCTACGTACCCTCGACAAGCCCGGCATGGAGTCCGACGAATTCGAGTTGCGTATCGACGACCGTGACGGCGCCGTCGCGCTCCCCAAAAAGGGCGCCGGGATCGAGGTCTACCTCGGCTACGACAGCAAGGCACTGGCACGCGTGGGCCGTTACACCGTCGACGACATCGAGGTCTCCGGCCCGCCCGACACCCTGGTCATTCGCGGCAAGGCCAGCGACATGCGCGGCAGCGGCAAGACCACCCGCAGCGGTAGCTGGGAAAACGTACCGCTGTCCAAGATCGTCAGCGACATTGCTGCACGTAATGGTTGGAAACCCGAATGCACGGTCGCCACGGTCGTACCTCGGGCCGACCAGTTGAACGAATCGGACTACAACTTCATCACCCGGCTCGCCAAAGGCTACGACTGCACAGCCAAGGTCGCCGACAGCAAGCTGCTGGTGCTGCCTCGCCAAAGCGGCCAGACCGCCAGCGGCAAGAGCCTGCCAGCGATCACCCTCCGGCGCAGTGACGTCAGCCGCTGGCAATTCCGCTTCCTCGACCGCACCACCCAGAAGGCCGTCAAGGCCAAGTACCAGGACAAGAAAACCGGCGAGCTGGTCAACCTGACCCTGGACAACGACGACGCGCCTGCCGGTTTGCCGCCGGTTCACACCGACCGCCACATCCACCCGAACAAATCCGCCGCTGAGCAAGCCGTGAAAGCCCGGCTCGCCGCGTTCAACCGATCGACCGCCGAGGTGCGGCTGGAGATGGTAGGGCGCACGGACCTGTTTGCAGAACGGCAGATCAACGCGCAAGGCTTCAAGGACGGATTGGATGGGGAGTTCCTGGTCGACTCCGTGGAGCAGGTGTTCACCCAGTCCGGCTGGAGCACCACGGTCGAGTGCAACGCAGGGAAGAAGGGCAAGGCCAAGGCGGCCGGCAAGAAAAAGAAGACGTCCAAGGAGGTGAAAGTCCTGGAGTTGTAACTGGCCGTACCTGCTTCACCACCCGCCGCCATCGAGCGGTATTTTTTTGTCTGGGAAAAAGCGATGTCCATTACCGAGCAACAACTGCAACGCATCATGCCCAACGCCCGCCGCCAAGCGGGCGTTTTTGTATCCGCGCTCAACGCGGCCATGACCAACCGCAAGATCGATACGCCGAAGCGGCAGGCAGCGTTCCTCGCCCAGATCGGCCACGAGTCAGGCCAACTGCAATACGTGCGTGAACTGGGGGGCGATCAGTACCTCAGCAAGTACGACACCGGCCCGCTGGCCGCCAAGCTGGGAAACACGCCGGCAGCCGATGGCGACGGCCAACGCTATCGCGGTCGCGGGCTGATCCAGATCACCGGCCACGACAACTACCTGCGCTGCAGCCTTGCGCTGTTCGGCGATGAGCGATTGCTGCGCACGCCGGAACTGCTCGAACTGCCGCAATGGGCCGCTGAGTCGGCCGCGTGGTTCTGGTCGATAAACGGATTAAACGCGCTCGCGGATCAAGAGCAATTCAACACCATCACCTGGCGGATCAACGGAGGCCTCAACGGCCTGGAGGATCGGCTGCAACTATGGGCCAGGGCGAGGGCGGTGTTATGCGTCTCTTCGACCTGATCCCCACGCAATACCGGATTGCGGCGGTCGGCCTGCTGCTGGTGATGTTGGCCGCCGGATCCGCTGCCTTGGCCTGGACCGCCCAAGACTGGCGCTACGGCAAGCAGCTTGAGCACCAGGCCCGGCTCCATGCCGACACCCTCGGCGAGTTATCCCAAGCCGCTGCCGCCCTGCAACGCAAAGAGCAGGACAAGCGCTTCGCCCTGGAGCAGCGTCTGCACAACAACGACGAAACCCACCACAAGGAATTGACCGATGAGCAAACGAAGCAGGCTCGTCTGCGTGATCGCCTGGCTACTGCTGATCTGCGGCTGTCAGTCGTTCTCGCCGCCACCGAAGCCACCAGCAGCTGTGCAGTGCCAACCACCACCGCCACCGGCCGCGTGGTTCATGGCCCCACAAGAGCCCAACTTGACCCAGCGCATGCTCAACGAATTATCGGCATCACCGATGCCGGCGACCAAGGACTGATTGCGCTGGGTGCATGCCAGAGTTATGTACGTGAACTCATAAGGATTCAGTAATAGTGTTTTTCGCGGCTCAGGTGATGTCTTTTAGCTCGTCGAGAAACGTCAGCTCGTTCTCAAGCTGGATGAAGTTGAAGTCTCTGAGTAAATGAGTAGCGTTTTTTCTAAATTGCAACTCAAAGGCTTCGTCTTGTTCAACCCTGCGCCAGAGAGTGTTGAAGCTATCAACGGCAATTATTTTTATGTCGTTGGTGTCCATAAGATAAAAGTTTTCATAGCCGCGTGCGGAAATTGCAGCATGAACAACGTCTTTTTTCTCAGGCCATGAATAATAAAAAATCGTCTTGGGTGGGTTGACCCTGGTTGCGTGGTCTCCGAGAGGAGAGTACGCGTGCAGCAGAGAGCTTCTGGCAGCCCAGAGATCGTAAGGAGAATATTGGCTCCATTTGGAGTGGTGATATTTAACTAGAAAATTTTTGAATCTGTCCTGATTTGTGGTTTTGCCATCGCCTTCTTTGGCTAGTGTTGCGCAAATGTCGATGAATGAATAAAACAATAATAGCGCAGGCATCTTATGACGCTTTGCGAGCGCTTCATAGGCGGCACTTTTCAGGTCGTTAAGCGTTACCAGAGCCAAGAGAGTTTGAGGATTCAATTTTACTTCCTGTTATTTCGTAGCCTACGAGGAGATAGAGTTGATCTCATAGCAAACCAAAAGAGCAACCGGTTTGATGCGTCAACATCTAAACCGGTTGCTGTACCCGCAGATCATCCCTGCAAGTCCAGCCAAGGCTCCTGCTTCGTGCACAAAGCGGAGCGAGCCTAGCACTGTTTATCCATACAGCAAAGGTCTTGCTTTTATATGTCTACACCCATCATCCCTTGGATGGGCGGCAAACGCCGCCTGGCCGACCGCCTTATCCCACTTTTCCCACCTCACGAATGCTACGTCGAAGTGTTTGCCGGCGGAGCTGCGCTGTACTTCATGCGCCCCCAGGCCGCGCCGGTTGAAGTCCTCAACGACATCAACGGCGACCTGGTGACGCTGTACCGCGTCGTGCAGAACCACCTGGAAGAATTCGTGCGCCAGTTCAAATGGGCGCTCAGTTCTCGGCAGGTGTTCGAGTGGCAGAAGATGACCCGTCCTGAAACCCTTACCGACATTCAGCGCGCCGCCCGGTTCTTTTATCTGCAGCACCATGCCTTTGCCGGCAAGGTGACAGGGCAGACTTTCGGCACCGCGACGACCGGGCCGGCAATCAACCTGCTGCGGATCGAGGAAAACCTGTCAGCAGCGTGGCAGCGGTTGTCCGGCACCTACGTTGAAAACCTACCCTGGCTTGCTTGTGCTGAGCGCTACGACCGTGCCCATACCTTCCACTACATGGATCCACCCTACTGGCAGACCGCCGGGTATGGCGTGGATTTTCCCTTTGAGAATTACGAGCGCATGGCGGACTTCATGCGTCGCTGCAAAGGCAAGGTCATGGTCAGCATCAATGATCACCCGGACATTCGGCGGGTCTTTGATGGCTTCCATTTTGAAACCGTTGATATTCGCTACAGCACTACCAACCAGCGGCAGGGAAGGGCCGATGTCAGTGGAGAGTTGGTGATCATGAACTGGGAGCCAGCCGCATTAGGGGGACTGTTTTGATGGTCGCCATGTTCGATCTGATTGGCTTGCTATGTGTTTATGGTAGAGCGTTACTGTGGTCACGCAAACGAAGGATGAACCCCATGGAAACTGCCTCCCACCATTTGAATGTCCTGCCCTCTCAGCTTCTTGCGGCGGCCTCGCGAGGAGAGATTGACCTTAACGAATTGGCTGCTGTTGTGTTGGCTGGCCGTGGGCTTGATCACAACGCAACCTGGATAGGCTTCCCGGCGGCCGCTCAACTGCTCGAGCAGCGCTTGCAGGGCTAATCATCCTCTGATGACAACGGGAGCAGTAGCTCGGCTCCCTGATGTTTCACGTTCCCTACCTCTTTGCCAACGGCATACCACTCAAAATCCTCGGTTGGCTGGCAGCATTCAGTGGCTATTTCTTGAGCGCGCTCTGGCGCAAGACCTGGATCCAGCCACTCCCTGGCATGCTCAGGCGTTAGCACCAAAGGCTTGCGATCATGGATGTCCACCATCCCTTGGTCGCTGGCGGCGGTGATGATCACGAAACCGTCTCCTTCGTTGGGCTCCAGGCCAAGGCTTACTTGGGCGAGCGCGCCGAAAAACATGGGTTTCTGACTTTTCAGGCGAATGAAGTAAGGCTGTTTCTTCTTCGGATCGTCGGGGTCTTTGACCCACTCATACCACCCCTCGCTCGGCACCACAGCTCGGCCAGTCGGCCACAGTTGCTTAAAGAATTTGCCGGTGGTGACCGTCTCCACACGGGCGTTGATCGGATCGGGGCGTTTGCCCTTGGCCCAGAAGGGCGCCCATCCCCATTTGACTGCATCGATATGCAGGCCATTCTCTGCGGTGTGCAGCACTTGCACCCGTGTCGTTGGAGCGACGTTGTAGCGATTGATCGGCACGGCGTCGTACCCACTGAATAGCTCGATCTGTGGGTTTAGCTCTTCGATAAAAATCGCCATCCCTTCGTACTGCACGAATCGCCCACACATACGCACCTCTCCGCTTGTCGAAATCCCCTACAGAAAAATTGACCGCAAGCGTCCTACAAAGTTAACTGTACATTCGTACAGTATATGTAAAAGGTCGCGCCATGAGCTTTACCATTTTAGGTCCCATCGCTGAAGTCGGCGCGAAGCTGCCGTTGTGCTCGTTCCAGGTTCCGGCCGGCTTTCCATCGCCGGCAGCGGATCACATCGAGCAGCACATCTCGCTGGATGAGGTTTTAAACATCCGTGCGCCTCATGTGTACCTGGTAGCTATCACCGGTGAAAGCATGCAAGGCGTCGGGATTTTTGATGGAGACCTCGCCGTGGTGGATCGTGCCATCGAGCCGATCCACGGGCATGTGGTGGTGGCACTGCTCAACAATGAGCCCGTGTGCAAGCGCCTATGTAAGCGTGGCCAGGAGGTGATACTGCTTTCCGAGAACCCAAAATTCCCAGCACGCTACGTTCTCGAAGGCGACGAGCTGTCGATCTGGGGCGTGATCACCAGCACAGTGCGCAGCCATGTTTAAGCAAGAGCCGGCCTTTGCACTGATCGACTGCAATAGCTTCTACGCCAGCTGCGAGCGTGTATTCCGGCCCGACCTCGCGAAGGTGCCCATCGTGGTGCTGAGCAATAATGATGGCTGTGTCATCGCCCGTAGTTACGACGCCAAGCCTTTCATCAAGATGGGCGAGCCGTATTTCCAGATCAAGCACAAGCTCAAGCAGCACGGCATTGTCCCGTTCTCCTCGAATTATGCGCTGTACGGCGACATGAGCGAGCGCGTGATGAGCCTGATTGAGGCGATGGTGCCGGCAGTTGAGGTGTATAGCATCGACGAGGCGTTTGCCGATCTGACCGGTATTGGTGGGCTGGATGCCTTAGGCCGTCAGATTCGCGCCCAGGTACTTCGCTGCACGGGTATCCCTGTCGGTGTTGGTATCGCTCACACAAAGACCTTGGCGAAGTTGGCAAACCACACCGCGAAGCGCCTGCAGTCCCAAACCGGTGGGGTGGTCAACATCACCGACCCGGTGAAGCGTGACTGGGTGCTTCGTAATACGGACGTGGCGGAAGTGTGGGGTGTCGGTCGAAAGATGAAACTCCATCTTGATGCCATGGGTATCAAGTCGGCTATGGACCTGGCTAAGGCTGATCCGTGGACGCTCCGCAAGAAGTTCAGTGTTGTGATCGAGAAGACGGCCAGGGAGTTGAGCGGCACGCCTTGCCTGGAGCTGGACGAGCCTGACCCGCCTAAGCAGGAGATCTGCTGCAGTCGCATGTTCGGAAAGCGGCTGACGGAGCTGGCGCCCATCAAGGAGGCTGTGGCCACTTACATGATGCGGGCTTCTGAGAAACTTCGTGCCCAGGGCTCGCTGTGCAAGAAGGTTCGCGTGTGCATCCGCACCGGCATGTTCAACGCGGAGGAGGCGAGGTATGCCAATGGGGTTGTGATGGATATGCCGTATCCGACTGACGACGTGCGCGTGCTCACGCAGGCGGCGTTAGGTGCGCTGGAGTGCATATTTCGGCCAGGGTTTAAGTACAGCAAGGCTGAGGTGATGCTGCTCAACTTGTGCCAGCCTGGCGAGTACACCGATGATTTATTTGCTACATCGCAGTCGGTAGACGCAACTCGATTAATGACAGTGCTGGATAAGGTCAACCAAAGATGGGGCAGGGGCACACTGCGGTCTGCCAGTGTGCCGCTAGATTCCGACTGGGGAATGCGTCGGGAGATGATGAGCGACAGCTATACTACCAATCTTGATCAGCTTTGGAAGGTAGATTGTAGCTAGCTGTCGGTTATATATTTGAGCTGCGCTCTCAATGTTTACCAGGGGTTTACTCTAAGATCCCTATCTGAGGTGTGCTGTTTTTTTAGGTGTGATGTAGATATGGCTTGGGGGGTTAGAGATAAATTACCAATATATCTGGTGCGCGAAAAGTGGAAATAAGGTGATATTAAATTAATGCTTAAGGAGTATGTAGATGCAAAGAGAAGTGGGGGATGTGTATTCGGGTACTATTTCTTATATTCATTCGAGCAAGCTTCCGGGTGAAATAAATGTATTTGACCTCTGTAGTCGGTTGGTGAAGTCGCCGATTTTTGAATTCGCTTTAGGTGATGATGGTAAGTTGTTTTATCAGGCTGATGGCATGCTTCGTATTGATGAGCTTGATTTGAGTGTTAATGTGGCGGGGACAAGCCTGGATATACGTGGTGAGAGTGGGTTTGTTTCACTATATAAAGGCGGTCCTATTAGATTTATGTACGAGCATGCTTTGAAATTGCATTTGTCCGGGAGAAAGATATTTGGGGATGATGTGATTTTTCCTGCGGTTAGTGCAAGGTTGTTTATGAAGCCTGTATGTGTCAAGGCGTCATCGGATCCACGATATGTGTGGGTTAATCCTTATGTTACCGTATATGCTAGTGGTGTTGTAACTGTTACTTTGATGCGCATTTCTGGGTTTGTATCCGCAACTGTTGAGCAGGTAGTGAATTGCGAGGTTAATCGGCCCTATGCCAGTTTGGATTCGGTGTTATGTGATAAGCACTTTTTCCTGAGTTGCGCAGATCTTCAAATATCGGAACAAAGCTTTTTTGAGCGCTTGAGAACGTTTAAGGGAATGAAGGCGCATATTGAAAGTCGTTTGAGTAGTTGCCAAGAGCTTGATGCGGGTGGGGACAAAATACAAGGAGTTGAACTGGTGGCGGTTCAAGGTTTTTCACTTAACAATTTTTCCGACTTGATATTTAAAATAGTGCATCGTGTTGTGGTGACGGGGAGGGTTCCTGGTAAGATAGGATGGTTTTCTCGGAAATATTCAGGTGAACAATTTATAGGCGATATTTATAGAAAGCCTATAATTTGTGTGGCAAGTCATACTAATCAGAAAGCGAATTCTATAGAAAACTCAGGTCTGCATAAAAGATTTATTGATAGTGTTTTGTCGAAGGTGGTTCATGCTGAGGGCTCGATTTATAAAAATTCTGATTATGTCGATTTACGCTCTTTTGATGATTTTAATCACTTTTCTCAGGAGGGTGTATCTTTAATTCTTATGTCTTCAAAAGAGTTGCAAACCTCAGACGGTAAGCCAGGTGCGATTTTCGAAAACGTAGTGTCTGATGTGGAGGTATTGAGTTCTGTAATTCACTACATATTGACTTATCGGTCAGCGGTTTTGGATGAGGTAGGCAATTGCGTTACGGCGGTTGATTTGGCAAGATTAGAGCTTGAGGTAATGGTTTTTGAAGAGTCATTGGGAGCTGTTAATCATTATGAGGAGATTTCAGACTTTTTTCAAAAAGCGTTACGCGGAAAAAAATCTGCAAGGCTCGAAACGTTGACGCAAAAGAAAATGGATGTAGTGCGAAAGGCACTGGAGCTAGATGAAAAAATTTCGTCTGAATCAGATATGAGGAGGATGACAATTGTGTTTGGTATAGTTGCGTCGGCAGCACTTTCACCAGAGTTAATACAGCCAGTAGCCATTTTTTTTGGTGGTAACAATACTAACGAGCTAAAGATTGTAAGTATTTTAATCTCCTTCGTGTTGGTATTTTTTATGGTGGGGCTTGTCCGGTTTCTTCCGAAAATTAGAGTGAGGAGATAGTGCTTGCGCTTGTGGGTGCTTGGTTGTATTAAGTCGATTGTGGTTGGGGGCGGTGAGAGTGCATGGTTTTGTAGATTATAGATCTTGTGTGAGTTCCCTATACTCGCAACACCAAATATCTGAGGTGTTACGTGTCCCGTCTTGTTGGATTTCGTCGACTCGAAAACACCTGACTGAGCAACTGGCGGCCCTGGAAGCAATGAAAGCCTGAAAAAGGAAGTCGATTTCGAGACCTCGCTTCGCGGGCTCACAACCATGATGGCAAAGCAGTGTAAGTTTAAATGCTAATAATCAGGCCCCTGCGGGGGTATTATATTGTGATCGCGGGAATAGATAGCAATGTTGGATTGGTGGGATAAGTATCGAGATAGGGCATTACTGTGCGGCTCCGTAATTGCGCTTGGGCTGCTGATGCTAGTCAAGTTGAAACTGGATGTCCCCGACTATATGAGAGGGTCTGATTGGAAAAACTGGGTTGAGTTTTTTCAGTCCAAAGCCTTTGAAGATATCGTTGGGGACATGCTCACTGGCTTGGTGGCGGCATACATTTTCTATGTTTTTATAGACTGGATGCCGAGGGTGAACGCTGAGCGAAAAGCACGAAAGCTCTTGAATTCACTCGTGGCTGGTCACGTCGAAAGCTTTCAGCGTGCTGAGATATTCGGGCACTCTAAATCTCTAGCTGAATTCAAAGCGCTTCGAATCGAAGATCTAGAGCACAATATAATAACGCTTGGTGGAGAGACCGAAGTGGCTAGCCTTCTGGCTATTGCATACATGAGTAAGTGGAGCCATCAAATGATGTCGGACTCATTGCAGGTCTCTCTTGTTCTAGGAATTCCTCAGGCTCAAATTTGGATGGAGTTGACATCCAGAATAGCTAAAGTCAAGTATTTGTCTGAGAAGGCTGAAAAGTCTGGGGTCTTGGACCGCCTGCGTAGTAATGTAGAAACAATTGGGGCATACGTCATTGGTGAAATATCATTTGTGGACGACCGTGAGTGGAACGATGAAATCAAATTTCAATCGAGGAAGTTCTTCGAGGGTGCGCGGAAGTGGATTGAGATAAATAAGTAGTGTTCAATGACCAGGTTCGAGTCCTGATGATCGGCGGTACTCACTTACCTGTGGGCCTCGCAGATGTCTAACCTGGTTGGGTTTCATAAGACTAGCGCCGAACAAGCACCGATTATTATCTAGTCCTAATCTGTCCTGATCCGTCTGTGGATTGCTGCAGTTGAGAGTTTTCCATTCTCTCGATATGGATCGTATTGTATGTGATCGACTGCGCGAGCTGTTCCTCAGCCTTGCTGAAGCGGATACCTTCGCCAAGAATCCCTCGCGCTTCCAAATCCAGGGCGAAGTCCATGATCTTGGTTTTTGTAACGTCCAGAATGCGAACTAGCTTGTGTACAGGTACGTGCAGAACCGGCTCGTAATCTGTCCTCATGAAGTTTTTGAAGGCCGCGTTGAGATCGGCAGAAAATTTCACCATCACCGTTCCGGTCTCAGTGCGCTCTACTAGGTCAATGAGCTGGCTCACTGAGTCTCGTGCAGGTTGTTCACACATGGACGCGTGGAGTTCGCCGCCCATGTCGACAGGGATCCATCCTCTATACGGATTGAAGGCTTTCAGTTCGCCCGTGACAATCCGGTAGCTGGGCACTGAGCGTGCATCGTATCCGTTGAGTTCGTCATTGAGCCATTCTTCGATGTCCTTGATCTTGAGTTTTCTGGATACGAGCAATGCTTTACGCAACAGATCTGGAAGGTGGATCGTCCGGTCAAGTACGTCACTCTGTAGTTCCAATACTAGGCTGTCCATGGAGTCATAGCGCTCCCATGAAGGTGATAACTGCAGGTAGGTATGAGGCAAGCACGTTGCCGGCAGTGCCTTCCAAGACGTTTTTGATCGAACCCAAGCACTCCTGGATGACGCCCTTCTTCGGAGCCGGCGAGCTGTTCTGCGCCTTAATTATATCGACGTCAGATCGCAGCCTTTGTGCGACAACCTGATCGTTGACCTTCGAAATGTCTTGTGAGAAGGCGTTCAAGAAGGCGTTCAGATCAAGGTGCTGAACACTCTGGTCATAATGCTGACTGGAGTGCTGAGCATCTTGCTGCACTTGAGAGCTGTGCATGGATCCGATAGAGATGTTATTCGTTTTGCTCATATGAGGCGGCCTCACTCCGAGATGGCGACTTGATACTGCATCATCCAGTTTCGCCAGAAGCATGGCAACTTCGAAACTCCACCGGGCAGTGTTTCGTCTCCCCTATGTGGTAACGGCCTAAGGCTGTAAACGTGTCAGATTTTGCCCGAAAGCAGTCAAGATGTATTTCGTAAAACTTTGGTGTTTCTGTGGTTTGCGTTCGTTCGGCGGGACGCCGGGGGAGGGCAAAATAGTTCCCGAACTCAAAAAGCACCCCATGCAGAATGCGGCCTGTAGCTTGATAGAAAGCCGTAAGTAATGGAACGCCAACGGCCTTCAGGACGCTGGCCCGCGTGAATTTGCCTATCGGTCTTGAAAACCGGCGAACGTTAATAGCGTTCCCAGGGTTCGAATCCCTGGTTTCCCGCCAAGATTCATACGAAAGCCTCGCGAAAGCGGGGCTTTT
>NZ_JBUZST010000031.1:0-26731 GCF_055407965.1 Pseudomonas sp. B611
GGCACGCTCGCGGACTTCAGGGGAAAACTTCGGTGGCTTTGGCATAGTGGCTCCAGTTTCTCAAAAGGGGGGAGCCTCCGCGATACCCGGGGCGGTTCAGAACTGACCGAAGCAGTTGATCAAGCGCTCCACTGGGCACGTAGGCGCTGATGCGGGTCGTGTTGGATACCAACATCTTGTTCAGCGCGCTGATTTCACCGCATGGCGCGCCCGATGCGATCTACCAGGCTTGACGGGCGGCACGTTTCGAGGTAGTGACCTCACGGGCACAGCTCGATGAAATTCGTCGCGCCAGTCGTTACCCCAAGCTTCAGGCTATCCTGCAGCTTGCCAACGTGGGTGCCATGATCAATAACCTGCAACGGGCGATGGTACTGGAGCGGTCTGCACCGAGGTACTGTGATCGATGCCGGTTGACTTTCTGACTCAAGAGCAACGCGACGGCTTTGGTCGCTATGTCGATCCTCCTAGCCGCGAAGAGCTGGAACGCTATTTTCACCTGAGCGATGACGACCACAAAGCCCTCCTGCCGCTGCGCGGCGAACACAACCGCCTCGGCTACGCCACGCAACTGACCAGCGTCCGCTACCTGGGCACCTTCCCTGAAGACTTTTCAGCCGTTCCGGATGAGGTGCTGCAAGCGCTCAGTCGTCAGCTCGGCATCAATGATCCGACTTGCATCCTGGCCTATGCTGAAACCCGTCAGCGTCAACGTCATGCCGGCTAGATTCAGGAGCGTTATGGCTATCAAGTGTTTGCTGACTCCAGCGTCGGCTTTCGACTTGCTCGCTGGCTATATACGCTCTGCTGGACAGGGACAGATCGTCCTGGTGAGCTGTTCAATCGGGCGACGACCTGGTTGCTGACGCACAAGGTTTTACTGCCTGGCGTAACCGTACTGGAGCGGTTTATCGCGCAACTGCGCAGTCGGGTCGAAGAACGCCTCTGGCTCACCTTGGGCCGCAGCGTGACCGATGAACAGAGACAGCACCTGCAAGAATTACTGGTAGTAGTCGAAGGTAACCGCTACTCCCGCCTGGATCAATTGCGCTTCGGCCCGGTGATGATCAGTGGGCCTGCACTGATCCGAGCGCTGCGGCGGCTCGATGACGTGCGTGGCATCGGCATCACCTTGCCCGCAGCGGCGCATATCCCGCCCAGCCGAATCGCGGCCCTGGCACGCTTTGCCAACACGGCCAAGGTCACAGCGATCAACCGGCTGCCGGCATCGCGGCGGATGGCAACGTTGGTGGCGTTTGCGCTTTGTCTGGAGGCGACTGCGCATGACGACGCCCTGGAAGTTCTGGAAGCTTTACTGCGCGACCTGTTCAGCAACGCAGAGAGGGCCGACAAGAAAGCTCGGTTGCGTAGCCTAAAAGACCTGGATCGCTCGGCAGCAACGCTCGCCGCCGCCTGCAAGGTGGTGTTGGATAGCTAAATTAGCGATGACAACGTCCGCGCCCGGCTGTTCAACGAACTGCCACGTATCACTCTGGAGAAAGCCCTCGAAGAGGTCACCGCGTTGATCCGTCCGGCCAACGATGTGTATTACCTCGCCCTGGAGGAGCGCTACCGCAGCGTGCGCCGTTTCCTCCCCGACCTATTGAAGCATATTCGCTTTGGCTTCAGTCCAGCTGGCAAGGGTGTGGCGGCTAGTCTGGACTGGTTGCAACTGAACCTACCTCGTAGAAAACCGGAAGACGATGCTCCACAGGAGATCGTGGCCAAGGCTTGGCAGCAGCACATCACCCGCGAAGATGGCTCCCTCGACATGGGTGCCTATGTATTCTGTACGCTTGATGCACTGCGCACTGCCCTACGTCGTCGCGATGTCTTTGTTTCACCCAGTTGGCGCTATGTCGACCCGCGTATCGGTCTGCTCGATGGCGCTGAATGGCTGACGGCACGACCGATCATCTGCCGCTCGCTGGGCCTGACCATCGATGCCAAAACCACCTTGGACGCCTTGTCTGTCGAGCTGGATGCAACGTGGCAGGCAGTCGCTGCCCGCTTGCCCGAAAACCCTGCCATCCAGTTGAGCGAGAGCGCTGATGGTAAAACTGAGCTGTCCCTCGGAGCGCTGGACAAGCTGGAGGAACCGAACTCGCTACTGCAACTGCGTGCGGCCGTGGCCGACTTGATGCCGCGTGTCGATCTGCCAGAAATCCTGTTGGAAATCGCCGCCCGCACCGGCTTTGCTGAAGCCTTCACCCATGTGTCCGAACGCAATGCGCGGGCCGATAACCTAGTGACAAGCCTGTGTGCCGTACTCCTGGGGGGGAGCCTGCAACACCGGCCTGGAGCCACTGATACGCAATGATAACCAAGCGCTGCGCCGTGACCGACTGTCCTGGGTCAGCCAGAACTATCTCCGCGACGACACCCTGTCAGCAGCCAATGCCATTCTGGTGTCTGCGCAAAGCCAACTGGAGCTGGCTCAGGTCTGGGGCGGCGGCGAGGTGGCCTCCGCCGATGGCATGCGTTTCGTCGTACCGGTGCGCACCGTGCATGCCGGTCCCAACCCGAAGTATTTCGGTACCGGACGGGGAGTCACCTGGTACAACTTGATTTCCGATCAGTTCTCCGGCCTGAACGCCATCACGGTGCCTGGCACCTTGCGCGACAGCCTGGTATTGCTAGCGGTCGTGCTGGAACAACAGACCGAATTGCAGCCAACACAAATCATGACCGATACCGGTGCCTACAGCGATGTGGTGTTCGGGTTGTTCCGCCTGCTCGGTTATCACTTCTGCCCGCGCCTAGCCGATGTCGGCGGTACCCGCTTCTGGCGCACGAGCCCAGACGCGGATTATGGCAAGCTCAACGGACTGGCACGCCAGTCGGTAAAAATCGACCTGATCGCCGAGCACTGGGATGACCTGCTGCGTCTCGCCGGGTCGCTCAAGCTCGGTCGGGTACCGGCGACCGGCATCATGCGCACGTTGCAAATGGGGGATCGTCCGACCCGTCTGGCCCAGGCATTGGCAGAGTTCGGACGGATCGAGAAAACTCTGCACACGCTGACCTACATTGATGACGAATCCAAGCGTCGTGCCACCCTGACCCAGCTGAATCGCGGCGAAGGCCGGCACAGCCTGGCCCGTGCCGTGTTCCATGGCAAACGCGGCGAGCTTCGCCAGCGCTACCGCGAAGGTCAGGAGGACCAACTCGGCGCCTTGGGCCTGGTGGTAGATATCATCGTGCTGTGGAACACCCTCTACATGACCGCCGCCGTGGAACGGCTAAGGCAGCACGGCTACCCGGTGCAGGAGGAGGATCTGGCTCGGCTGTCGCCGCTGATCTATGAGCACATCAACATGCTGGGTCGGTACTCCTTCGCGGTACCGGAAGAGGTTGCTCGAGGTGAGCTGAGACCGCTGCGCAATCCAGACGACGATCAGTGACATCTCTTCGGTGAAAGGTCGCCTCCAGGACATCCGAGCTTAAGTGCACTTTCTGTTCCGTTGCTCCCCAAACCCCATGTTGACGGTGACGAGGCCGTCATGATCGATGCGATACCAGAGGGTCGGCTCGAAGTTCTGGCTGGCGATGGCTTCGGCGGGATCGAGAAGCCCAAGGCCGGAACAGGAAAACGCCAGGGTGAAGCCCGCGCTCGTGGCGCCGATCAGGAAGCCACGGCGTGAGATCGCAACCCTTTGGCCACCCGCCTCCTGCGGGTCATTCACGAACTTATTCATGGGCTGTGCCTTCATGGACTGTGCCGCTTCTCAACTCTGCCGCGGCGAGCTTGATCGCCTGGCGGATGCGTACATAGGCCATGCAGCGGCACAGGCTACCGTTCATGACGGCGTCGATGTCTTGGTCGCTCGGATCAGGGAAGTCCTTGAGCAGCGTGGCCGCCTGCATGATCTGACCCGACTGGCAGTAACCGCATTGGGGCGCCTGCGTCGCGATCCAGGCTTTCTGCAGCGGGTGTTGGCCTTTGGGATCGAGCCCCTCGATAGTCGTGACCCGCGCATTAGCCACGGCGCCCAGCGGGGTGATGCAGGAGCGGATGGCGCGGCCATCGATGTGCAGGGTACAGGCCCCGCACAGGCCGATCCCGCAGCCGAATTTGGTGCCGGTCAGGCCGAGGTCGTCACGGATCACCCAAAGCAGCGGGGTATCGTCGGCCACCTCGACCGAGACGTCCCGACCATTGAGTTCGAATCTGGTCATGATCTTGCGACTCCGAACAACGTTTCCATCAAGGGCTCAGGTCAGCAGAGCCAGCACTTTCCCTGCGGATTGCCGCCACCCTCGCTTCCAGCTGCTCCCAGGCGGGCAGCTCGGTGCGTGTCCGGCGCAGATAGTCGGCAATCTTCGCGATTTCGCCATCGTTCAGCGCCTGCGAGAAAGCCGGCATGAGCACGTTGGGGATGCCTTCTTCCAGACCTATTCCAGCCATCACGATATGGATGAACGTGTCGGGGGTGGCCGCGGTGAGCGCACTGTTGAGGGCAAGCTCCGGTCGCACGCTGAGAGGCGTCGTTGCGCTGTTGTAGTGGCATGACCCGCAGGCTGCCCAGTACAGGACGGCTCCGGCGTCGGGTTCCAGGCGGCTGCCGAGAGCGGAGGTCGCCAGCGCTTTGGCCAGCGCTTCATCGCTGCCTGTCTTCAGTGCGGAGGAGCCGTTGAGGTCGGCAAAATAGACGGCTATTGCCTGGATATCGGCGTCGGGAAGCCTGCCCAGGTCGTGCACGACGTCCGACATCTTGCCCGCGGCAACGCCGTGCAGGGCAGTCGCTCCGCTGCGCAGGTAGGTGAACAGCTCGTCTTGGGTCCAGGGTAGCGGTGTGGTATTGGCAGCCGTCAGTGCCGGCGCGAACCAGCCTTCGATCATCGCGCCCGCGTAGCTGTCGTCAGCGGCTTTCTCGGCGCCCAGCACGTTGCGTGGCGTGTGGCAGGCGGCGCAATGGCTCAAGCCCTCGGCGAGATAGGCGCCGCGGTTCCATGCTTCGCTCTTGCCGGCGACCGGCCGATAGCGGCCCTGGTCCATAAACAGCAGCTTCCAGCCGGCTTGCAGGACGCGGATGTTGAAGGGGAACGGCAGGGTATTGCGCTGCGCCGGCGCGCTCACCGGCTCACGCGTCATGAGGAAGGCATAGAGTGCCCTTACATCCTCGTCGGCGACCTTGGTGAAGTGGTCGTAGGGGAATGCGGGATAAAGATGCGAACCATCGCGAGAGACGCCTTCGTGCATCGCACGCATGAATGCCGCCTCGGACCAGCGGCCGATTCCGCTATCCGGGTCGGGTGTGATGTTGGTCGAATAGATGACACCGAAGGGGGTAGGCATTCCATAGCCGCCGGCATAGGGCTGTCCGCCCTTCACCGTGTGGCAGGTCGCGCAGTAGCCTGCGCCGGCCAAGGCTTCACCCTTGGCAACCAGCTCGGCGGGGAAGCCCGCAACCGAGCCCGGAGCGATGGGGGCGATGGTCGGCCGCCAGACCAGGGCGAAAAACAACGCCGCACCCAGGACGACCAGAATTGCCAAGCCGATGTAGATCCGCTTAATCAAGACCGACCTCCTTAGCCCGGAGAGCTGATCTGGCTGAGTATAGCCGTGCTCGGCTCCTGTCCATTCAGGCTGACGTGTGGCAGCTAAATCTGAGGTTGGCGCAGCGCGGTTAAATCATGAAACGAGCGCCGAATAGAGGCATATGCCGACTAGAAAAGCCGGAAAAGAGCTTGAGCCTGTCTCCGAAAACTCCTCCTGAATGACCATCAACACCATGCTGCCGGCCACAAAGGAGAGCAGAAATGTCACGATCGGTGGTGATATCACCGTCATCAGCCCAATGGCCCAGCCAAGAGGAATCGCTGCTGAGAGGACCCAGCGACCGGTACTGAGAAAAGAGCTCTTGTGCAGCTCCAACAAGCGGTGGTCGACGACGAGAAAGTGCATGGCGATCGAGTGGGTGAAGAGCTGTGTACAGAAGTAGCCAGACTATCCATTTACGTCGACCACTAAGCGGCCACGAAGCTTGCCATCGATGATCTTCTGCGCCGCCCCCACAACTTGGTCCAAGGGAATGGTTGCGGCGAGAGACGAAAGAGTCTCTCGGTTGAGATCGCGGTCCAGGCGTTTCCAGGCCGCGTCACGGAACTCGTGGGGGGCCATGACGCTATCAATTCCCGCAAGGGTGACGCCTCGTAGAATGAAGGGGGCGACACTGGCGGGAAACTCCATTCCTTGAACGAGTCCGCACGCGGTGACTATCCCCCGGTAGCGGGTCTGGGCGCAGGCGTTGGCCAGGGTATGCGAGCCGACCGCATCGATCACGGCTGTCCAGCGCTCCTTCTGGAGTGGCTTGCCGGGAGCAGCCAGTTCCTCGCGCTCGATAATGTCCGTGGCGCCCAACTGCTCGAGGTAGTAGCGCTCCTGAGGTTTCCCAGTGGCTGCAACCACACGGTAGCCTTGGGCCGCCAACAGCGCTATGGCGATCGAGCCGACACCGCCTGTTGCACCGGTAACCAATACTTCACCGTCCTCGGGTTGTACGCCATGCTTCTGCACGGCATCGACCGATAGCGCGGCTGTATATCCTGCCGTACCGATAGCCATGGCTGCCCAAGTGCTTAAACTGTCGGGGAGACGAATCAGCCAGTCGGCTGGTACTCGTGCACGCTGGGCCAGACAGCCCCAGTGGCGCTCGCCGGCGCCCCAGCCATTGAGTACGACGCGCTGACCGGATAGAAAGCGCGGGTCGTCGCTTTCCAGCACCAGGCCGGCGCCATCGATTCCGGGCACCATGGGCCATTGACGTACCACAGGCGAGTGATCTGTCAGGGCTAGCGCATCCTTGTAGTTGAGGGTCGAGTACTCAACGCTGATGAGCACTTCACTACCGGCCGGTAAGTCCTCATCCTCCAGCTCAGTCACACGAGCAGAGAACCCCTGCTGGTCCTTGTTAAGCAATACTGCCTTGAAACTCATGAGCAATCCCCACGGATAATGATTTGATGCCTCACCACGCCGGCTTATGCTGACATGACGAAGTCAGGTAGAACGAACTGACCGAGTTCCTCAATGACCTCACCTGCGGGGCGTTGGCCGTATTTCAAATTGATGATCACATGGTTAACGCCGATCTCCTGCAAGCTGTGCAGCAGCGGGATCAGGTGATGTCGCCCCAGTTGATAGCCCAGGTGGATCGGCCGAGGTGGTGTCTGCGGGTTATCTGTCAGGTCGATGTATAGCGACTGGGTGAAGGGTTTGAACAGTTCACCGCATTCGGCACGAACCGCCTTGCGCCAGTCCTCGACAATCAGCTGCTGAGTCTTCGGTGCACGCGGATAGCTGATCCAGCCATGACTGCAGCGGGCGATCCACTCCAGCGTCTGGCGGCTATGGCCGGTGACGAAGAAAGGAATTTCCGCAGTCGTCGGCTTGGGAATCAGATCGGCCCCCTCAAGCGTGCCGCCGGACCAGGTCAAAGGCACGAAACTGCTGCGCTGAACCTCGCGAAATACCTTGAGGTATTCGCGGAACAGGCTGTCGCGTTGCTCCGGGTCGACACCGAATGCCGGAAACTCTACTGGACGGTCACCGGAAGCCACGCCGAGTAACAGGCGGCCACCGCTGAGCTGATCGACACTAGTTGCGGCCTTGGCGGTGTGTAGGGGATTGCGGATTGGCAGGATGACCGACGCGGTGCCCAGCGCAATCGAGCGAGTGTGTGCCGCCATAAAACCCAGGTAGACCCAGGGATCGAAGACCTGGCCCGAATCACCGAAGCTGGGGTCGCGTAACGGCACGTCGCGAAACCAGAGGGCAGAGAAACCCAGCTTCTCGGCGCGTTGGGCCAGGTTCACTTGGTCGAGCATACTCGGCGTATCGCCGGTAAAGGCTTCGAGGGGGAAGAAAAGACCTAGGCTCAGGCGGCCTTGGCGGTAGGTGTGCTGAAAGCCAGGTTGTTGCTGATAGGGAATGGAATTCGGAGTTAACATCTTCTCTCCTACATATTTCAAAATATAGATTTTGAAGGGCTGAAAAAACGCCTGCGAGCAGGCATCAAATCAGCGCTTTCAAGGCCACCTGGAACGCCGCGATGTTCTGCTCATGGCGTTTGTAATAAGTCCAGGGACCGATGCGTTGTGAGGTCACCAGTTGCGCCCGCTGCAAGGCAGCGAGATACAGCGAGACGGTCGACTGCGACAGGCCTACCCGATCCTGGATGATGCTCACGCAGACACCGACCTGCTCAGGATCCACCTCCTGCTCGGGGAAATGATGACGCGGATCCTTCAGCCAACTGAGGATGTTCAGGCGTGTTGGGTTGTCTAGCGCCTTCAGCGCTTCGCTTACGTCGATACTCATAGGTCACGCACGATAACTATTTTTTGCGATATTACGATATGCCCGCTCAACCGACAATGCGCCGGCCCCCGAACCGTATCGCTCGGGGGCCGGCACCTCGAGCGGACTATCCGCCATAGGTCGGATAGTCAGTGTAGCCGACAGCGGTTCCGCCGTACATGCTGGCCGGATCGACCGGGTTCAGCGGCCAGCCATTGGCAATCCGCTTGGGCAGGTCCGGGTTGGCGATGAACGGACGGCCGAAGGCGACCAGATCGCCCCAGCCCGCCTCGAGCACACGCTTGCCTCGCTCGGCGGTGTATTTGCCGGCATAGAGGATGCGCCCGCTGAAGACCTCGCGCACCGCGCTGCGGAAGCTTTCCGGCAGCTCCGGTGCGTTTTCCCAATCCGCCTCGGCCAGCGACAGGTAAGCGATGCCGACTTCTTCGAGCACCTTGACCGCTTCGACATAGGTCTCGTGTGGGTTTTCTTCGACCAGGCCGAGATATACGCGGGCCTCGTCGGTGCTGGCGAACAACGGGGCGAAACGCACGCCGAGCCGGTCTTTACCGACCACCGCGGCCACCGCCTGGGTCACCTCACGGAGGAAGCGCAGACGACTTTGCAACGAGCCGCCGTACTCGTCGTCGCGCTGATTGCTGTGCGCGGAAATGAACTGGTTGATCAGATAACCGTTGGCGGAGTGGATTTCCACGCCGTCGAAACCGGCGTCGAGGGCGTTGCGAGCGGCCTGTGCATAGAGCTGTACCAGCTCCTTGACCTCGGCGGCGGTCAGTGCACGTGGCATCGAAGGCGGCGCCAGGGCGCCGGTGCCGGGACCTGTCTCGATGAATACGCTGACGCCCTCGGCCGGGATCGCCGATGGCGCCACCGGGGCTTCGCCATTGGGTTGCAACGAGGTGTGCGAGACCCGGCCGACATGCCAGAGCTGGGCGAAGATGGTGCCGCCCTCGGCGTGTACCGCATCGGTCACTTTGCGCCAGCCGAGGATCTGTTCGGCACTGTGGATGCCCGGGGTCCAGGCGTAGCCCTGGCCGCGCGGCTCGATCTGGGTGCCCTCGGTGACCATGAAGCCGGCACCGGTACGCTGGCGGTAGTAGGTCGCCATCAGGTCATTGGGAATGTTGCCTGGCTGCGAGCTACGCGAACGGGTCAGCGGCGGCAGGACGATGCGGTTTTTCAGGCTGTAGGGGCCCAACGTGGTGCTTTCGAAAAGAATGGAATCTTTCATGTGTAACTACCTATATATTTGCGTTTGTAGATAAGTAGATGCTAGTGCCTGGACAGGCACCTCTCGAGCGCTCCGTTTAGAACAGGCCGGTGGACGTCCAAGCTCAGTCGCGTCCCTGCCGCCGCAAAGCGGTAGGGACGCGACTGGAGCGCCTTGTTGGGTTTGCTTAGCCGGGTAGCTTGGCCGCCAGGACGTCAACCTTCTCGATTGACGGCGGTTTGGCAAACAGCTCGGCAGCCTTTGCCATAAGCGCCGCTGCGACCTTGCCCGAAAGATGAGCCTGCCGACCTGCTTCATCCGGGAAGGCATCAAAGATGCCAAAGGTGGACGGCCCCAAGCGGATTCCGAACCACGCCGTAGTGGCTGGCTCTTCCTCCACTATTGGAAGGCCATCCAAGAGAAAGTTCTCTACCTCTTTCTCTTTCCCAGGCTTTGCTTCCAGACGAACGAACAACGCTACTTTGACCATGACGTGCCTCCTGTTGTTACGACGATATCACCATGCGTGACGCATTCCAGTAAGCCCAACGCGATATTCGCCGATTTGCCGATTTGCCGATTTGCCGATTTGCCGCCCAGCTCCAGCGTGGCGGGGATTAAGGGGCAGCGTCGAGTCATTTCCGCAGTCGCGGGAAAGGCGACTCTGCCCTCTCCTGGTCTTTCACGAACTGCCTCTACCGAGATACCGTGACGACGATCTTGCCAAACTGCTGGTTCGATTCCATGTAACGGTGCGCTTCGACGATCTGCTCGAAGGGGAAGGTCTTGGCAATGATCGGCTTCAGCTGTCCGGCCTCGAGGCCGCGCGTGATAAAAGCTTGCGCAGGCGCCAAGCGTTGCGGATCACCGGTCAGTTCGAACAGCGTGTAGCCGCGCACGCTCAGGGCCTTGTTCATCGCTGCCAAGGCCGGGAACGGCGTCTCCTGACCGCTGAGATTGCCATAGATGAAAAGCAGGCCCTGCTGACTCATCGCTTGCGCCAGTGTTTCGACTTGCGGCCCCGCGACCGGGTCGAAGGCGATGCGCGCGCCGCGGCCGTCGGTGATCCGCATTACCTCCGCGACCAGGTCCTGCTCCTCGGTGGCGATCACATGCGCCGCCCCCGCCTCGCGTAGCGCCGCCTCCTTCGCGCGCGTCCGGGTCGTCGCGATCGGAATGGCGCCGACGCTGTTGGCGATCTGGATCGCGGCCAAGCCGACGCTGCTCGAAGCCGCCGTGATGATCACCGCATCACCGCGCTTGAGTTGGGCAATCTCGATCAGTGCGCCATAGGCGGTCAGATACTGCATCCAGATCGCCGCCCCCTTCACCGCGCCGACGCCCGCCGGCCGCTTCAGTACCCCTGTGGCCGGCACGATCGCCTGCTCGGCATAGACGCCAAACTTGTTCATGGAAAAAGCCGGAATCACGCTGACCGCTTCGCCAACCTCGAAGCCGTGAACGCCGCTGCCCAGCGCCTCGACGATGCCGGAAGCTTCGTAGCCGAGCCGGGCCGGCAGATGCGTCGGCTCCAGGTACACACCCGAGCGGAACATGGCTTCCGCGCGATTCAGGCCGATCGCCTCGACGCGGATGCGCAGCTCGCCGGAGCCCGGAGCGCCAACTTCGAGCTCTTCGATCTGCAAGACTTCGGGGCCGCCGATCTGATGAAAACGGACAACACGGGTCATTTTGGGTCTCCTTCTATTGAGGGATGGGAGCAGCGAGCCAGCCCTTGGCTGGCGCAGGTTAGCCGCCCCGCGCGTTACAACGTCGCTTCGGCCTGTGTGTCCGGTGCGTGGCTACTTCACGGACATGCAAATGCTATTCGCCATATATAGATTTGTAAATATGTAATTTTAATAATTTTATGCCCGTCCCTGCTCCCCCTATCTACGCTGCCTATGAACTCTCCCTGTCGAAAAAAATGCTGCCATCCGCTAAGTGCGCCACGGCGTGGTTCGCTCTTCGCCGGTCATCTGGGTCGCCTATGTAATCATGCCGTTATTTGCGCTCGCCAATGCCGGCGTAAGCCTTGATGGCGTCAATCTGGCCAATGAAGGCTCTTTGACGGTCATGCTCGGTGTGTCGTTGGCACTGCTCCTGGGCGCAAGAGCGCCAGCTATCCAGCCCAGCAGGTTTGCCTCACTCGGACGGCCGGGTACCTGGCAAACCTTCGGCTACTTTCATGCACGAAGGCAAACGCATGACAAACACCCACACTGACCACCACAGTCCGTGGTCTGTCTTTCTCATCTTTCTGCGCCTTGGACTGAGCTCCTTCGGCGGCCCCATCGTGCACTTAGGCTATTTCCGTGACGAGTTCGTCACACGACGGCGCTGGTTGTCCGAACGCAGTTATGCAGACTTGTTGGCACTGTGCCAATTCCTGCCAGGGCCTGCAAGCAGTCAGATTGGTATGGCCTTGGGTCTGTCCCGCTCGGGCTACGCTGGAGCCATGGCGGCTTGGGCAGGATTCACACTGCCCTCAGCCATTGCCCTGGTCCTGTTCGCGCTGGGTATATCTAACTAAGGCGATGCCGTCTCGTCGGGAGCGCCCCACGGTCTGAAAGTGGTGGCAGTACCTGTGGTTGCCCAAGCTGTATGGGGCACGCAACCTGTGCCCGGACGTATTGCGTGTCACCAGCATGGCGATTGCTGCCTGTGTCGTCCTACTTATGCCATCTGCGTGGGGGCAGGTCAGCATGATTGCTGCTGCTGCCATCGCTGGCCTGCTGCTGTTCAAGCCTACTCAGGACTGCGCACACGATCCGCTGCCGATCGCGGTAAGCCAGCGTGCCGGAGTGATCTGGCTAGCACTGTTCTGTACGTTGCTGATGGGGTTGCCTGTCTTGGCCCAACTGCTGCCGAGTCATGCCGTAGCAATGGTGGATGCCTTCTTCCGTAGCGGGTTACTGGTCTTCGGTGGCGGCCATGTCGTGCTGCCGCTGTTGCAAGCTGAGGTGGTGCCCTCCGGCTAGGTCAACAATGACGCGTTTCTTGCCGGATACGGTGCTGCGCAAGCGGTGCCCGGTCCTTTGCCCCAGCTGTGTGAATCGCCCCTGATTTTCTAGACACTCTCCAAGCTCATTGCATAACGCCCATTCAAGATGCCAACGGCGGGTTCGGTGGCAACGTTCTGAGTTCCACAAGTTGGCTGTTTAACACCGCGTTGTCTTGGAGCAGACGTTGTTGCTCTCTGGCAAGTTCGGTCAACTGGGATTCTGCTTGGGTGAAACGGTCCGTCAGAAGACGCCGCTCCCGCTCGGCCACAGCCAACTTCGTCCGCGTATCAGCCAAGCACTGTTCGTCCTGGACATGCCGCTGCTCCAGTGCCTGATGGATCTGTTTCAGCTCGGCGAGTTGCCGTGCCAACTGCTCCTGTGCGCTGCGGCTGAGGATCAGCGACTCCTGGGACGTGTGCAGGGTGCTCTGCAGTCGATCGTGGTCCTGCGCCCAGCGTTGTTCCTGTGCGTGCAGTTCGCCCAGGTGGGTTTGTTGTGCGAGCAGGCGCTGGCGGAGCTCTGTCAGCTCCTGTTCCAGGTGCTGCTGGCGTTGTTCCGCGGCCTGGCGCTCGTCGGCGCGCTGTTGCGCGACCGATGCCTGGTAATGCTCGAACTGCCCCTGCGCTTGCTGCAGGTGTTGGCTCAGTGGGCTATTTCCGCGACGCGGTCGACCAGGCGCTGTTCGAGCCCGAGCTTTTCGCTGCCCAGACTGACCAAGGTGATTTCCTGCCGCTGCACGGTTTCTTCCAGCCCTTGGCTGCGTGCTTGGGCGGTGGCCAGCGCCTGACTTTGTTGCGCCTGTGCGTTGAGTAAAGCGTCCCGCTCGCTGAAAACCTGCTGCAACTGCTCCTGCAGCACGGCGGTGGCTTCGCGATGGGTCTGCTCCGACTGCTCGACTTGGAGGGTCGCCTGCGCCTGCGCTGTTTCGTAGACCCCTTTCAACGCCAGGACCAGCTCGGCAGGCAGTCCAAGCTCCGCGTGCGCCACCGTGTCTTGGTGGGCTGCTTTCCAACGTTTTAACAGCGGCGCGATGGTGCTCTTGCTGCCGGTTCCGCCCAAGGCTTCGCGGACGCTGTCGATCGTTGGATTTTTGCCTTGAGCAACGAGTTGGGCGGCGGCGGCGACGTGGACATACATGATCCCTGGGCGGGCCATAAGCACCTCGGATTTTTTCGTACCGTAGTATGGAAAACGTAATACTGCAGTTTAAGTACAGAATAGAACAGCCCGGCGAAACCCTCGGCGAACCGACGATAAGCGCGGTTATCGCGAGTTAGGCGTTCACGCTCGGCATTCGCTTCTATAATCCGCAGTACGCACGGCCTAAACAGGCGTTTCTTGATGACTACAAGAAATAACGATGAAATAGCCACCCCGGTACTGCTCGACGAGCGAGCAGCCCTTGCGCGTACCAACGGTACGCTCGCTACCCCGGAGCAGTTGGCCCAGCGCTACCAGCGCTTTCTCCCGGCCGCCACCTCCGACAACACCCGCCGAACCTACCGCTCGGCCATTCGCCACTTTCAGGCCTGGGGCGGCGTGCTGCCGTGCGATGAAGCCACGGTGATTCATTACCTGCTGACCTTCGCAGAAGCGTTGAACCCGCGCACTTCGTCCCTGCGCCTGACCGCGCTGGGGCAATGGCACCGCTTTCAGGGCTTTCCTGACCCTACCGCCAGCGCCACCGTACGCAAGACCTTGCGCGGTATCGAGCGAGTGCACGGGCGCCCGCGGCAGAAAGCCAAAGCCTTACTGCTGGAAGATCTCGACCTGATCGTGACTCACCTGGCCACGCTCGACGGGCTCGCGGCGCTGCGTGACAGCGCATTGATACAGGTGGGGTACTTCGGCGCGTTCCGACGCAGCGAACTGGTCATGCTGGAAGTGCACTACCTGCAGTGGGAGCGGGAAGGTCTACGGATCACGCTGCCGCGCTCCAAGACCGACCAGGAGGGTCAGGGCTTGGACAAGGCGATCCCCTACGGCGACAACATCTGCTGCCCAGCCAAGGCTTTGCGGTGCTGGTTGGATACCGCTCAGATTGAGCAAGGTCCGCTGTTCCGCCGCATCAGCCGCTGGGGTGTAGTCGGGGCTGCTCCGCTGAACGTGGGTAGCGTCAATGCCATACTGGCGGCTCGCGCCCAGGAAGCGCGTCTGTCGCATGCCCCAGAGATGAGCAGCCACAGTCTGCGCCGTGGACTGGCAACCAGCGCCCATCGCGCCGGTGCTGACTTTCTCGAGATCAAGCGCCAGGGTGGCTGGCGGCATGATGGCACCGTGCACGGCTATATCGAGGAGGCCGGCGCCTTCGAAGAAAACGCGGCAGGCTCGCTATTACGGCGTCAGCAAGATCCATGAGTCGACTGGAAGAAACCGCCTATCCGCGTCTTAAAACCGAGTTCAGCCCACAGGAACTCGGCGCGATATACACACCCGGCCCTCAGGAGAAAGTCTTGATCTTTGGCTGGTATCGGCAAGCCCCTACGCGCGTCTGCCTCCTGATCCAGCTGAAACTCCTGCAACGGCTCGGCTATTTCCTTCCACTCGCAGCCACGCCACCGGCAATCCTTGAACATGTCTGCCGCCTTGCAGGATTGCGAGTTCCCGCCAAGGTCGCCCTGCAGCGTTACGACCAATCCGGCAGCAAACCACGCCACCAGCAGCGGCTTCGCGTGCATCTGGGCATTCAGGTGCTGGATGCCGAGGGCGATCAGTGGCTGGACGAGGTCGCTCATCAAGCCGCCACCTCGAAGCAGGAACTACCCGACATCATCAACATCCTCATTGAAGAGCTGGTTCGCCGCCGTTATGAACTCCCGGGTTTTACACGGCTCAGCCGTCTGGCCCAGCAGGCCCGTGCCAGCGTCAACGAGTCGATTTATCAGAGTGTCGCCAATGCATTGCCAGCCTCTGCCACGGCGCGGCTGGATCAGCTATTGGAGCCCCAGGGGCGCAGTGCATGGGATGGCCTCAAGCGCGAACCGAAGCGTCCCGGCGCTCGTGAGGTTGCAAGCTTTCTCAAGCATATCAACGGACTGATCGAGCTGGCCGATGGACTTCCCTTGCTGACGAATATCGCGATCAGCAAGCGCACCCAGATGGTACTGGAAGCGCGAGCGCTCGATATCGCCGAAATGCGGGCGATGAAGGCCAACAAGCGCTACACCTTGGCCGTGCTAATGGTGCAGTCGCAACTGCAGAAGGCCATGGATGACGTGGCCGAAATCTTCATCAAGACCCTGCGCAGCCTGCACCGGATTGCCGAAGAACGCTTGCAGCAGTACCACCTGACCCATGTCCAGCAGGTGGATCGGCTGATCGGTCAATTCCGGGAGGTGCTCACCGTCCTACAAGCGCCTTTGCCGTCAGATGAGCGACTCGCACAGGTCGACGAAACCCTTGAGGGCGATCCTGCCTCCTGGATCGTCCAGTGCGATGAGCACATGGCCTTCGCCGGCAACAACTATTATCCGTTCATGTTGCAGCCATACCGCAGCAAGCGATCGTTACTGTTTCAGTGCCTGGACGTGCTCGCACTCAAGTCCAGCTCGCAGGACGACGCGCTGTTGCAGGCGGTTGACTGGCTGCAGCGGCATCGCAACAGCCACCGCGAATACCTCACGCTCGGCGCGGACGAGTTTGCCGAAATGGCGCTGGAGGGGCTGCCCGAAAAGTGGCGAAAACTGATCTTCGCCAAGGGCGACACCGCCAGCAGTGAGACCTTGATTCACCGTAAGTATTTTGAGCTCTGCATCTTCTCTCAGGTTATGCAGGAGTCGAAATCCGGCGACCTCTACGTTGAGCACAGTGATCAATACGACGATTACCGCGAACACCTGGTGAGCTGGGATGAGTATCAGGAGGAAGTACTGCGCTACGGCGAACTGGTGGGCATGGACGTCAATCCGGCCGCGTTCACCCAAGGCCTGCGCAACCAGTTGAGCGCGCTCGCGCAAACGGTCGACGACCACTTTCCGGATAACGAGCATGTGGATTTGACTGAATCCGGGCTGCTGATTCGGAGAACCGAACGAAGGGAGCCGCCGCCCCAGCTGCCCATCATCGATCAAGCCATCACGGCAACCGCCGAACCCAAAAGCATCTTGGACGTACTGACTGAAACAGAGCGTTGGCTTGACCTGCACCGCCTGTTTGGCCCGCTTTCTGGCTTCGAGGCCAAGCTCGATGAGCCACGTAAGCGTTTCATCACCACACTGTTCTGCTATGGCTGCAACCTAGGCGCATCCCAAACCGCGCGTTCGGTTAAAGGTTTCAGTCGCAAACAAGTGGCGTGGCTTAATCTCAAACACGTCACCGAAGAGCGGCTTGACAAGGCCATCGTGGCGGCTATCAACGCCTACAACCGCTTTGCCTTGCCGCGATATTGGGGGAGCGGAAAGGCCGCCTCCGCGGACGGCACCAAGTGGAATGTCTACGAACAGAATCTGCTTTCCGAGTACCACATCCGCTACGGTGGTTACGGCGGTATCGGCTACTACCATGTTTCCGACATGTATATCGCCCTGTTCAGCCGCTTCATTCCCTGCGGGGTCTACGAGGCGGTTTACATCCTGGATGGCCTGGTCAAAAACGACTCGGATATTCAGCCGGACACCGTGCATGGTGATACCCAGGCCCAGAATGCCCCTGTGTTTGGTCTAGCGCATCTGCTCGGTATCCAGCTGATGCCGAGAATTCGCAATATCAAGGAGCTCGTTTTCTTCAAACCGGAGAAGGGAAGCCACTATCGCCATATCAACAGCCTGTTCAGAGCCTCCATCGACTGGGCGCTGATTGAGCGCCACGTTCCAGACATACTTCGAGTAGCCATCTCGATCAAAGCCGGCAAGATCACACCTTCAATGATCCTGCGCCGACTGGGGACCTACAGCCGGAAAAACAAGCTGTACTTCGCCTTCCGCGAGCTCGGCCGCGTGGTGCGTACGATGTTCCTGCTGAATTACATCAACGATATCGAACTCCGCCGGAACATCCACGCAGCCACCAACAAGAGCGAAGAGTTCAACAACTTCACTAAGTGGCTGTTCTTCGGCGGAGAGGGCATCATTGCCGAGAACGTGCGGCATGAGCAGCGCAAAGTCATCAAGTACAACCACCTAGTGGCGAATCTGGTGATCTTGCACAACGTGCAGGAAATGTCAAGAGTGCTCAAGGATCTGCAGCGGCAGGGACACCCAGTGGATGAGGCGGTGCTCAAGGCGCTGTCGCCGTATCGGACGAGTCATATCAATCGTTTCGGCGACTACACCCTGGACCTCGATCGGAAGATCAAACCGATTGACGACAAGATTCAGTTTTAGCTTTTAAATCATAAGCTTAATTGCATTTTGGCGAATTTGGTGCGAATCCCGGCCAACCCTCTTGTCGATAAGAACGTTCAAGGCAGTCGACGGCGCATCTGGATTGACGCTCAAACTGCATGTTCCACACCCTCGAGGAACTGAATGCCTGGCTGGGCCAACGCTGTCGTGCGTGCGCTCTGGAGCGAGCTGCTACACCCCTAGTGCAACGGGCTGACGGTGGCGGACGTTTTGGAGCTTGAGCGGGTCGAAATGGATGCCGACCGCCTTCGATGGCTACGTCGAGCACACCGTAAGGGTCTCCAGCACCTGCCTGATCTGCGTGGCACGAAATCGCGATTCGGTGCCGTGTGAGCGAGTCGGCCAGTGGGTCAGCAGCCGTCTATATCCCTCCCGGATCAGGGTCATCGCCGATGACACGATGATTGCCAGCCACGAGTGCCTATTTGATCGAGATCAGGTCAGTTTTGACTGGCAGCATTACATCCCACTCATCGAACGCAAACCCAGTGCACTGTGCAATGGCAAGCCGTTTGCTGATCTGCCCACTCCGTTGCGGCTTCTCAAGCGGGGCCTGAGACATCACAGCAACGGTGATCAAATTATGACGTAGGTATTGGCTGCTGTGCCCATCGCTGGTCTCGACCCGGTGCTGGTAGCGGTAGAACTGGTGCTTGAGTCGGGACCTTCGGTCCCCCTGTGTGAAGCGCTGAGCGCGGCACGCGCGAAATCGATTGGCGCTTGCGAGGATTGTCTGGCGCCCTGAGTGCCGATCACATCCTAAATGTTCTCGCCCGACTCACCGCCACTGCACCGCCGCTCTCCGTAGAAACCAGCCTACAACTTAAGGTGGCACCCGTTGCCAACACGGCCCGATATTACCAACTCCGTACAACAGATGAGGAGAGCCGCCTGCCGGACTTGGAAATCAGGAATGACATCCTTTGACAGCCTCATCAACGCTGGGACAGGTTTATTCTTGCCTGCTGGATGTCGACAGTTCGCATGCTGAAGATTCCAGACTGAATGGGATTAGACCAGTCAATGGTAAGCTTTTCACAGGCTCGCCCCCCCCTATCAACAGTGACTTCCGGATGAATGGTATTCTCTCGGCCGGCTATGTCACTGTTACGACGATACGCCAGGACGGTTCGCGGCAAGTGTTTAACTATGCAGACAGCCGGCTTTCTGGAAACCACCAGCGAAATTCCGGAGCCGCATGGGTTCAAAAGTAGCCGTTGCTCTGCCATCTAGTGAACGGACCGTCGAATTCACGGAGCATGCTCACAACAACCTTGAAGTGGATAGCCGTGACCACAACATGCGAGCTGCTTATATTCACATTATTGGGAACACGGCCGTGTCGGTGAGGACCATCATCGACTGGCTGTTGGCATAGGCGCTTGGCTGGCTGTGGATGGCCCAGCGGTTCGAACATCTGCGCCACGTCGCCATAATCCGGATCGTAGAAAAGAATGTCACGCATCCAGAGCGCACCAAAGTCCAGCGCTTCGACGCGTTGCGCCATCTCGAAATGACCGCGCATGGTCGGGGCCGCTCGGCCGGGATGGGTTTCCAGCGGCAAAATCGGACCGATAGTGAGTGCTTCTGGTTGAAACAGGCGTTGAAAAACGGGATGACGCTCCTGGGAAGGATGAGGAGTCGGCTACATCTGTGGTAAAAAGGGCGTCGACAAAGCGATCGGTAAACCACAACTCCACGTGCAGCTCAGGCCACTGCTTCAGATAGGCATCAAGGATCGGCAGGACATGGCGCTGACCAAAGGACAGCGGGACCGTGAGTTTAAAGGTACCGGTCGGCCGCCCACGGCCCGGACCATGGTCACCTCGACCTCATCAAGATCCTCGATAATCTGCCGCCAGCGCTCATACGCAATCTGCCCCTCGTCCGTCAGGCTCAGTTTGCGCGTCGTGCGATTGAGCAACCGTGCGCCCATACGGTCCTCCAAGCGAACAATGCGGGTCCATGCCCAGTGTAATCGCCGCGGCGGTAAAGCTTCCCGCCTTCACGGTAAAAACAAACGGGTTGATATCACCGATATTGGTTGGCTTGCGTGGAAGTTTGGCTCCAGGCCAGACATTCGAAGTATTCAATAGTGCTAAAGCTTAGTCGCTCGCGCCCGTGCTTTTGCGCAAGGGCACAAACGGCACAGGTTAACTATCAGAAGTCTTGCGCCGTCGGACGCAGAACAATCTCGTTGATATCGACATCGGCAGGTTGCTCGATCGCGTAAGCGATGGCCCGTGCAACCGAATCAGCCGGGATGGCCTTCTTGTAAAACTCGCCAACGACCTCGGCGCTCGGCTGGTGCCCGCTGCCGAACTTGAGCTCGGAATCCACCGCGCCCGGCTCGATGGTCGTCGTGCGAATATTCCCGCCGACTTCATGACGCAGGCCATCGGAAATAGCGCGCACCGCAAATTTGGTACCGCTGTACACCGATCCACCGGGGCTGAACACCTTGATGCCGGCAACCGAAGAGATGTTGATGAAGTGACCGCTGGCCTGTTGTTCGAAAAGCGGCAACGCGGCCGCGATGCCATACAACACGCCCTTGATGTTGATGTCGATCATGCGATCCCACTCTTCGACGCGCAGCTGCGAAATCGGAGAGATCGCCATCAGCCCTGCATTGTTGATCATCACATCGATGCGACCGAATGCCTCGACAGCCTTGGCGACCAGCGCAGACAAGTCCTCTTTGTTTGTGACATCGATCGGATGGGCAATCGCCTTGCCGCCTGCTGCGGCGATCTCCCGGACAATCGCGTCCAGACGATCCTGGCGACGGGCGCCAAGCACTACATGGGCGCCGAGCGCTGCCAGATGACGCGCCGTTGCTTCGCCCAGACCGCTACTCGCACCGGTGATAACGACCACTTTACCCTGGATGTTTTTACTCATGTTCAGCGCTCCTGTTGAGACCTGTTTGGGTTGATGAGTGCAGTCTGCGCTGGTTTTATTCGTCAGAAAATGGAAGAGTTCGGATTTGAGAATTCCATTTTCTGGAACGGGAGTTGACGCCAATGCTCAATCGCATGGAGCTGATTCGGATCTTTTCGGTGGCGGCGCAATCGACCACGTTTCGCGATGCAGCCACCCGCCTCGGCACCTCTCCGCAGACCGTGACACGCGCCATCAAAGAACTGGAGCGCACGCTTGGGGAGCTGTTGTTCCACCGCAGCACGCGGCAGGTTCACGTCACCGCTTTTGGTGCCAAACTCGCCTTACAAGCCCGGGAAACCCTGGAACGGGTGGATCAGTTGTTTATCGCCAACAGTAAACAGGAGGCAAAAGGCGTCGTCGGCATCACGGCCCCCCACGCCATTGGCAAGCTGTATCTGATTGAGTTTCTGAAACCGCTGATGCGGGAGAATCCCGGCCTGAGCATCGACCTGAGCCTGGATGACCAGCTCACCGACGCGGTGGCCAACAAGATTGACATCGGTATTCGTGTCGGAGCTGTGCGGGATCGGCGCTATATCGCCAGAACGGTGGCCCATGTCGCCCTGAAAATCGTTGCAGCGCCGTCACTCCTCAACACCGTGCAACGTCCTGGCAACATCGAGGATCTGAAACGCTTGCCCTTGTCGATGCTGATCGATCGCAACAACGGTCGCCCCTGGCCGTGGGTGCTTGCCGAGGGGCAAGCGTTCCTGCCTGCCTCCCCGGCATTTACCTGCGACGATCCAGAAACCGAGCGAGAGATTGTTCTGGCGGGAATCGCCTTTGGGCAAATGCCCGGTTATCTGGCAGAACCCTATCTGTCTGAAGGGCGACTGGTCGAGGTCATGCAACACGATGCCCCGCCGCCTTCCGAATTGATCATGTATCGCCCGCAATCAGGGCCCGTGGCACCGAGAGTGAGGCTGGTGTACGACCACCTGGTCAACTGCTTCTCAGATCCGCGTGTTTTTGCGCAGAGCGCGCGCTGAAAGAGTTGGGTGGAAAAACACCCGTGAGCCTCATCTTCCTTTTTCGTCGTACTGGGACAGGATCGTTTCCAGCAGGCCCGGAAAACGGTGACTCAAGTCTTCCCTACGCAACGAGTTCATGTGGGTCGTGCCGATGGTCTGGGTTTGAACCAGTCCGGCATCTCGCAGCACCCGGAAATGGTGGGACATGGTGGACTTCGCACGGCCACCGTCCAGCTCGCCACAGCTGGCCTCTCCCAGCTCGGCGAGACGCCGGACAATCTCCAGGCGCACAGGGTCGCTCAAGGCGTAAAACAGACGCTCAAGAACGAATTCGCTGAGAGGAAGGTGTTTGAAGGGGCGCATGAGCGAATCATACACGGGTTTGCTCTATGCCAATAGTTCGAATATTATCGAACAACGAAATATAAACTTCGGAGAAAAACCTGATGTCTGCGCTGTTCCAACCTTTCACGCTCAAGGATGTCTCCCTTCGCAACCGGATCGCGATTCCCCCCATGTGCATGTACTCGGCCAATGATGGCCTGATCAACGATTGGCACACTGTGCACTATGCCACCCTCGCGCGTGGCGGGGCGGGACTGGTGGTTGTCGAGGCGACCGCCGTGTCACCCGAAGGACGGATCACGCCTGGCTGCGCTGGTATCTGGAATGATGAGCTCGCTCGTGCCTTCGTGCCGGTGGTGCAATCGATCAAGGCTGCCGGCGCAGTGCCAGGTATCCAGATTGCCCACGCGGGGCGCAAGGCCAGTGCGAACCGTCCTTGGGAAGGTGATGATCATATCGGCGAGGATGATTTGCGTGGCTGGCAGACCATCGCCCCGTCTGCTGTTGCCTTTGGCGCTCACCTCGCCAAGCAGCCGAAAGCCATGACGCTGGAGGATATCGCCCGAGTGCGCGAGGATTTTGTCTCCGCCGCTCGCCGTGCACGTGAAGCCGGCTTCGAGTGGTTGGAGCTGCATTTCGCCCATGGCTATCTGGCCCAGTCATTCCTCTCTGAACACTCCAACCTTCGTGACGACGCCTATGGCGGAAATTTCGATAACCGTAGCCGCTTTCTGCTGGAAACACTGGCGGCGGTTCGCGAGGTATGGCCAGAGCACTTGCCGCTGACCGCTCGTCTGGGTGTCATCGAATACGACGGTCGGGATGAACAGACCTTGTCAGAGGCTATCGAACTGACACGTCGTTTCAAGGACGGTGGATTGGACTTACTCAGCGTCAGTATCGGGTTCACCATCCCTGAATCCAACATTCCTTGGGCCCCCGGTTTCATGGGCGAAGTTACCCAGCGGGTACGGCGCGAGGCGGGGATTGCGGTGGCCTCGGCATGGGGCTTCGGCACGCCGAGCGTCGCCGAAGAAGCGGTGAAGAGTGGTCAACTGGACCTGGCGATGATTGGTCGGGCGCACCTGGGCAATCCCAACTGGTCCTATTCAGCCGCCCAGGCGCTGGGTGTAGAGCGTGCTGCCTGGACCCTGCCCGCTCCCTATGCCCATTGGCTTGAACGCTACAGGTGATCCCGCCGGAGCGAGGGCGCTCGCATGGCCTTAGGGCTATCAACTTGGTCGAATGCCCAAGCGGGCAAGATTGTTGTCGCGCTCTCACCCGGATTCAGGTTTTTGGCCGCATGGCCGGCATGGACATCTTCGATACTCCGTGCCAGCCAATGCGCTCCCTCTTTATATCGCACACAGACAGGAGGTTTGATGACCACCCCTCTGACACTGATTGCCACCTTGGTCGCCAAGGCCGGCTTCGAAGCCGAGCTCGAGCAAACGCTGCAGGGCCTGCAAAGCCCAAGCCGAGGCGAAGCGGACTGTATCCAGTACGACTTCCATCGTGATGCCGAGCAGGCTCGCACTTTCCACATGATCGAGCAGTGGCGGGACGAAGCGGCGCTGACTGCTCACGAAGCGACACCGCATTTTCAGGCAGCGCTCCCTTTCATCGAACGTGCTGCTGAAAAGCTCACCATCACGAAAATGTATCGCATCTCCTGAGGATCTTCGAATGAAAGCCATTGCACACTTCAAATGCCTGCCTATTGAACATCCCGACGCCTTGGTGGAGATCGATATTCCCGAGCCAGTGCCGGGGCCGCGCGACTTGCTCGTAGAGGTAAAGGCCGTATCGGTCAATCCTGTCGATACCAAGGTGCGGCAGGGCTACGTACCGCACGAGGACGAAAGCCAGCCGCGCATCCTCGGTTGGGACGCTGCTGGCGTGGTCAAGTCGGTCGGCAGCGACGTGACGCTATTCAAGCCCGGTGACAGGGTCTGGTACGCCGGATCGCTGATCCGCCCGGGCAGCAACAGTGAGCTGCAACTGGTGGACGAGCGTATCGTCGGCTCAATGCCCCAATCGCTGGATTTCAGCAAGGCTGCGGCATTGCCACTGACTTCCTTGACCGCTTGGGAATTACTGTTTGATCGCCTCGGTGTTGCACGCGATACCACCGACCGGGGCGAAACGCTGCTGATCATCGGCGCTGCAGGCGGGGTGGGTTCAATCCTGACTCAGCTAGCGCGTCAGCTAACCGGGTTGACGATCATTGGTACGGCTTCGCGCCCTGAAACCCAGACCTGGGTCACCGAGCTTGGTGCGCATCATGTCATCGACCATACCAAGCCACTCAGCGAGGAGCTCAAGCGCATCGGTATCGCAGAAGTCAGCCATGTCGCTAGCCTGACCCAGACCGATCGGCACTACGAGCAAATCATCGAATCACTGAAGCCTCAGGGCAAGCTGGGCCTGATCGATGACCCGGCCACGCTGGACGCCGTACCGCTCAAGCGCAAGAGCCTGTCGTTGCACTGGGAGCTGATGTACACCCGCTCGCTTTACGAGACAGAGGACATGCAGGAGCAGCACAACATCCTCAACGAAATTGCGGGGCGCGTTGATAGGGGCGACTTGCGCACCACCGTTGGCGACAACTACGGGCGCATCAGCGTAGAAAATCTTCGTCGAGCCCATGCTCTGCTGGAAAGCGGCAAGGCGAAGGGCAAGATCGTGCTGGAAGGCTTCTAAGAGGGCGTAGACAAAATAAATCAAACCGGCTGCACCACCTACCTAATGTCCTGAGCGTCGGGCGGATAATCCTGCACAGAAGCACCCGTGTTATCGGGTGCCTTCCTCAGCGTGGCCGGACTGAAAGCGGCTATTCGTCCTCATGACACTCGTTAGAGAAGCGGAATGCTATAGCTTACAAAAACTCGGTTCTGATCTACGTTACGAGCCGCTTCGCTGTTGGACTTGCCGTTACGCCAGCCGAACCCGACACCTTTAAGCGCTCCGGACTGAAGGACGTAGTCCAGGCTAATGTCTCTTTCCCATTCCTTTTGGTTGTCGCCGGACGTAGTTTTAATATTATCGCCGGAGAGGTACATGACCGAGCCTTTCAGGCCAGGAACTCCCAGAGCGGCAAAGTCGTAAGCATACTGACCGAAAGCTGTGCGCTCGCCTGCGCGGGTGAACGTTTGGATCAGACGGTCGGTATACAGATACAGGCTTGCTCCACCGGCGCCCTTGTCTATCAGGCTGCCCTGATTGAGTTGAGTGAAGTTGCTGCCATCCGACACACTTTGGTACCCCGCAGTAATCGCGTGGCCACCCAGCGTGTAAATCAACGCGGCACTCCAGGTACGGTTGTCGATCTCTCCATCACCGTTTTTGGTGTAGCCATTAATTCTGTAGCCTGACGTACCGGAGCTATTTGCACCTGACGAGTCAGTTTTGAAGTAGCGCAGGTCGGTTTTAAGGGACTGATTGTCCGAGAGCGCAAGGGTGTGAATCAATCCAAAAAAATGCTGCGTATAGTAGTTATCGAGGTTTGCGTAGTAGTACTGAGCTGTCAGATCCTTGGTGACGTTCCAATCGCCCCCGGCGAAGTCAAACTGATTGCTCTCACGCGTACCACCAGCAACGGCCAACCCCGTCTGATCGCTTGAACCACGCCCTGTCGCATGTTCGATCCGACCTCCAGTCAAGGTCAGCCCCTTGAACTCGCTCGAGGTGATTTGACCGCCCTCGAAGGTTTGTGGAAGTACGCGCCCATCGTTGGCAACCAGAATTGGGAGTTTCGGAATCAAGGTGCCGTAGCGAAGTTCAGTTTTCGACATTTTGACTTTTCCGGTCAGCCCCACCCGGCTCCACTCGTCGACGGCACGGTTGTCACTGTCAGAAGGCATCATGGTGCTGCCGACATGCCGTCCTTTGCCGCTGTCCAGGGTAACCCCCAGCAATCCCAGGCCATCGACACCAAAGCCAACCATGCCATCGGTATAACCCGATTTGAAGTCCAACATGAAACCCTGCGCCCATTCTTCGGTTTTGGAAGGGGCGGCAGTGCCATCGCGGTTGTCGTTATTGAAGTAGAAGTTCCTCATCCCCAAGGTGGCCTTGCTATCACTTAGAAAGTCAGCATGCGCCTGTGCACTCAGGGTGATACCAAGAAACACCGAACTTGCAGCAATTTTTTTTCTACTCAATTGTATAGCGCTCCCTTTGTTATTTTAAAGTAATAGAAGCAACGCAAAATCTTAGAGGTCAACGCAACGCACACGAAGGACCAGTACTTAGGGAAGGTCTGAAGTACCCACCGATTTTTGAGGCCCTCGCTGCTTGAGGTTCAAAAAATCCAAGTCGGCCGAAAAACAGACCCTTCTTGTCTTTAATTCACGGCTCTTTCCTCTGATCGTGCTGTTTCAGGGCGATCAGCCCGCATTACAGACGCACCTCTCCCGCATTCAACAACCGTTTTCGCACCATCCACAGGTTCGACAATGCGAACAAGGTTGTCTGTTGGGCGATGCTTTTCGACAAGCCACGAAAGCGTACTTTCGTGTAGCCAAACTGGCGCTTGATCACGCGAAAGGGATGTTCAACCTTGGCCCGCACCTGCGCTTTGGCGT
>NZ_JBUZST010000032.1:0-22467 GCF_055407965.1 Pseudomonas sp. B611
CGATGCCAGAGATGCTAAGAACGGCTATGTTTCAATCAAAGTGTCACCTATGTGAATGCACTTTTTTGTAACCCATGTGGTTGTCCCGTACACGCCCCAACACTCGGCACCTCGCCTAGGCTCGGTGTGCCCGAACGCAGGCTTGAATCCGTGGGCCGCCGCCCTGCGCCATCCATGGCGCAGGGCGGCTAACCCGGCGTCCTGCCGGGTTACCCACGGATTCAAGCCTGCGTTCGGCCAGCGTGTTTGACGGGGCGACCCCAGATCAAAAGTCAGAGCGCGGCGGCCTTAGAGCCGACCGGTATTTTTCATGGTGTTCACTTTTCAACTGTGGGAACCGGCAACTGTGGGAGCTGGCTTGCCTGCGATGCAGGCAACTCGGTACATCAGGCACACCCAGTTGATGCCATCGCAGGCAAGCCAGCTCCCACAGGGGAATGCGCCAGCTTCATCGACTAGGTCGGCTGTCAGGCCGCCTCGCTTTGTTTTTGATTTTGATCTTAGGCGCCCCGTTAAACACGCTGGCCGGAATCCGATATGGATTTGGGGGGTAAACCGGCAGGGATGCCGGTTTAGCCGCCCCGCGCCATGGATGGCGCGTGGCGGCGGCCCCCCAAATCCATGTCGGATTACGGGCATGCCGAGCCTAGGCGAGGCACCGAGTGTTGGGGCAAGAGCGTTTTGCTTACTTTTGCGCTCTTCAAAAGTGAGCCGCCGTAAGGGCGGAACCAATATCAGCCGTTACCCAAATAATGGATATACACACCGAAAAACCACCATCAAGCCGCCGAAAGCGTCACCCAATACCCACTCAAATGCCCCCTAACAACCACCGGATAAGTCCCCACCAACATATTCAACGCACGCTGCGTATCACCAACCGGAAACGCCCCAGAAATAAGCAAATCCGCAATCCCGGGATCACACCGCACAAACCCCCGCCGATACCGCGCCAGCTCCGCCACAAAGTCCGCCAGGCGCATCTTGTCCGCCATCAACATCCCTTGCGTCCAAGCCCCAACATTCTTGTCAACAACCTCAACCCCACCAAACATCTGCGCAGAAAAATCCGTACGCTGCCCCGCATTAACCACCAACGGCGCACCCTGCCGATTCTCAGCCAACACCACTTTCACCGCCCCCTCAAGCACCGCCAGATAAGTACGCGAACCCAGTTCGCGCACGGTAAAGCGCGTCCCCAGCGCCTGCATATGGCCCTGACGGGTGCTGACCAAAAATGGCCGTGAGGCATCCAAAGCCGTCTGCACCAGGATCTCACCCTCGCGCAACTGCACCAGCCGCTGCTGGCTATCAAAACGCACGTCGATCGCAGTGTCAGTGTTAAGGGTGATACGCGAACCATCGGCCAGCACCAGCTCGCGGCGCTCGCCGACATGCGTACGGTAATCCGCCGTCCATTGCTGCGACTGCGCCAGCTTCCAACCGCCCCAGCCGACCGGCATCACTGCCAGCAACAACGCCAGCTTGCCCAGCGCCGCGCGGCGTTCAGGATGACTTGGGCGATCCAGCGCCGACATCGCCAGGGCCGGCGGCAAACCGCCGAGCTTGCTTTGCAGCAACTGCGCCCGGGCCCAGGCGCGGTCACGTTCGGGGCTGCTGACCTTCCAGCGCTCCCATTCAGCGCGTTCGTTGGCGCTGAGGTCGTTTTCGCTCAGGCGCATCAACCATTCGGCGGCTTCTTCGAGGACGTCAGCGGGCAGCGGCGGTTCCTTGCGCAGGCTGAGCATTCATTCCACCAGCATCAGGCACTGCACAAACGCCTGTTTCATGTAGCGTTTGACGGTGATCAGCGATACGCCCAGTTGCGTGGCGATGTCGTCGTATTTGAGGCCGTTGAGTTGCGACAGCAGGAACGCACGCTTGACCAGTGGCGGCAGCGCGTCGAGCATCGCGTCGATTTCGTGCAGGGTCTCCAGCACCATGAAGTGGGTTTCGGCCGACGGTGCTTCTTGCAGCGGCGCGCTGGCCAGGGCTTCCAGGTAGGCGCGTTCCAGCGCCTTGCGCTGGTACCAATTGACCAGGATGCCCTTGGCCACGCAGGTCAGGTAGGCCCGTGGCTGGTCGATCACCGTCACCTGGGAGGCGAGGATGCGGGTGAAGGTGTCCTGGGCCAGGTCCGCCGCATCCATGGCATTGCCGAGTTTGCGTTTGAGCGTGGCGTACAGCCAGCCGTGATGGCCGCTGTACAGCGCCTCGATTGCGCGCAGGTGCTGGGTGTTATCGGCTTCGAGGATTTCGCTCATGACGCGCAACCGTGCAATTGAGAAGTATTCCCAATGCTAAGGGACAACCCTGCGTGAGCGCAACGCGAGAATCGCAAGCAGCGCCAGCACGTAGGCCACGCAGACGAACAGGTAGGTGTACGCCAGCCCATACACCTGGCTGAGCAACCCGCCGAGCGAGATGCCGGCAATCGAGGCGAATTGCGCCGTACCCTGGGCGATCCCCAGCACGTGGCCCTGGCTTGCGCTGTCGGCGGTCTTGGAAATCAGCGCCATGAGCACCGGTGTCGTGGCGCCGAGCAACACACCCCACACCAGGTAGCCAAGGGCAAACACCAGCGGGTTGCGAGTGATGCCGGCCAGGGCGGTGAGGGCGATGCAGCCGAGCACCACCCAGGCGATGCGTTGCAGCGAGTCGGCTCTGGTGCGGCCTTCGAAGTACCGCGCCCACGTGGTCGCGGACAGGATGAAACCCAGCGCGAGCAAGCCATAGCACAGGCCGACCCAGGCGTTGCTGACGTTGAACGTGCTGCTCACATACAGCGCGAACGAGGTCTGCGGCAGCAGCCGCGCCAACAGCAGAATGCCCATCACCACCAACAGCGGCAGCAGCGCCGAACCGCGCCATACCACGGCGTTGGACGCGGCCACGGTTTTCTTCTGCGGCGGCACATCGGGCAAGGTCAACGCGGCAATCACCGTACACACCGCGCAGAGTGCGGCAGCGCTGAGGTTGATCCAGAAAAACGTCGCGTGGTCGAGGATCAAACCGCCGAGCACCGCGCCCAGCAGCGAGCCGACGTTGGTGGAAATCTGCAACAGCGCAAACAGGCGTGCGCGCCGCGCCGGCACTTCGATGCTCACCCCATACGCCTGGGCCGGGGCGATATAGCCGGCGCACGCACCCTGCAAAAAACGCAGCAGCAGGATCGCCCAGATGTCGCTGACCAACGCCAACGCCAACTGGGTCAGGGTCAGGCCGACCAAGGCACGGATCATCATCAGCTTGTGCCCATGACGGTCGCCGATGCGCCCCCAGAACGCGCTGGTCAGCAGGATGCCGAGCATCGGCCCGACGTACACGGCGATGCTGGCGAAGCTGAACAGCGCGTCTGAGTGGGTCAACCCGCGCAGATGCACCGGCCAGAACGGCCCGCTCATTTCCATCGCGCCCATCGACACGAGCTGGATCGCGAACAGCAGGCAAATCAGGACGCGGGTCGGTGGCATGGCTCAGTCTCGGTTTTCAAAAAAATGTACGGGGGGCTGATACTTTTTCGCCGGTCGGCTGGCATCAGGAGTAATTCTCATCTGATGCAAGGACCCCGACGTCATGCCCGTTGCCAGCCGGTTAACATTTGCCATCCGTACTGCCCTGTTGTTGGCCGCCGCCAGCGGCAACGCCTGGGCCGCCACCGCCGAGTCGCACGACGACAGCGCGCAGAGCCTGACCCTTGACGCGACAGACGTCAACGCTGTCTACAGTGGCCCCACGACCTTGCCCGAGGTGTTCGCCGGTGGCCAGGTCGCCCGTGGCGCGCGCCTGGGCATGCTGGGCAACAAGGACGTGATGGACACCCCGTTCAGCGTCACCAGCTACACCGCCAAGACCCTCGCCGACCTGCAAACCGTGACCGTCGCCGATGCGTTGGAGCGCGACCCTTCGGTGCGTTCCACCGGGCAGTCGGGCGGTATTGTCGACTCGTTTTTCGTGCGGGGTTTTGCCATTGGCGAGGGCAACCTCGGTGAGTTGGCGTTCGACGGCGTGTACGGCGTGGCGCCCAACTACCGCGCATTTACCGAGTACGCCGAGCGCATCGAAGTGCTCAAGGGCCCGGGTGCGCTGGTGTACGGCATTTCGCCCAACAGTGGTGTGGGCGGGGTGATCAATATCGTGCCCAAGCGTCCGCTGGATGAGGATTTGACGCGCTTTACCGGCAGCTATGCCTCCGACAGCCAGGTCGGCGGCCACCTCGATATCAGCCGCCGTTTCGGTGATGAAAACCAGTTTGGCGTGCGCTTCAACGGCAGCCTGCAGGGTGGCGACACGGCCGTGGACAACCAGAGCCGCGACGTCGGCATCGGTGCCATCGCCCTGGATTATCGCGGCGAGCGCCTGCGTTTGAACCTTGACTACATCAGCCAGAAGGAAAGCTGGGAGGGCGCCTCGCGACCCTTCACCATCCAACCGGGCGTGCAGGTGCCGTCGGCGCCGAATGGCCGCACCAGCCTGCCGCAGCAGTGGGGTTGGTCGGACACCAAGGAGCAGTCGCTGCTGCTCGGCGGCGAATATGACCTGAACGACAACCTCACGGTGTTCGCCCATGCCGGTGGCGGGCGTTCGGATGTGAAGCGCAGGTCCGACCAGGTGCCGCGCATCCTCAATGACGCCGGCGACACCAGCAACATACCGGGCTACTACAAATTCAACGTCGACCGCTCGACCGCCGACGTGGGCGCGCGCGGACTCTTTGCCACCGGCCCGGTGACGCACACCACCACGCTGATGGCGACCCGTTACACGGATGAATTGTCGCGGGGCATCAACAACGGCACGCTGATCCGTTCCAACATCTACCACCCGGTGGACACGCCCAAGCAATACATCAACACGCCCAAGGTGTTGCGCATTTCCGAAACAGAACTGTCCGGCATCGCGTTGACCGACACCCTTGGCATGCTCGACGACCGCATCCAGTTGACCCTCGGCATGCGCCACCAAGCCATCGAGTCGCGTAACTACAACGCCACTGGCGGCGTCAGCGCGCGATATGACGCCAGCGCCAACACGCCGTTGCTCGGAGTGGTGGTCAAGCCCTGGGAGGATGTGTCGCTGTACTACAACTATGTCGAGGGCTTGAGCAAGGGCGACGCGGCACCGGGCACGGCGAGCAACGCCGGGGAAACCTTCGCGCCCTACGAGTCCAAGCAACACGAACTCGGTGTGAAGTACGAACACGGCACCTTCATGACCACAGTGGCGTTGTTCCAGATCGAAAAGCCCAGCGGCGAAACCGGGGCCAATGGTGTGTATTCGGTGCAGGCCGAACAGCGCAACCGGGGTGTCGAGCTGAGTATGTTTGGCGAAGTGGCCCCCGGCACCCGCCTGATGGGTGGCGTCACCTTCCTCGACGGCGAGCTGACTAAATCCGCCACCGCCGCCAACCGTGGCAACAAGCCGGTGGGCGTGCCGGATATCCAGGCCAACCTCTGGGCCGAGTGGGACACCCCGGGGCTGGAAGGTTTTACCCTCACGGGCGGCGCGATCTATACCGACCGCCAGTACGTCGACCAGGCCAACACCCAGCAGCTGGATTCGTGGACGCGAATCGATGCCGGCGCGCGCTATGCGACGAAGATCGACGGGCGGCCCACCACGTTCCGTGCCACGGTGCAGAACGTGTTTGATCGCGAATACTGGTCGGGCGTGGCGTCGTACGGCGCGTTTTCACCGGGCTATCCGCGTACGTTGCAGTTGTCGGCCAGCGTGGATTTCTAGAGCACGGATGTCGATATCAGACGCATTTATGCCGCTCACAGGCTATTTTCGGTCCAGCCGGCCCGCGTAAGGTGACTCATCATTAAGAAATGATGATCGCCTGACTCTTCAGTCAGTACGCCTTACGTCGATCACCGAGAATAAAAACAACGATGAATAGCCTGAACACCAAGGATTCCAACGGACAGTTGGCGCAGGGCTTCAAGCCGCGCCACGTCACCATGCTCTCCATCGCCGGGATTATCGGCGCGGGGTTGTTTGTCGGTTCGGGGCACGCGATTGCGGCGGCGGGGCCGGCGGTGATGTTGGCCTATCTGTTTTCCGGGCTGCTGGTGGTGCTGGTCATGCGCATGCTCGGCGAGATGGCGGTGGCCAACCCGGACACCGGCTCGTTCTCGACCTACGCCGACCAGGCCATCGGCCGCTGGGCCGGCTTTACCATCGGCTGGTTGTACTGGTGGTTCTGGGTGCTGGTGATCCCCATCGAAGCCCTGGCCGCCGGGCATATCCTCAACCAGTGGTTCCCGCAGATCGACGCTTGGCTCTTCGCCTTGTTGTCGATCTTTTTGTTGGTGGTGACCAATCTGTTCAGCGTGTCCAAGTACGGGGAATTCGAGTTCTGGTTTGCCATGGCCAAGGTGGTGGCGATCATCGGGTTCATTGGCTTGGGCTTTGCCGTATTGATGGGCTGGATTCCCGAGCGCGAAGCCAGCGGGCTCAGCACCTTGATGGCGGAACACGGCGGTTTTGCGCCGAATGGGCTGTCGGCGGTGGTCGGCGCGTTCATTACCATCATGTTCAGTTTTATCGGCACCGAAGCCGTCACCATCGCCGCCGCCGAGTCGAGCAACCCGGCGCAGAACATCGCGCGGGCGACCCGTTCGGTGATGTGGCGCATCGGCGTGTTCTACGTGTTGTCGATCTTCGTGGTGATCTCCGTGGTGCCCTGGGATGACCCGCTGCTGGCCTCGGTGGGCTCCTATCAGCGCGCCCTGGAACTGATGAACATTCCCCATGCCAAGCTGCTGGTGGATATCGTGGTGTTGATCGCCGTGGCCAGTTGCATGAACTCCTCGATCTACATCGCCTCGCGCATGCTGTTTTCCCTGGGCAAGCGCGGTGATGCGCCCGCCCTGATGAAAAAGACCTCGGCCGCCAGCGTGCCACGGGGTGCGGTGATCGCCAGTACGGTACTGGGAGCGGGCGTGACCTTGCTCAGCTACTTCATGCCGGCCGGGCTGTTCCAGTTTTTGCTCGCCAGTTCCGGCGCGATTGCCTTGCTGGTGTACCTGGTGATTGCCGTGTCGCAACTGCGCATGCGCAAGGTGTTGTTGCGCCGCAACGTCACGTTGACGTTCAAGATGTGGCTGTTTCCCTGGCTGACCTGGTTGGTCATCGCCTTCATCTGTGGCGCATTGACGGTGATGCTGGTCACGCCTGCGCACCGCTTCGAGGTGTCATCCACCCTGGTGCTGGCCTTGCTGATTGCCCTTGTCGGCTTGATCACTGCGCGGCACCCCGAACCCCAAGCACAGGCCGTAGCCGCAGCCACCCAGCCATGACCGCGCGGCCGATCAACAGCTTGGTGTTCCTGCTGTTGGACCAGTTCACGCTGATCTCCTTGGCGTCGGCCCTGGAGCCGCTGCGCATGGCCAACCAGCTGGCCGGCCAGGAGCTGTACCGCTGGCACACGGCAAGCCTGGATGGCAACCCGGTGTGGGCCAGCGACGGTGTGCCCATCACCCCGGACGGTTCAATCAATAGCGTGCCAGTGGCTGACAGCGTGATTGTGTGCGGCGGTATCGGTATCCAAGGCACCGTAACCGGCGAACTGGTCAAGTGGCTGCGCAGCCAGGCACGTTATTCAAAACGCCTCGGTGGCATCTGTACCGGCAGTTGGGTGCTGGCGCGGGCCGGCTTGCTCGATGGCTATGAATGCAGCGTGCATTGGGAGTGGCTGGCCGCCATGCAGGAAGCCTTTCCACGGGTGACGCTCAGCACCAGCCTGTTCACCCTCGACCGCGACCGCCTCACCAGCTCCGGCGGCACGGCGCCGCTGGACATGATGCTGCACCTGATCGGCCGTGATCACGGGCATGAACTGTCCGCCGCGATTTCGGACATGTTTGTCTACGAGCGTATCCGCAACGAGCAGGATCATCAGCGCGTGCCCCTCAAGCACATGCTCGGCACGCAGCAACCCAAGCTGCAGGACATCGTCGCGTTGATGGAGGCCAATCTGGAAGAGCCGATCAACCTCGACGAACTGGCCGCCTACGTGGCGTTGTCACGGCGCCAGCTTGAGCGCATGTTCCAGAAGTACCTGCACTGTTCACCCTCGCGCTACTACCTCAGGCTCAGGCTGATTCGCGCGCGGCAGTTGCTCAAGCAGACACCGATTTCCATCGTTGAACTGGCCGTGCTCTGTGGGTTTGTGTCCACGCCGCACTTCTCCAAATGCTACCGCGAATACTTCGGCGTGCCGCCCAGCGACGAGCGCTCGGCCACCGACAGTGAGCGCTCCATCGTGGTCAAGCCGATCATTCACACCGCGCCTGCGCCCATGCCGATCAACGTGCTGGAGCAGGCGCGGGGCGAGTCGACGTTTGCCAGTATCAAGAACCTGAAGCCTTGAATTGAGGGTCAGTCGTACAGGCGCTGCTCGATTTCCTCCAGCGTACTGCCTCGCGTCTCCGGCACACAGACCGCGACGAAGATCAGCGACACCACGCCCGCGCCGGCGAACACAAAGAAGGTCTGGCCGATGCCAATGGTCGCCACCAGCGTGGGAAAGAACAGGCCGATCAGCACATTGGTCAGCCACAGCCCGGCAATCGCCATGCCCATGCAGCCGCCGCGAATGCGCATCGGGAAAATCTCCGCCAGCATCACCCACAACGACGGGCCGATCAGCCCTTGCATCGACGCGAGGAAAAACGCCATGGCGCCGAGGATCAGCAGGGCGCGTGTCACCGAGGGATCGAACCAGGTGGACACCAGGCCAATCATCAGCAGCGACAGGGTGGTGCCGGCGAAGCCGAACAACATCATCGGCCGGCGGCCGACGCGATCCAGCAGGTAGATACCGATAAAGGTCGCGGCAATCGAGATCACGCCGTTGACCACGTTGGCGATCAGCGCGCTGCTCTGGGCCAGGCCGGCTTCGGTGAGGATCTGCGTGCCGAAGTACATGATCGAGTTGACGCCGGTGAGCTGTGACGTCACGGCAATGCCGATGCCGATCAGCAACACGCGCCGCGCGCCTTTTTTCGACAGGTCACGCCAGCCGCCGCTTTTGACGAATTTTTCGTTGCTGATCTGGCGGGTGATCGCGGCGATTTCTTCCTTGGCGTAATACTCTTCGCGCACCAGCTTGAGCACGTCCAACGCTTCCTTGAAGCGGCCTTTGGTCGCCAGCCAGCGCGGGCTTTCGGGCATGTACAGCATGCCAAACCACAGGGCGACGGCGGGCAGGGTGGCGAGGGCGAGCATCCAGCGCCACACGCCGTCGAGGTCGCCAAACAGGTTGCCCAGCAACGCATTGGTGGTGAACGCGAGGAACTGGCCGGTGACGATCATCAGCTCGTTGCGCGTGATGATCCGCCCACGGATATGGGACGGTGACATCTCGGCGAGGTAGGCCGGCACCACTACCGAGGCGCCGCCGACGGCCAGGCCGAGGATGAAGCGCGCAGTGATCATCACATTGAAGTCGGGCGCCAGGGCGCAGGCCAGGGCGCCGATAAAGAACACCACGGCGAGGTAGAGGATATTGCGGCGTCGGCCTTGCAGGTCAGACACGCGCCCGCCCACCAAGGCACCGAGCATGGCGCCGATCAACAGTGAGCTGGTGACCAGCCCTTCGGTCAGCGGGGTCAGGCCCAGGTCGTCTTTCATGTACAGCAGCGCGCCGTTGATCACGCCGGTGTCGAAGCCAAACAGCAGGCCGCCAAAGGTGGCGACCGAGGTGATTTTTTGCAGGTAGCGCCGGGCCTGGCGCTTCTCCGTATTGAGGGGCAGGCCGGTGGCGTCCGCCGTATTTCCGTAGGAATTAATTGTCATTGTGATATTCCGACTGAAACGAGAGGGCGCTCAACCCCAGGCGTGGTTGAGCGCGGTTCGGGTGGGCGTCAGATCGCTTGCGGTTTGAAGTCGCTGGCGGCGACCGGCATTACGCCTTGCATCAGCGCGACGGATTTTTCCAGGCCTTCCAGGCTGTTGAGCAGTACATCTTCGTGTTCGATGGACAACCAGCCGTCGTAGCCGGCCATTTTCAGGCGGTAGCAGAACTGGCGCCACCACTGTTCGCCATGGCCGAAACCCAGGGTGATATAGGACCAGCTGCGCGCCGACACGTCCATCAGCGAGCCGTTCTCCAGCAGCGAATCCACCGCCTGTACCGGTGCGTTGAGCATCGTGTCCTTGGCGTGTACATGGTACAGCGCGTCGCCGAGGGCGTCGGCGGCGGCCAGGGGGTCGGCGCCCATCCAGAACAGGTGGGACGGGTCGAGGTTGGCGCCAATCACCGGGCCGATGGCGTCGCGCAGCTTGAGCAGCGAACGCACGTTGTACACGCACTGGTTGCCGTGCAATTCGAGGGCAATGCGCTCCACGCCATGGGCCTTGGCCAGGTCGGCGATTTCGCTCCAGAACGGCAGCAGACGTTCTTCCCATTGGTAACGCAGCATGGTTTGTGTCTCGGGTGGCCACGAGGCGACGACCCAATTGGGCATGCGGTCGCCGGCCTGGCCTTCGGGCAGGCCGGACATGGTGCACACGGTCTTGATCCCCAGTTCACCGGCGAGGCGGATCGTGTCCTTGAGGCATTGCGCCTGTTCCGGCTGGGTCGGGTGCAGCGGGTTGCCGTTGGCGTTGAGGGCGATGATTTCCAGGTTGTGCTGCTCGAAGCTGCGGGTGAAATCGCGGCGTGCGGCGTTGCTGTCGAGCATCTGCTGGAGATTGAAGTGCGGCGCGGTGGACCAGCCCCCGGTGTTCACTTCCAGGCCTGACAGGCCCATGCGTTCAGCGTGCTTGAGCACATCGCCCAACGGCAGGTTGCCGAGGGTATCGGTGACAAATCCCAGTTTCATAGCGAGGCTCCTTCACGTGGCAGATAAAGTGGCGGGGTATCCAGGGCGGGCAGGCTGACGCGGCGGCCTTCGCTCAACGCCTGCACGCCGGCTTCGGCGACGCGCGTGGCGCAATAACCGTCCCAGGCCGTGGCGGCGTGGGCGGGGAACTGGCCGCTGCGCACGAACTCGACGAAGGCTTTGTCTTGCAGGCGGTAGGCTTCGGCAAAGCGGGGGCGCCAGTCGGCGGCGTAGCGCTGCACGGCCTGCAAGCCGCTGTTGTAGTGGGCGTGGATCGGGCTGGCGAGTTGTACCGAACCTTGCTCGCCCACCAGCTCGCCGCGCACGTCGTAGCCGTAGCGGGCGTTGTTGTTGACCTCGATATTCACCAGGTGCCCGGCGTGGGTCTCCAGCACCATGAACACCGGCGCGCCGATGCCGCCCGCCGGCTGGAACACCGAAATCGCGCTGTATTCGCTGTCGAGGATGTGGCGCACCACATCGAACTCATGGGGCGCCGAGTTGCTGATCGCCATCTGCCCGCTGAAGTTGGCCGGTGCGGCGACGTTGCGGTGGAAGTTATGCATCATCACCGCGCGGCCGATCGCGCCGCTGTGCAGGGCGTGTTTCATCTCGCGGTACGACGGGTCGAAGCGGCGCATAAAGCCCAGTTGGATGAACTGGCGGCCCAGGGTTACTTCGCGGTCGATCACCGCCAGGCATTCCTCGGCGCTGGGCGACAGGGGTTTCTCGCACAACACCGGCTTGCCCAGGTCGATGGCCGCCAGGCACAGCGCGGCGTGGGTGGCGTCGGGGCTGGCGATGATTACGGCGTCCACGTCGGTGCGGGCCAGGGTGGCCAACGGGTCGGTGGCCACATCCACGGCGCCGTAGCGCTGGGCCACTTCACGGGCGCGTTCGGGGTTGGCGTCGCAGATCACTTGGAGGGTGGTGCCCGGTAAATCCTGGGCAATGATGCGGGCGTGGTCTTCGCCCATGATGCCGGCGCCTATCACGGCGATGCGGATGCTCATGGTGGGGGAATCCTGACGGGTTGTTGTGATTGTTATGGGGCGATTATTGGCAGCGACCACGCCGGGTTCAAGGACGAGCAAGGGCCAAAGTTGATGGATAAACCATCAAATACGGCGGCACAAACTATTCGGGATATGGCGCGTTACGGTTTATAACTGATGGCGTTTCCATCATTTATGACGTGACGCCATGCCTCAACAAACCCCCGCACCGTTCTGGAAAGGCCCCACTGTCGAGCAGATCGCCAAGGTCGCCAGAGTCGGCGTCGCCACCGTCGACCGTGTGCTCAACAACCGCTCGAACGTGCGCGAAAGCACGCGCCTCAAGGTGTTGGCGGCGCTGGATAAGCTCAAGCAGGACCTGGCCAACGGCACCGCGACCTTGCATATCAAGTTGTTCTGCGATTCCGGCGAGACCTTCAACGCCACCTTGGCCAAGGCGGAGGAGGCGGTGAACAGTTCGACCCCCGGCGTGGTGGTGCACGGGTATTACGTGCCGACCAACCAGGTTGACCCGGCGGCGTTCGCCGACCTTGTGCAGGCCGATGGCGCCACGGCCGACGGCGTGATTGTGGTGTCCCGCGAGCACCCGGCGATCAACCGCGCGGTGCGCAGCCTGTGCCGCCAGGGCATCCCGGTGGTGTGCCTCACCACCGACCTGCCCAACTCGGGGCGCAGCGCCTACGTGGGCAACGACCAATACGCCGCCGGCAGCGTCGCCGGCTTGCTGATCGGCAACGCGCTGGCGCGGCAGAAGGCGAAGATCCTGCTGGTCACCAGCATGGCGTTCCGTTGCCAGCAGGAGCGTGAGATGGGCTTTCGGCGGGTACTGCGCGCGGAGTTCCCACACCTGAAAATCGATGAGCGGATGGCGTCTGACGACCGTCCGCAGACCACAGCCGAACAACTGATGCGGTACTTCTCCAAACACGACTACCCGGCAGCGATCTACAACGTGGCCGGGGCCAACCGTGGCGTGGCGCAGGCCATCGGTACCATCCCTGCTGAACAGCGGCCGGTGTTCGTCGGGCACGAGTTGACCGGGCATACCCGCGCGATGCTCGAATCCGGGGTGATGGACTACGTGGTGTCCCACGACTTTGTCGGCGAAGTGGCGGCGGCGGTACGCTGGATTCGCGGGGCACGGGAGGGCGCGCGGGCCGCACCGGCGTTCACCCGGGTGCTGGTGCATACGCGCTACAACTGTGATTGACGATAAAGACGTAAAAGTCCAGTATGGAATTATAAGTACAAAACAATTGCTGCAGCGTTTTCTTCTCTCTTGCCAAACCAACAACAACCCGCGAGAACCTCATCATGAAGAAACTCCCCCTCATCACCGCCCTGGCCTTGGGTCTGTTCGCTTCCAGCCACCTGCTGGCGGCGGAAAAGACCCTGCGTATCGGTATCGAAGCGGCTTACCCGCCGTTTGCCTCCAAGACCGAAAAAGGTGAGATCGTCGGCTTTGACTACGACATCGGCAATGCCCTGTGTGCGCAGATGAAGGTCAAGTGTGTGTGGGTCGAAGGTGAGTTCGACGGCCTGATTCCTTCCCTCAAGGTGAAGAAAATCGACCTGGCCCTGTCGTCCATGACCATCAACGAAGACCGCAAGAAGTCGGTGGATTTCACCCACAAGTACTACTTCACGTCCTCGCGCCTGGTGATGAAGGACGGCGCCGTGGTGGATGACCAATACGCCAGCCTCAAGGGCAAGACCGTCGGCGTGCAGCGCGCCACCACCACTGACCGTTATGCCACCGAGGTGTTTGAACCCAAGGGCATTACCGTCAAGCGCTACAGCAACAACGAAGAAATCTACATGGACCTGGCGGCCGGGCGCCTGGATGCGATCTTTGCCGATACCATCCCGCTGAATGACTTCCTGCAGATGCCACGGGGCAAGGGCTACGCGTTTGTCGGGCCGGAGCTGAAGGACCCTAAATATGTGGGCGAGGGTGCGGGGATCGCGGTGCGTAAGGGCAATGGTGAGTTGGTCAGTGAGTTGAACAAGGCGATTGATGGGATTCGGGCGAGTGGTGAGTACCAGAAGATTTCGGAGCAGTATTTCAAGTCTGATATTTACGGGGATTGATGCTGAGCCACGGCGGTGTATCGGTGTGTCGGTGTACATATCCGTTATTTAGGTAACGGCCACTTATGGTTTCGCTCTTACAGCGACTCACTTTTGGAAAGGCCAAAAAGTAAGCAAAAGGCCTTCGCCCCACCACTCGGCACCTCGCCTAGGCTCGGTGTGCCCGAACGCAGGCTCGAATCCGTGGGCCGCCGCCACGCGCCATCCATGGCGCGGGGCGGCTAACCCGGCGTCCTGCCGGGTTGCCCACGGATTCAAGCCTGCGTTCGGCCAGCGTGGTTTTACGGGGCGACGAAGATCAAAAGCCAAAGCGCGGCGGCCTTAGAGCCGACCGATTCTTTGTGTCGATCTCGGTTCAAAATGTGGGAGCTGGCTTGCCTGCGATGCTGACACCTCGGCACATCAGGCACAGTTGATGCCATCGCAGGCAAGCCAGCTCCCACAGGAGACCGCGCCCGCTTCATCGATCAGGTCGGCTGTCAGGCCGCCTCGCTTTGCTTTTGATTTTGATCTTAGGCGCCCCGTTAAACACGCTGGCCGGAATTCGGCATGGATTTGGGGGGTAAACCGGCAGGGATGCCGGTTTAGCCGCCCCGCGCCATGGATGGCGCGTGGCGGCGGCCCCCCAAATCCATGTCGGATTACGGGCATGCCGAGCCTAGGCGAGGCACCGAGTGTTGGGGCAAGAGCCCTTTGCTTACTTTGGGCTGGGCCGGCACTCCGGCTTTTCCAAAGTGAGCCGCCGTAAGGGCGGAACCCTAAGCCGCCGTTACCTAAATAACGGATATGTACCCCGACAAGCCGCCATCGCAGGCAAGCCAGCTCCCACACTCAAAGGCCCTTCAGCTCCTTGAGATGCTTATAGACCGTAGCCCGCCCCATCCCCAACACATTGGCCACATAGTTCGAAGCACTCTTGCCCTTGAACGCGCCCTCGGCATGCAACGCCAACACCAACTCGCGTTTATGATCCCGAGTCAGCAGGTTCAAGCTCAACTGCCGCTCCCGCATCCACGCATGCAAAAACGTATTGATCCGCTCCTGCCAGTCATCGCGAAACAACGAGTCCGGCTGCGGAATTAGCTTGCTCGGCGAGAGGAACAGGTCCAGCGCCGCCTTGGCGTTTTCAAACAGCGAAATATTCAGGTTGATGCACAACACCGCCAGGCGCCGACCCTTGTGGTCGTGCAGCACCGTGCTCAGGCTGCGAATCTTCTGGCCATCCCAGTTGAGCTTTTCATACGGGCCGATATTTACGTCACTGACGTCATCACTGAGCATATCCTCCAGCGCCGAGTCGTCGCCAATCGCCCGTTTCGACAGGTTGTTGGCGATGTAGTCGACCTTTTGCGAGCGCAAATCGTGCAGCACCGCTTCGGCGTGGGGAAAGAACAACGTGGCGATGGCGTCGGCCATCGCACGAAAGTTCTGCATGCTCTGTTCTTGTTCAGCGTTGTTCATCAATGGGGCTCCAGGCGGGCGGGGGAGAGCATACCAGCGTCGAGGCCGAACCGCGCCAGTGGCTCCGGCAAGGGCGCGCCGCGTACCAGTGCCGCACTGGCCTGGCCCATGGCCGGCGACGTCTGGATGCCGTAGCCGCCTTGCGCCGCGACCCAGAACAGGCCGGGTACCTGGGGATCGTAGCCGGACAGCAAATCACCATCCGGGACAAAACTGCGCAGGCCGGCCCAGGTGCGGGTCGGGCGGCGGATGGTCAGGGTGGTGGCTTCTTCGATCTGGTAGATGCCCATGGCAATGTCCAGTTCTTCGGGCTGGATATCCTGGGGCTCCACCGGGTCGGCGTTGGCCGGCGAGCCGAGGAACATGCCGGCGTCGGGCTTCATGTAGAAGGATTCGTCCAGCGCCACCAGCATTGGCCAGTGGTGACTGTCGACGCCTTCGGGGCCGGCGAAGATAAAGGCCGAGCGGCGCTTGGGTTGCAGGCCGATGGGCGCGGCGCCGGCCATTGCGCCGATGTGGTCGGCCCAGGCGCCAGCGGCGTTGATAAGGGTGGGGGCGGTGTAGGTTTTTCCGCCAGCCTGTACCTGCCAAACGCCTGCGGCATCACGGCTTAAACCCTGCACGGCGTGATCGGTCAGCACCTCGCCACCGTTGCGGCGGATGCCACGCAGATAGCCCTGGTGCAGCGCGTCGGTGTCGATATCGCTGGCGGTCGGGTCATACAGCGCACCGTGGACTCTTTCGCGGCGCAGGATCGGCAGTTTCGCGCAGGCTTCGTCGGCGCTGAGCAGTTCAACCTGCGACACGGTGGCCTTGGCACTCAGGTATTGCGCGTTCAGCTCGGCGGCATCGCCGGTAAAGTCCACGGTCATTTCGCCCCGTGGCGTCAGCAATGGATGCTCGCAGAACCCGACTGGCGGATTGTCGAAAAACTCACGGCTGGCCAGGGTCAGCGCGCGCACCTGTGGGGTGCCATAGGCGGCGGTGTACAGCGCCGCCGAACGCCCGGTGGAGTGATAACCCGGGTGGCTTTCGCGCTCCAGCACCAATACCTTGCCGTGCTGCGACAACCAGAAACCGGTGGACGCGCCAGCAATGCCGCCGCCGATGATGATGAAGTCTGCGTGGCTCATAGGTGTCTCCAGAGGGCATTGGCCAGGGCGATGTCTTCCAGGCCCAGGCCGATGGAGCGGAAGAATACATGACGGTCGTAGGACGGGCGTTGTACATGTTCGCTGAGCAGTTCGGGCAGGTCGCCGACAATGTGGCGTTTGTCCCAGCCGTGTTGTTCCGTGGCGATCAGCATCTCGCCCGCCGAGCCTGGGGTGGTCTGGCGATAGTCGCAGAAAACCTGCATGGCATTGAGCGACTGCGGCGGCACTTCATGGGCGCGCGGGGCGTTGGTGCTGATGGAGGTGATCAGGGCCGGTTTGCTCAAGCGGGCAGGATCGATCACCGGGCCGGCCGATGAGGTGCACAGCAGGATCACGTCGGCGTCATCCATAGCGGCATCGCACGTAGGCGCGATCGTCAGCCGAGGGTCAAGGCTCTTGAGGTGCGTGATGGCATCCGCTGAGGCGCCGCCCAGGCCTGGCGAAAACAGGCTGATGCTTTGCCAGTCCCTGAGGTTTTTCACATAGTGCAGATGGGCCTGGGCCACCTTGCCACTGCCGATAATCGCCAGGCGCCGCGCGGATAACGGCGCCAACGCGTCCACCGCCAGCGCCGTCGTCGCGGCAGTGCGTGCGGTGGTCAGCTCGGCGGCATCGCACAACAGCAGCGGCTGACCGGTGTGCATCGACATCAACAGCGTCCAGGCCGTCACCAGTGGTCCTTGTTCACGCACGATATACGGCGAGGTTTTCACGCCATAAACACCGTCTTCGGCCAGCACGCCCAGGTAGTTGATAAAGTCGCCGGCACCGTGGGGGAATTCCACCAGTTGCTGTGCCGGCTGCACCGCCTGCCCGGCGGCCAGGTCACGAAACAGTTTGTGCAGGACCTGCGGTACATCGACCTGGGCCAGCAGTTCGCGGGCTTGGGCCTGGTTGATCACTTGCGGGGTGCTGGACATGGGAGTCTCCGTGATTGAACTGTTTTGTCTATTATGGACTTTTGGTTCTATCTGGCAATATCCCGCGGCATAAAGCTACAGAGTCAGCCACGCCGATGATCGCGAAAAAGTATAGCGACCTGTCAACGTTGACAGGTCACGGCGCCCGGCCGGTTCATTAGTCTCAAGCGCATTGGAGATGAATAGAGGCAGGGAAAAGAATGAAACTGCGGAGCCTGTGTGCTGGACTTGTCTGTGCTGCCTTTGTCTCGGGGGCCGTCGCGCAACCGTTGGCCTGGGATGATCCGGCTATCAGGGATGGGGCGTGCACGCCTCGCCCTGTGGGGATTCCGTTCCCTGCTGCCCTTGCTACTACGTTGGGATCGCTGCCTTCCGGTTTCAGGCTGTACACACCGCTGGGAAATGCGAGTTATTTTCGATGGGTTTATCAGAAGGTAAATGGTGGAGTGGCAGCCACCAATCAGTCGCAAATACTGGCGACCAAACCCAGGGTTTGGTTTCCTTTCCTGCCAGCATTGTATGTGGGGGCCATCGGGCGGGTTGATGTGGAACGTCCTGCCGCCAATGGGAGTGGGTGGTATCACCTGCGAGTCGTCGGGGTGAATAATATTTTTGCCACCGATGTCACCGTGAATATTGTTTCCCCAAACCCAGGCTCTGCGCCTGATGGGTATGGAGGGTGGAATGTTTCAACGGTGAACATTTGGGCTGACCTTACTGCGCTGGTCGAGTGGCACTGTTTCACTAGCGCGGCGGGTAGTTTTCCAATTTTTAATATCCTTTCAACTCTCCCAACGCTGACCAGTCAACAGATATCGTCCATTTCCGCCGTGCTGCAAAATTACGGTTTCCAACCGAGCAACTTTATTACGATCACCTACTAGGCAATCAAGGGGCGCTCAGCCAACAAACCTGAACCCCCCTGATAACTTCTCTTTCAGATAACCCACCAACACACTCACCGACTTCGGCACATGGGGCGAATACGGGCGGATCAGGTAGATCTCATCGGCAAACGCGCCCTTGAGTGTCCAGTCCTTGAGCACCTGCACCAATTTGCCGCTGGCCAGCGTGGCATGGGCGCTGAAATCCGGGAGTAGGGCGATGCCCAGGTGGTTGAGGGCGGAATCACGCAGGGCTTCGCTGTTGTTGGTGGCGAAGCTGCCGGAGATGGGCACGGTGAGGCGCTCGACGTTTTTGCTGCCGCGTTCGAAGGTCCAAGCGGGCTGGTCGGTGCCGCGCGGATAGAACAGGCAGTTATGCGTGGACAAATCGCCGGGCTCACGCGGTTCACCGTGGCGTTGCAGGTAGTCCTGAGTCGCGACCAGTACTGAGCCGGTATCACACAACTTCCACGCCACATGGGTTTCCGGCACCTGGAAACCATGGCGCACGGCCAGGTCATAGCCCTCGGCCGCCAGCGAACTCAACGCATCCGACACATCCAGTTGGATGCGCACCTGCGGGTACAACTGCAAAAATTCCGACAGATGCGGTACCAGTTGCTGACGGGCAAACGCCACCGGCGCTGTCAGCCGCACCAGCCCGCGAATCTCCCCGACCGAATCGCGCACCGACGAGAAGCTGCGGGCGATTTGCGCGTAGGCGCTGCGCACTTCGCGGGTCAGCGACAACCCGGCATCTGTCAGGCGCACACTGCGTGTGGTACGGGTGACAAGGCGGGTGCCGGTGGCCTTTTCCAAGTCGGAAATGCGCTGGCTCACGGCCGACTTGCTCACCCCCAAACGCGCGGCGGCGGCGGTGTAGGTGCCGTGTTCTTCCAGCACCGACAGCCAATGGATATGGGTCCAGAGCCCTTCGATCTCAGCCTTTTCCATGAGTGTATTGTTCGCATAGGTGGACAATAAGTTCAGGATTCTGCTCTGGTTTGGAACAAAGCGAAAGCCTATCGTGTGTCCAACGCTTATCCACCTGGGATCGACTGCCATGACAACTACAATCGAGCACTACATCAACGACCAGCGCGTGTCCCGCGATGATCGTTATCAGGACGTCTTCAACCCGGCCACCGGTGAAAAGACCGGCCGCGTCGCCCTGGCCAGCCGCCAGACCGTGGCCGAAGCCGTCGCCGCTGCCCAGGCCGCGTTTGACGGCTGGGCTGACACTCCGCCGATCCGCCGCGCGCGGGTGTTGTTCGAATACCTGCACCTGCTGCGTGCGCGCAAAGACGACCTCGCGCGCATCATCGTTGCCGAGCATGGCAAGGTGTTTACCGATGCCCAGGGCGAAGTGGACCGTGGCATCGACATCCTCGAATTCGCCTGCGGCATTCCAAACCTGCTTAAAGGTGACTACTCCGACCAGGTTTCCCGGGGCATGGACAACTGGACCATGCGCCAGCCGCTGGGCGTTGTCGCGGGCGTGACGCCGTTCAACTTCCCGGTGATGGTGCCGATGTGGATGTACCCGATCGCCATCGCGGCGGGCAACACCTTCATTCTCAAGCCAAGCCCGACCGATCCAAGCGCCTCGTTGTTCATGGCCGAACTGCTGCGTGAAGCCGGCCTGCCCAAAGGCGTGTTCAACGTGGTGCAGGGTGACAAGGAATCGGTAGATGCGTTGATCGAACACCCGGACGTCAAGGCCGTGAGCTTTGTCGGTTCTACGCCGATTGCCCAATACATCTACGAAACCGGTGCCCGCCACGGCAAGCGCGTGCAAGGCCTGGGCGGGGCGAAAAACCACATGGTGGTGATGCCCGACGCCGATATTGAAAAAACCGTGGATGCCCTGATGGGCGCCGCCTACGGCAGTGCCGGCGAACGCTGCATGGCCATCTCCGTGGCGGTGTTGGTGGGCGATGTGGGTGACAAAGTCATCGCCGCCCTGACCGAGCGCGCCAAGCAACTGCGCATTACCGATGGCCGCGATTTGAAAGCCGAGATGGGCCCGATCGTGTCCCGCGCAGCCCTGGAACGCATCAGCGGTTATATCGAACAAGGCGTGCAGGCCGGCGCCCAACTGCTGCTGGATGGCCGTGACTACGTGCCGACCGAGGCCGGCCTGGAAAATGGCTTCTGGCTGGGCGCGACGCTGTTCGACCACGTGACCCAGGAAATGAGCATCTACCGCGAAGAAATCTTCGGCCCGGTGCTGGCCTGCGTGCGCGTCAGCGACTTCGGCGAAGCGGTGAAACTGGTCAACGACCACGAGTTCGGCAACGGCGTCAGTTGCTTCACCCGCGACGGCAACATCGCCCGCGAGTTTGCTCGGCGTATCCAGGTGGGCATGGTCGGCATCAACGTGCCAATCCCGGTGCCAATGGCGTGGCATGGTTTTGGTGGGTGGAAGAAAAGCCTGTTTGGCGACATGCATGCCTACGGCACTGAGGGTGTGCGCTTCTATACCAAGCAGAAGTCGATCATGCAGCGTTGGTCGGAGAGTATCGAGCAGGGTGCCGAGTTCGCTATGCCGGTCTCCAAATAATCCCAAGTTGTAGAAGCTCCAATGTGGGAGCGGGCTTGTGTGGGAGCGGGCTTGCTCGCGAATACGGTGTGTCAGTCGAAATATTGGTGACTGACAGTCCGCATTCGCGAGCAAGCCCGCTCCCACATGTTTTTGCGCTTCTCCAGAACATGCCCCATCGCCAGGAGCGGGGTGCTTGCCCTACTTGAAGGAACTTGGCACGCTCACCCAGCGAGCGAACACCGTCAAATCAATCAATAGGGAAATGCCACGTTGAGCTGGGTAAAATTCGGAGTATTGCTGGCCTTGCCGGGGGCACTGCTATCAGTCCTGACCATTTATATGGTGCTAAAGGACGACAACAGACTCGAAGCCGATCTTTCCTACCAATACGACAGTGCGCCACGTCTATTCACCGAGCGCTTGGATACGGTTAAGGAACACCTCGATTACACGCGCCTGTATGACGACATCAAGCAAGCCGGCAACGGTGCCCTCAGCCACGAACAGATCAACAAGATCGTTGACCTGAGCCAGGCGCCCTATCAGGCCTTGTTCGCCGCTCCGTTCGAAAGGGGCCCTGACAACTACCCCGTCAGGCTGTTGATCACCCTCAGGAACACCGGCAGCAAGGTGATCAAGGAAGTGCACATCAAGCTACCTGAGAAAGGCGTCGTGCAGATCCGCGACGAATCGCGTATCGATACCCTCAAACCGGATTTGATGAGCAGCGTGGAGATTCCGGCGATTGTGCAAAACGGCGTCTATAGGGTCTGGGTTTATTTCCAGGGTGATCTGAAAACGCTCATGGAGAAAGACGTGCACATCGGCTACAGCGATGGCGTGGCACAGGTTCGCGTGGCTGAGGAGGTCATTGGCCTCGACGCGCATATGGCCCGATACGGGGTTTTCTGGTTGTCTATCCTGACGCTGGTTTACGCGTTGCTGGTCGCCCTCTACATGCTGATTTCGGCCTATAAAGATGATGAAACCAGCCCGGCGTCACGATAAATGACTTTCCCTGGCCTCTGGAGAATGCGTTGAAAGCAATCATGGGTATCGCCTTGTTGGGCACATTGCTGGCGGGTTGTGCGCCGTCTTACTCGGTATGGACGAGCGGTATGAATGCGTTCGTCGGCACGCGCTTCGACGCCCACCTCTATGACGACTGCAGCCGCGGCTGTGGCGATTCCTATTGGTCCCCGGTCAACAAGAACAAGGTCTATGACCAGGTGGTGAAGGAGGGCGATAGCCAGCGCTACTTCGTGACCTGGATCCGCGACTGTCGATACTCCGTGCTCGTCTCGGGTGAGGGCATTATCCAGTCGTGGCGCTATGAGAATGAAGACCGTAGCAGCTGTTACGTTTTTTGATCGCTCCCCCAATAACCAAAGCCTGCACGCGGTCAAACTGTGGGAGCGGGCTTGCTCGCGAATGCGGTGTGTCAGTCACCTCTATATCCACTGACACACCGCATTCGCGAGCAAGCTGAACTGGCCTAATGATTTTGGACACTTCAATCGGGCGCTATGATAGCGCCCAAATCTGAGGTGTTTGGATATGCGTA
>NZ_JBUZST010000033.1:0-15675 GCF_055407965.1 Pseudomonas sp. B611
AGCCGAGTTTGAGGCACTATACGAACAGAGTCAGGCAGCCATTCCAGTGGCAGCCTGACTCAAACACAATAGCCTCCGCGATACCCGGGGCGGTTCAGTGCCAGGCTGGGTGATGGTGTATGCCGACTCCTTCACCGCCGCCAATAGTGCAGCTGAAAAAATGCAGGTGACCTGGGCTGCAGGCGACACGGCCAACGTGTCGGAGCAGGACCTGCTCGACCACGGCGCCAAACTGATCGACGATCCCGCGGTCGGCTCCCTGGTATGGCCCGATGAAGGTGTCGACGAAGCATTCGCCAAGGCGAAATCGACCTTGGAGCGTACCTACAGCACGGCGAGCGTCCTGCACTTCCAACTGGAACCGCTCAACGCACTGGCGTTCGAGAAGGACGGTATCTGGGAAATCCACACCGGCAACCAGTGGCAGTCGCTGATCCTGCCGGTACTAGCGAAGGCGCTCGGGGGCGGCCAGGACAAGATCATCATGCGCAGCTATCTGTTAGGCGGCGGCTTCGGGCGCAGGCTCAACGGCGACTATGCCGTGCCGGCGGCGCTGGCGGCCAAGCCATCGGCAAGCCGGTGAAGATGCTCTGCACCCGCGCCGACGATGTGCGCTTCGACTCCATCCGTTCGCCCTCGATCCAACGCCTGCGCCTGGCCTTCGGCGAAGGCGGCAGCGTAATTGCCATGGAGCATCATGCCGCCGCTGGCTGGCCGACCCAGATCATGGTGCCGGACTTCATGCCCAAGGGCGCGAATGGCGTGCCTTACGACCCCTTCGCGATAGCCGGGGCCGACCACTGGTATTCGGTCGGCGCGCATCGGGTACGCGCCCTGTCCAACGACCTCGCCAACCGCACCTTCCGACCCGGTTGGTTGCGTTCGGTTGGGCCGGGCTGGACCAACTGGGCCCTGGAGTGCTTCATGGATGAGGCCGCCCACTCGGTCGATGCCGATCCGCTCGCCTTCCGCCTCGCCCTGCTCGATGGCAAAGGCAGGAACGCCGGTAGCGCACCCAATGCAGTCGGCGGCGCCACCCGTCAGGCCAAGGTGCTCAAGCGCGCAGCGGAAAAAACCAACTGGGGCGGCACACTGCCGGCAGACAGCGGGCTGGGCATCGCCACCACCTTCGGTCAGGAGCGCGGCATGCCGACCTGGCTCGCCTGCGTGGCCCGCGTGAAGGTTGATCGTGCCAGCGGCGTGGTGAAGCTGGAAAAACTCACCATCGTTGTCGACGCGGGCACCATTGTGCATCCCGATGGCGCTCTCGCGCAGATGGAGGGGGCCGCCCTCTGGGGCGTGAGCATGACGCTGCACGAAGGCACGCAGATCGAGAAAGGGGAGGTGAAGGACACCAATCTCGACACCTACACGCCGTTGCGGATGGGTGACGTCCCCGAGATGGAGATCGAATTCCTCCCGAGCACCGAAGCCGCGGTCGGCCTGGGTGAGCCCGCTACCACAGTGGTCGGTCCCGCGATCGGCAATGCGATTTTCGCTGCCGTCGGCGCTCGACTTCGCCACCTGCCGATACGGCCCGCTGACATCCTGCAAGCACTCGAAAAAACATCCTGAGTCCGGGTCTTCGGGCCACATGGATCAGGTTGGCGGTCTCAAGAACAAGCGGGTGTTATCACTATGGCGGTTAGGCTTGGAATATTGGCGAAATTACGGGCAGGAAATCCGCCGCGACACCCTGGAGGAAATGGAGCAAGCCCTGCGCCTGGAAGTGCACCTGCAGGCGCGGGGTTTGGACTAGATTTGTGGGGAACACTCAGACTACGACCCCTTTAGTTCGCTACAACTTCCAGCGCAACTCGCTGGTCTTTAGCAAAAATCTATAAGCTCCCGGGCCGTTCGCAGGCTGCCTGCCAATGGTTTTGATGTGAGGAAAAGTCACTAACGAAGTGTATCGGGGCGATTACTGCATCACCAACATCCCCAACCGTCCTGGTCGGGATCTGCCAGGCGAGCGCCTCGCAAGCATGTATCGCAAGCGGCAACTGTTTGTGCTTATCCAGCACCGTTCAGCTGTGGGTTGTGGTTACTACTTCACCGTCACGGTGAACAGCACATCCTATACCGCGTTCAAAACTCTTCAGGAGCTGCATCATTGGCTCAATGCCTATGGCCTGAAGGTGGTTGATGAGCGAAAACAGGAAATGATCACGATCAGTACAATCGTGCCGAACGCGGCCTTCAAATCCTGGCAACCACTTCAGTCCTCGATCACACCAATGACGCTGGTCCACTCGCCTGACGCGATTTTTACCGGGTGCACCTGAATCCGGGTGTCGGGCGCAAACACGAACATTGGCTTCAGTTCTTCAATGTGTGCGGCAAGCCCCTTCGACTGATGCCCGTCGGGATAATGCACGACGATATCCTGGGCGTGACTCTCCTGCAGTCGGTCCCACTTCTGGTTGGTGTAGACATCGAAGTCGAGGGTATCGAAGGTTGCCGGATGAGCCTTGCCGATACGTTCAGCCTCCTGGTACGGTTGACGGAAGTCTGGGGAGCAGGTCAGTGTGTAGTGGTCTAATGAAACCGGACACCCATTTAGGCGAGAATGCTCGCCAGATCGAGGTGTCAGATGACCAAACAACGCCGTTCCTTTTCTGCTGAATTCAAACGCGAGGCTGCCGACCTCGTGCTCAAGCAAAACTACAGCTACATCGAAGCCAGCCGTTCACTCGGCGTCGGCGAGTCAGCCCTGCGCCGCTGGGTTGATCAGGTTCAGCAGGAACGCCAAGGTGTTACGCCGCAGAGCAAAGCATTGACCCCGGAACAGCAGAAAATTCAGGAGCTGGAAGCCCGGATTGCCCGCATTGAACGGGAAAAATCCATATTAAAATCTATGGTCACCCCCTTTTTTGCAATGCTGATTCATGGGCGAAGTAGTTGGCTTGCTTAAATCTATCCGGCGTCTATTGGATGATTCACTCGCGCCATGATGAGAGTCGCGCCTGACGATCCTGAAAAGGCTAACGGCTTCTCGCTGAGCCAATTTTTAAAACAGGTTCTTCGTCAGGCCGGTAGGCCGTTTACGTCATCCATTATTCAGCTATCGCAAAACCTGAAAGGTAAATCGTGGTAAAGCAACAACCGCAGGGTCATGCGTTCAGCGCGTCTGGCCCTGCTTCGTATTCGGTGTGGTGTGCAGAAATTGCCCAGGCTATACGGGCTAGCTTGTTGGCCAGCGCGCAGGCAACTACGTTGGAATGCCTCCGTGTTAGCAGAGATCTTACCCAGTCCGCCAGCGCCCCTTTCTGCCGCTCCAGATGTTGCATGTAGACCCTTGCGCATTGCACCAGCAGGCGCCTGAGATTTTTGTCGCCCCGCTTGCTGATGCCTAGCAAATTCGCCCGTCCGCCCGTGCTGTATTGCCTCGGCACAAGTCCCACAGACGCTGCGAAATCACGGCTGCAACCATATTGCTGACCATCGCCCATTTCCACAGCCAGCAGGCTGGCGGTGATCGGCCCCACACACGGGATGCTCAGCAAACGGCGACCTAGATCATCGTCGGCCAGTTGGCCCGCTACCTCTTTATCCAACTCCTTGATCTGCTCATCCAGGTAGACGAAATGATCGTGCAAACGCTGCAGCAACACCGTCAGCCGAACAGGCAGTTCATGCTCAGCCAAAACAACCGCCAGACGCTTCATGATGGCCAAACCTTTGGGCAGGCTGACGCCAAATTCCAATAGAAAACCGTGCATCTGATTAGCGGTTCTGGTGCGATCACGCACCAACGTTTCGCGCATTCGATGGAGCACAGAAAGGGTTTGCTGGGATTCAGTCTTGGGTGTAACGAAACGCATCGAAGGACGAGAAGCGGCTTCGCAAATCGCCTCAGCGTCGACAAAGTCGTTTTTGTTGCCCTTGACGAAGGGCTTAACGAACTGCGGGGAAATCAGCTTGGCAGTGTGTCCAATTGCCGCCAACTGACGAGCAACATAGTTCGACCCCGCACAGGCCTCCATTGCCACGACACAGCTCGGCGAGCTGGCGAAAAACTGCATCATTTGCGCCCGTGAACATTTTTTGCGAAACAGCTCCCGGCCTGATTTATCCTGGCCGTGCAGATGGAACGTATGTTTACCGAGATCAATGCCTATCAGCGCTGACTCGCTCATGATGATGCCCTCCGAAAATAAAACACCCTGCTAAAGCGTAGCCCTCGCAAGGTGTGGGGGTGACCATCTCATTAGGCTACCGCGCTCTTGATGTCGGAAGATCACGAGCCTACGCGCTGATCAATCAGCTGAGCGTCCATGAGCCGGTTGATTGGCTGTGCAAGGTGTTTGAAGTCACCCGCTCGTGCTACTACGCCCAGCGCCTTAGGCGCCGCACGCCCGATGTTGAACGGCTTCGGTTGCGCAGCCGGGTGAGCGAGTTGTTCACGCAAAGCCGTAGCGCTGCCGGCAGCCGCAGCATCTTGTCGCTGATGCGTGAAGACGGTGAGCAGCTTGGTCGGTTCAAAGTGCGCAGCTTGATGCGCGAGCTTGATTTAGTCAGTAAACAACCCGGATCACATGCCTACAAACGAGCGACGGTAGAGCGACTCGATATCCCGAACATCTTGAATCGGGAGTTCGATGTCCCGGCCCCCAACCAAGTGTGGTGCGGCGACATCACCTACATTTGGGCCCAGGGGAAATGGCATTACCTGGCTGTCGTGCTGGATCTTTGCACGCGCCGGGTGGTGGGCTGGGGGTTATCGGAAAAGCCGGACGCCGATCTGGTGATCAAGGCGTTGGATATGGCTTACGAGCAACGAGGAAGACCTCAGGGCCTGCTGTTTCACTCAGATCAAGGGTCCCAGTATGCAAGTCGTTTATTTCGTCAGCGATTGTGGCGTTATCGCATGCGCCAGAGCATGAGTCGCCGGGGGAATTGCTGGGACAACGCGCCAATGGAGCGCGTGTTCCGCAGCTTGAAAACGGAATGGATACCGACCACGGGCTACAGAACGGCTCAAGAAGCCCAGCGCGATATCAGCCACTTCTTGATGCATCGGTACAACTGGGTTCGACCCCATCAATTCAACGGCGGGCTGGCGCCAGCTCGCGCCGAAGAAAAACTTAACGTCGTGTCCGGGATTAGTTGACCACTACATCAATCGTTTTGGCGACTACACCCTGGACCTCGATCGGAAGATCAAACCGATTGACTACAAAATTCAGTTTTAGCTTTTAAATCATAAGCTTAATTGCATTTTGGCGAATTTGGCGCGAATCCCGGCCAACCCTCAAGATGGCCATTTCACCGTGAGTTTTTGCTGACCGAAAGGGATCTTGATGCTGACAGGCCCTTGCTGAACCGGCTGATTTAACGACTCAAGTTTCATCGGAACAAAAGCGGGCGGCGCCGGCGGCTGACCATCGCTATAAACAGGAATCCATTTTCGAACCAGGTTGGCGTTGATCCCGTGGCGCTAAGTAGCGCTGGCCATCGATACGCCTGGTGTCAGGCATTCCTGGACGACTTCGACTTTAAACGGTTTGGGATAAGAGGTTCTTTGGCGCATGGAAATCCGGAGATAAGGGCGAAGGTGTCCACGTACTTTATAAGTGGAGAACATCGCCCTTAGCGCTGAAGTCGGGTAGGTGACTTCGCCGGACGGTTACGCTGCACCCTCGTCTTCGATGCGTTGTGAAATCTTGATCCAAAAGGAGCGATTTAGAACCGAACCGGCATGCCAAAACCCGGTTAGTCGAATTGTGTGCCTTTTTGAATCAGCTCGACTTTGTACCCGTTGGGATCTTCAATGAAAGCGATTATCGTGCGTCCATGTTTCATGACACCTGCTGGCCGAGGAACGCGATAACCCAGAATTGCTGCGCGATTGCACACCGCTTCTGCATCCTCAACCTCGATAGCGACATGCCCGTAAGCATCGCCAAGTTCATAGCTATCCTGTCCCCAATTTCGCGTCAGTTCCAAGACGGCAGATTCTGTCTCCGGACCATACCCGAGGAAAGCAAGGGTGAATTTGCCCTCCGGATAGTCTTTCCGTCTCAAAAGGCTCATGCCGAGCACTTTGGTGTAGAAGTGAATGGTTTTATCCAGATCTACTACGCGTAGCATGGTATGTAGGATGCGCATTAGTTTCTCCGCTGCAGCGTCGGCCCGCAAGGCCGACATCTCTTAGAAGGCTTTCTCTAACAGAGACGAAAGCCGTGCGTCCACGCCCTATCTATCGCGAGCCTTTGAGGCCAGAAGATTAAGGTGATTGGATGCCTTTGCGAGGCCGATGTTAAGCTTACACTGGATTCACAAAAAGTGACAAAAAGTGAGCAGTGCCATCACAAAAGGAAAATGTCTTGAAGCTTTCACAGCTCGGTTTTTTTTGCGCCGTCGTAGAGCACGGCACAATAGCCGCCGCCGCCGTACAGCTGCATTGCGTACCTTCGAACATCACAGCAAGGCTACGAGAGCTTGAAGACCAGCTGGGTGTCGTCCTGTTCAACCGAGAAAAAAACCGGTTGCTGGTTACACCCGAAGGTAGGCTGGTCTACCGCAACGCAAAGTTGCTCGTCGATCTGGCGGCTGAAACACGCTCGCTTTTTTCGACCGATTCCATTAATGGTGTGCTTCGAGTCGGGGCGCTGGATGTGGCGCTGGCTAATCATCTGCCCCAGCGTCTCGTACGGTACCGTCTGGAGGCGCCGGGGGTAGATCTCCACATCCGTCCGGAGCACTCGCTACACTTGGAGCGACTATTGATCGATGGCGAGCTTGATCTGATCCTCACTGATGGTCCAATTGAGCATCCGTTGCTTGAAAGCCGCTTAGCCTTTCGTGAGCGCTTACTGAGAGTGGTACCGAAGGCTTTCTCCTCGCCCACCCCCGGAAGCTTGGCTGGACTTGAACTGTATGTATTTGGTCGCACCTGTCACTACAGATACCAGGTTGACAACTGGCTTGAAAGCAACGGCATCCAGCCTCGGGCGATTTTGGAAATCGAGTCGTATCCGAGTATTTTTGCATGTATAGCAGAAGGGTTAGGCTTCGCCTGTGTTCCGGAAAGTTATGTCGACCTTTACGCTAGCCAAGCGGATACATTTCAGGCCGATCATGTGCCTGGCCTGGACTCGAGCGATATCTATTTCGTCTGGCGAAAAAGTCAGCAGTCGCCCTTAATAAAAAACTTCATCGAGATAATTGATATTCAGAGCAATTGGTCGTTACCGAGTCCAAAAAAGCCGCGCTGGTGCTGATCATGGTGGACGGTAAAGGGTACCCCGCACGTAAAAGATACGTTGTTAAGCAGAAACCAGCGAATACCTTCCTGACGAAAATGAAGGGGGACTGCGATTTTTGTCAATGCCAAGACCCGGGGTCGACGCCACTTACCGCAACCAATACCTGAACCACGGGCAGTTGGAACCGCCTTCTGCGCTGGCCAATTTAATCCGGGCGGTTCGCTGGAGGTCTGGCTGCCGAATCAGGCGCCGGACATGTTTCGTGCGGACATAGTCAAACACACTGGTCTGGAGCTTTCCCGCATCACATTGCATTCGCCGCTGCTGGGTGGATTCTTCGGGCGGCATTTTCTGTACGATTCCGCCAGCCGGTACCTGCAGGCCATCAAATTGGCCAAGGCCGTGGGGCTAACGGTGAAACTAATTTGGAGTCGCGAGGAAGAGTTCCTGCAGGACGTGCTCCGTCCTGTGGCCGCAGTGAATTTCCGTGGTGCGCTGGATAACGACGGCTGGCCGCTGGCAATCGAAGCGATCAGTGCCACTGAAGGGGCCGCCGAGGCCATCGCGGGCAAGCAGGGTGAAAAACTCGACCCCACGGCGCTCGGAGGGTCGTTAGGCAAGTCATACAGTTTGACTGCATCTTCGAACCTGATCGAGCTCGGGAGGCCTGGAATAGAGCCTTTTCTTGGCTTCATTCAGTGGGACCAGGGAAAAGATTCAACGTGCAAAAGGGTAGGAGTATCTAATTCCATATTCGTTTAAGCCATGACTTGAAAAACGTCGAAATCGCTTACATATTTCCCGTCGTCAGGGGCCGGAGCAGGGTGTTCCGTGTCTCCTGTTCGAGATCATGTCAGTCAGATGGAAGGAGGATTGTCATGTACGTGTCCCTTCTTAATCTGTCGAGCGATCCCATTGCCGAGTTCGAGAGGCTGCAGCGCGAACTTCAACAAGTCCTGGTCTCGGGCGCCCGGGCAGTATTCGCGCCTTGGCCAGTGACGCTTTTCCTGCCGTCAACGTAGGAAGCACGCCGTCCAGCATGCAGATCTTCGCCGTCGTTCCGGGCGTCGATCCGAACGACCTCGATCTGCAGATTTACCGAGGGTTGCTATCGATTTCTGGCGAGCGCCGGCCGGTGCGCAGTGCAGATGAGGGCAATTGCTCCGTGTATGCCAACGAGCGTTTTTCCGGACGCTTCAAGCGTACTGTGAGCCTCAACGATGAGGTCGATACCGACAAGGTAGAAGCTCACTGTTGCGACGGTGTTCTGCGCATCTTGCTACCTCGGCGTGAGGTGGCGCAGCCCAGGCGCATAGCCATTCAGTAACAGCATCGGTTTGAAGGAGGAATCACCATGAACGACAAGCAAACAGTCGTGCGCAGTGAGACTGAAACCCAAACACTGCTGCCGCGTGTCGATGTCTTCGAAGATGACAACGGAATCCAATTGTTTGCCGACCTTCCGGGCGTGCCCAAGGAACGTCTCGTGGTCAATGTGGAAGGTGACACGCTTTTGCTGGAAGGGGAGATCATGCCGCAGATGTCCCAACACCTGGAGGCCGTCTACGCCGAGGTCCAGCTGTCACGATTCAGACGAGCCTTTACCTTGAGCTTTGAGCTGGATACGACCCGGATCGACGCTGAGTTACGGGACGGCGTGCTGAGCTTGCGCGTTCCCAAACATGCGCATGCCCAGCCTGGCAAGATTGTCGTGAAAGGCGAGTAGGGCCTTGAGTGTGCGGAGGTCGACCCCATGGACAAACTAGCTGAACTCAAGCATGGCCTGGTGGAAACTTGGTATTCGCTGGGCGAGGGCTGGCGTCAGCTTCGTGATCGTACCAGCGAGGCGCTGACGCGCTTCACGCCCGTCAACCGGAGCAGGAGCTCGTCGGAGGTTCCTTCCTCGTCACCGGCACTTGCCTCGAACTGGGGATTGCTGGCCGGTGATCTTTACGAGGATGGCGACCAGATCGTCGTTCGCCTTGATGTGCCGGGAATGGTGAAGGAGGATCTGAATCTGGAAGTGCGAGGAGATGCCCTGATCATTAGCGATGAAAAGCACATCGAGCAGGAGCAGGGTAATGGGCGTTATTGAATCGCCCCGGGTTTTCTAGACACTCTCAAGGCTCGCTGCGTAACGCTTTTCAAACTCTACCGGTGACAGCTGATTGTTGAAACTGTGGCGTCGTTTTGGGTTGTAAAACATCTCGATGTAATCGAACACATCATCTCGAGCATCCTGGCGTGTAGTGTAGATTTTACGCTTGATCCGTTCCCGCTTCAGCAACTGGAAAAAGCTCTCCGCCACAGCGTTGTCGTGGCAATTACCTCGACGACTCATGCTGGCTACCAGGTTGTTAGCTTTCAAGAAGCTTCGCCAGTCTGAGCTGCTGTACTGACTGCCTTGATCCGAGTGGATCATCACCTCTTGCTTCGGCTTACGTCTCCAAACCGCCATCAGCAGTGCATCAATGGCTACGTCGCTGGTCATCTGCGACTTCATTGACCAACCAATGATCTGGCGTGAAAACAGATCGAGCACCACGGCCAAATACAGCCAGCCTTCATATGTTCGGATGTAGGTAATGTCTGTGACCCAAACTTTGTTGGGTTCTCTGACATCGAATTGGCGCTTCAGTAAGTTCGGTGAGGCAACGGCTGGCTTACCACCGTATTTTCCAGGCCTCCGTCGATACCCAGTCTGAGAACGTAAACCTTCAAGGCGCATCAACCTAGCCACCCGGTGACGGCCACAGCTCTCACCAACCTCTCGCAGGTCATCATGGATCTTTCGATAGCCATAAACGCCACCGCTTTCCAGCCAGGAGTGTTTGATCAATCCAAGCAGTCGCTGATCGTCCTTGGCTCGCGCAGATTTTGGTTCTGACAGCCACGCGTAGTAGCCGCTGGGATGAACCTTGAGCGTCAGGCAAAGCCGTCGAATCGCGTAATGACCCGCTTGCTGCTTAATAAAGGCGTACTTCAGCCGCACTCCTTGGCAAAGTACGCGGCGGCCTTTTTTAAGATGTCTCGCTCCTCCGTCACCCGTTTCAGCTCGGCACGTAGACGACGAACCTCAGCGCTCTGATCATCCTCCTCAACGCGCTGTTCCTGGGGCTTGGTGTAGCGCTTAACCCAGGCATAGAGGCTGTGCACAGACACACCCAATCGTGCAGCCACCTCCGAGACAGGAAGCTGCTTTTCGGTCACTTGCTTGACCGCCTGGATTTTGAATTCTTCGGGATAACGCTGGTTGCTCATGGCACCTCCTAATGGGCCTCATTTTAAGGCTTGGAGGTGTCTACGAAACTAGGGGCGATTCATATCGCGTCCGGCAGTGCACCTTCGGCAGTTTCCGGCGCACCTTTCAGCTTCCCGCTCCGGTCAATGCCGAGCAGGCGAGAGCTAGATGCAGCAACGGCGTGTTGCGTGTCGAACTGCCCAAGGAAAAGCGCGCGCGTGGCAGGCGGATCGAGGTTCGCTCGGGTTGATACTGCGACTTCATCTTGTCTGTCGCAGGCAAGGGACACCCCTCGTCACCTGGACTGCCCGCCCGCCACAAACTCGCGGGCGGGCAGTTCTTGAACCGGGGGAGTAGAGAGTGTCAGCGCTCACCACGCCAGATTACTTTGTGCCATTACGCAGCGTCTCAGGATCACGGCTTGAGACGCTGTCAGCAGCGGGATCCGAGACAACCAAAGCAACGAGTGCTCCTGCTGCAAACTACGGGGTATGGATTCCATGTGCTACTCGTCGTGCGCCTAGTAGTCGCCCTGGGCGCGGGCCTGGAGTCCGACGCGCCAGTCCTGGTCAAGCTGGTCGTCGGTGCCGAGTTGAGAGATGTCCTTTTCTACCGGTCGGGGACCATGCACCTCGGGGAGCATTTGAAAGTGTCCGTTCGAAGGCATACGATCGAGAGTCTACATGCAAGCTACAGCGCCGCCACGGTGACACCACGCCGGATGCGGTCAGCAGACCGGGAGGTGTTACTTGAAATGCACAACCGATATGCCCGCCAGTGTCATCACGACACTCACCTACCTGGTCAAGCACGATGCGAAGCCCTATGTGCATACCGAGGCTCTGACCGGCGACAGTGAACCGCATTCCTTTGCCGAGCAGGAGGAGCGCGAGGTCACGATACACAACGGTCGTCCGTTGGCAGACAGCCTTTCTCTGGACAAGCAGGGGTTCGAATTCCATCGGCGGGATACGGTGGTCGACGACCTCTACGACGATACCTCAGTGGAAAACGTCTACTATGAAGAGGTCAAGGCCTTGATCAAGGAGTTGACGGGCGCGGGCCGGGTCATCATCTTCGACCACACCAGGCGCAGCGACGCCGAGGGGCGGGATGTTCGCGGCCCAGCCAGCCGTGTGCATAATGACTACACAGAGCGCTAGGGGCCTGAACGTATCCGCGACGCGCTGGGCATGGATCAGGCCGCCACACTGGCAGCGGTGCCGGTGGCCCAGATCAACCTCTGGCGCCCGATGAGCGGGCCCGTTAAGCGCTCGCCGCTGGCCGTGCTGGACGCCTCGACGCTCGACCCCAATGACCTACTGGCCACCGCCCTGGTCTATCCGGATCGTATCGGTGAGATCTACCACCTGGCCTACAATCCGCACCAGCGCTGGTACTATTTTCCGGACATGCTCCGTGACGAAGTCTTGCTGATCAAGGGGTATGACTCGCGTCACGACGGCCGAGCCCGCTTCACGCCCCATACCGCCTTCCGGGACCCAAATACGCCGCCGGGAGCCCCACCGCGCGAGAGTATCGAAGTTCGCACCCTGGCCTTCTTTGATTAAGTTTTTGCCACCTGGCGGATAGCTGATCCACCCATGACTGCAGAGCCCTCGGCTACGGTGTGGTTGATGCCAAACCGATGTCGCTCTCTAGCGATTTCGTCCGCGCACCAACGAAAGCTCAATCATCCGACTCATCTCGGCGAGCTCTGGAACCCCGTCATAGCGAAGCCCGTCAATGTAAAACGCTGGGGTGCCATTCACGCCGCTTCGTTCGCCGCCATTAAAGTCGGATTGTATTTTGGGGAGGTAAATATCGTCCTGCATGGCAAGAACGCGTTCTTTGCTGGAGAGGCCGTGTTTTTGAACGATGGCCCGAAATAGCGGCAGGCCCAATCGATCCTGATGTTCATACAATTCGTCGTGAGCCTCCCAGAAAAATCCCCGACTCCCGGCATACTCCGCGGTGACAGCTGCACCGAGCGCATGCGGGTGAGCGGTGGTCAATGGGAAGTTACGGAACACGAACTGTAGATCCTCGAGAAAATGCTGCTGTAGCTTTTTGACGACCCAATACGCTAAACCGCAGTAAGGACATTCATAGTCGCCAAATTCCACCAGGGTGACCTTGGCATGCGCACTGCCCTGGCGATGGTCGTTGTCACTTACCGGGACTTTGAGAGTGGCCATGTGATCACCTGTTAATTTTTGGTTTGCGTGCCTTGTGGCGAATTCGCCAGAGCATCCAACGCATCCAAAATGCCGTCTGCCCCAGGATTGATTGCCATCGGTGAGACGTAGCTCCAGGCGATCAGCCCCTCCTTGTCGATCACGAACAGCGCCCGCTTACAAACCCCCAGGTGGGAATCGTATGCTCCATACTGTCGCGCCACAGCCCCAGTGGGCTCGAAATCGGCCAGCAGGCTGAAGTGAAAATTCCGATCTTTGGCAAAGGCCTGATGGCACCAAGCGCTGTCGACGGAGATACCCAGTAATCCCATAAACTTGTCTCAGAAGTAGTTCGCTTACATACTCAAAGACACAACTATTACGCTTCAACGCGTGCTAGCGAATGAAAGCGATGCGCTATCGGTGATCATGGCGATTTTGTCAGACGAAGCATTTTTTCGATGGTTACCCGACGATCAAGAAGAGATTACCCGTGAATTCGGCTGCGATGGTCATACGGTTCAGTCATGGATCACAACGACACCCTAGCCGCGCTCGAGGCGTCATCGCAGACTATTCTTGATCTGGGTAACCGACCGGTCACACCGAAGGAGGTCACTCGTTTATGCACTGTGTCCTATTCGAAATCCGCCGCGGTTCGATCTGATGCATGAAGGCAAATCGATCCGCGCCGTCATCGAGTTCTGATGAACTACCGGTCTGGGGCACGGCCCCAGGCACTTTTGTCTGACACCCTAAAACGGAGACGCCAGCATGAGCACCTTGCAACTTCACCTTGCACTGGACAATGGTATCCAACCCGCCGCCGCGAATTTCACAGGTGGCACCCTGCAATGCCTGTGTGTGACCGACAAGGTCGAGGTCAAGATCGACGCACAAACTCTGCATAACCACGCGTGCGGCTGCAGCAAATGCTGGAAACCACAAAACGCGACATTCGCCGTTATCGCCGTGGTGCCTCGAGATAAGGTCAGCGTCATTGCCCACGGCGAAAAGCTGGTGATTGTCGACGAATCCGCCACCATCCAACGCCACGCCTGCAAGCAGTGTCACGCCCATCTCTTTGGGCGCATCGAGAACAAGGACCATGCGTTTTATGGCCTGGACTTCGTCCACACCGAGCTTTCGCCACAGAGCGGATGGGCTGCGCCGGGATTCGCGGCGTTCGTGTCCTCCATCATCGAAACCGGAACACCGCCAGCGCAAATGAAGGCTATCCGCGAGCGCTTGCGCTCGATCGGCCTGGAACCCTATGACTGCCTGTCCCCAGATTTGATGGACGCACTGGCGACTCATGTCGCCAAACAGAAAGGCCTGCTCCCCGCCGCCTGATTGATCGGTCGCCGCGGTTTCTTTTCCGGACCGCGGTCCGATTCACCTTTGATGTTGTGCGCCCCACATAATTAACTGGGGCCACCTAAAGCGGCCGCGAAAGACCGAGCGCGCGTATAGCGTCATTGTTGTTGCCGATGATTGCAATTTGATGACCATTCTTTGGGCGGATGCTTCGGAGGCGACACCGTCAAGACAGTTCGATTACAAGTCTGCCATGCCAATGGGGTAGGGATGCGGTGCATTTATACGGCCTTTCAATCTTTTCACGAATTCTTCGGCTTCTGCATAGCTGCGAAACTTAACGCACCATGCGTTCATCCAAACGAGCCAGTCGTCCGACGTACTTCCTCTTTCGACTTTTATCAGCATCACTAGAATTCCTTCGTGTGGTGACTCAGCCGCGTTGAACCTAGGAGGGTGTAGACAAAATAAAGTAAACTCCTTGCCTCTCTTATATACAGCATTGCCATGCCTAAAACTGGACGCCCGCCCGCAATTGCTGCGGAGCATTACCCACTGCTGACCAAGCTTGCTCATGCGCAGCCCTATTCCAGTCAGGCCGAATTGGCGCAAGCATTCCATGCTGAAACATGCATCACCGCTCATCCCGACACGTTCGCAAAGGCGTTGAAACTGGCGGGGATTGTTCGTGTAAAGGAACGGGCCAAAGGTAGTTTCCAACCTCCCGAACCTCGTAAGTCTTATGGCTACACCGAGGCACACCGGCGTCAGTTGCCGGAGCAGCGCTACCCCAGTTGCCTGACCGACGCCGAATGGACGCTGGTCGCAGATTTGTTTGAAGTATCGGGCGGTCGTGGCGTGCCACCCCGGCACTCCAGGCGCACGCTCCTGGAGGCTTGCTGCTATGTCGTGCGCACTGGATGCTCATGGCGAATGCTGCCTCGCGAGTTTCCACATTGGGACAATGTCTATAAAACTTTCCGCCGCTGGAGCGCTCAGGGCAAATTTGAGCAAATGCATGATCGGCTTCGTGCCCAATGGCGAGAGCGGGTGGATCGTGATGAAAAGCCGTCAGCCGCTGTTCTGGATTCTCAATCAACTCGTAGCTCGCCCCAGGGTGGTGAAAGTGGTTACGACGCAGGCAAGAAGGTGAAAGGGCGCAAGCGCAGTCTCATCGTTGATACCTTAGGCTTGCTCTTGGCGGTGAGCATCAGTGCAGCCAGCGTGCAGGATCGAGATGCGGCAGACGACGCGGTGACGTCCTCGATGAGCAAGTACCCATCATTGAATACCCTGTTCGTCGACAGTGCCTATGCCGGAAAGTGGGCCCAGCGCACGCGGCACAGTCATTCGCTTGAAGTTCAAGTCATTCGAGGGCCAAACAATCGACGTACCGGGAAGTGGCATTCAGAACAAGGCGATTTGTTCACGACAGCGCCGGTTACAAGCGGCTTTGTGGTTATGCCCAAGCGCTGGGTAGTGGAACGAACTCACGCCTGGAATGAGCGGGCCAGGCGCTTGATCATGCACCACGATCGCTTGTTCGATGTGAGTGCAGCATGGGTGTGGCTGGCCGAGGCCCGGATGCTTGCTCGTCGGCTGACTACTTGATTTTGTCTACACCCTCTAAGGAAGGTCTGAAGTACCCACCGATTTTTGAGGCCCTCGCTGCTTGAGGTTCAAAAAATCCAAGTCGGCCGAAAAACAGACCCTTCTTGTCTTTAATTCA
>NZ_JBUZST010000034.1:0-13961 GCF_055407965.1 Pseudomonas sp. B611
TCCATGGCGCGGGGCGGCTAAACCGGCATCCCTGCCGGTTTACCCCCCAAATCCATGTCGAATTCCGGCCAGCGTGTTTAACGGGGCGCCTAAGATCAAGATCAAAAGCAAAGCACGGCGGCCTGACAGCCGACCTGAGTGGTGTAGATCAAGAGCGAACACCTGTGGGTGCTGGCTTGTGTGGGAGCTGGCTTGCCTGCGATGGCATCGACTCGGTGTGCCTGATGTACCGAGGTGTCTGCATCGCAGGCAAGCCAGCTTCCACACGGGTCTGATGCTGAATGGATTCAACACGCTGACTGCCCGTCGCATATAACTGAAAAACCAATCCATATGCGATCCAGCTATTGGATTGTTCATAAGGCTTTGCCTTTAATTCGCCACCTAACTCATTGTTACACGGAGTAAATCAGCGCCTCGTCGCGCTGGAATGAGTCACCGTAGCGCATTAGAGATTAGCCATGAGCAACCCCGTTGCCGTTGCACCCCAGCCCCTGGTCCGCGCGCGTGACCTGTGCAAGTCCTTTGGCACCCAACGGGCGCTGGATCAGGTCAGCCTGGAGCTATACCCGGGCGAAGGCGTGGGCTTGTTGGGTGTGGAGGGGGCGGGCAAGTCCACCTTGGTCAACATCCTCGGCGGCACCTTGGCGCCGGATGCCGGTGAGCTGTGGGTTGATGGGGTGCGGCAACGGTTTATCTCTCCGTTGTCGGCACGCCGGGTGGGGATTGTCGCGGTGCATCAGCGCCCCGACGAAGGCATCGCCCCGGGCCTGAGCGTCGCCGAAAACCTGCTGCTCGACGAACTGTGCCTGCCCGGCGCGGATTTCCTGCTCAACCGCAAAAACCTCCTGCAACGCGCCGAAACCATTGCCGCCGGCTTGGGCCTGGACCTGCCGCTGCAACTGCCGGTCGAACGCCTCGGACAGGCCGACCGCCAACTGCTGGTGCTGGCCCGCGCCTTCGCCCTGCAACCTCGGTTGCTGATCCTCGACGAACCCACCGCAGCCCTGTCAGATCGCGACGCCGAACGCCTGCTTGAACTGGTTGATAGCCAACGCAGCCGAGGCGTGGCCATCCTCTATATCTCCCAGCGCTTGTCCGACCTGCAACGGGTGACCAACCGCGCAATCGTCCTGGAGAACGGGCGGATTAGCCGTGAAATGAACACACGGCATTTGCCGACGGCGACGTACAGCTTGTTCGGGGATGCGACGCAAAGCGCGTTACCGGAGCAGAACCTGTCGGTGCCGTTTCTTGAGCGGTTTACCCGCACGGGGTTTATCCGCAATCGGGCGGAGGGGCGGGTGGTGCGGGAGCGGGTGGTGGGGGTGGAGATCAAGGGGCAGCCGCTGGGAATAGAGCAGCTTGCAGGAAAGCCAGACCTCTGACGCCGTTTGTCGGATGGCTTTGCGAATTGTTAGTGAATTCTTGAGGCCGCCACACGGTTTTTAAATGGACAGCCGTTTGTCCGTGTAAAGGCGCGAGTTGCAAAAGCCAAACTTTATAATGACTTAGTGTTGTCGGAAAGATAGGGTTTTGGCAGTGCTGCTATATGCAATGGTTGGTTTTCCTATTGGTTTGAGTGAAACGTCCTAAAGATACTATTTTGGTTTTTTCTGTGAGGCTTGAAAGTTTTTTTAGAAAAACTATCTTGTTCGGGTGAGGTGCCGTTCGCCATGAGGTGAGTTATGAGCTATTACCCGTTATTTAAACCGTCTTTGCTGGCGGCCCTCTTTATTAAAGAGCAATTGAAGGAGCCCATTGCGCTGTTTTGGGTTTTCATCTCTCCTGTGGTGACCTTCTACTTGATTAGTTACGCGAGAGACCCACTGGGCGAGGTGCCTGGCAGTTATCTTTCAAGTACTTCTTGGTTCTATTCTTTCGTTTCTTCGAGTGTTGCCCTGTTTGGCCTGGCGTTCTACATTGTCGGGCGCAGGGAGAGCGGGTTTCTACGGTCATTTGTGTACATGCGCCAGACCAAGGCGATTTTTATGGTTGGGCAGTTTTTAGCCTATTCCGCGATGTCGGTTCTTTATTGTTCGGCGTTTTATGTATTCACGCGGGCCTATTTTGGTGTGATGAGTGTTGCTGAGCTGTTTGTGGTGGTGGGGCGGTTTTATATTTGCTTTTTGTTGTTTTCCACGCCTGCGCTTTTGTTGACGCTGATCCCAATGGGCTTTCAAAACACCAATACCGTATTTTCAATATTGTCCTTCATGATGCTTGCACTGGGAATTATCAGTCTGGGGCAAAACCCCTTGCTTGGAACGTTCGCGCATTTAAATCCCATGTGGTGGGCCAACCAGATTATGCAATTTGGCGTAGCTGAGTCCTTGCCCATAGTCGTGGTCATCGTTGTTTTGTTTATGTGTTCATTTTTCATAACGTTGCGCTTTTTACGTGTGAATCCGGTATGGAGTCGCTACTGATGAAACAGTTGATCGTGAATTCCCTCGATGTCAGTTATGCGCGTCACGTGTTGTTTTGCGGTGCTTCGTTGCAGGTCGATGCGGGCGCGATTTCTGGTTTGTTGGGGCCTAATGGATCGGGTAAGACCACTTTTTTTGATGTGCTCTGTGGTCTGAAAAAAGCGCAGGGCGGCGTTATAAGCAATTCGTTTTCGAAGCTGCTTTATCTGTCGCAAATCATCAGTACGCCGGCGGTGTTTCGCATGTTCGATATTTTTAAGATGGCGATGATTTTTTGCGCTGACACACCAATGACGCAACGGCACGCGCTCGAGAAAATCGACAAGTGGAGCCCAGGCATCGCAGACCGTTATTGTGAAATCTGGAACAAGAAATCGTCCCTTTGCAGCTATGGGGAAAAACGTTGGTTTTTCACGTTGTCGCTGCTCTGCGCGAATGCGGATCTTGTGGTGCTGGATGAACCCACGGCGGGCGTGGACCCCGAATTTCGCTACCACATTTGGAAATGCCTGAAGGGCGCGGCGGCGGAGGGTGTGGCGGTGCTGGTTTCTTCCCATAATGTTGATGAAGTCATCACTCACTGCGATGACTTCTACATGCTTAGCCAGCAGCGCTTCAATCGCTTTACCGATGCACAAGGCTTTATCGCCGCGTATGGCGCCAGCAGCCTGGATGAAGCGTTTATTCATGCTGCCAGCCTGCCGTGACGGCAAGCAATAGCAGCAGCGCGCGGTGTTGGCGTGGGATAAGCCGGTTCATGGCAATTTCGGGTAGATGATCAGTTGCAGGTACCCCTTGTCATAGCGGGTGCCGCCGGGAGGCAGTTGCACGACTTGACGCATTTCGCTGCTGCTGCCGCCGCGTACCAGCACGCCCACCGAACCTTTCTGGCGCGCGTTTTTGAGCCAGCCTTGCACTTGCTCCAGGCTGATTTTGCGCTGCACGCTGTCTGGGTATTGCAGGCCGTAGCGCAGTTCGCTTTCGGTTTCGTACAAGCCCACTTCTGGCCGTCGCAGGCGCCAGGCCAGGGCGCTGGCGCTTTCCAGTTCGTTGCTGAGCAAGGCGCTGGTTTGCTTGAGTTCGTCGAGGTGTTCAAGCACAAACTGGTCGGGCATCTCGTTGTCGGTCACCTGGGCCGGCATGCTTGCCGGCAACAGGATCACCAGCAAACCGATGCCCAGCACCGGCATCGCCCACAGCGTCAGCGGGCGAAACGCTTGCAGCAGGTTGGTGAGGATCCAGCCCAGCAGCACGATGAAGATCAACGAGAGGCTGAACATCTCCGCATGGCTGTTGCCGTACGGCGGCCTGCTGATTTGCAGGTAGATCAGCGTCACCATCGCAACCATGCCGATGGCAAAGTTGAGCAGGCCGTTGAGGCAGATCGCGCGGGACTTGCCTTGTTGCAGCAGCTCGGTCAACGCATGGCCCATCAACAGCGCCAGCGGCAGCAGGCACGGCATGATATAGGTCGGCAGCTTGCCGTTGCTCAGGCTGAAAAAGCACAGCGGCAACAGCATCCACAAGGCCAGGAAGGCGATCGCCGGCTGGCGCCGTTGTTGCCACATCTTTGCCAGCGTGGCTGGCAGCATCCCCGCCCAGGGCAGGCACGCCACCACCATGATCGGCAGGAAGAACCACCACGGCCGTGCGTGTTGCGCGGTCGCGGAGGTAAAGCGCCGTACGTGTTCGTTCCAGAAGAAGAACCGCCAGTAGTCCGGCTCTTGCACATGGATCGCCCACACCCACGGCAGGCACAGCAGCAGCGCTACCGCCACGGCCAGCGGGCCATAACGCAGCAACTCACCCAGGCGGCGCTGCCAGAGCATATACGGCAGGGCAATCAGCACCGGCAGGGCCAAGGCGAGGAAACCCTTGGTCATGAAACCCATGGCACAGGCCACGCCCAACACCGTCCACGAGATCAGGCGGCCACGGGTTGTGGGGCTGTCGAGGGCAAACCACAGCGCGACGAGGCTGAGGTTGACCCATAAGGTGAATTGCGGATCGAGGTTGGAGTAACCCGCTTGCCCGGCAACCAGGCCAAAGCTCAGGTAGAGCAGGGCGCTCGCGAAGCTTTTGCGTGGGTCGTGCCACATCCGCCGAGCGACCAGGTAGGCAAGCCATACGCTCAGCGCCGTGGTCAAGGCCGAGGCGATGCGCACGCCGAACAGGTTCTGGCCAAATACCGCTTGGCCGAGGGCGATCAACCAATAGCCGGCGGCCGGTTTTTCGAAGTAGCGCACGCCCATGAAGTGCGGGGTGACCCAGTTGCCGCTCAGCAGCATTTCCTGGCTGATCTGGGCGTAGCGGGTTTCATCGGGGATCCACAGGCCGTGCAGGCCCAGAGGCAACAGATAAAACGCGGCGAAGGCCAGCAACAGCACATACAGGGGTTTGACGCGCATCATGAAAACGTCGCTCCTTGACGTCCGATGGCGGGAAGTTGGGATATAAAAGCCATAGCGCAAACCATCGAAGTTTCCACTAAGTTATTGAAAGTGTTCATGACATCCTTAACTAACAGGCACAACTAAACATGCCAGAAGATGGCTGTCGTTTGGCTGAACATGGAGAAGTGTTAGAACTGCTTGAGCGCGTTGGCCCAGTTCTGATTGTTGACGATGCCCAATACCTTGAACTTGGCGTTGGGCAACACCTGCACGAACAATGAACTGCCGTACTGCGGGAAGGTGGCGTGGGGGAAACCCAGGCTCTTCTCGAAGTCGGCGATGCAGCCGCTGTGGGTGACGAATACCAGGTTGCGTCCCGGGGCCTTGTGGCTGAGCAACTCTTCGCCCATGGCCGTGCCGCAAACGGCCCGTTCGCCGGACGTAAAGTCGCTTTTGCCAAACATGAAACGCACGGTCTGGGCAGTGCGGATGGCCGGGCTGGCCAACACGTCGCTGCCGGCCATGCCCAATGCAGCAAAGGCTTTGCCGAGGTTTTCGGCCTGTTGGCTGCCGTTGATCGTCAGCCCTTCGACCGGGCCCAGGCATGGGTTGGTCGAGCGGTCGCAGCGCTCTTCATGGCGCACCAGCACGATCACGTCGCCGTCACGCCACAGCGGCATCACTGGCGAGGTCAGCAGGCGATTGCCGACGCCCAGGTCCCGTGGCGACGCAGGCCACAGCAAGCTGCAACCGAGCAGCAAACCGACCGCGCCAATGCCCAGCCAAAGCCTGCGCAGGCGCTTGAAAAAGGCCCGGGGCAAGCGCGGCTTAGTCAGGGTAAGGTCAACCACTTCATTCACCATGGGCACCGTCGGCAGTGTTGTACTAGTTAGGCGCAATGGCTTGGCGAGTGCCCTTAGTGAAGCGGGAGGCTGTCACAGGGCCGCTGTCTTTTCGCTGAACGCGTTGCGGTTATAAAGTTGCCCGGTGGGCTAACTAACAAGTTGCCGACCGGTGACACTTGGCCGGTAATGTAGAGAACGGCGGGTGGGCAACCGGTGAAATCCATGTGAAAAATTTGCGTGGGCGCGCCAGCCAGCCGTTATCCTCGGTTGCAGTCCATTGGTGAGTGCTCCCATGTTGCAGGTGCAAGGTGTCCTGAAAAGCTACGCCACCCCGCAAGGCCCGTTGTCGGTGCTGGCGGGTGTGGATCTGCATCTGGCAGCGCGCAGCAGCCTGGCGCTGATGGGCGAGTCCGGCAGCGGCAAGAGCACCTTGCTGCACCTGGTGGCCGGCCTGGATCGGCTGGATGGCGGCACCATCACGGTGGGCGAGCAGCGCCTGGATCAACTCAATGAAACCCAACTGGCCCATTGGCGGCGCACGCAAATTGGCCTGGTGTTCCAGCAGTTCAACCTGATAGGCAGTTTGCGCGTGGACGACAACCTGGCCTTCCAGGCGCGGCTGGCGGGGCGCTTCGATGCGCAATGGCAGGCGCAACTGGTGGAACGCCTGGGCCTGGGGGACTTGCTCAAGCGCTATCCCGAACAGCTCTCCGGCGGCCAGCAGCAACGGGTCGCGGTGGGTCGCGCGCTGGCCTCGCGCCCGGCGCTGTTGCTGGCCGATGAACCCACCGGCAACCTTGACGAAGCCACCAGCGATGACGTGCTGCAATTGCTCCTGGACCTGTTGCGCGATAGCCCCACCAGCCTGTTGATGGTCACCCACAGCCCGCGCCTTGCCGCCCGCCTGGACCGCCAGGTGGTGCTGCATCGCGGGCGTGTCGTGCCTGCGGGCGCCGTGTGAGATGGCGGTATTTTATTGGGCGTTGCGCGCGCTGCTGAGTCATTGGCGACGGCATCCCGTGCAGTTTTTCAGTGTGCTCACCGGCTTGTGGCTGGCCACGGCGTTGCTCACCGGGGTGCAGGCCCTGAACAGTCAGGCGCGGGACAGTTACGCCCGCGCCAGCCAATTGATCGGCGGTGAACCCCAGGCCAGCCTCAGTGCGCCGGACGGGGCGAGTTTCCCCCAGGTGCTGTTCGCCCAGTTGCGCCGGGCGGGGTGGCCGGTGTCACCGGTGGTGCAGGGGCGGGTGCAACTGCAGGGGCATGCCGACACGCGTTTGCAGTTGATGGGCATCGAGCCGGTGTCGCTGCCCGGCAGCGGTGCGGTGGCGGGGCAGCGCTTGAGCCAGGCGCAGATGCTCGCGTTTTTTGCGCCGCCGGGGCGGACCTGGATTGCTCCGCAAACCCTGCAGGCCCTGGGGCTGCGTCAGGGGGAGCAGCCGCTGACGTTGAGCGGCCAGCGGCTGCCACCCTTGCAGGCCCAAGCGGACATGGCGCCCGGCGTGTTGCTGACCGATATCGGCTTTGCCCAGCCGCTGCTGGACATGCCTGGCCGCCTGTCGCGCTTGCTGGTGGACAAGACCTATGCGGCAAGCCATCCCACGCCACCGGAGGGTTTGCAACTGAAACACGGCGAGGACAACAACCTGTCGCGCCTGACCGAAAGCTTCCACCTGAACCTCGACGCCCTGGGCTTCCTGTCCTTTGTGGTGGGGCTGTTTATCGTGCACGCCGCCATCGGCCTGGCCCTGGAACAACGTCGTGGCCTGTTGCGTACGTTGCGCGCCTGCGGGATCAGCGCGCGGTTGTTGATCCTCAGCCTGGGGGTGGAATTGGGCGTGCTGGCCTTGCTCGGCGGTGTGCTTGGCGTCGCCAGCGGCTACCTGCTGGCCAGCCTGTTGCTGCCCGATGTGGCTGCCAGCCTGCGCGGTCTGTATGGCGCCGAGGTTCCCGGGCAACTGAGCCTGAGCCCCGGCTGGTGGGCCGCTGGACTGGGGTTGAGCCTGCTGGGTGCGTTGCTCGCTGGTGCCAACAGCCTGTGGCGGGCGGCGCGCTTGCCGTTGCTGGCGCTGGCCAACGCCCAGGCCTGGCATGAGGCTCACGGGCGCTGGTTGCGTCGCCAGGGTTGGGTGGCGGCCGCTGCACTGCTGATCGCGCTGCTGGCCTTGCTGCTGGGCGACAGCCTGGCCGCCGGCTTTGTGTTGATGGCGACGCTGTTGCTGGGCGCCGCACTGGGCTTGCCGGTGATGCTCAACGGGCTGCTCAAGGCGCTGCTGGGGCGCAGCCGCTCGGTGCTCGGCCAATGGTTTCTTGCCGATTGCCGCCAACAACTCCCGGCCTTGAGCCTGGCGCTGATGGCGTTGCTGTTGGCGCTGGCGGCGAATATCGGCGCGGGGTCCATGACTTCGGGTTTTCGCCAGACCTTCACCCACTGGCTGGAGCAGCGCCTGACGGCCGAGCTGTACCTCAACCCGCAAAATCCCGCGCAGTCGGCCCAACTGCAGAGCTGGCTGGAAGTGCAACCGCTGGTACAGACCGTGCTGCCCACCTGGCAAGTCTCGGTGCAACTGCAAGGCTGGCCGGCGGATCTGTTTGGCGTGATCGATGACCCCACCTATCGCCAACACTGGCCGTTGCTGCAGGCGCTGAGTAATCCCTGGGATCAATTGCTCAACGGCGACACGCTGATGCTCAGCGAGCAACTGGCGCGACGCCTGAACGTGCAGTTGGGCGATACGCTGGCCATCCCCACGCCGCAGGGGGCGTGGGCGCCGCAAGTGGTGGGGATCTACGCCGACTACGGTAATCCCAAGGGCCACGTGCTGGTCAATGCCCGGCACCTGCTGGTGCACTGGCCGACGCTGTCGCCGGCGCGCTTCAACCTGCGGGTGCAGCCGCAGGATGTGCCGGCGCTGGTGGCTGAAGTGCAGCGGGTGTTTGCCCTGGAAGACAGCCGCATCGTCGATCAGCAGCAGCTCAAGGGATGGTCCAGCCAAGTGTTTGAACGCACCTTCGCCGCCACCGCCGCCCTCAACAGCCTGACCCTCGGCGTCGCCGGCGTGGCGTTGTTTATCAGCCTGTTGAGCCAAAGCCAGAGCCGCCTCGGCCAACTCGCACCGCTGTGGGCGCTGGGGGTGACGCGCCGGCAATTGATGTTGCTGAACCTGGCGCAGACCTGGCTGCTGGCCGCGCTCACGCTGATCCTCGCATTGCCCCTGGGCCTGTTGCTGGCGTGGTGCCTGGACGCGGTGATCAATGTGCAGGCGTTCGGTTGGCGCCTGCCGTTGCAGGTGTTCCCGTGGCAGCTCGCGCAACTGTTGGGCCTGGCGCTGCTGGCGACGTTGCTGGCCTCGGCCTGGCCGCTGTGGCAGTTGTACCGCAGCCGCCCGGCGGATTTGTTGAGGACCTTTGCCCATGAAGATTAAGCCACTGCTGTGGGCGCTGCTGTTGCTGTTGAGCGGGTGCGATAAAGCCCCGGCGCCAGAGGAAAGCTTCGCCGGCCTGGGCAGCGCAGCGGCGGACTTTGCCCAGGTGGTGCCGGGCAAGGTGTTCAGTTTTCCTGAGGACCACGGCCCCCATGACGGTTTTCGCATCGAATGGTGGTACGTCACCGCGAATCTCAAGGACGCCCACGGCAATCTGTTCGGCGTGCAATGGACGCTGTTTCGCAACGCCCTGCAGGCCGGGCCGACGCAGGCTGGCTGGCGCGACTCGACGGTCTGGCTGGGCCACGCCGCCGTCACCTCTGCCACGCGCCACTACGCCGCCGAACGCTACGCCCGTGGTGGCGTCGGCCAGGCGGGCGCGCAGGCGGTGCCGTTCAACGCCTGGATCGATGACTGGAACTTCACCTCCCGCCCCGGCGCCGCAGACGCGCTGGCGGACATGCAACTCACGGCCAGCGGCCCGCAGTTCGCCTATGACCTGCACCTGACGTCCAGCCGCCCGTTGGTGCTGCAAGGTGAGCAGGGTTACAGCCGCAAGTCCGACCAGGGCCAGGCGTCGTACTACTACAGCCAGCCGTTTTTCAGCGCCACGGGCAGCGTGCGGATCGACGGCACCACCTACCAGGTCAGCGGCCCGGCGTGGCTGGATCGCGAATGGAGCAGCCAGCCCCTCGCCACCAGCCAGACCGGTTGGGACTGGTTTTCCCTGCACCTGGATCGCGGCGAGCAATTGATGCTGTTCCGCGTGCGCCAGCAGGACGGTCCGGGTTACCTCACCGGCACCTGGATCGATCAGCAGGGGCACACTCAGACCTTGCACAACGCCGATATCCAACTGACGCCCTTGGCAACCACGGAGATCGACGGACGTAAAATTCCTACGCGTTGGTCGCTGAAAATCCCCGGCAAACAGCTGGATATCACGACCGAGGCGGTCAATCCGAATGCCTGGATGAACCTGAGCATTCCCTACTGGGAAGGGCCGGTGCGGTTCGACGGTGGGGTGGGTTATCTGGAAATGACCGGTTATTAGGCGGGTTTCTGTAAGCAGCGTTTCTTCGCCTATGTAGGCAACTTCCCAAACTGATTTTCAACCCGCCCGGGCTTGTGTCCGGGGCGGGAGCGCTTGCTTATATTTCGACGCCATCTCCAATGGATTCGGGATGTGGGGCATGGCGCAGGGCTATATCAACAATGAAGTGATTGATCGCACCAGTCTGAAAACCCGCTTGATGGGCCACGGCCTGAGCCGCGAGCGCTCGGACCATTTTGATGTGTTGAACCACCACCTGCGCCACGGCTTGGTGACGCCGGGGCAACTGGTGGTGATACCCGATACCTACAGCGTCAGCTGTTCCTGGGAAGAGGCCTGGTTGATGCGCCGTGCGGAGGAAGTGCGGCGCAACCTGGAACAGGATGCTGCGGCTGGGGCGGCGGTGATTAACGACTATGACCTGCTACAGAGTTTGCTGACCTATGGCTCGATTGGCATCGGCAGCACGACCTCGGGGTGGGCGCGGCATCTGGATGAGGTGCTGCGCACGCTGGCGGAGATAGAGCAGTTGCATCAGCGCTTGAAGGCGGGCGACTTGGAGCGCCAGGCGTTTATCCGCCAGCGCCAGGTGTTGTTTGAATTGCTGGATACGCAGGTGCGTGGGGCGGCGCGGTTTGGCACGGGGTTGCGCGGGAATCAGTCGTTGAAGAACGTGCTGGGGATTTCCACCAAGAGCTATTTGCACAAGGGCGAGATCGATGGGTATGCCAAGCGCATGGCGGCGATTGCGCGGGCGTCGAAGTGGCTGGGGAAGGGCACGTATGTGGGGCTGGCGATGGATGTGGGGGTTGCGGGGTTGAAGATCAAGGAGGCATGTGTGGAGGGGCGGGATGCGCAGTGTAGGCGGGCGAGGTATGTGGAGAGTGGGCGGTTGGTGGAGGGCGTGGCGGGGGCTGCGGGCGTGGGAACATTGGGTGCAGCTATCGCTGGCCGTGCATGCAAGATCGTGTTGGCGGTGGGTTTGAAAGCGCGAGGTGAACTGGCCTGTGGAATTATTGGCGGTGCTGCAGGAGGGTATGTGGGAGGTTCACTTTTTGGCGATGGAGGTGCCTTCTTGGGGGGGAAGATCATTGAGGCCGATGGCACGTTCATTTTTGAGCCAGAAGGTGCATGACAATGTCATTTTTTCTCGTTTACACCATCGTGATGATGGCTGGGGTATTCGTCCTTTTGGGGTTGCTGGTATTTGCGGAGTATCGAAAACTCGATGAGCTGGAAAGTTACTTCAGTGAAAACGAAAAGGTTCGAAGGCATAAGCGCTTCTGGGGAAGAAACCAGCGGATCGACAGAATGCATCGTATGCGCCTGATAGTTGAATTCTTTTCAATGCCAAAGACTCACATCAAGGCCGGCCTCGTGACCGAGGCCGAATTGGCTTCTGTTCCTATAGCGCTCAAACGATGGGCACTGTGGCCCTATCGAATGGGTTATGTGTGGATCGTCGTATCCATCATCTGGGCGATCTGGTTCCGATGGTGACTCACTCCCCCGCAATCGCCACCCCCAACGCCAGCCGCGCCATCCCCGTGCCCTTCAACGACCCCAGGTACAACCACTCTCCATACTCCCGCGCCGTGGTGATCGGCGAGTAATTCCCCGCGCTGCCATCCTGCAAGTTCGCGATCACCTTGCCTTCGACATCCAGCCCCAACACAAACGCCCTGCGCTCGATCGGCTTGGGCACCACCATCAACGCTCGCACTATCACCTTGCGTAGCATCGGGTACCCGGCAAAGCTATCCAGCAGGGGATTGCGTGGCGAATACAGTGCCACCCAGAAACGATCCCGCCCATTGAAACTGAGGTTGTCCGGCAAGCCCGGCAGGTTGTCGATAAACAGGTCATGGCTGCCCGCCCGCTCGCCCTTGAGCCAGTAACGGCTGATGCGATAGGCACCGGTCTCATTCACCAGCACATAGTCTTCATCCGGTCCCAGGGCCACGCCGTTGGCGAATTGCAGATGTTCCAGCAACACCTCGGTGCTGGCGTTGCTGAAGTCATAGCGCAGCAGCCGACCGTCGCCGCCGTGCTCGATCACGGCTTCGCCATCCTGGCCGTAACCCCAGCGGCTCGAGGCATCGCTGAAATACGCGTAGCGGCCACTGGCATCCACGGTCACGTCATCGGTAAAACCGAAGGGCACGCCGTTGGCCGTGGTGCTCAGGGTGGTGAGTTGGCGGTTGCTATCCAGCGCAAGCAGGCCCTTGATGCCGTCGGCAATGATCAAGCGACCATCCGGGTGCAGTGCCAGGCCCAGGGGGCGGCCGCCGGTGTTGGCCAGCACTTCCAGGGTGTCGCTGCCCGGCGCGGTACGGATGATGCGCCCGTCATGCAGCCCGCTGAGCAGGAAACCCTCGGCATCCAGCACCAGCGCTTCGGGCCCGGTGATGCCCTGGGCGCCGGTTTTCTCTACGCCCTTGAGGCGTTGGTTGTCGGCGTAGGGCCCGTGCGTCATCGACGGCGCCTTGGGCGGCGCCCAGTTCACCGGTTGCACCTTGGTGGGCATCAGCAAGAGGAAAGCCACCACCGCCAGCAGCAGGACAAACAGCAGGTGACGCAGTTTTCGTGAGCGGGTACGCATGCCGACTCCTGGCTTTTTTGATGGTGCTTGAGCGTAGTCCGGCTGGAAAAATCTGCTAGTTGCATTTGTGTTTCAAAGTACTGGGTCCCAGCGTTGCGACCAGTCGCTCTCTGCCTTGACCACGCCACGCAGCAGCTCCAGCGCCTGCTGCAACACCGCCGAATCCCGCGCCCGCGAATACACCAGGTAGGTGGGGAAACTGAACTCCGGCGCCTTCGGCACGCGGCGCATCACGCCGCTGTCCATGTAGCTCTGCACCACCCGCGTGCGGAAGTACCCGGAACCGCCGTTTTCGAGGATGTACTGCAAGGCCAGCGGCCCGAGATTGAAACTCAGCGCAGCTCGCGCCTTGTCGGGCAGGGCCGCGTCATGTTGCTGGCGGAAGCCCGGGCCCCAATCGATATACACGTAGGGCACCGGCTTGCTGACCAACTGCACCAGGATCAGTTTTTCTTCCAGCACCTGCTCCACCTGCAACCCCGGCCAGTATTGCGGCTGGAACACCAGCGCGGCGTCGAGCACCCCCAGTTCCAGTTGGCGCAGCAGGTACTCGCCCTCGCGCACTTCGGTACGCAACGCATGCCCGGGGATATGCTCGCGCAGGGCCTGGGCCCAGCCGAGCATCAAGGGGTTGCACAGGCTGACCTCGCCGCCGATATGCAGCACATTGCGATAGCCATCCGGCAACGGTAGGTCACGGCGTGCAGCTTCCCAGGTTTGTAGCAACTGGTTGGCGTAGACCACGAAAGCTTCGCCGTCTGCGGTCAGGCGTGCGCCAGCGCGGTTGCGGATGAAGAGGGTGCTGCCGAGCTGGCTTTCCAGGCTCTTGACCCGCGCGGTGATGGCGGTCTGGGTGACGTGCAGTTTCTCGGCCGCTGCGGCGAGGCTGCCGCAGCGGGTGATTTCGAGGAAGGTGCGTGCCAGTTCGATGTCCATGAAGCCCCCGGGTATGAATGGGGGGCATTGTAGTGGAATGCGGTTGGAACTGTGGGAGCTGGCTTGCCTGCTGTGGCGGTTTGTCGGTCGGTGTACATATCCGTTTCTTCGGTAACGGCGGCTTAGGGTTCCGCCCTTACGGCGGGTCACTTTTGGAAAAGAGCCCCAAAAGTAACCAAAAGGGCTCTTGCCCCAACACTCGGTGCCTCGCCTAGGCTCGGCATGCCCGTAATCCGACATGGATTTGGGGGGCCGCCGCCACGCGCCATCCATGGCG
>NZ_JBUZST010000035.1:0-12667 GCF_055407965.1 Pseudomonas sp. B611
GCGGGCTTGCCCGCGAAGGCGGCCTGTCAGTTAACACAGATGAAGCTGACCCACCGCTATCGCAGGCAAGCCAGCTCCCACAGGGGATTGGGTTTGCAGATTGGGGCAGGTGTACTCAGTTCAAAAATGTGGGAGCTGGCTTGCCTGCGATAGCGGCAGTACAGGCGACCGCTAAACCTCGACAGGCACAAAACGCACACTGAACAGAGTTCCATCCTGCACAGTGGACCTCACCGCCACATCACCGCCATGCACCCTCGCCAACTCCCGCACGATATACAGCCCCAAACCCACGCTGCGCACGTCGCTGCCTTGGTCAGTGCCGCGGGTCATGGGTTCGAACAGCCCGGCCAGCAGCGCTTCGGGAATCACCGCGCCGTGGTTGTGCACCGAGACTGTGCAACCGCCATCGCCCAACTGCGAAGTCACGGTGATGGGGTGTTGCAGGTCGCCGTACGCCACGCTGTTGGCCACCAGGTTACCAATGATCTGTTGCACGCGGTCGGCGTCCAGGCTGGCGTCGCCACTGCCCACGACGTGATGTTCCAGGGTGGCTTTGGGGAAGGCCACGCGCAATTCATCCACGGCCTGCTGGGTTACCGCGTGCAGGTCGAGTGGCGCCACCTTGATGCTGATGCCGTGGCCGACGCGGGCCTGGGTGAAGTCCAACAGGTCGGCGATCATGCGCTGGGCACGTTCGGAGGACTGGCCGATATGCCCCAGCAACTGGTGTTCCTTGGCGCTGCGTTCGCCACGGCTGAGGAAATCCGAGGCCATGCGGATCGCCGTGAGCGGGTTCTTCAAGTCATGGCTGACGATCGCCACCATCTGCTCGGCAAACAGCGCACGGCGCTGGGCGATGGCATAGGCCTCGCTCAGTTCGGCCTGGGCTTGCTGGAGGGCGAGTTCGGTGGCGGTTTTTTCCTGCAACAGCGCTTCGGCCAGGTTGCGGGCGTTGAGCAATTCGCGCTCGTACTTGTCGCGGTCGGTGGTGCCAAACAGGGCCAGGTCGTAGACCGCGCCATCCGCTTGCTCGCGCTTGAGGCCATTGAGCAGCACGGTCACCTTGTGCCCGTCGCGGTGCAGCATGTCCAGCTTCACTTCGGTCACACTGCCGCGCAGGCGCAGCATCGGTGCCAGGTGGGTTTGGTGGAAGATTCGCCCGCCCATGGTCAGCAGGTCCTGGAAGCGCCGGCCGTAGAGTTCGGCGGCGCTGAACCCCAGCCATTCACAGAAACGCGCGTTGGCTTGCAGGATCGCACCGTCTTGCGCGGTGACGGCGAGAGCGCAGGCGGCGCTGTCGAACAGCTTAGCCGGCATGGGGGGCGGCCCACGGCGCAAGGAAGGTGTCCATCGCGGCGGTACACGCCTGTGGCGCACTCATGTGCGGGCAATGGCCGACGTTGTCGACCAGGCAATAGGTGCTGTTGGGCAGCACGCGGTGCAGGTATTCGCCGACGACGACCGGGGCGATCAGGTCGTCGCTTGATTGCAGGATCAGTACCGGGGTGTCCAGGCCGGCGACGTCCTGGCGGTTGTCCGACATGAACGTTACCCGCGCGAATTGCTTGGCGATCTCCGGTTCCGTGCGGCAGAAGCTGTCGGCCAATTCGTCGCTCAACTCAGGCTGCCCGGGCGCGCCCATGATCACCGGCGCCATCGCGCTGGACCAGCCGAGGTAGTTGCTGTCGAGGGTGTCGAGCAGGTCGTCGATATCGCTGCGCTTGAAACCGCCGACATAACCGTCGGCATCCACATAGCGCGGCGAAGGGCCGATCATCACGTGGGCGGCAATACGCCCCGGGGCCTGGCGGTCGGCGAGGGTGGCGATCATGGCACTGACCGAATGGCTGACCAGAATCACCGGGCCTACCGCAAAGGCTTGGATGATCTCGTTCAAGTCGCGGGCGTAACCGTCCAGCGTGCTGTACTTGGCCTTGTCGAATGCATTGAGGTCCGACTGACCGGCGCCGACCAGGTCGTACATGACCACGCGAAAGCGTTCGCGAAACTGCGGCGCCAGGTAGTTCCACATGGCCTGGTTGCAACCGAAACCGTGGGAGAACACCAAGGTCGAGGCGCCACTGCCCATTACACTGACGTTGTTGCGGTGGCGTAGGTCCATGGGTTTCTCGTTTATGGCGTTTTGCTATGCGTGTGCGCAGTTTAGATAGTCAATGGCGCGGGGTCACGCGTTATAGCGCTGATAGGGTAAAGTCGGCACCTTCAGGAAGAAACTTCAGGTAACAAGTATGTGGGTGATTGTGCGGCAATCCGTTTTCAGCCTGCTGGCGCTGGTGTGCATTGGCCTGTTCAGCACCGCCCAGGCGGATACTTCGCCAATTGGCGTGGCCCTCGATCAGCGCGTGATCGACCTCACCAACACCCTGGACGCGGGCACCACCACCCGTCTGAAAGACCAGCTCGCCGCCCTCGAACAGCGCAAGGGCGCGCAGGTCGCCGTGCTACTGGTGCCCAGCATCGGCGACGCCAGCCTCGAAGACTATGCCAACCAACTGTTCCGCGCCTGGAAGCTGGGGCGCCAGGACATCAACGACGGCATCCTGCTGCTGGTGGCCAAGGATGACCGCAAGGTGCGCATCGAAGTGGGCTACGGCCTGGAAGGCACCGTTACCGACTTGCTGAGCCATCGCATCATCGAAGAACACATTACCCCGGCGTTTCGCCAAGGTGACTACGCGGGCGGTGTGAGCTTGGCCGTGAACGACTTGATCGTGCTGGTGGACGGCGGCGACCTGCCAGGTGTAACGGCGCCGGCGACCGGCCCCCGGGCGTTGGTGGTGTTACTGGCGTTTGTTCTGGGCGCCCTCGGCGGTGTGCTGCTCGCCGCTGGCAAGTTGCATTGGCGTCGTGCGTTGCTTGCCGTTGTCGCGGCCACGGTGTTACTGACGATCTTCAGCGGTGGGCAGGCCTGGCCGTTGTCCCTGCTGCTTATGCCGCTGACGATGCTGATCGGCGGCGCCACCTTTGGCGCATTGTGGCTGGCGCGCACGGTGTTCTACTGCGTGCTGGGGCTGTTGGCCTACATCCTCGGGCTGGTGGTGGTTGATCAACACTATGCCGACGTCAACTTCATCCACTGGCTGGCGTATCCGCTGGGGGCGCTGGCTGTGCTGGGGTTGTACCTGATCCTGTTGGTGCTCATGAAAGACGCCTGGAAGCAGAGCAGGGCGGGCTTTGTCGCGCGGTTGCTGGCGGCCGTGGCGGTGTATGGCGCGGCGGTGTATGTGCTGGACATGGGACGTAACGGCTGGTTGTTCGCGTTCCCCATCGCCTCGTTTGCGGCGCTGTGTATCTTTGGCAAAGTCGGCACGGGTTCGGGTTCGGGCGGTGGGTCAAGTTCGGGTTCCAGCAGCTCCAGCAGTTCCAGCAGCAGCTCATCGGGCGGCGGCGGTTCGAGTGGTGGCGGTGGCGCTTCTGGGAGTTGGTAAATATGTCCAGAGACATCCTGATTCGCACCGCCACGGCTGAGAGCCTTACGCCCGCTTGACTCTGCCCCACGGGACAGACTTTATGCTTTTTTTCGCTGCGCATACCGCAGGGTTTTCCACGCGAAAAAAGGACGATAGACATGCTGTGTCTGGTGACGGGGGCCAATGGGCATCTGGGCAATACGCTGGTCAGGGAGTTGCTCCGGCAAGGCCACACTGTCCGCGCTGGGGTGCGTGATATACACCAGCAGGCCGCGTTCGCGGGCCTCGAATGTGAGGTGGTCTACGCCGAGCTGCTGGATGAGGCTGCGCTGCTCAAGGCCCTCGACGGCGTCGAGGTGTTGTTCCAGGTGGCGGCGGTGTTCAAGCACTGGGCGAAGAACCCCGAGGCCGAGATCGTCCAGCCCAATGTGCAGGGCACGCGGTGTGTGTTGCAAGCCGCTAGCCGTGCGGGGGTGACGCGAGTGGTGTACGTCAGCTCCGTAGCGGCGGTGGGGCATGACGGCAGTGCGCTGGATGAAAGCCATTGGTGCGAGGAGTCCGAAAATGCCTACTACCGTTCAAAAATCCTCAGCGAACGGCTCGCTTGGCATACCGCGAACGCCTTGGGGTTGTGGATGGTCGCGGTGTTGCCATCGGCGATGATCGGCCCGAATGCCACGCGCTTGACCGATACCCTGGGTTTTTTGCAGGCGGTGAAGGCGCGCAAGGTGCCGCTGGACCCAGGGTTTCACTTCAATTTTGTCGATGTGCGCGATGTCGCCAGCGGCATGGTGCTTGCCGCGCAGAAGGGCCGTGCAGGCCAGCGTTATATCCTCGCCAATGAGCGCTCGTCATCGCTGGCTGAACTGGCCGAGGTATTGGGTGTGCAAGCGCCGCCACGTGCACCGCGCTGGTTGCTGCTGGCCATCGCCTGGCTGCAAGAGCGCTGGGCCAGTCTCACTGGCCAGCCCGCCCAGCTGATGTGCAGCCAGGTGCGGCTGTTCCATGGCGTGCGTCAGGAATACAACATCGATAAAGCCAAGGCCGAGCTGGGCTTCAATCCGCGCCCGCCGCAGCAGGCATTGCGCGAGGCGTTTGCGTATCTGGACAGGCGAGGGGTTCTGCCGTATGAGACGTGAACAGCTCATTCATCTGGCGCTTGAGCCCGGCGAGATGTAAGTCCAACGCCTGCAATTCGCTGATTCTGGCCTTCACATCCAGGCGCTTGGCATCGACAGCCGCGTTGGCCAATTCCAATGGAAAGGCCCGTAGCGCATTTTTCGCGGCGATCAACGGCCCCATCTCGGCGAGTTTGAAACCCGCCGTCTGCGCCTTGCGGATCAGATGCACCATTTGCACATGGTGCGCGTTGTACACGCGATAGCGGCCGCTGCGCTGGGGCTCGTTGATCAGCCCCATGTGTTCGTACAGGCGGATCGCCTTTGGGGTGCAGCCGGTGAGTTGGGCGAGGCGTCCGATGAACATTGGGGTAGTCCTTTACCGAGGGGGAAGATCAGAGATCCATGACCATCTCATGCCACGCCATCCCGCCGTGATCCGAGGCTGACGGCCGCACGTAGCGATAGCCCATGCGCGTGTACAGCTCCACGTGGCGGTCTTTGCACATCAAGTGAATGGTCTGCTTGCCCATGTCGCGCATGCGCTGCACAAACGCGTTCATCAGCGTCGTGGAATACCCCTTGCCCTGGTGCGCCGGGTCAACCACCACCGACATGATCACCACATTCGGCGCCTCGGCCGAATGCCCCACCAGTTCCTTGAACGCCTCGTCCGACATCACCACGTCGTGGGCGCAACCGCTGTTGATAAAACCCGCTATCTCGCCATCGGCTTCCAGGATCAGAAAGCCTTGTGGGTACAGTGCGATGCGCGTGGCGATCTTTTCCAGGGTTGCGGCTTCGTCGCCTTCGTAGGCGCTGGTCTCGATTGCAAAGCAGCGCGCGGCGTCAGAGGGTAGGGCGTTGCGCAAGGTGAGGTGGGGCATGGGCATTCCTGAAGCTTAGCGAAAGGCGACATCATAGGCATCAGGCAAGCACACGGCTAGCCGTGGTGGCGCGATGGCGCCAGCTTGGATCATCGGATAGGGTGTTATGCGAGTGCATGGAAGGAGATTGAAATGCTGGAGATAAAACCCGCAACCCCGGAAGACGCCCAGGCGGCGTTCGACATTCGTCTGTTGGCCATTCGCAGCCAGTGCATCGGTGCGTATACCCGTGAGCAAATGATGCTTTGGACACGCGGCACTGCCGCAGACGGCTACAGCGCGCTGATGGACAAAGCGTTTTACCTGGGCTGGGTGCAGGGTGAGCCTGTCGTCACTGGAATGCTTGATCTCGACAACAACGAAGTGGGGGCGCTGTTTGTGCTGCCTGAGTTCACCGGGCGAGGGTATGCCAAGGCCATGCTCGATCACCTGGAAAACCTGGCACGGCAACGGGCGATTGAAACGGTGGTGCTGGATGCGACGTTGAATGCCGCGAGTTTCTATCGGGCGTGTGGGTACGTGGGGGATGAGCAGGCGGTCTACCATTCGCCGTCGGGGTTGGTGTTGGCGTGTATACCGATGAGCAAGCGACTGGTTTGATGCGTGAGCGCTTTAGCGCGGCTGCGATGGTGGTGGGGCATGTCGCATAAGTGTTGCCTGTGCCGCCGCTTTCGCAGGCAAGCCAGCTCCCACATTTTAAGCTGTATTGATGGGTAGAAAGTGTTCGGCTGGAGATTGCCCGGACACTGCCGGTTTCCTGTGGGAGCAACTGTGAAGTGGACGATGACACCTGTCGTGCCAGGTTGCATCTTCGCAATCAACGTGCGGAGCATGAGTTTGCCGCGACTGATGCGGAGTTTGAACTGATCACTAGCTACTTTTGTGAGCCGGATGAGGGGGAGGGACATCGTGAGCATGGAGGGCTGGAAGGCCGGTATTTGGCCATTCACTGTCCAACAGGCGGCTATCGGCCAATAGCGGACTGTAGACAGGTAGCCGCGGAGGTCTCTACGCTGATCGATCTGGTGACAGCACACTACTAAAAAGGAGCAGTCATGTTGGTAGTTCCCATTGATCGAGATAGCGTTCATGCAGGGGATGATCTGGAAAGCCATGCAATGTCGATCACACTCGATCCGTTAGCAACACTGCGCACCTTAATTGAAGTGATACAAGATATGGACTACCTACCTCGTATCAGTGGTGGCAAGGCGACTTGGGTTGTTTATTCATCTGGCAAACCATTAGGTGTTTTTGCCCAGCAATGGTCAGAACCTAAATTGACCGTGCCCCCGGAGAGCATCGTGGATGAACATTTCGGAAATATCGGGCCTCGCCTACTGTTCAGATATTGGTGTCAGGCAGATCCGGATGAGATCTTTTCGGACATCAAGGCCGGAAATGAGCTGCCATCACGATTTTAGAACTGGCAGGTGGCATTGCTGTCGTTCAATGCGGTTCGATGACTGCTATGGGTCCAGGTTGTGTGAAAACGGACTGGATGCAGTTAACTAAACGCGATGCAAACAGGTTCCATTTCTACCAACGCATTTTCACAAGCACCTACGAGATCTCGCACGCAGTAAAGTCTCCATCCCTTACCCGATCCCCACTTGGCAGCGACCGTTTCAAGCGAAAACTCCTCCTCCTGCGTTGCCTGAGCCCAATCATCGTGCCCGATCTCAGCGATCAGTTGCGCCTGGTAGACCCGTAAAAATGGAAGCAAGCTTTTCGCTTGTTCTACATCTATGAGGACAAAGTCTGCTGTATCGAGTTGCTGTTTAACATTCTCGACCAGTTCGTGAGCCTGCAATGGGAGTGCATCTAACACTGCCTCCAAGGCTGATCCCGATTTGTCGGCACTTTGGAACGTACCGCAAATGATGTTCCCTCCTGCCATATCCTTTTTCCTGTCGTGACTTCGAAGCCTAGATTAGGCACCTCGCGATCAAGTGTCTATCGTCAACACTTCGCTGATTTATGCCCTGAATCGCCCCGCTTACTCCACAGCCCATCCTCGCGAATTTCAGCTTTCGACGTGTTCAGTGCGTTTTCACACAGCCTGGGTCGAAAGCAGCCTTTTATGACTGGCAGCTCTTGGCCGTTTTCTGCCCGTCGTGAGAGTCAGAAAACGACCCATAGCGGCCATACACGAAGGCTCAGCTACAACACGTGTAAATGCGGTTTAGTGGATGAGATTCAGTGTATTTTTGGCCCGCTCACCACAGCAATGCCTCAACTTCATCATATTTCTCAGCGACCTTAAGGAAGGGTTCCGCCCAACCACTGCTGAGGCTGACTTCTTGCAGGGGACCGGTTGGAGCAAACAGAACTGCAAATTTTAGCCTTTCGGGTAACACGCCAGACTTCAGCGTACTGACCAACCCTAGCAATTCTCTTTTTGCCTGTGCTTCGTCCTCCCAACTTGACCAGCAGAAGTCATTGTCCGGAAGAGAAATAAGCTCAATGGCTGCTTCAAGAACATGGATGAGACTTTCAATAGGGAAGTCGTGATTTAACTCGCCATGAATCAGCTGCCTTGCACGATCCAAATTCATAGGGTGACTGCCTTCTTCCTGTTTGTGGCGGTTAAAACAGCATTGAGGCTAGCGCGTACAGGGATGGAGAAACAAGGGAGAAGCCCGCTATTTCCGAACGTCTGCTCTTGGCCGGTACCTGCCCTCCATCACAGCCCCCAACCACCCAAGGCCATTACTCCGGAACCCCACTCACCGTATGCACCACCCGCATCGCACAACGCGGTCTCGCCCCTTCCGCTTCAAGCAGTTCACATTTCTTCAACAACGGATAAGCATCAGCAAACTTCATCGCCGCCACCTGTTCCCCGTGCTGCTGCGAAACAAAGCAGCGCTCAAAACGAAAGGCGGCGTATACCTCGGGCAGCAGCACCGGATAATCGTAAACCTCGTCGACGATGCTCTTTAGCATCCTGGACATCTGCCCATCGGCCGCGGGGGAAATTTTGGTGAGCAGTTCATCCTTGGCGACGCCCGCTTGCCTGGCCGCAATAGCTTGCTTCGACGCACCGATGGATGCCTGCATTCCCTGCGGAAAAGGACAATCAGACGCCGCCAATGCCGAGGCCGACGCCATGCAACTCAGTAAAGTGAAAACAGCGGCCATCCTTGTCATGAAATTCCCTCGTTGGTAGCAAGCATTGTCGAAATAAGCTGCGGATTCTAGCCGATGCCAGAGGATGAAGCGCTCCATTGACCTGCCACGCTTCGTGGTTGCCTGGTCCAGCCCTGTAGCTGTAACTTCGCTCTCCAGTTATCGAGGGTATCTCATTGAACGACTCTGAACATTTGAACGCACTGTGCGCCCGTTTCAACTCGGGAGAAGATCTGAGCTTTACGTTTTTCTGGGGGCACCAGCGCAGCAAAACTGCAGTCACGGCTTCGTGTTTCAGCCAATGGTTTGAGGCCGGGTTTGTTGTCGAGGGGCAACATTACCCGACGGCCGAACACTTCATGATGGCCGAGAAAGCGGCCTTGTTTGACGATCAGGATATTCGTGCGCAGGTGTTCAACGCTCCTACGCCAAATGCCGCCAAAGCGCTTGGCCGCAATGTGCGCGGGTTTGATGAACAGGTTTGGCTGCAACACCGATACGACATCGTGGTTCGAGCGAACCAGGCCAAGTTTTCTCAGAATCCGTCGTTAAACGAATACCTGCTACAAACCGGTTCGCGGGTTATTGTCGAGGCCAGCCCGGTTGATAGCATCTGGGGTATAGGGCTCGCGCAGGATAACGCGGATGTGAACAATCCGAATCTTTGGAAAGGCTTGAACCTACTGGGCTTTGCGCTGATGCAAGTGCGGGACGGGGGCGGTGTGCCGGCCCCAAGGTAGTTGCCCCGAGTGCGAGAAAGCTTTCTCAGATACACGTGGTCGAGCAGGCGTTCATTGCGGTGATGCTTGACCACGACAAAACCAACCCTCAACCCACCCCCGAATACTTCACCGCCGCCGCCGCCCGCGAACTCACGCCCAACACCCTCAGCAACGATGAAACATGAATCCGCACCGTAAACGGCGAAATATCCAGCGCTTTGGCAATCTCCTTGTTCGTCTTGCCCTGGGCAATCAACCTCAACACATCCTGCTGTCGCGCCGTCAACGTATGGGTATCCAACGGCAACAACCCCGACGGCGCAAACTTGACCAACACCTCACCCTCACGAATCGCCAGCAACGCCTGGCCGATCTCCTCGGGTGCGATGTTTTTGCCGATAAAACCGTCTGCGCCCAACGCCATCACCTGATCGATCAACGCCGGGTCATCCACCATCGACACCACGATCAAGGTGGTGCGCCGCAGTTGCTGGCGCAGTTCGGCCAGTTGGCTCAGGCAGGTCAGGCCGGGGAAGCGCAGGTCGAGGATCAGGGTGTCGATGTCGGCGCCGTCGCTGATTAGCGCGTGCACCGTGTCGAGGTCGCCGGCTTCTTGCACCTCGGCCGCGGGCAGCAGGCGTTGCACGGTGCGCAGCATGCCTTCGCGAAACATCGGGTGGTCGTCGGCGATGATGATGCGGCCGGTCATGGGGGGGCTCCTCCCTGGGGCGGTGTGTGGCGCGGTCATGCTACCTTAGCACCGCATTGCATGACGCCGCTGACGACTGCCGCACAAGGACGTAACCCATGGGTATTGAGACCAACTCTGAACTCGACCAGGCCAACTTGCGCATCGTGGTGGCCGCTATCGCGATTGTTTACATCAGTGTGCTGGGGTTTTTGCCGGGGCAGTCGCTGGAGACTTATCTGCCGGTGATTCTGTACATCGTGCTGTTTTTGATCGCCTCGATTATCTTGCGGCAGGTGATCGCCCGTTGGCCTGGGCATTACCCGGCGCGGCGTATCTTCGGCATGATCCACGACTATACGGGCACTTCGTTCGGCATGGTGGTGGGCGGCGAGGCGGCGTTGCCGTTGTATGCGGTGATGGTGTGGGTCAACCTGGGCAACGGCATGCGCTACGGCTCGCGCTACCTGGCGATTGCCACGGCGTTGGCGTTGTTGGCGTTGCTGATCGTGTACCAGTTGACGCCGGTGTGGCAGGCGCAACCGTTTATGGTGCTGATGTTGATGATCACCAGTACGGTGATCCCGGTGTACGCCCATATCCTGCTGGAACGTACGCGCAAGGCGTCGGAAGAAGCCATCGCCGCCAACCTGGAAAAATCCCGTTTTCTCGCCCAGGCCAGTCATGACCTGCGCCAGCCCATTCACTCCATCGGCCTGTTTACCGCGTGCTTGCGCGAAGCGCGCCTGGGCGATGAAGAGCGGCGGCTGGTGGATAACATCGACCGCTCGCTGCTCAACGTGTCGCAGTTGTTTCGTTCGATTCTGGACCTGTACACCCTCGACAACGGGCGTTTGCTGCCCAAATACCAGGCGGTGCATTTGGGCGAGTTTCTCGCCGATCTGGTGCGCCAGAACGCCGAGGCCGCGCGCTGGGCCGGGGTGGAATTGCGCTTGCGGCCCTGCGCCCACTGGGTGTTGGTGGACCCTGCGCTGTTGGCGACCATGGTGCAAAACGTGCTGTCCAATTGCTTCAAGTACGGCGCGCACCGGCCGGTGTTGATGGGCGTGCGTATTCGCGACGGCGGGCTGGCGGTGCAGATTCATGATCGGGGGCGGGGGATTGCCGAGGAGCATCTGTCAAAAGTCTTCGAAGAGTTCTATCGCGTACGCCACCTGCGGGACAAGGACGTCGAAGGCGTGGGCCTGGGGCTGTCCATCGTCAAGCGCCTGGGGCAGTTGATGGGGGTGCAGGTGAGCCTGCGTTCAAAGGTGGGCCATGGCACCTCGGTGAGCCTGCATGGCTTGACCCTGGCCAGCGCGCCGCGTGCAGCAGCTGCCCGTGACGACATACGGCAGGCCGGCCTGCTCACCGGCTTGAAAGTGTGCCTGGTGGAGGATGATCACAACGTGCTGCTCGCCACCCAGGCGCTGCTGGAGCGCTGGGGCTGCGAGGTGCAGGCGGAGTCGTCGGGGCGTGATCTGGTGAGTGATTGCGACATCATCGTCGCCGACTATGACCTGGGCAACCACGCCACGGGTATCGAATGCATCGATGCCCTGCGCGAACAACGTGGCTGGGCGGTGCCCGCGCTGATCCTCACGGGGCACGACGTGGAACGCATCCAGGCCGCCTTGCACGACCGTCAGATCGCCATCCTGTCCAAGCCGGTGCGCCCCGCAGAACTGCGCGGCACACTGCGCGACTTGAGCCAGCAGTCACTTACTGGGCGAATGGAACAAGCCCGTTACCCTTAGCGCCCTTGGGCTGGCAATAGGCGGCAGGTTTCATCAGGCCGAAGCTGGCAATTGCGAAGGCACCACCACTGGCGCCGCTGGGCACCGAGCAGTTGTATTCGCCGGAGGCGGCGCTGGCCACGTAGTAGGTGCTCATGGAGTCACTGCGCACATTGGAGATGCGTTTTACCGGCTCGCCCAGGTTGGTTTCCGACAGGGTCTTGAGGTGGTCTTCGCTGGGTTTGATATTGCTGCAGCCGGCCACGCCGATGATCAAGGCGCCCAACAGGGTGATGCGGGTAACAGAGGAGTGCAGGTTCATGGTGCTTCTTCCTTGGGGTTGTTATGGTTTTTCCAACGCACAACGGGTCCGCGCGCAGGGGATGCGCGGTGCGGGTGGGTGCGTTGGAAGTGCCGAGGAATATAGCGCCGCAGGGGGGAGGGGTCGATTAGCACAGGTGTGCTAGTGGCACACTGAGCTCATCCTTGTGGTGAGCGGGCTTGGGGCGGTACAAACCGGGGAGATCGTTTACATTTCTAACCGGGGACATGGTTTACAGGCTAATACGCATGATCAGGAGGTAACTGATCATGCCCTGGAACCAAGAGTCCCCCATGACCAAGCGGTTGGTGTGTTGAGCGTACAGTTTGTGGGAGCTGTCGAGCTCTAGCGAGGCTGCGAAGGCGGCGGCACTGCTGGCAGAGATGTTGCCTGAGCCAGCGCTATCGCAGGCAAGCCAGCTCCCACATTTTGAGCAGTGTTGATTGGGCAGGCAGTGTTCAGCTCACAGATCTCACTGACACCGCTACCCCCTGTGGAAGCTGTCGAGCTTTAGCGAGGCTGCGAAGGCGGCGGCACTGCTGGCAGAGATGTTGCCTGAGCCAGCGCTATCGCAGGCAAGCCAGCTCCCACATTTTGAGCAGTGTTGATTGGGCAGGCAGTGTTCAGC
>NZ_JBUZST010000036.1:0-11907 GCF_055407965.1 Pseudomonas sp. B611
CGGCGGACACCGGTTGAATCGAAGTTGCCTACCTCGGCTTGAAGGCGTCGTTTATCGAGCGTTTTGAGGGTGTGCCAATGCAGGCCGGTGAGCTGGCTGACGTGGCTGATCGGCAGCAGCCGCAGCAAGCTTTCGAGCCATATCCGTAACCGCTGGGTCAGCCGAGATGCTGGCTCCAACCAGTCGATCCGCTCGGTCACCCGCCCACAACTCAGGCAATCGACTCGGCGCACTGGTAGTTGAAGCAGGACGCGCTGATCGAACAGATCACGATCACGCACCAGACGAATCCGGCGATCGTGAATCAACGGGCTGAACTGGCCACAACGCCCGCACTTAGGAAGAGAGCCGGCTTGAGGTTCAAGCTCAATGAGGAGGGTGTTATCGGTAGATGGGCGACAGGTAACGGCGTCGTAGCCTGGCCAGAAAGCGGCAAGATCAATAGGATGCACGGCGACAGCAGGGACAGGTGAAGGGTGTGTTTGGCGACTGCCAATTTACCTGCTTCCCTGACTGTCAACTCGCTCTTCCCCCAGACTCCGCGAAGAACCAATTTTATGCGGTGGTACAACAACGAGCACCGACATAGCCGCATCCGGTTCGTCACACCGGCTGAGCGGCATCGAGGGCTGGACCATCAGGTCTTGGCCCGGCGACATGAGTTGTACGAACGAGCCAAGGAAAACAAACCGGAGCGGTGGTCAGGCCGGACGCGTAACTGGGAACCGATCGGCACCGTGTTGTTGAACCAGGATCGAGAGCAACAGAACGAGAAAATGGCGGCATAGTTAGACGGTTGACGCGACAACTACCTTGAAAAATGCCGTCATGGTAGCTAAGCTAGCACCCCACTAACAATATCGCTATCAGCACATACCGCACCCTGTTCGAACTAATGGATTGTGATGGACACACCAAATAACTCACTGTATGAGGCAACCCATGAAAAAGCAATTAAAAATAATTCTGCTCGCGTCCCACCTGGCTCTGTTTGGCGCGGGAGTTGGGCTAGGGATCTATATACTTCCGATTTTGACAGCACAAGAAAACGCCACCATCGCCGAAATTGAAGAAGTGCAAAAGGTGGCAAAGTATAGCGGAGAGTTCAAGAAAGATCAGAAAGGCAGCGACGCCCTTCACTGGGCGAATGGACAACTTTTTGTTACGGATAACGAAATTGTATTTAAAGGTGATGTAGCACCTGGTCCAGACTACAAAATTTACCTGACAAAGAAACAAGCCACCGACAAAGAATCGTTTTTGGACATAAAGAAAGAAGCAATTCTGATTGGCGAATTGAAAAACTTCGGGAATTTCAAGAAAACCATTCCTGCAAGCGTCAACGTCAACGAGTTTACAACGGTCCAAATATGGTGCGAGCATTTCTCTAAGTTCATCGGCTCCGCAAAATATCAGTAAACAAGCTTAAACTTGGATCTTGCCTGTTCACGAATAACATGCGCCTCATGCCAATGGAAATTAAAGTCTTGCCGGGCATGAGGCCTCCCCTCCACGTCTAGATTCTTGAAGTCAAAATTGACCTCAACCGACCCTCAGACACTGACTACGATGCCTGCATACCCTGAAGCGGTTCACCAGATGGGCTTGCGACAGAGATAAGTACGCGCCAACCTCAGATGCCGCTAAGGCTCTATACGCCGCCTTATCGGAATGGGTGGAATTTTGCGCGCGAGCGTCTAATGTTATCCAAGAGCGAGGGCTCTGATTAGTCCCGTCTCCCATGAAGATTCGCAGACTAAGACCCCTATTAAATCTGTAACATTTCGCTAGTTAAACGTTCATAGTGGAGATAAATAAAATGATTTCTTTACTGTGGGGTGAAATTAACCATATCGACAATGTTAGACCCATAGACGATGAGGACCTGCCATGTCTAAATGAAATATTTGAAATATTGAAAAAGCACAACTGCATAGACAGATTTGGCGTGGCACTACTGCACAAACACTTTGATCTACAAGAAGATGAGGTGCTTCTGGAAACAACCGATGTGGATGGGCGCGAACAGTGGATCAGGCCGATTAAAGAAAGTTACTTAAAAGAAAACCGCATTGAAGCGCAAACAACCCTCGTATGTTACTCCGATGCAGGCCTGTCTCGGATGTGTGTTTGCGCGCGAGGGCCTGATGGTCATATAGGAAGACATGCCAGTACTCCAAGCATGGACTAAGTGTCAAAAATAGCTGGCGTGATAAGCGCAATGGAGGGAGCGTGGAGTGGATAAATATTGCCTCGGATGCCGTGAAAATTGGTATGGGAGCGTTGATCGCTGGAATGTTTGGCTATCTCGTCGCGCTGACCAATACTTCGGCAGAGACCAAAAAACTTCATATCACTAAAAAACAACTGCAGCTGGATAAGGTTATAGAAATACTCAATTCATTCCATAAAAATTATGCACACTATAGAGCCAATGTAAGAAATTACACAGGGCGGTTACAGGAGCTGAGTGCAACACGGTTATTGAATTGAAGCTGGAGCATCATGCCGCATAGCCATAGCTTCCTGCATCACCTCGTCCATAACCTCGATCGGACACTTGAAGTCGAAGCGCTTACGGGGGCGCATGTTCAGTTGCAGTGCGATGGCATCCAGTTCCTCCTGGCTATGCACCGACAAGTCCGTGCCCTTGGGCAGGTACTGGCGGATCAGGCCATTGATGTTTTCGTTACTGCCGCGCTGCCAAGGGCTGTGCGGGTCGCAGAAGTAAATCGCCACCCCGGTCTGCTGGGTGATTTCAGCATGCCGCGCCATTTCTCGGCCCTGGTCGTAGGTCATGCTCTTGCGCATCGCCAGCGGCATGCCATTGAGCGCTGCACTGAAGCCTTCCATCGCCGAGGTCGCCGTCGCGTCGTTCATCTTCACCAGCATCAGGTAGCCACTGGTGCGCTCCACCAGCGTACCTACAGACGAGGCGTTGGCCTTGCCCTTGATCAGGTCGCCTTCCCAATGCCCTGGCATCAGTCGGTCTTCGATCTCCGGCGGACGTACATGAATACTGACCCTCTCAGGGATCTGACCGCGCCGATCCACGCCGCCAGAGCGCGGCCTGCGCATCGTCTTGCTTTGGCGCAGGCAGATGATCAGCTCTTTACGCAGCTCGCCGACTGGCAAGGCATAGATCGCGTTATAGATCGTCTCGCGACAGACGTAGGCATCTCTGAGGCTGGGAATATTCATGCTGCGCAGCTTGCCGGCAATCTGCTCGGGAGACAAACGCTCACGCAGCATATGCGCCACCAATTCGAAGCGCTCGCTACCCGGCAACAGCTTTTGCTTCGGTCGACACACCTGACGGCGGGCCTGCATCTGCTGCTGGGCCACGCGGGCCGAGTAGCCGCCACAGGCATCTCGATTGCGGCGCAGCTCCCGGCTGATGGTCGAAGGGGATCGGTTGATCAAGCAGGCAATCCCGCGCAGGCTGAAACCTTGGGCATGACCGATTTGAATGGTGGCGCGCTCTTCAACGCTGAGTTCGGAATAAGACATAGGGACAGCACCGTACCGGAAAGGTCAGGTGTTGCACTCAGTTTTCGCCGCCGCCCCCTTATTATCACTGCGAGGTGAATAGCTTTTCTGCCAATTGATTATGCCAATGCGATTCTCTTCGCCGAAGATTTCGTCCATGAGCATGCCAAGTCTAAATAGTTCCCTATGATCAATACAGATAGCCATAACCCCGCCTGGGGTTAGCATCTCACGCATCATCCAGATTCTGGGTGTCATGAAGCGCAACCATTTGCTGTGCTTGGACCCATCATCTTTAGGAACTACATCGCCGAGATCTGGATCGTTTGGATCCTTGTCCCACTTGTCGTTATAGCGGAAGTCCTCGCCGGTGTTGTACGGCGGGTCTGTTACTACAAGATCAACTTGACCACGATATTTATAGAGCGTGACCATCGCAGAAAGGTTTTCACCGTCCCAGATCTCATTCTCTGACTGGGCGGTTTCCTCTCCAAAGGATACTTTCTTGATAATACGATGCAGCTTCGGCTTGACCTGGCGGATGATCTGCCAGGGAGCAGCCCGCCCGGTGTAACTCATAACGATGCCATTCTTGCCAGCATCGGCAAGCGCCGCATCATGCTCCTGCAGCATACGGACCAAGGCGGCCCTCGGCAGTTGTTCGTAATCCATGCTTGCCCCTTGAATTCGTGCGGCGGCACCGAAAAGCTGAAAATTCTAGTACCGCTCGTGGATGCTTCACCATCCCTAGGGTGGCGAGTGTACTTGTGAACGTATTGATTTGGCTGTTAAACCGTTGAAAAAGACGGATCAACTGAGTTCCAAACGGGCTGCGTACTGGCTGGCAGATGCGAATCCGGCGCACGCCGCTCCCTTCTGGGCTCAAGCCCGCGAAGCGGGCATAAAGAACCCGGCCGAGGCCGGGATCCTTATGGGCTTATGGGCCGGCGTATTGGTCTGCCCAGTCCAAAGCCGGTGCCACGGGAGCTTGCACCTCCTGAGGCCAGGTTTTGGAGCCCACTGCAAATCGCCCGTAACCCATTAAAAGATAGCTGGGCATCCGACGAAAAGAGCACCAAGGCACCATTACCCTTGAGCTACAGCGCCGCTACGGGGCACCAGTTTGATTTCAACGCGGCGATTTTGGGCGCGACCCTCGGCGGTGTCGTTGGGGGCAATGGGCGAGCTGGAGCCTGCACCAAAGGTTTGCAGGCGCGAAGGATCGACGCCATTGCTGCGCAAAGAGAAAAAGGGGACTGATTTATGTGCGCCAGGCAAAGCTTGGTCGCCTGGGAATGACGGCGCAAGCCGTCACGAAATGGCGTAAGAAACCCAGCGGGTATGACCCCCGCCCGGTAAAGGTTAGCCACCGACCGGAAGCGAGTCTTGCGTGGTGACCGGGTAACCGGCGCTGCGAAGCGTAGACAGCAGAAAAGGGGATTTATTTTCCCTACTCTAAAACGGCCGCTGTTGGCCGATTGCTGCCTGTCGTGGACGACCGTTTAACTTCAAAGCCTGACTGGATTGCAAACTGCTGACACGCGTAGATTCTGTTTTCGACTCGTTTAATGCCGTCGATGCCAGGCCATAAACAGAGAGGAAACAACCGCTCGAAAATTCGAGCCATAGACTCTAGAGCCAGTGGGTAGTCGGAGTCATGTTCCTGCAACCATCAAATCCAGATTCTGCACCGCCGCTCCAGCGGCTCCCTTCCCAAGATTGTCAAACACCGCAGCCAACAAAACCTGCCCCGTCTCATCATTTTCACACACCACCAATCGCAAACTATCAGTCCCGTTAAGCGCCTGAGGATCAAGGCACGTCAACCCTTTGGCCTCCTGCATCGACATCACCTGTACATGGTCCGCATCGACGTAGTGCTGCATAAGACACGCATGCAACCGCACCGCATCCACGCCCGGCGCCAACAAGCGAAGTTGCAACGGTATGGTCAGCACGATCCCCTGCCGAAAAGCCCCATAAGCCGGCACAAACATCGGCCGCTCCATCAGACCGCTTTGCTGCTGAATCTCCGGAATATGTTTGTGTGCCAGCCCCAGACCATAAACCTGAAACGCGGGCGCCTGTGATGCGCCCTCTCCCTCATGCTCTTGCACGCCAACGCGCCCTTTTCCGGAATAGCCCGACACAGCATGAATGTTCGTCGGATAGTCCCTGGGCAGCAACCCGGCCTCCAGCAATGGGCGCAGCAGCCCTATCGCCCCCGTGGGATAGCAACCGGGATTGCTGACCCGCCGTGCCGTGGCGATGCGTTGGGCCTGCTGCGAGTTCATCTCCGCGAAACCATAGGTCCAGTCTAGATGGGTGCGGTGCGCCGAACTCGCATCGATCACCCGAACGGCGGGGTTTTCGATGCTCGCTACAGCGTCGCGTGCGGCTTGGTCGGGCAAGCAGAGAATCGCGATGTCGCAGGCGTTGATGATTTCGGCGCGACGTTGCGGATCCTTGCGATGTTCGGGGCTGAGCGTGATAAGCCGCAGATCGGTCCGGTCGCGTAGACGTTGATGGATTTGCAACCCGGTGGTGCCTTGGTCGCCGTCGATGAATATAAGAGGACTTGCCATGGAATGCTCTCGGACATAGGAAATCAGGAGTTCCAATCTTCAGTGAGGGGCTAAGATAGGAAAAGTTGAATTTCTAAACGATGAAATTCAGCTTTTCTGAACAAGGAGTGACTCATGCGCGAAATCAGCCTGGACCGTCTGCGCACGTTGGTGGCCATTGCCGACCTGGGTTCGTTTGCCGAGGCGGCCCGTGTGCTGCACCTCGCGCCACCCACGGTCAGTTTGCATATTGCCGACCTGGAGTCGCGGGTTGGCGGAAAGCTGTTGTCGCGCACACGTGGGCGCATTCAGCCTTCGGCGATTGGAGAAACGCTGGTGGAGCGCGCGCGGCGCCTGTTGGCGGATGCGGAGCAGGCGCTTGAGGACGTGGAGCGTCAGGTGCAGGGCTTGGCCGGGCGTGTGCGGCTGGGTGCCTCCACAGGGGCCATCGCACAGTTGATGCCGCAAGCTTTGGAGACGTTGGGCCAACGCCACCCCGCTATCGATGTGCAGGTCGCGGTGCTCACGTCGCAGGAAACTTTGAAGAAGCTTGCCGAGGGCTCTTTGGAGATCGGTCTGGTCGCGCTGCCACAGACCCCGGTGAAGGAATTGCGGATCGAGCCATGGCGGCGGGACCCGGTCATGGCCTTCTTGCCGGCTCGCTGGGAATGCCCGGATGTTGTGACCCCCGGTTGGCTGGCCGCCCAGCCATTAATTCTGAATGACAAAACTACTCGGCTTTCGCGCTTGACCTCGGAGTGGTTCGCCAGTGATGGACGGCAGCCCACGCCGCGTATTCAACTGAACTACAACGATGCGATCAAAAGCCTAGTGGCGGCCGGTTATGGTGCGACGTTGTTGCCGCATGAAGCCTCCACGCCATTGCCCGATACCAGGATCGTCATGCGGCCATTACAGCCCTTATTGTGGCGTCAACTTGGTATTGCCCACCGTGGTGGGGACGTCGAGCGGCCTACGCAACATGTGCTGGATGTGTTGTGGGGGTTGAGTGCGGGCTAGGGCGATGTTGTCAGAGAAAGGACCGCTTTCGACCCGGTCATACGGTGATTGAGGTCCCAGGCGTCAGCTACCGCACCTGAAGCCGTCGTTCATCGCTCCAAAGCCGGTGCCTGTCTCCGTTCGCCCAGGCCAGGGTGTCGTAGTACTTGTGCAGCAGCTCGGTAATGGCGGCGGTGTCGTCGGTCATGGGGTTTCCTTGGGGTTGGCGGTGAGGACTGCCTGGACGCGTGCTTGCAGCGCGGGCAGCACGTCTTGTTGGAACCAGGGGTTGCGCACCAGCCAGCGATTGTTGCGCGGGCTAGGGTGAGGCAGGGGGAACGCTTGCGGCCAGTGCTCGCGCCAGGCTTCGACCACCCGGGTGAGCGGCGTCTTGCCAGTACCGAGGTGGTAGTCCATGGCGTAGCTGCCCAGCACGATGACCAGCGACAGGCGCTCGAAACGCTGCATGAAGGCTTCGCGCCAGGCGGGGGGCGCACTCCGGGCGTAGCGGCAGGTCACCGCTTTTGCCGGTGCCCGGATAACAGAAGCCCATGGGCAGAATGGCGATGCGGGTAGGGTCGTAGAAGGTGTCGCGGTCCACGCCCAGCCAGGCGCGCAGACGCGCGCCGCTGGCGTCGTCGAAGGGCACGCCTGAGGCATGGACCCGGGCCCCCGGTGCTTGGCCGGCGATGAGGATGGGCGCACTCGGGTGAAACTGGAAGACCGGCTGCACGCCGTGTGGCAGATGCGGTGCGCAGCGCGTGCAGGCGCGGACGTCGGTCAGAAAGGCGTCGAGTGTCGGCATGGCGCGCTTCCGGAAAGGGTGGCTCGCGCAGGACGGAGGTGCCATCCTGCGCGAAGCGTAACCCGGCAGCAAGTCAGTGCTGGGTCAGTGTCGGATAGCCCTGGATGAATACGCGGTCGGTCTTGGCCGCCGGCACATGGCAGCCCATGCAGTCGGCTTCGTAGCTGACGGCGACATTCTTGGCGGGGGCGTCGGCCTTGAACAGCGCCCAGCCCCAGCCGTCGCCCCACAAGGGGTTGCTGGCGAAACGGCCTTTGGCGTCCTAGACCATCACGAACCACACGGCCGCATCGGAACCCCAGACCACAGGGTTGCCAGTGGTCATGGCGCTGGTTTCGAGCTTGCGGATCTCTTTCACCAGCGTGGCGCCGTCCAAGAACTTGCCGGTCTTGCGGTAGTGCTCGGCCGAGGCCTTTTCGGTGTACACATCGTGCAAGCCGCGAGAGGCGGATTTTTCGTCCAACACCGCATATGAGCCCAGGTGGACGAAGTTTGTGCGGAAGTCTGTGGGGCGGCTGATGCCGCCCTGGCTGTCCACATAGGGCGAAAAGTCGCCGGCCGTGACGGCCAGTGGCAGGACGAGGGCGCTGGCGAGCAGAGCGCCGGTGAGTGCGATTTTCATCGTGTTCTCCTTATATGCCTATGGAGATCAGACGGCGACCACGGGGAAATCCACCGTGGTGTCGGCGATGTGGTTGGTGTAGTTGGTGAGCGTGTTCAGCGCGACGTTGGCGATCACTTCCAGTATCAGGCCGTCGTCGAGCCCCGCGCGGCGGTAGTTGGCCATGGCGTCGGCCGACACCACGCCGCGTTGCTCGACCAGCGCGCGGGCAAAGCCGGCGATTGCATCGTCAAGTGCGTTGGCCGCCTGGCCGGTGCGGGCCGCGGCGATGGCCTCTGCCGACAGTCCGGCACCTTTGCCGATCAGGGTGTGTGCGCTCAGGCAATACTGGCAGCGATTGGCTTGACCGGCAGCGAGCGCAACGATCTCGCGCTGGGAGGCATTCAGGCGGCCGGTGCCCAGCGTTTCGGACAAGCCGAGGTAGCCATTGAGCGCCGCCGGCGCGTGGGCCAGCGTGGCGAACAGGTTCGGCACCATGCCAAGCTTGGCTTTGACGGCCTTGAGTGTGGCAGCGGTAGCGGCGTCAGCGGTGTCGATGGTCAGGGGGGCGATTTGGGTCATGTCTATCTCCGTAGTGGGTGAGGTGCAAGAGCACGTGGGCATGATCGCCCTTTGTTTGGTACGATATGGCACGTAAAGTATCAAATACGTAACCTATCGTCTTATATGGAGAGTGGAATGGCGGATCGACTGGCCGGCTTGCTCCGGCACTACTCGCTTTCGGCGCGCGTTTTTCACAGCGGCGCCTTCTGTGGGCAGCATCATTACGCGGCGCCGCATGGCTATATCCATCTGGTGCGGCGCGGCCCGATTACGGTGCGTTCGCCCGTGCATGAAGATCTGCTGGTTACCGAGCCGAGCCTGCTGTTTTATCCGCGCGTGGCGTCGCATCGTTTTGTCGCCGCCCCCGGCGATACCGCTGAGCTGTTGTGTGCGGAGGTCGACCTGGGCGCTTCGACGGGCAATCCGTTGGCCATGGCCTTGCCGTCGATGCTGCTGATTCCGTTGGCGGACTTGCCCGGCCTCGGGCCGACGCTAGAGTTGCTGTTTGCCGAAGCCGAGCGCGACCAGTGCGGTCGGCAGGCCGCCATCGACCGCTTGTACGAGTTGCTACTGATCCAGTTGCTGCGTTATCTGATGGATGGGCGGCTTGGCGCCACCGGACTGCTGGCGGGCCTGGCCGACCCGAAACTCGCGCGCGCCATAACCGCCATGCACGATGCGCCGCAGACCGCGTGGTCGCTCGAGGCGCTGGCGGCGAAGGCGGGCATGTCACGCGCGCGCTTCGCCGCCGCGTTCAAGGACGCGGTGGGCGTCACGCCGGGCGACTATCTGGCCGACTGGCGGATGAACGTCAGTTGCACCCTGCTCAAGCAGGGGCGGCCGGTGGCGGTGGTGGCCGACCGCGTCGGCTACGGCAGCCCGAACGCTCTGGCGCGCGCCTTCCGCGTGCGCATGGGCTGCGCCCCGCGCGACTGGCTGGCGCAGCAGCGCGGTGACGCGGCGCTCAGCGGTTCGTGAGTTTGAGTTCGATTCGCCGGTTCTTGGCGTAGGCGGCGCCGGTGTTGCGCTCGTCGAGCGGGTGAAATTCGCATCACGCCGGAACAACTGGCGGAACTCCAGGTGGCGATCCGTCAACGGCTGGTCAGTCTGTTCGTGCGGCGCGGCCGGCTGGACAAGGCTGAGTCAGTGGCGCAGGTAGCTGGATGACGCTGTCCCGCCCTGAGCCGACGCTCACAGGCGGGGATTTCCAGTGTCGTCATTGTCGGCTATTGGCCGGCAGCAGCCCGTCGTTGCCTGATGGATCCAACCCCTCCGCTGCTATAGTGCAGTCGGCTTCTGACGTTCAGTGCAGCCGTCTTCTGAAAACGACACATACGCTGGATTTGTTGGCTCTGACCTGTCGCATAAATCTGTCGCACGTTGTAAGTTACCTGCGACAATAAATGCGACAGGTGCTCCATGGAAAACAAAGGTCAGCAGATTGGTTACGCTCGGGTTTCAACACAAGGGCAAGACCTGGAGCAGCAACGGATTGCACTTGGGCAAAACGGTTGTCAGCGAATTTTCGAAGAGAAGGTCAGCGGTGCCAAGCGAGACCGTCCAGAGCTGAGTCGGCTGCTCGATCATTTGCGACCAGGTGATGTGCTGACCGTGACACGGTTGGATCGCTTGGCCAGGTCAACGACAGACCTGCTTCATATTGCCGAACGCCTAAAAGAGATCAATGCAGGTCTGCGTTCGCTTGCTGAGCCCTGGGCTGACACTACTTCACCAGCCGGGCGAATGGTGTTGACGATCTTCGCGGGGATTGCTGACTTTGAACGGTCGCTGATTGGGGAACGCACCAGTGCTGGCCGAGCTGCGGCCAAAGCCAAAGGTGTTCGATTTGGGCCTAAGCCTGTTTTGACTCATGAGCAGATAACCCATGCACGTAGGTTGATTGATAAGGGTCAATCAGTCTCCGAGGTTGCACGTCTTTTGGGGGTGCATCGAACCACGCTATACCGTGCGTTGCCTCAATAGATAATTAGCGCAATGTCCCAGCAAAGCCCACCCAGTGGACTTTTTGCGACTGCTGGACGCCAGTGGGTGCGGAGCTGGTCTACTCAGTAGTGCAATCGACTTCTGAAAATGACAGGATGCCTGGAAAGAAGGTACTGAACGACGCTGGTAGGGCTTAAGTGCACTTTCTGTTCCGTTGCTCCCCAAACCCCAACATCGCCAAGGCCGAGATGGGCCAGCATGTCGGCACCGCGCTGGCACGCATCGTCGCCGACGAGCTGGAGGCGGATTGGCAGTCGGTGCGCCTGAACTACGTCGACACCCATCCCAAATGGGGGCTGATGGTCACCGGCGGCAGCTGGTCCGTGTGGCAGAGCTTCGAGCCACTAAGCCAGGCTGGTGCCGCCGGCCGCATCGCCCTGATCGAGGAGGGCGCCAGGCTGCTCGGCGTTGCACCCGCTGCCTGCACCGCACGCAACAGCAGGGTCCAGGCCGGCAAGCGGTCGATCAGTTATGCCGAGATCGTCCAGCGCGGCGACCTCACCCGCAGCCTTACGGCGGATGAACTCAAACGAATCCCGCTCAAGAAACCGACCGAGCGACGGCTGATCGGCAAGGAAACCCTGGCCATCGATGTCCCCTCGAAGACCGACGGCAGCGCCCGCTATGGCATCGATGCGCGCGTCGAGGGCATGGTCCATGCCCGCCCGCTGCTGCCGCCCACACGCTACGGAGCCAAGGTGGTGTCCATCGACGATTCCGCCGCCAAAAGCGTGAAAGGCTACCTCAAGAGCATCGCCCTCGATGACCCCTCCGGCACGGTGTGAACCGCCCCGGGTATCGCGGAGGCTCCCCCCTTTTGAGAAACTGGAGCCACTATGCCAAAGCCACCGAAGTTTTCCCCTGAAGTCCGCGAGCGTGCC
>NZ_JBUZST010000037.1:0-6373 GCF_055407965.1 Pseudomonas sp. B611
CGCCGGTACGTTCGTTGCGACCGACGAAGAAACCCCACGTGACGGCCTGACCATCACCTTCACTGCGGGCACCAACGACGCCGGCTACTACGCCATCGTTGGCAACAACGTCGTGCTGACCCAAGCAGGCGCGAACTTCGTCAACGCCGGCAACCAGCTGCCAAAAATCGACCTGACCGTCACCGATCCTCAGGGCCTGAACTCCACTGGCTCCGACCAACCGACCGTCAACCTGCACAACGACGTGCCGGTGATCGAAATTGCGGCCAACACCATTGTTGAGGACACCGCCAGCGCAGGCACCGTCGCCGGTACCTTCACCGCGACCGACGAAGAAACCCCGCGTGATGGCCTGACCATCGACTTCACGGGTAACAGCAACGCCGACGGCTACTACAGCATCTCCGGCAACAACGTCATCCTGACCCAAAAAGGTGCGGACTTCGTCAACGCCGGCAACCAGTTGCCAAAAATCGACCTGACCGTCACCGACCCACAAGGCCTGCACTCCAACGGCACTGGCCAGCCGACCGTCACCCTGGTCGATGACACCCCGACTGCCATCGACAACCACATTGAAGGCAACGAAGACACCCCAATCGAACTGACCTGGGCGACCTTCGGCGTTCAGGATGAAGACACCGCCAGCCCAGGCGTGGTGTTCACCAGCCTGCCGGCCGGTTCCATCGAGTACAAAGTCGACGGCGAGTGGGTCAAGCTCACCACGGCCGATCTGAAAACCGACACCTCGGCGGGCAAGGTCTTCACCCAGGCTGACTTCGATGCGCACAACGTGCGTTACAGCCCGGCTGAGAACGAATCCGGCGACAACAGCTTCGGCGGCACCGGCGTGGGCAACAAGGAAGGTGACTACACCGAGCTGAAATTCCAGGCCACCGACGGCAACTCCTACAGCGACACCAAAACCATCACCGTGGATATCCACCCGGTGACGGATGTGCCGGTGCTGACCATCGGCCAGGTGCCAACCGGTCTGACCATTCAGACCTGGACCGGCGGCAACCTGCCGGGTGCCCTGGGCACCAACGGCCAAGGCGTGACCGACTCCAACACCCTGATCAAAGTGATCAACGGCCAAGCCGCCGGTAGCGCAGCCACCACGGGCGTGACCAGCGATGTCAACAACGGCAATGTGGCCGAAGGCACCGCGACCAAAGTGTCCGGCCTGGTCTACCTGGAAGCCGGCAAGAGCTACACCTTCACCGGTACAGCCGACGACAGCCTGGCAATCACCGTGGGCGGCAAGCTGGTTGCTTCCGAGACCTGGAGCCAAGGCAGCGGCATCAATGGCTCGGCCTTCACGCCGACCGAGTCGGGTTACTACACCCTCGACATCTACCACTACAACCAGAACGGCCCGGGCAACTACAACGTCAACGTGTCGGTCAACAACGGCCCGTCGGTATCGCTGGGCAGCAGCGGCGTGCAGACCTACACCAGTATCGAAGCGTTGAAAGACGCCGGCATGGTGCTGGGCGACAGCCACGTGGTGAACGGCGAAGGCTATTACACCGGCAACGTCTACAACCACGGCCTGGAAGACACCGCGATCAAGATCGCGCCGATTGACGTCAAGTTTGTCGACACCGACGGCTCGGAGTCCCACAAGGTCGAAATCAGCGGCCTGCCGGAAGGCACCGTGCTGACCGACGGCACCCATACCATCACCTCGACCGGCGCAAACACGCTGTACGACGTGAGCACCTGGAACCTGGGCACCCTGAGCGTTACCCCGTTCAAGGACTCGACCGCCAGCTTCGACCTGACGGTTAAAGCCACGGCCAAAGAACTGAGCACCGGCGTTGAAGAAGTCACCACCGGTAAAATCAGTGTCGTGGTTACAGCCGTCAACGACGCGCCAGTACTGGGCAACGAATCCACCAACGCGTTCGGCGATACCTACATCGAAGGCAAGCCAGGCGGCTACGTCGCGGCGAACCTGACCATCACCGACGTCGACAACACTACCCTGCAAAGCGCCAAGGTCACGCTGGTCAACCACCTGACCGACGACGTGCTGATCGCGGATGTGAGCAACACCAAGATCACCGTCAGCTACGACAAGACCACCGGTGTGCTGACCCTGTCCGGTGAAGCGACCAAGGCTGAATACCAGGAAGTCCTGCGCTCGGTGCACTTCGCCAGCGAAAGCGAAGACCCAAGCCCGGTCAACCGCAACCTGACCATCACCGTGAACGACGGCCAGGCGGATTCGGCGCCAGTGACCTCCGTGATCTACGTGGTGCCGGTCAACGATGCGCCGGTGATCAGCTTCGACAGCACCAAGTTCGTCGAGCAAAAAGGCGCGGTGGCACTGGTTGAAAAACTGAGCATCACCGACGTCGACAACCAAACCTTCAGCAAAGTGGTGGTCACCGTTGATCACCTGGTGTCGGGCGACCTGCTCACCAACGCCGACGTGCTCAAGGCCCTCGCCGTTGCCGGTATCACCATCACCGAAAGCGGCAGCGCCGCCGATGGCAAGATCGTCTACACCCTGACCAGCAACTTGCCGGCCGGCAGCAGCGCCGCCGACTTCATCAAGCTGGTTGAAGCGATCACCTTCCAGGCTCCGGGCAACAACCCGGCCGGTACTGATCGCACGGTGTCCATCTCCGTGACCGATAACGGTGGCGGCAACCTCGACCGTGAGCCGCCAGAAACCAGCACCGCGACTGGCAAGGTCACTGTCGAGCTGTTCAACGATGCCCCGACTGCAACCGGTAGCTCTACCGGCGCAGACGAAGACCACGCGGCCACGATCGTACTGAGCGGCGCCGATGTGGACGGCACCGTTGCCAACTTCGTCATCACTTCCTTGCCGGAGAACGGCAAGCTGTACAGCGACGAAAACATGACCACCGAACTCAAGGTCGGTGACTCGGTGCCTGCGGGCGCCGACGGCAAGGCGTTGGTCTACTTCAACCCAACGGCTGACTGGAGCGGCACAACGGCGGTCACCTTCACGGCGGTCGACAATGCCGGCAAAGCCAGCGACGTCACCACGGCGCCAGTGACCATTGCACCGGTCACCGACACCCCGCACCTGGGCCTGCTCGGTGGCGGCGTTGTCAGTGCGATCAACTTCGACAGCGCGAACCTCAACGGTTCGTGGGGCACCGTCGCAGTCGGCGATGCCAACAACGCAGCCGGCACCGGCCCTGCCACCGAGTGGAAGACCGGCAACAGCGACGGCAAAGTCGAAATCGGCCAAAGCAGCATCTACGGCGTCGAGACCCCGGGCAACAGCCAGGTCATCGAGCTGGAGAAAAACACCGGCGACGACTCCAGCCTTTACACCATCATCAAGGCTGAAAGCGGCACCGCGTACAGCATCTCGGTCGACTACTCGCCGCGTGCCGGCGCCGAGAACAACTCGGTCATCGACGTATTCTGGGGCGGTGTCAAAATCGGCACCCTGGATACCACTGTCGTTGGCATGAAGACCTACACCTTCGTGGTACCGGTGACTGCCGACGGTGACGCCAAGCTCGAATTCAAGGCCCCGGCCGGCGAATCCAACAACTCCCTTGGCGGCGTGATGGACAACATCAGCGTCACCCAGGTGCTGAACACCGGCCTGGAAGACCACGCGATCAAGTTGTCGGCCATCGACGCCTACGCCACCGACCGCGACGGCTCCGAGACGCTCAAGCTGGAAATCAGCGGCATCCCGGCAGGCGCGACCATTTCCGATGGCGCGGGCCACACCTTTACTGCGACGGACGGCAATCAAAGCGTCGACATCAGCGACTGGAGCCGCGCCACACTGGTCTACAACCCGGTGGCAAACGCCTACGGTGTGGTAAACCTGACCGTGACCGCCACGGCACAGGATGGCGATGCGTTGCCTAAGTCCGAGTCGATCACGCTGCCGATCAACGTGATTTCGGTCAACGACCTGCCCGTCATCGAAGTGGTTGCCAACGCCCTGGTGGAAGGCCAAGTGGCGGAAGGCACCGTTGCCGGTAACTTCACCGTCAGCGATGTGGAAACCCCGGTTGCCCAGCTCAAAGTCACCTTCACCGGCGACAGCAACAAAGATGGTTACTACACCCTCGTTGGCAATGCCGTGGTGCTGACCCTGGCGGGTGCGAACTTCGTCAACGCGGGTAACAAGCTGCCGGCGATTGATCTGACCGTGACCGATGCCGACAAAGGCAGCGCGCACGATGCAGCGACGCCGGATGTGACGTTGGTTAACGACGTGCCGGTGATTACTGTTGCTCCGGCTACGATTGAAGAGAACTCGGCTGCTGTGGGTACTGTTGCCGGTACTTTCACTGCGACGGATGAAGAGACTCCACGTTCGGGTCTGACCATCACCTTCACTCCGGGCACCAACGCTGATGGTTACTACGCCATCGACGGCAACAACGTTGTGCTGACCAAGGCGGGTGCTGATTTCGTCAACGTTGGCAACCAACTGCCGAAGATTGACCTGACTGTTACCGATCCAGCCGGCGCTCACTCGAATGGCGAAGGCCAGCCGACTGTTAACCTGGTTAACGACGTGCCAGTGATCACCGTTGCTCCGGCTACCATCGAAGAGAACTCCGCTGCCGTTGGTACTGTCGCCGGTACCTTCACCGCGACTGACGAAGAGACTCCACGTTCGGGCCTGACCATCACCTTCACGGGCAACAGCAACGCTGATGGTTACTACGCCATCGACGGCAACAATGTTGTGCTGACCAAGGCGGGTGCTGACTTCGTCAACGCGGGTAACCAGCTGCCGAAGATCGACCTGACTGTTACTGATCCAGCGGGCGCGCATTCGAATGGCGAAGGCCAGCCGACTGTTAACCTGGTTAACGATGTGCCGGTCATTACCGTCGCTCCGGCCACGATTGAAGAGAACTCGGCTGCCGTTGGTACCGTCGCCGGTACCTTCACCGCGACCGACGAAGAGACCCCGCGTGACGGCCTGACCATCACCTTTACTCCGGGCACCAACGACGCCGGTTACTACACCATCGTTGGCAACAACGTTGTGCTGACCCAAGCGGGTGCTGACTTCGTTAACGCTGGTAATCAGCTGCCGAAGATCGACCTGACCGTTACCGATCCAGCGGGCGCGCATTCGAATGGCGAAGGCCAGCCGACCGTTAACGTGCATAACGACGTGCCGGTCATCACCGTTACCGCCAACACCTTGGAAGAGAACTCGGTCACCACGGGCACCGTCGCCGGTACCTTCGTTGCGAAAGACGAAGAAACCCCACGCGAAGGCCTGACCATCTCGTTCACGGGCAACAGCAACTCGGCTGGCTACTACGCCATCTCGGGCAACAACGTTGTGTTGACCAAGGCAGGTGCTGACTTCGTCAACGCCGGCAACCAGCTGCCGAAGATCGACCTGACCGTGACTGATCCTGAAGGCCTGAACTCCAAAGGTTCCGATCAGCCAGTGGTCAACCTGCATAACGACGTGCCGGTTATCACCGTCGTCGCCAACACCTTGGAAGAGAACTCGGTCACTACAGGCACCGTCGCCGGTACCTTCGTCGCCAAAGACGAAGAAACCCCGCGCGAAGGCCTGACCATCTCCTTCACCGGCAACAGCAACTCGGCTGGCTACTACGCCATCTCGGGCAACAACGTTGTGTTGACCAAGGCAGGTGCTGACTTCGTCAACGCGGGCAACCAGCTGCCGAAGATCGACCTGACTGTCGCTGACCCAGAAGGCCTGAGCTCCAACAACAACGCTCAGCCAGTGGTCAACCTGCACAACGATGTTCCGGTTATCACCGTTACCGCTAACACCCTGGAAGAGAACTCGGTCACCACGGGCACCGTCGCCGGTACCTTCGTTGCGAAAGACGAAGAAACCCCACGCGAAGGCCTGACCATCACCTTCACGGGCAACAGCAACTCGGCTGGCTACTACGCCATCTCTGGCAACAACGTTGTGCTGACCAAGGCAGGTGCTGACTTCGTCAACGCTGGCAACCAGCTGCCGAAGATCGACCTGACGGTTACTGATCCAGAAGGCCTGAATTCCAGCAACAATGCTCAGCCAGTGGTCAACCTGCACAACGATGTTCCGGTTATCACCGTTACCGCTAACACCCTGGAAGAAAACTCGGTCACTACAGGCACCGTCGCCGGTACCTTCGTTGCGAAAGACGAAGAAACCCCACGCGAAGGTCTGACCATCACTTTCACGGGCAACAGCAACGCGGCTGGCTACTACGCCATCTCTGGCAACAACGTCGTGCTGACCAAAGCAGGCGCTGACTTCGTCAACGCCGGCAACCAGCTGCCGAAGATCGACCTGACTGTCGCTGACCCAGAAGGCCTGAGCTCCAACAACAACGCTCAGCCAGTGGTCAACCTGCACAACGATGTT
>NZ_JBUZST010000038.1:0-4055 GCF_055407965.1 Pseudomonas sp. B611
ATTTTTTGGTGTCCCAGAAGTCGGCCCAGGTCTTGGGTACGTCCGCGCCTTTGAACGCGTCCGTGCGATACGCCAGCACCGTGGAGTAGCTGATGTAGCCGACGCTGTATTCGTCCTTGAGGCTGTCGGGTATTTGCGCGGCATTGGGAATCAGCGCAAGGTCGAGCTTCTCGAACAGCCCTTCGGCTTCGCCACGGATGCAGTCGCCAGTGGGCAGGTCCACCACGTCCCAGGTGACCTTGCCGCTCTCGACCTGGGTCTTGATGATCGGGTAGGCCTTGGGCGAGCTGTCCTGTTTGAGCGTCAGACCGAGCTTTTTCGCCGCAGGCTCCAGGATCGCCTTGCTCTGGGCTTCCTGATAAGCACCGCCCTGGGATACGAACGTGATGTCCTCGGCCATGGCCTGGGTGGCGCTACCGATGAACAGGGCCAGACTCGCGAGTTGGAAAGCTGTAGTGCGCAATGTGCTCATGGAAAGACTCCGAATGGTTGGCAGATTTTCTTGGGCGAGCTGTAGGTTTTGTTGTCGGTCGCTCTGCGGGACCATGGAGGTCTAATGTACCGGCTTGTCCGTGAACGAAGCGGCTACAAATGCGCGGATGAAAAGTGGTTTATTGCGAAAATGCGAACGGGCACAGTATTTCGTGCGTCGGGTGCGGGCTTGCGCGCCTGTCGCGAGCAGCCCCGAAGCCCCCGGTAGGAGCGAGCATGCTCGCGATGGCGGTGTGTTGGGTGAGTCATAGCCAAGTCATTCAGCCCACCGTCATCCGCCTCACCACGCGCCGAATCATCGGCGCCGCCAGCACCACCACCGGCAACATCGATACCCACGACAGCGCCCACGCGTTCAACCAGCGGCCGGCAAAGGCCAGGTCGAGCGCATGGGGTGTGGTGGCGATGGCGGCCGCGACCGCGCAGGTCAGGCCGGATTGAACGACGCCGAAAACGAAATGCTCATAACGGGCGGGGATTTTCATCGGGGGTTCTCGAGAAAGAGCGGGGGGGCGCGATGCCCGGCCGCTCGGGCACGATCAAGCCGGTTGCAGTTGCGCGATAGTCTCTTCGGTGGTCCACAGCCCGTGGGCGAGGAAGCGGTAATTGATGATGGCCGCCAGGTAGCCGTCGCCATCCGGCAGGCGCGGGCCGGCGGTGGCGTCGCGTACCACGACTATTTCAAAGCCCTGTTCGAGCAGTTCGCGCAGGTGTGATTCCACGCAAAGGTTGGCCGCCATGCCGGCGAGGATGATCTGCGACACGCCTTTCTTGCGCAATTGCAGCGCCAGGTCGTTGGTTTCCGGGCCGTAGACCTTGTGCGGCGAGGCGATGATGGTCTCGCCGTCGAGAATGTACGGCTTGTAGATCTCGAGGAAATCGGCGCCGGAGCCTTCGAAGTTTTCCAGGGTGTTCGGTCCCTTGCGATCGAACATGCAGATGCTGTGCATGACCTTTTCCAGCGGACCGCCAAAATGCCAGTCGTGGTCGTGCGGGTAGTAATAGTGTGGCGACACGGCCACGGGCAGGTCGTGAGCCTTGAAGGCCTTGAACAGTTTTTCCAGGTTTTCGACGGTGTTGTTCTCGACGATGCTCTCACCGAACACCGCCCAACTGGCGCCGGCAGGGCTGAGGAAGTCGTTCTGTGGGTCGATGACCACCAGGGCGGCTTTGCTCAGGTCGAGCTTGAAACCAGTGGCAGGCAGTGCGGGTTCGGCGGGGTCGGCGTACAGATGGCTCATGACGATTTACCTCTTGGGTGCTTGCGTGGATGAGACGTGAATGTTGCTTTATATAAATGACCAGTCGTCTTATTAATGAGGAAAAAAAACTCACTCCAATAGCCGAGGCAAGACCATCGATACGAAACGCTGCAGAGGTGCACCGTCGCGCAGGACCTTGCCGCGCATGACCGCACCTTCCCAGCCTTCGACGATGACACTGGCCAGCGCTTCGGCGTCGTGAGTTTCAGAGAGTTCGCGGCGCTGCTGCGCTTCACGCAGGCAGCTCGCGAGCAAACCTTCCCAGCGCGCCAGCACATCGGCCAGACGCTTGCGGGTTTGTTCGCTGCCATTGGACATTTCCAGGGACAGGTTGCCAATCAGGCAACCCAGGCTGTATTCATGCTCGCCGTGCTCGAGCACCAGGGCCTGGAAGAACTGGCCGATGCGCTCCAGCGGCTTGACCCGGGCGTCGTAGAAGATCGGCCCGTGGCGGGTTTCGATCGAGGTCCAGTATTCCTCGAGGATCTCTGCCGCGAAGTCTTCCTTGCTGGCGAAGTAGTTGTAGAAAGAGCCCTTGGGAATCTCGGCAGCGGCGGTGATGTCCTGGACGCCGCAGCCGTTGAAGCCACGGTTGTGAACCACCTGGCGGCCAATCGACAGCAAACGGGATCTGACTTCGAGGTTGACCGGGCGAGCCATGACAGAGACATCCAGTGATGAGAAAGTTTTAATAAACTAACTGGTCATCTATGTTTCGTCAACAGTCGAATTGACTGCCAATCAGTCCGCCTGCGCCATCTCGATGTACTCGAGCATCTTCTCGTTGCCATCGAGAATGTCACGGCAGATGGCCGCCCGTGCCGCCGCGCCATCGCGGCGCTTGAGTGCGTCGAGCACTTCCCAGTGATGGTCGATGGCCATGCGCTCGTTGAAGTTGCCATAGGCACGGGCGATCAGTGGGCCGGTGCGCATCCACAGGCTATCGAGCAAACCCGCCAGCACCGGCATGCGCGCGATGGTGGTCAGCGCGTAGTGAAATTGCTGATTGCACTTGAGAGCGGCTTGCAAGTCCTGGGCGTTGATCGCGGCGATGTTGTTTTCGATGCAGGCTTGCAGGTCTGCGAGTTCGCTGTCGGTCACCAGCGCGGCGGCCGTCTCCGCAGCCAGGCCTTCAAGCGCCAGGCGGATGCTGCGGATCTCGCCGTATTGCGCGGCGGTGAGGATGGGTACGCGGATGTCACGCGGGGTCTTGAGGATCAGCGCCTGTTCCTTGGCCAGTTGCAGGATCGCGTCGCGCACCGGTGTGACGCTGGTGCCCAGTTGTTCGGCCAGGTCGCGGATGCGCAGGCGGTCATCGGGCTGGAAACGCCCGGTGATCAGTGCCTCGCGCAGCAACTCGTAGATGCCACTGCCCAGGTAAGAGTGATTGAGGGTTTGAATAGGGTAGGGGTTGCTCATTGATCGCTCATCTGCGGCGGATGCCCGGCCCGAATGATGGAAGTTTCCGGCCGGGATTTCCAGATTATTTCAGACGTGCTGACCACCGTTGACATGAATCTCCGAACCGTTGATGTACGACGCGCCTCGGGTGCAGAGGAAATGCACCAGGGATGCGACTTCTTCCGGCTTGCCCAAGCGGTGCATGGGGATCTGCTGATCGACGATCAGTTCGGTCCCGGCAGACAGGATCGACGTCTCGATCTCACCCGGTGCAATCGCATTGACGGGGTTTGGGGAGCAATGGAACCAAAAACCAACGTAAGCTCTGAATCCCACCGTAAAGGGGCTTTCCGATCTCCAGCTCACCCGCCAGGCATTACTCTCTGATCAGTGCCTCGATGATCGGGCAGATCGTTCCGCCGTCTCCCGCATCACATTGCTGCACCAGTTCGCCTAACAGTTGCTGCATGACGACCAAGTCGGCCATCTTCTGCTCGATCAACGCGAGCTTGCGTGCAGCCCGTGCTCGCGTTTCTGTGGGAGGAAAATAAAGTGTCATCCTAACTACAGGACCCTGCAACGTAGCAATTCCTGCAAAAATCCATTTAAAACAATGACTTATTTCAATTCTGCCATCTGCAAGCGTTTTGTGGGGATGGAGGCCGGAATCATTAAAGTATCATCCTAATTTTCGCTCAACCTTGGAAAATGCTGAGAATCGTAAAAATAAAGTTTCATCCTTTCCGCTACTAGTTCAAGGCTTTCCCGCCGCTTTCTTCCGGCCGCCGGCAACAACGCTGCTTGGCTGAGGCGATCCACTTGCGCTACCGCTCACTGATCAGATCGCACTTGAACTCGACGAGCAGCCAACCATCAGGCCGAGCGTGATCGCCAAAAAAA
>NZ_JBUZST010000039.1:0-3171 GCF_055407965.1 Pseudomonas sp. B611
ATCGAACTTTCGGTTCTATCGTCTTCACACACCGCAATCTGGTGCTCTTTCGCTTTTCAGCTCGAAGCATGCAAATTGCTTGGGTGTTATATGGTCAAGCCTCACGGGCAATTAGTATTGGTTAGCTCAACGCCTCACAGCGCTTACACACCCAACCTATCAACGTCGTAGTCTTCGACGGCCCTTCAGGGAACTCAAGGTTCCAGTGAGATCTCATCTTGAGGCTAGTTTCCCGCTTAGATGCTTTCAGCGGTTATCTATTCCGAACATAGCTACCCGGCAATGCCACTGGCGTGACAACCGGAACACCAGAGGTTCGTCCACTCCGGTCCTCTCGTACTAGGAGCAGCCCCTCTCAAATCTCAAACGTCCACGGCAGATAGGGACCGAACTGTCTCACGACGTTCTAAACCCAGCTCGCGTACCACTTTAAATGGCGAACAGCCATACCCTTGGGACCGGCTTCAGCCCCAGGATGTGATGAGCCGACATCGAGGTGCCAAACACCGCCGTCGATATGAACTCTTGGGCGGTATCAGCCTGTTATCCCCGGAGTACCTTTTATCCGTTGAGCGATGGCCCTTCCATACAGAACCACCGGATCACTAAGACCTACTTTCGTACCTGCTCGACGTGTCTGTCTCGCAGTCAAGCGCGCTTTTGCCTTTATACTCTACGACCGATTTCCGACCGGTCTGAGCGCACCTTCGTACTCCTCCGTTACTCTTTAGGAGGAGACCGCCCCAGTCAAACTACCCACCATACACTGTCCTCGATCCGGATAACGGACCTGAGTTAGAACCTCAAAGTTGCCAGGGTGGTATTTCAAGGTTGGCTCCACGCAGACTGGCGTCCACGCTTCAAAGCCTCCCACCTATCCTACACAAGCAAATTCAAAGTCCAGTGCAAAGCTATAGTAAAGGTTCACGGGGTCTTTCCGTCTAGCCGCGGATACACTGCATCTTCACAGCGATTTCAATTTCACTGAGTCTCGGGTGGAGACAGCGCCGCCATCGTTACGCCATTCGTGCAGGTCGGAACTTACCCGACAAGGAATTTCGCTACCTTAGGACCGTTATAGTTACGGCCGCCGTTTACCGGGGCTTCGATCAAGAGCTTCGCGTTAGCTAACCCCATCAATTAACCTTCCGGCACCGGGCAGGCGTCACACCCTATACGTCCACTTTCGTGTTTGCAGAGTGCTGTGTTTTTAATAAACAGTCGCAGCGGCCTGGTATCTTCGACCGGCATGAGCTTACGGAGCAAGTCCTTCACCCTCACCGGCGCACCTTCTCCCGAAGTTACGGTGCCATTTTGCCTAGTTCCTTCACCCGAGTTCTCTCAAGCGCCTTGGTATTCTCTACCCAACCACCTGTGTCGGTTTGGGGTACGGTTCCTGGTTACCTGAAGCTTAGAAGCTTTTCTTGGAAGCATGGCATCAACCACTTCGTTAACTAAAAGTTAACTCGTCATCAGCTCTCGGCCTTAGAATCCCGGATTTACCTAAGATTCCAGCCTACCACCTTAAACTTGGACAACCAACGCCAAGCTGGCCTAGCCTTCTCCGTCCCTCCATCGCAATAACCAGAAGTACAGGAATATTAACCTGTTTTCCATCGACTACGCTTTTCAGCCTCGCCTTAGGGACCGACTAACCCTGCGTCGATTAACGTTGCGCAGGAAACCTTGGTCTTTCGGCGTGGGTGTTTTTCACACCCATTGTCGTTACTCATGTCAGCATTCGCACTTCTGATACCTCCAGCAAGCTTCTCAACTCACCTTCACAGGCTTACAGAACGCTCCTCTACCGCATCACTTACGTGATACCCGTAGCTTCGGTGTATGGTTTGAGCCCCGTTACATCTTCCGCGCAGGCCGACTCGACTAGTGAGCTATTACGCTTTCTTTAAAGGGTGGCTGCTTCTAAGCCAACCTCCTAGCTGTCTAAGCCTTCCCACATCGTTTCCCACTTAACCATAACTTTGGGACCTTAGCTGACGGTCTGGGTTGTTTCCCTTTTCACGACGGACGTTAGCACCCGCCGTGTGTCTCCCATGCTCGGCACTTGTAGGTATTCGGAGTTTGCATCGGTTTGGTAAGTCGGGATGACCCCCTAGCCGAAACAGTGCTCTACCCCCTACAGTGATACATGAGGCGCTACCTAAATAGCTTTCGAGGAGAACCAGCTATCTCCGAGCTTGATTAGCCTTTCACTCCGATCCACAGGTCATCCGCTAACTTTTCAACGGTAGTCGGTTCGGTCCTCCAGTTAGTGTTACCCAACCTTCAACCTGCCCATGGATAGATCGCCCGGTTTCGGGTCTATTCCCAGCGACTAGACGCCCTATTAAGACTCGCTTTCGCTACGCCTCCCCTATTCGGTTAAGCTCGCCACTGAAAATAAGTCGCTGACCCATTATACAAAAGGTACGCAGTCACCCAACAAAGTGGGCTCCCACTGCTTGTACGCATACGGTTTCAGGATCTATTTCACTCCCCTCTCCGGGGTTCTTTTCGCCTTTCCCTCACGGTACTAGTTCACTATCGGTCAGTCAGTAGTATTTAGCCTTGGAGGATGGTCCCCCCATATTCAGACAAAGTTTCTCGTGCTCCGTCCTACTCGATTTCATGACTAAGAGATTTTCGCGTACAGGGCTATCACCCACTATGGCCGCACTTTCCAGAGCGTTCCGCTAATCTCAAAGCCACTTAAGGGCTAGTCCCCGTTCGCTCGCCACTACTAAGGGAATCTCGGTTGATTTCTTTTCCTCAGGGTACTTAGATGTTTCAGTTCCCCTGGTTCGCCTCTTACGCCTATGTATTCAGCGTAAGATAACCATCTTATGATGGCTGGGTTCCCCCATTCAGACATCTCCGGATCAAAGTCTGTTTGCCGACTCCCCGAAGCTTTTCGCAGGCTACCACGTCTTTCATCGCCTCTGACTGCCAAGGCATCCACCGTATGCGCTTCTTCACTTGACCATATAACCCCAAGCAATCTGGTTATACTGTGAAGACAACATTCGCCGAAAATTCGATAATACTCAAAACTGAGTAACTCACAAATTTTACCTTAGCCTGATCCGTTACCAGTGAAAGTAACGTTCAGTCTATCTTTCTATCACATACCCAAATTTTTAAAGAACGATCTAATCAAAGACTAGAAATCAA
>NZ_JBUZST010000040.1:0-3002 GCF_055407965.1 Pseudomonas sp. B611
GTGCTTTAAAGCACTTGAATTACTGAAAATAAATGTTACAACATAATCAATACAACATCATTTTTAAAACCATGAGCAACTTCGTCGCTATAAATGCAAAATATTATAAAAATTCTAATTCGTCCGGTGGTATTGGACACGTTCAACGTGTCTTTGCTGAAAATAGGAACTCAATAAAAGAGTTTCAAAGTAACAATTTTGGTTGTGGTTTTGACATTCTAGACAAATACAATGAAACATATAAAAAAGTCGAGGAAATCAAGGGGAAAAAGATACAAAAAACGGCAAATACATACATGGACAGCGTTTTAATATTTTCGCAAAGCCATGTTGAAGAATTGATGAAAAAACCCAACTGGAAGGCGGATTTTTCTCAACATATTAACGATCTTATGCAAGATATGAAAAACGAAACTGGCCTTGAACCTATGGGTTGGGAAATGCACATGGACGAAGGCCATAAAGACCCAAAAACAGGTAAATACGTGATGAATTATCACGCCCACCTAATATTCTATAACTTTGATTTTAAGACCAAAAAAGCCCCATTGCGTGAGCTGATGGGTCGGAAAAGTGATTCGATATGGTCGAAGCTGCAAGATGTTGCAGCAAATCGCTTTGCTGATTTAGGTTTTATTCGTGGCGTTTCTGCTGAAATGAGTAAGGTGAAACACCTTGAAAAAGACGAATATGTAGCTGCTAAACAGGCCGAGATCGAACGCCTGCAGGCGGATCTGGTAGAGCGTCAAACCAAGCTAGATCGGGCCTTACAGGCCAATCAGGAGCTTCTGGAAGAGGTAGCGGAAAGCATCGACGTTGTGATTGGAGATTTTAACAAACACAATGATGCTTATAGGAGTTTAGTAGAGCGTGTGAAACTTGAAAAAGAAGTTAAATCGGATATCTCAAATATGTATAAAGAAGTTAAAGAAATGCTGGAAGACAATCCGATTTTCAAGAATTTACAACGACAATTAAAAAATTCATTCCCGGAATTTTATGATAAATCTTTGAAATTCTGCAACAAAGTTGCCTCATATTTCAACGCCGATTCAGGTGGTGGGGAGTTACTACCACTATTGAAAGAAACACGAGAAAATGCCCAAAAAATTAAGTCTATACATGATGATTTGAAGGGTCGTAGCGGTAAGTTCAAGATTTAAAAAGTGCGAAGCACAACCAGAATGCTCTTAAACCCCCTTTCGGGGGTTAGTCTATATTATGCTGATTGTTGTTCATCATATTGATTTTCAGGGCTTGCCGGGTCAAACGATGATGTAACTTCACGTTTGCCGTTTGGTGTGTAGTTGATTGTGATGTTATACGTCTCACGTCTTTCCATGATTTCAAGCCATTTGCCTTGTCCGAACAAGTGAGGATTTGCTATATAAACAGATGTTCCAAGACGTTTTAAAATGTCTTTTTTAATCAAGTCAGTAATGCAGTTACTGAACGATTTTAATGTTAAGCCAGCAGCAGCCGCACATTGCTCTTTTGTGTATTTAGGAAGGTTTATAATGCCCTTCCAATTCATTTCTTTAAGTATCTCGTATAAGGCTGGTGAACAGCCTTTTGGAAGGTCATAGATGCGGTTAATGTCTTGTAGATAGACTTTCACATACAAGGGTTCTTGTGGAACTCTTGAAATAGTGTTTGTGACTGTTTGTTTTACTTGACCAGTTTCTTCATTAACAAGACGTTGTGTCTCGGTATACGTGGTTTTTTTGGTTGGTGATGTAAGTTTTTTAACATTACTTTCTTTTGGTAATTCTTCTTTTTTAACATTTGCTTTTGGCATAAAAACGCTCCTAAAAATATTATCTTACTTACAAATTAACACGCCTTTCATCATTGTCAATGATGTTCAGTCATTTTTTTTGATGAACCTATGTCACTGAGCTGGTGAGTGCCTTGCCTTTGGTGAGATTCATCATTTTTGATGGTCGTTTTTTGCGGTCTTGGGTGGAACATTCATCATTTTTAATGAACCGATGTCACTGAGCTGGTGAACCGGTGTCACTGAGCTGGTGAACCGGTGTCACTGAGCTGGTGAATGCCCATTCATGCGAAAAGGTTGATTTTACGGGCTGAACTGGGTGTTTTTGGAATATGGCTCCTTCTTATATTATTAGGGTGGTTTTCAAAGCCTTTGATTTTCAGCCGTTTAGATTGCTGTTTTTAGGTTCAGGATCTACCGCAACGCGAAGCAGGTTCCACCAGCCTCGGTATGGTGATTGAGTGGGTGGCCTAGGCCGTAGGACGACGGCAAGCCATGAGATCAACAGAGCGAGAGCGTAGGGGAAAGCCACTGCCCAACGGGCTGGCGTCCTGTAAATGCGGTAGATCCGTAGGATCGATGGTGCTGCAATCGAGTGCCTAACGCCTCACTGCGTTCGTTGTTGGGCCATTTGACACGCTTGGCCATGAAGCCGGCCAACCATGTCAAACGACCTCGATCACGTCACCAGTGGCCTCTCAGGAGCTTCTGGATTGGAATGTGATCGATGGATCACCATCGTCACTGTCCAACCCGCTTTTGATTTTCGGGGACTGACAGCACACCCATACATTCCCTGGAGGGAAATGTTCATGGGTGTAATGGGCACCGTTGCCGGTGCTGTTCTGGTGAATAAAGCAAGGGCACCGAGCTTTTAAAACAGAAAAGCCTCTGGAATAAATCGGAACGATTTATGTAAGACATTGCCGATTTTGATTGTAGGTTTTTGACTTGTTGTTGATCTTGATCTTGATCTTGCCTTTGATCTTCCTCGCGTAGCGAGGCCCATGCACTCGGAGAGTGCTTTAATGGGCTAAAACACTACTGCGTAATGTTGATATATCTAGGAATAAATAGAGGCATTTAAACGGCTTTATAAAGCACTCAAATGTTTTAAAGCACCATAGTGCTTTAAAGCACTTGAATTACTGAAAATAAATGTTACAACATAATCAATACAACATCATTTTTAAAACCATGAGCAACTTCGTCGCTATAAATGCAA
>NZ_JBUZST010000041.1:0-2896 GCF_055407965.1 Pseudomonas sp. B611
GCATCGACCCTCGAGGCAACCTCCTCCAGAAGCTCCTCATTGAACTGTAAGGCACGATCTAGGTGGGTTTGACGGTCTACCAGCTCCGCCTGCAGGCGGTCGATCTCAGCCTGTTTAGAGGCTATGAAATCGTCTTTTTCTTGATGTTTGGCCTTGGTCATATCAGCAGAAACACCACGGACAAACCCAAGATCCTCGAAACGTTGGCCTGCAGTGTCCTGCAATTTTGACCAAATCGATTCACCTTTGCGGCCCATGAGGTCACGCAATGGGGCTTTATTCGTCTTAAAATCGTAATTGAAGAAGATACATTGAGCGTGATAATTCATCTTATATTCGCCTGTTACTGGGTCTTTATGGCCCTCGTCCATGTGCATTTCCCAGCCTAACGGCTCCATGCCGGTCTTTTCTTTTACATCTTGCATAAACTGCTCAATATGATCGGAAAACGATGTTTTCCAGTCAGGGTCTTTCATGATCTCCATCATCTGATCTCTTGAAAATGACAAAACCCCATCCATGAATGTATTGGCGGTTTTTTGTATTTTCTTATTTTTAATACCTTCTACTTGATTAAAAACGTCCTTATATCGATCATAGATGTTATAGCCACAACCAAAATTATCTTTGGCGAATTCGACTATTTGGTTGGTATTTTTGGCAAAGGCACGTTGAACGTGTCCTATCTCACCAGACGCATTTGAATTTTTATAATACTTGGCATTGAATGAAACGAAATTTTTCATGGTGCGATATCATTGTTATATGATCATGTTGTAACATTTATTTTCAGATAATCAAGTGCTTATAAAGCACTACTTGTGCTTTAAAGCAACTTGGTGCTTTATAAAGCCTTTAAATGCCTCTATTTTATTCCTTGATACATCACATTCCGAAGGAGTGTTTTAGCCCATTAAAGCACTCTACGAGTGCATGGGCCTCGCTACGCGAGGAAGATCAACAGCAAGATCAAGATCAAGATCTGCAACAGGTCAAAAGCTTACAATCAAAATCGGCAATGTCTTACATAAACCGTTCCGGTTTATTCCAGAGGCTGTCTGTTTTTAAAAGCTGCGTTGCCCTTGCTTTTATCACCAGAACAGCACCGGCAACGGTGCCATTACACCCCTGAACATTTCCCTCCAGGGAATGTGGGGGTGTGCTGTCAGTCCCCGAAAATCAAAAGCGGGTTGGACAGTGACGATGGTGATCCATCGATCCCATTCCACCCTAGAAGCTCCTGATAGCCCATTAGCGAGCCGATTAAGGTCGTTTGACATGGTTGGCCGGCTTTTTGGCCAAGCGTGTCAAATGGCCCAACAACGAACGCAGTGAGGCGTTAGGCTCGATTGCAGCACATAGATCCGACGGAGCTACCGCATTTACAGGACGCCAGCCCATTCGGGCGATGGCTTTCCCCAGTGCTCTCGCTCTGTTGATCTCATGGTTTGCCGTCGTCCTACGGCCTAGGCCACCCACTCAATCACCATAACGAGGCTTGTGGAACCTGCTTCGCGTTGCGGTAGATCCGTCCTATCCGAATGCAATCTAACGGGCTGAAAATGCCCTTATTTTTGATTGCTATAACGAAGGTCAAAAGAGGGTAATACAAGATATAAGATACTGGGAACCACGTATTCCGTGGCTTTCAGCCAATTTTTATACTCTGTGGAGGTAAGTTTTATACTCTGTGGAGGTAAGTTTTATACTCTGTGGGGGTATGAAATGAGTGTAAAAAAAAGTATACCCTCGCTATTTCAAGGCTCTAAATTGTACTTTTTTAAAAGTAAGTTCGTTACCGTGTGGGGGTATGCTTTATACTCTTTTAAGGGTATTGACAATACTTTTAAAATGGTATATACTGGGAATAAGCAACTATTTATAGGAACATATTATGTCTTCTAAAAGACCTACAAAAAACCATATATACACACATGAAACACATGCAGTAAATAACGAAACCGGCGAAGTTATTTCATCATCAAAAGAAACTATTATTCAGTTTCCTGCTGAACCTGAATATATAAAGCTTTATTTAGACGATATTAATCGCCTCTACGATCTTCCAAACAACTCCATCTTATACGAGCTTATGAAGCGTATGGACTATGATGGGTTGATTAATATAAGCAAATACGGCAAAGACATGATTTGTGAAAAGCTTAATTTAAAACCACAGACCTTTGCAAATTATCTTGGAAAATTAAAAGATAAGGACATTATTCTCCCTGTCGGTCGTGGCACATTTATGCCGAATCCAAACCTTTTTGGCAAAGGCACATGGAAAGACATTTATAATCGTAGAAAAACATACGAAAGCATTAAAATGAACATCATTTATAAAGCAGATGGTTCAAAAACAGTTCAAACCGAGTTCAATCTAGATGAATAATGTTGTAAGTAAAATAATTAAGAGCCTTACGGCTCTTTTTTCTGGTGTGCTTTGCACTTTTAAAGCTTGAACTTGCCGCTTCGTCCCTTCAATTCATCATTAAGAGACTTCATTTTTACCGCATTTTCTTGTGTTTCTTTAAGTAGTGGTAGTAAATCACCACCACCAGAATCGGCGTTAAAATATGCTGCAACTTTGTTGCACAACTTCAATGATGAATTATAAAAATCTGGAAATGAATTCCTAAGTTGTTGTTGTAAGTTTTTAAAAATAGGGCTTTCATTAAGCATATTTTTAACATTGTCATACATGCTTTTTATGTCTTTTCTTACTTCTTTTTCGAGTTCGACACGTTCGATTAAACTATCATAAGCAGCACCATTTTCATTAAAATCAGCAACAATAGCATCGACCCTCGAGGCAACCTCCTCCAGAAGCTCCTCATTGAACTGTAAGGCACGATCTAGGTGGGTTTGACGGTCTACCAGCTCCGCCTGCAGGCGG
>NZ_JBUZST010000043.1:0-1807 GCF_055407965.1 Pseudomonas sp. B611
GTGTGTATCTGCCGAAAATAAAATGGTGGCCGGGAATATAGCGGCGATTAATCATGTTGAAGGGACTGCGATTAATTGGTTTTCGGTGAATGGCTATAGGGCGCACGGCGGAGGGGGGAGTTCGTGTTGCATTATTATGCCGGTTAAGTGGCGACCGGGTTTGAAGGTGGATGTTGAGTGGGAAGTCGACTCGGATCCTTATGCTTATTCAAAGTGGCCGCCGTTGGGGAGTGACGGCTATAGGGTCGAGCAAATTAAGCATAAAGCTAATTATCGGCATTACAGGGCAACGGTTGATGTTCCGGAATGGCCGGAAAAAAAATTATGTAGCATGAATGTTCATTTCTTGACTTGTAAGCGAGTGGAGGTGACGACCTCTTGCTGGGTGTACGGTCACCCAAATTATCCCATCCAAGAACCACTTGATAAGAAGGAGCCAGCTGAATGCCAGAATTAAAAAACAACTCAAAAGATAACGCTTTTGGTCCGCCTGCTTTTCCTCTCAGTGGCCGATTGTCAACTGACGCGGTAAGGGTAAGCGATAACCATAATAAGCAGATGGCTGAAGAGAGGTATTTTTGCCGGCAGCGCGACTCCCAAGGAAGGAGTCAACGTTTTGAATGTTGCCACAGCTTGCACGTGAGTTTGTTTTTCGATGGAACCAACAATAACGAAAATAACGACACCAAAAAGAACCACCCTAGTAACATTGCTAAACTTTTTCATGCCTCGCTTCAAGGTCCAAAGGCCCAAAAGAGCGGCTATTACTCTTACTATATGCCCGGTGTTGGCACTCCATTTCCGGAAGTGGGCGAGTTGGATTACAGCGAGGAGGGGTTGAAGTACGCCACCGGTGGAGAGGATCGCATCAACTGGGCGCTGGTCTCCATTGCCGATGCCTTGCATTGGGCATTAACTAGGAATCGGTTGTCGTTGGATGACTGTGCGAAAGCGGTCAGCAAAATGAGCACGTGGCCTACGCCCTTGATGAGTACCCTTGGCCCAAGCAATCGCCGCTCTGTAATGACCAGCCTACTTGTCCCCTTGAAAGCCCGCGTGCCGGTAGCACAGCCCAAGGTTCTGGGAATCAAACTCTTCGTATACGGCTTCTCCCGGGGCGCCGCAGAGGCCCGTACTTTTGTCACTTGGCTAAGCCAGCTATTCGACACGCCAGAAGGCGCCGAACGCCCTGAACAAAGCCTGATTGGCCTGCCCATCAGCGTCGAATTTCTCGGCCTGTTGGATACCGTGGCTTCGGTCGGCATCGCCCATGCCGCCCCTTTCTTTGCGGGGCATATGGATTGGGCTGATAACACTCAATTATTGCCCGACGCACAACGCTTCCCAGATCTGGTCAAGTGCTGTCGACATTTCGTCGCGGGATTCGAACAGCGCTCGTGTTTCCCGCTGGATTCGATACGCAATGAGGATGGTCATTACCCGCCTAATGCAATTGAAGTGGTCTACCCCGGCGTTCACTCCGATGTCGGTGGTGGCTATCCCCAAAATGATCAGGGCAAGGCGCGGGGTAGTACCAATGAATTGGTGTCACAAATCGTATTGCATGATCTGTATGCCGAAGCCTTCGCCGCTGGCGCACCGTTGCAAGTGCCAGAAGCTGCTCTGTCTCAAACGCTATCCGATCAGAAGTCCTGGCGCGTCATGTCTGAAGCGACCAGTACTGAATTTGGTATAAGTCCCCTCGTTATCGAACGCTTCAACGCCTGGCGCCAAACCCTCCCAGGCATCCCTTCCGACCCACCCACCGCCACTCCCCCCTGGTCCTACCAACCCATCCAGCTCACCA
>NZ_JBUZST010000044.1:0-1306 GCF_055407965.1 Pseudomonas sp. B611
TGAACCGCCCCGGGTATCGCGGAGGCTCCCCCCTTTTGAGAAACTGGAGCCACTATGCCAAAGCCACCGAAGTTTTCCCCTGAAGTCCGCGAGCGTGCCGTGCGAATGGTCTACGAAGTCCGGGAGTCGCACGACTCCCAGTGGGCAGCCATCGAGGCGGTGTCCAGCAAGATTGGTTGCACTGCTCAGACCTTGAGCAACTGGATTCGCAAGACCTCTTCCCCCTCAAGCACCACCCCCTCGGCAGATCCTCGCATCAAAGAGCTGGAACGCGAGATTCGCGAGCTCAAGCGGGCCAACGAGATCCTCAAGGTCGCCAGCGCTTTTTTCGCCCAGGCGGAACTCGACCGCCGTTTGAAGTAATCTGGTCGCTCATCGACGAGCACCGCAAAGCCTTCGGGGTCGAGCCACTGTGCCGCGTGCTGCAAGTGTCTCCATCGGCTTACCGACGCCATGCCGCACGTTTACGCGATTACTCACGACGCTCAGTTCGAGCGATCCGTGACGAGATGCTTGCCGTGCAGATTCGCCGTGTCTGGCAGGAAAACTACGAGGTCTATGGGGCCAGGAAGGTCTGGCGACAGATGCATCGCGAACGCCAGGGCGTGGCGCGCTGCACAGTGGAGCGATTGATGCGTGAGATGGGGCTATGCGGTGCGGCACGAGGCAAGACGGTGAAGACCACGCAAGCCGATCCAGGCAATGCCAGTCCCAGAGATCTGGTGAAGCGTCAGTTCACCGCCGAACATCCCAACCAGCTCTGGGTCGCCGATTTCACGTTTGTTTCAACCTGGCAGGGATTTGCCTACGTCGCGTTCATCGTCGATGTTTATTCGCGGTTCATCGTCGGCTGGCGCGTCAGTCGGCACATGCGCACGGAGTTTGTTCTGGATGCGCTCGAACAGGCGCTTCACGCCCGGCGTCCTAAGCCTCATCGACTGGTTCATCACAGCGACAGGGGCTCGCAATATCTGTCGATTCGCTACAGCGAACGGCTGGGTGAGGCCGGCATCGAGCCATCAGTTGGCAACACCGGTGACAGCTACGACAACGCGCTGGCAGAGACCATCAATGGCCTTTACAAGACCGAGCTGATCCACAAGCGAGGGCCATGGAAAAGCGTAGAAAGCCTGGAGTGGGAAACGCTGAAGTGGGTGACCTGGTTCAACCATCAGCGGCTGCTGGAGCCGATCGGAAATAGGCCGCCAGCCGAGTTTGAGGCACTATACGAACAGAGTCAGGCAGCCATTCCAGTGGCAGCCTGACTCAAACACAATAGCCTCCGCGATACCCGGGGCGGTTCAGT
>NZ_JBUZST010000045.1:0-1243 GCF_055407965.1 Pseudomonas sp. B611
TGAACTGGTCAAGTAATCTTGGACACCGATTAAGGTTCATGCCGCCAACCTTTCCTTCGCGACCGGCGACCGGTAGTCGTTGTAGCTGTGAGGCCTGCTGATGTTGTAGCGCGAGACATAGCGCTGCACATCTGCCCGCGCCTCATGTTCCAGTTTGTAGCCCGTTTCAGGAACCCACTCGGATTTCAAACTACCAAAGAAACGCTCCATCGGGGCGTTGTCCCAGCACTCGCCTTTACGGCTCATACTTTGCCTAAACCCATGTTTCACAAGCGCGTTTCGGAATTTATGGCTGGTGTACTGACAACCTTGGTCAGAATGAAACAACACATCCTCGGGATGGCCGCGTAGCTCAACTGCCATGCGTAGTGCTTCGCAGGTCAGGTTGGCATCCGAAATCATCGAGAACGACCAGCCTACGATCCTGCGAGCGTACAGATCCAGAACGGCAGCGAAGTACATCCAACGCTTGCCGACCTTGATGTACGTCACGTCGCCACACCACACTTGATTAACCGTCGTCACATCAAACTTTCGCTTGAGCACGTGCGGCGCCACCAAGGCCTCAACGCCCGGCGACTTGTACTTATGACGCCTGCGCTGACGACTAGCGATGCCAGCTTCGCGCATCAAGTTGCGAGCCATATAACGTCCGACACGATGTCCTTTGGCTTGCAGTTCCTTGGACAAGGTACGTGCGCCCGCCGACTCTCTCGACGCCTTGTGGTGCCTGACCAGCGCGGCTTTGAGCTTTTCCCGCTCAGGATTTGCTCTGCCCTGGCGCTGGCGCCAGGCATAGAAGCTGCTGCGGTTAACCCCGAACGCCCGGCAACACCTTTTAACGCCGTACTGCTCGTCCAGCTCATCGATCAGCGTGAATGATCTTTGGCGTCCAAAAGCAGGAGAGCACTGGCCTTTTTTAAGATTTCAATGTCCAGGTCTTTCTCCCTGAGCAGGGCTTTGAGTCTCTGGATCTCTCGTTGATCAGCGGTAATCGCCTTGGCTCCCACCGGAGTCGAACCTAGGCGCTCTTTTTGTACCTGATCGACCCAGCGACGCAGGGCAGTAGGGCCGATATCCAGGCTGGCACAGACCTCGGTAACCGGCTGACCTTCATCCAGCACCATGCTGGCAGCCTTGAGCTTGAACTCACTCGAATAAGATTTACGCATATCCAAACACCTCAGATTTGGGCGCTATCATAGCGCCCGATTGAAGTGTCCAAAATCATTAGGCCAGTTCA
>NZ_JBUZST010000046.1:0-1241 GCF_055407965.1 Pseudomonas sp. B611
ATAGCCGTTCTTAGCATCTCTGGCATCGACACGGCCGAGTATTACCGGGCCGAAGATGACCGACCATATGTCATCACCAATCATCTCCATCCCTATCGTTTGGTGCCTGAGCAGATGGCCAACGTAAATACGTAGACCTGCTCGATTAATGATTCCACTGCAATCAGCTAGGTAACACTCAACATGGCTCGCGTACCCCATTTCCGGCAGCTTCTCCGGGTAAGCCCGGAGTGAAGGCGTATAGCATGCAGCAGGTGTTTTTTGCCCCAGCGCTTCATGTCCTCGCTCATAATTGTAGTGCTGCATAAAACGATCAAAGTGTTTTTGCTGAGCCTCCCATGCTATCGCAGGCGGCTGGGGCAACGTACTTTTCAGCGTTCGATGCATGCGTTCGTGGCGGCCATTTTGATCCGGTCGGCCCGGCTCAATTCGCTCAGGAATGATCCCAAGTCGCAGCCACCAAATCGATAATTGCGATAGTCCAGCACGCCCCTTACTCGCAAACGGCACACCGTTATCAGTGCGGATGCGATCAGGCATCCCATATTCGCGGAAAACCCGCTCAAAGGTTTGCTGGGTCTCCTTCAGATTGGTGCTGGCCATGCTCTCGCAAGCCAGTAAGAAGCGACTAGCGTGATCCATGATTGTCAGTGGATAGCACCACACACCTGCCCCTGTCAGAAACTGGCCCTTGTAGTCGGCGCTGAAGAGTTGATTAGGCGTTTCCGCCTTGCGCAAAGGTTTCGGATAGACAGCCACACGCTGACGTAGAGGCCTAGGCGTGATCAAATCGGCTGCCTTAAGAATGTTGTAAATGGTCGTTTTCGACGGGGGATCTTCGCCTGGAAAGCGCTGCCTCAAACTGTTCTGGATCTTCTTTGGCCCCGGAACAGTCTCGCCAATAGAGCGAAGTTCGACGATTGCCTGCCTTACGGCCAAGGGCACCACGTAGGTCTGGTGATGACGGCGGCGGCTACGTTCATCAAGCCCGCTGGGGCCCTCGGCTTCATAGCGTTCGACCCATTTATAGCCCGTCTTTCGGCTGATCTGAAAGTCCTGGCACAGCCGGCTAAAGCTGTGCTTGTCAGACAGGTACTCAGCAATGAACATCACTTTGAGATCCATAGGTTTCAGCTCTCTCCAGGGCATGGTCAGATCCTCGCGAAATCGACCCTGCCAGTTAAAAACTGTTACCTATGTGCGTGAACTGATTTGTAACCCATGTGGGTGAGTCATACCGG
>NZ_JBUZST010000047.1:0-969 GCF_055407965.1 Pseudomonas sp. B611
CTTGTCGTGGCTGAAGGTGATGCGGTTGTTGTCGGGCAGGCGCAGGTGTTGCAGTTGGCCGCAGGCGTCGTAGCCGTAGCGCAAGGTGCCCCAGCCTTGGTGTTCGGCGGTGAGGCGGTTTTGTCGGTCGTATTCGTAGGCCAATGACCAGTGGCCGTCTTCGACACCCAGGAGGTTGCCTTGGCGGTCGTAGGTGTAATCCACAACTCCGCCGTCGGGCAGGGTTTTTCGTACGAGGCGGCCGGCGAAGTCGCGCTCATAACGGGTGATTAGCTGACTGCCGTCATCGCCGTGTTCGGTTTTTTCCTGCAGGTTGCCGTTGAGGTCGTAGACGTAGGCCGTGCGCTGGCCGTCGAAGCCGGTTTCCTGTTGGATAAGGCCGCTGGGGTGGTACTGCAATGCATAGATTTCGCCGACTTCGTTTTCGATCTCGGTCAGCAGTAACCGCACGTTGTCGTAGCGGTATTTGACTTGTGTGCCGTCGGCGTTAATCCGCCGGCTGATGAGGTGTAATCCATCCGCATATTCGTAGCGGGTGACATGCCCCAATTCATCGCATTCGGCGGTGATTTTTCCGTAGGGGTTGTAGCTGTATTCCCGCGTTGCACCGCCTGGCAGGACCACACGAATCAACCGACCCACGCTGTCCCACTGGTACTGGGTCAGCGCACCGTGTTCATCCTCGCGCGCAACCTGGCGGCCAACGTCGTCATAGCGATAGCGCTTGATACCGCCATTGGGCAGTTGTTCCTCAAGCAGCTGCCCGCGCTCATGCCAGACCAGCCGATGGCAGCTGTGGTCCGGGTACCAAACCCCGGTCAGTTGCCCGTGTTTGTTGTAGCTGTAGTCCGTGGTATTGCCGTCTGGATCCGTCCTACGCGTGACATCGCCCTGATCATTGTGCTCGTACTTCCAGACCGCCTCACCACGGCGCACAACCCGTACGAAACCGTTGTCATGCTCGTAGGA
>NZ_JBUZST010000048.1:0-937 GCF_055407965.1 Pseudomonas sp. B611
CGCCGGTACCTTCACCGCGACTGACGAAGAAACTCCACGTGACGGCCTGACCATCACCTTCACTGCGGGCACCAACGACGCCGGCTACTACGCCATCGTTGGCAACAACGTTGTACTGACCCAAGCAGGCGCGAACTTCGTCAACGCCGGCAACCAGCTGCCAAAAATCGACCTGACCGTCACCGACCCTCAAGGCTTGAACTCCACCGGTTCCGATCAGCCAGTGGTCAACCTGCATAACGACGTGCCGGTGATTGAAGTTGTCGCCAACACCCTGGAAGAAAACTCTGCCGTAGAAGGCACCGTCGCCGGTACCTTCACCGCGACTGACGAAGAAACTCCACGTGACGGCCTGACCATCACCTTCACTGCGGGCACCAACGACGCCGGCTACTACGCCATCGTAGGTAACAACGTCGTGCTGACCCAGGCGGGTGCGAATTTCGTCAACGCTGGCAACCAGCTGCCGAAAATCGACCTGACCGTCACCGACCCTCAAGGCTTGAACTCCACCGGCTCCGACCAGCCAGTGGTTAACCTGCATAACGATGTGCCGGTGATTGAAGTTGTCGCCAACACCCTGGAAGAAAACTCGGCCGTTGAGGGCTCCGTCGCCGGTACCTTCACTGCAACCGACGAAGAAACGCCACGCGATGGCCTGACCATCACCTTCACTGCGGGCACCAACGACGCCGGCTACTACGCCATCGTTGGCAACAACGTTGTACTGACCCAGGCGGGCGCGAATTTTGTCAACGCTGGCAACCAGCTGCCGAAGATTGACCTCACCGTCACCGACCCGCAGGGCCTGAACTCCACCGGTTCCGACCAACCGACCGTCAACCTGCACAACGACGTGCCAGTGATTGAAGTCGTTGCCAACACCCTGGAAGAAAACTCTGCCGTAGAAGGCACCGTCGCCGGTACGTTCGTTGCG
>NZ_JBUZST010000049.1:0-933 GCF_055407965.1 Pseudomonas sp. B611
TTTTCGACAAGCCACGAAAGCGTACTTTCGTGTAGCCAAACTGGCGCTTGATCACGCGAAAGGGATGTTCAACCTTGGCCCGCACCTGCGCTTTGGCGTATTCGATCTTGCGTCGCATACGCCCGATCAAACTCTTTTTTCCGTGCTTTCTATAGCTGCTGGGACGCGCGGCAATCGACCAAATCATCGTGCGGTTCTGATGCTCAGCACGCTTCTCCACACCGGTATAACCCGCATCGCCGCACACGTAAGTTTCCTCACCATGCAACAACTGATCGACCTGAGTCATGTCCGCCACATTCGCCGCCGTGCCCACCAGGCTGTGCACCAAGCCGGATTCGGCATCGACGCCGATGTGCGCTTTCATACCAAAAAAGTACTGATTTCCTTTTTTCGTCTGATGCATTTCCGGGTCGCGCTTGCCGTCCTTGTTCTTGGTCGAACTCGGGGCATGAATGATCGTCGCATCGACCACCGTGCCTTGGCGCAGCATCAAGCCACGGTCACCCAGATAGCCGTTGATGACCTGCAAGATCCCGCCCGCCAACTCATGTTTTTCCAGCAGGCGCCGGAAGTTGAGGATCGTGGTTTCATCGGGAATTCGATCCAGATGCAGCCCCGCGAACTGGCGCAGAATCGTCGTTTCATAGAGTGATTCTTCCATCGCCGGATCGCTGTAGCCGAACCAGTTCTGCATCAGATGAACCCGCAACATGGCCAGCAACGGATACGCCGGACGACCGCCTTCACCTTTCGGATAATGCGGCTCGATCAAGGCAATCAAGCCCTTCCAGGGCACGACCTGATCCATCTCGATCAGGAAGCGCTCACGGCGGGTCTGCTTACGTTTGCCGGCGTACTCAGCATCGGCGAAGGACATCTGTTTCATCGGGACTCAACCGTTCGATTCCTGTGAGGCGGGTATTTCACCAA
>NZ_JBUZST010000050.1:0-928 GCF_055407965.1 Pseudomonas sp. B611
AGAAGCTTTGCCTACTGTCAGATCTGACAGTTCTTACCAACGGTCCCCTCACATCCCCTCCAACTCCGCCATCAAATCACTCAACCGATCCACCTTCTCTGCGCTGATCTCATTCGCCGCCAACCCAATCGATATACTCGACCAGACACATGCATGGGCAGGTATTGTCGGCGCAGAAGGGGAAGAATTTGGGGCCGAAATAACGCCTTCATTTAAGGTCAGCAAAGTGTCCGCATTGCGCCGACACTTCAGTTTCACTCACTCTTGGCATGAACAAACACCGGCCGCGACACCAAAAGCTCCTTCTCCTCAATCTGCTGAACTGCGAACTTCAACACTGCAATCCAAACGAGGAAGTCACGCCACTACCCTTCGATAAGAATATCCGTTATCGCGGGATCGTTCCCTGAGTCGCCAGCCGTTTCATGATTCACGATTTCCAACCGCATTGAGGGCCCGGTCGCGACAAAACTGCCGCGTAACGAAGTCCAGACGCCGTGCGTCGGGAAGGGTGTGACCGGTGTGATGGACAGATCACCAGCGGCGAGCGATAACCTGGGTGGAGTGCCCCATGGCGCGTAGTTGATCATGGCAATAAGGACACGGAAAGTATAGGTACGTCCAATGTCCAAATTCGTGAAGTCCTTGTACAACATGACACCTAGCGGAGTCGCAGGATAGCTGGTCATGTTGAACAAACAGGATTTACCAAACTGGATGCCGTCTCGCATCTCACCACCAGCCGCTGGCCCATCTTTCCAGCCATTGCGTTCCCCATTCGGAAATTGCGAAAAGTCACGCATAGCCTTACGGAACTCCAGATTTAGCACCGGAAAATCAATCGCATTGCCCACGACGCCACCTTTATCGGGCGTTGCTTTAAACGCAACGACCAACGGAGTGTTAGTACGCAGTTTTTCCAATTCTG
>NZ_JBUZST010000051.1:0-896 GCF_055407965.1 Pseudomonas sp. B611
GTCGCCGTTGACGAAAAGCGCATGATCAACTGCCGCGCCGACCTCAACCAACTCGTGCCGTTCAAGTACGACTGGGCCTGGCAGAAGTACCTCGACGGCTGCGCCAACCACTGGATGCCGCAAGAGGTCAACATGACCGCCGACATCGCGCTGTGGAAAAACCCCGAAGGCCTGACCGACGACGAGCGTCGCATCGTCATGCGCAACCTGGGCTTCTTCTCCACCGCCGACTCCCTGGTCGCGAACAACCTGGTGCTGGCCGTGTACCGCCTGATCACCAACCCGGAGTGCCGCCAGTACATCCTGCGCCAGGCCTTCGAAGAGGCGATCCACACCCACGCCTACCAGTACTGCATCGAATCGCTGGCCATGGATGAAGGCGAGATCTTCAACATGTACCACGAGATCCCATCGGTCGCTAAGAAAGCCGCCTGGGGCCTGAAGTACACCCGTTCGATCTCCGATCCGAAGTTCGAAACCGGCACCGTCGACACCGACAAAGAACTGCTGCGCAACCTGGTCGCCTACTACTGCGTCCTCGAAGGCATCTTCTTCTATTGCGGCTTCACCCAGATCCTGTCCATGGGCCGCCGCAACAAAATGACCGGCGTGGCCGAGCAGTTCCAGTACATCCTGCGCGATGAGTCGATGCACCTGAACTTCGGTATCGACGTGATCAACCAGATCAAAATCGAAAACCCACACCTGTGGGATGCCGAGATGAAGGAAGAAGCGACCCAGATGATCCTGCAAGGGACCCAGCTGGAAATCGAATACGCCCGCGACACCATGCCGCGCGGCGTGTTGGGCATGAACGCCGCGATGATGGAGGACTACCTCAAGTTCATCGCCAACCGTCGTCTGTCGCAGATTGGCTTGAAGGAAGAATACCCAGG
>NZ_JBUZST010000052.1:0-854 GCF_055407965.1 Pseudomonas sp. B611
AGGTTCATCGCGCTTTCCCGGGGAAGGCAGCCTTGATTTTCAGGAAAAAGTATTCCGAGTCCCGAAAACCATAGGCCATACGCTTGATCACCTTGATGCGGTTGTTGACGCCCTCAAGGACGCTGGTATGCATATGGAAGTTGGCACTGGCGAGGATGCCTCGGGCGTATTTGCGCAGGTTGCGAGCGAAGCGCTGTAGCGGCGCGAGGCCGCTGTCCCGGGCGTGCCGCAACCAGGTTCGCCAGCGGCGCCAGCCCTCTCGTACGCTGGGGGCGAACCAGACATCCTTCAGCGCATCCTTGAGGACATAGACCGTAGCCAGCGGCTGGTTGGCCGCGAGTAGTTCTTGAAGCTGCACGGCTTGTCCGTCCTTCAGGTTGTTGCGATTGCGCAGCAGCAGCCAGCGGCTTTGCTTGACCGCCTTTCGTGCCGGCTTGTCTTCGCGCAGGAGGTTGGCCTGGTCAACCCGGATACGGTCGATCACATCCCGACCGTAGCGCGCGACGACGTGAAACAGGTCGTACACCACTTCGGCTTGCGGGCAATGCTTCTTCACCTCCAAATCAAAAGCCGTGTTCATGTCCATGGCCACCGCCTCTATCTGCTGGCAGTGCTTGCCGAGCAATTCAAAGAACGGGCGGACCGCCTCGCGGCTGTTGCCGTGGCCGACCCACAATACCCGCGTTCGCTCGGCATCCATGATGACCGTGGCATAGCGATGCCCTTTGTGCAGGGCGAACTCGTCCATCACCAGGCGGCGGACACCGGTTGAATCGAAGTTGCCTACCTCGGCTTGAAGGCGTCGTTTATCGAGCGTTTTGAGGGTGTGCCAATGCAGGCCGGTGAGCTGGCTG
>NZ_JBUZST010000053.1:0-821 GCF_055407965.1 Pseudomonas sp. B611
TGAACAGTCATCACCTGCACAGGACGTCAGCGTATCGGTGCCCCAGTTCGTTCATCCGAATATTGAAGAGTCAACTAACGGCAACGTAGACCTCACTACATTTGCAGGGGCCGCACTGGCGACAGTGCCCGTCTGGGGCTACGCCGAGTGTTCGAATCTTTGCTGGATGTGGATCACGGGAGAAGACGAGAGCGGCAGCATTTACCGGTTTGACATTTTGCTCGAAGAACCCGTGAAAGAGGACTGGAAGGATCGTGGAGTCGAGGCTTCTATTCCTAGGGCAGAACTGCAAAAGCTGGCCGATTGCAGCGAGTTCGAGCTGCATTTTGCAGTGAGTTTTTGTGGCGCGAGCGGGCAGGAGAATGCTTTCGAGTTTCCTCATGAGTCGTTCAAGATCGCGCAGGAGCTTCTGGTTCTTCCTAAACCTTCGGTGCAGGAAGCCGTTGAAGAGGGCCTGAACCTCTGGAACGCCCGTAATGGCCTCCATGTCGAAGTGAATTACGCCGGAATCAACTCCGCACACACCATCACCGTTTGTTTCGAGAAGCCTGATGGCTCTTGCTGGCCGTTGGCCCCTAAATCGGGTAGTGCCACAGGGCCTGTCATTTTCAAGCTGCCAGCGGATGCAGCGATCGAGAGTAGTGGCAAAACGGTGAAGATCACTTACACCGTGATCACTGCGTGTAAGGTGCAGACGTCTGCGGATTTGAACTTGGAAATCAGCAAGCCTGTGCGCCTGCCGACGCCGGTCGTAGAGGAAGCCACGCCTCGGGCCCAGCAGGGTGGCGTTCTGGATCTACGCACCTTCCCCGGAGATGCGC
>NZ_JBUZST010000054.1:0-515 GCF_055407965.1 Pseudomonas sp. B611
TCGGGATTAAGGTGCCACCCACCGTTGTAGTCCACAGACTGGCGCAGATGCGGAGGAGGCAGGTCCTGGTACGGGTCCACCTGCAGCAGCGTGGTGGTACGCAAGTGGAAATCCTGGGCGTTGATAGGCAGTGGGTTTTCAAGAAGAGGGTCGCCTGGATCAGGAAATACAGGCCTGGTTCCATCCCAAATGACACCCAAGTGGGCCGTCAGCGCCGAGTAGTCATCCAGCCTGGACATCCATGCGCGTGAAAGAGGAAACCTGAAGACATAACCCGCATGAGCCTCATGGGGCTTTACCACATGATCCAGCGCAACCCAGATGAAGCGATACGGCGCAATGTGCTGGTTACCGGCGACCGTGACAATCAACCGTTGCCCCGGAAAGATTAAGGGCCATGCCTCGATTTTGACGGTTTCATCACCCGTGAAGCTATGCATCCTCAGCCACCAAGTGTTCCACTCATTCTTGGAGTGCTCATACACCGGCCTCGATCCAACCAGATCCTCCTCCCT
>NZ_JBUZST010000055.1:0-507 GCF_055407965.1 Pseudomonas sp. B611
GTTTTGCCGTTCGAGTGGACGCGGCTTTATCGCACCAGTGCGGTGGACGTGGATTGTGGGCTGGGGTTTGGCTGGAGTCATGCGCTGGCCCACAGGCTTGCTGTTTCGGGCGATTCGGTGGTTTGGACGGATCATGAGAATCGCTCGACGGTTTTTCCCTTGCCTACGATTTCTCGGCCGACGATCACCAATAGCCTGGCCGAAGCGGTCATTTATCTCGGTACTTTGCCTGACGAGTTGGTGCTGGCGCAGGCATCGCGGTTCTACCACTTTCGTGAGGGTCTGCTGACAGCCATCAGCGATGCGTATGACAACCGACTGCGGATTTCCCGGGATCTGTTGGGGCGTATCGAGCGGCTGGATAACGGTGTCGGGCGTTCGCTGTTTTTGCGTTATTCGGCCGACCGTATCGTGGCGGTGGATTACCAGATTCAGCGGGCCGAGGGTTCTGATCCCTACGTCTGGGTGAGCGAGTACAGCGTCGTTTCCTACGCCTATGACGACCTT
>NZ_JBUZST010000056.1:0-506 GCF_055407965.1 Pseudomonas sp. B611
CTATAGCCATTCACCGAAAACCAATTAATCGCAGTCCCTTCAACATGATTAATCGCCGCTATATTCCCGGCCACCATTTTATTTTCGGCAGATACACACCCCAACAGCACCAAACTTACCAAGCCGCCTCCCATTCGTATAAACATGCGCCCGAATATATGCCGCAATTTTCGATGACGACTGCACACATCAAGCACCAGCGGCTTACCGATGGCACACAAACGATCACCGACACGCACTAAAGGCAACATCAGGCCACCTCTCCGTTGATCTCAAACAAGCTGCCCGCCGCACGCAACATGGCAGTGGTGCGTTCCAGGCGCTCGGCCAGGTCCTCCTGGGCGATTTGAGTTTTCAGCTCGGCGGCCACCAAGCCAATATGCGCGGTTGGCTTGAGGATTTGCTCGGCCCCTGGCAAGAACGGCACCACCAAGCCCGTGGCCTTGTCGATGACCTGATAACCGATGGTCGCGCCGCCGATGCCGGCGGCGAGGCCACCCAGGGCG